>JBJOEZ010000018.1:0-72564 GCA_046048995.1 Verrucomicrobiota bacterium | reverse complement strand
CGCCCAGAAGACGGAGAAGTTCCGCAACTACAGCCAGCTGATGAAGTGGTGCGACCAGGCCACCCGCATGCAGGTCCGCACCAACGCCGACAACCCGGAGCAGACGGCCAACGCCGTCGCCTTCGGCGCCTCCGGCATCGGCCTTTGCCGCACCGAGCACATGTTCTTCGAGGGGGACCGCATCGACGCCATGCGCGAGATGATCCTGGCCGAGAAGACCGAGGATCGGCAGAAGGCGCTGGCCAAGCTGCTCCCCTACCAGCGCGAGGATTTCCTCGGCATGTTCAAGGAACTCAAGGGCCTCCCGGCCACCATCCGGTTCCTCGACCCGCCGCTGCACGAGTTCCTCCCGCACGACCACGCCCAGCAGAGCGCCCTGGCCAACAAGCTCGGCATCAGCGCCGACCGCATCGCCAAGCGCGTCCATGACCTGCACGAGTTCAACCCCATGCTCGGCCACCGCGGCTGCCGCCTCGGCATCGCCTACCCCGAGATCAGCGCCATGCAGGCCCGCGCCGTCTTCGAGGCCGCCGCCGAGTGCCAGAAGAAGGGCATCAAGGCCAAGCCCGAGATCATGATCCCGCTCGTCGGGTTCAGGAGGGAGCTCGAGCTGCAGGTCGAGGTCGTCCATGCCGTCGCCCGCCAGGTGCAGCAGGAAAAGAAGGTCAAGCTCACCTACAGCGTCGGCACCATGATCGAGGTCCCGCGCGGCGCCCTCACCGCCAATGAGATCGCCGAGACCGCCGAGTTCTTCAGCTTCGGCACCAATGACCTCACCCAGACCGCCCTCGGCATGAGCCGCGACGACTCCGGCAGCTTCCTGCCCCACTACACCGAGCTCGAGATCGTGAAGAAGAACCCCTTCGCGTCCCTCGACCAAACCGGCGTGGGCCAGCTCATGGAGATCGCCATCAGCAAGGGCCGCCAGACCCGCCCCGACATCAAGCTGGGCATCTGCGGCGAACACGGCGGCGACCCGGACTCGGTCAAGTTCTGCCACCGGGCCGGTCTCTCCTACGTGAGCTGCTCGCCCTTCCGCGTGCCCATCGCGCGCCTCGCCGCGGCCCAGGCCGCCATCGAGGAGAAGCGCAAGGCCAAGGCCAAGGGCAACGCCAAGAAGAAGTAGGCGGCCAGAGCAATCCGATTCACAGCGGGCGGCGTTCCCCACGGGACGCCGCCCGCCCCATTTCGGGAGTTCGCAGGTGAGTGAGTGAGCGAGTGAGTCCGCGAGGTCCGCCTGGCACGCGCTGACTCGCTAACCCGCCAACTTCTTCCGGGCTTGCGTGCCGGGGGCACCCGGGCTTTTCATGTTGGGGTCGTCCCATGTCCTCCTCCCTGCGCTCCGCCTGTCCCGGCCTGCCGGCTGCCCGGCTGGACCGGCGCCAGCTGCTGAAGGTCGGCGGTCTGGGCCTGCTGGGGCTTTCCCTGCCCCGGCTCCTCCAGGCGGAGGCGGCCCGGACCGTTTCCGGACCCAAGGCCCGGGCCAAGTCCGTGGTGTTCCTCTACCAGTTTGGCGGGCCGAGCCATGTGGACATGTTCGACATGAAGCCGGACGCGCCGGAGAGGATTCGCGGGCCGCATCGGCCCATGGCGTCGAGCGCGGACGGCATCCAGGTGAGCGAGCGGCTGCCCGACGTGGCCCGGGTGATGGACAAGGTGACCCTCGTGCGCTCGATGACGCACACGATGAAGAACCACAACTCGGCTTCGTATTATGCGTTGACCGGCCATGCCCCGCCGGTGGACGACATCCGGCTGCGGGACAACCTCGACCTGCGTCCCGCTTATGGGTCGGTGGTGGATTATGCGGCGCCGCTGGGCGGGGAGCTGCCGACCTTTGTGGCCTACCCGCACGTGCTGGCCGACGGGTCGGTGACGCCGGGGCAGCACGCCAGTTTCCTGGGCAAGGCGCATGACCCCCTGCTCATCACGCGGGACCCGAACGGTGCCGACTTCACCCTGCCTGAGCTAAGTCTGCCCAACGGGGTGACCTTCGAGCGGTTGGCCGCCCGGCGCGGGCTGCAGCAGTTGATTGACCGGCAGTCGCGCCTGCTGGAGCACGCGGCGTTGGCCCGGGGGCTGGATGCGTATTACGAGAAGGCCCTGTCCATGCTGCATTCCACCCGCTTGCGGGACGCCTTCAACCTGGCGGCCGAGCCGGACAAGGTGCGGGACCGCTACGGGCGGACGACCTATGGCCAAGGCTGCCTGCTGGCCCGGCGCCTGGTGGAGGCGGGGGTGAAGTTTGTCTCGGTGTATTTCTCGGAGAGCATCGGGGGCCAGAGCACCAGTTCGGGCGGGTGGGACACCCATGGGTTCAACAACACCCACATGTTTCCCATCATCGAGAAGTATCACCTGCCCCTGACCAACCAGACCCTGGCGGCCTTCCTCGAGGATCTCGACCAGCGTGGGTTGCTGGACACCACGCTGGTGGTGTGGATGGGCGAATTCGGGCGCACCCCGGAGCTGAACAAGCAGACCAGCCGGGACCATTGGCCGAACTGCTATACCACCCTGCTGGCCGGCGGCGGGGTGAAGCGGGGATATGTCCATGGCGCCTCCGATCGGCGCGGGATGTTTCCCGCCAAGGACCCGGTGCGGCCGGAGGACCTCGCCGCCACGATGTTCCACCTCCTCGGCATCGATCCCCACGCCGAAATGATGGACCACCTGAACCGGCCCCGGCCCCTGGCGGAAGGCGAGGTGGTCCGGGGTGTCCTCGCCTGAGTTGGTCCGCCCACGGAGGGATTCTCCTGACCCAGATGGCCCCTTTCTGGAAAGGCCGCTGAGTCTAAGAGCCTGAAATGCAGCGGTTTGCGTTTTTATTCGCCCCCTTTCCATCGGCCTTGCCCGGCTGCCTCGTCCATGGACGTTGCACCCGGTGCCGCCTCCCGAGGGTTCCGCCTGCCCAGACCCTTGCCTGCGGCAGCCGGGCAGGGCGGGGCGGGCTTGCGATGCGAGCCCCAATTCCCCGCAGTGCAAACTTGCCCTTGGCCTTTGGCTTGCAGTAGTTTCCTGCACTGTATCCCGTTACCTGTGTTGTGTCCTGCCTGGCTGGCCCGGCGTGCGTCCTTTCCGAAGGCAAACGTTCCTTGCCCGGTGCGGCGTGTGACAAACCCGTGACGGTCAACGCTGGCTCAAATCGTTCCGTGCCACTCCTTATGAACGCCAAGATGAAGTCCTCCCTGATGCTGGTCATGCTGGGTTGCCTGCTGGCTCCGTCGCTCAAGGCGGCCGTGGGCTTTTCCTACGGGTCGTCCGGCTGGAAGTATCGCTTGGGCACCTCCGAGTCCTCCAGCCCCACGAACGCGTGGCGGGCCATCATCTTCAACGACTCCACTTGGAACGCCAATGCCACGGGGCCGATTGGCTATGACACCGCCGGCAATCCCGGCACCAGCCTGCCCATCGCCACGGTGACGCCAACCAGTGCGGACGGCGGCTTTCTCAGCATCTACTACCGCAAGGCCTTCGTGGTTCCCGATCCTGCCGCCATCCTGACCGCCACCCTTGATGCGGTGGCTGACGACGGCCTGGTGGTGTGGGTGAACGGGACCGAGGTCGGCCGGGCCAATGTGCCCCTGGGCGAACTGGGCTACTCCTCCGTCGCCAACGCCGCCACCACGCCGGAGGTCAACGGCATCAGCACCAACATCGCCAGCCTGCTTGTGGCCGGGACCAACGTCATCGCCATCCATGCCTTCAACGTCAACAGCACCAGCTCGGACCTCGTCATGGACGCGGCCCTGTCGGTGACGGAGGACGGTCCCCCGGTGGTCCTCTCCACCTTCCCCGCCGCCAATGGCACCGTGACCTCCCTCAGCTTCGTCAATGTCACCTTCGACAAGAGCGTGAGCGGGGTGGACGTGACCGACCTGACGGTGAACGGGGCGGCGGCCACGAACTTCCAGGCCATCAGCGCGCGGGAGTTCCAGTGGCAGGTGGCCACCCCGGCCACCGGCGCGGTGAACATCGTCCTGGCCTCCGGGGGCATCACGGACACCGTGGGCGTCCCCAGCCCGTTCGCCGGCACCAACTGGACCTGCACGTTCAACCCCAACGCCGCCCCGACCGGCGCCCGCATCACGGAGTTCCTCGCCGACAATGAGCGGGGTATCGAGGACGAGGACGGCAGCCGCTCCGACTGGATCGAGATATACAATCCCGGCCCCCTTGACCTGAACCTGCTCAACTGGTCCCTCACGGACACCCCGACCAACCTGACCCGCTGGCGCTTTCCCAGCCTGAATCTCTCGGCCGGCAAGTATTTGGTCGTCATGGCCTCCGGCAAGAACCGCACGGACCCGACCGGACCCTACCTCCACACCGACTTCACCCTGTCCCGCAATGGGTCCTACCTGGCCCTGGTGGATCCAGGCCAGAATGTCATTTCCAAGTTTGACCCCGCCTATCCCCCGCAGGATCCCGACATCTCCTACGGGCTCGACGGGGTGGACCCGTTGCTCAAGGGCTACTTCCTCGTGCCCACGCCCGGCTCGAACAACCTGGCCTCCGGCGCCTTCCTGGCCCCCGAGCCGCAGTTCTCCCTCAAGGGCGGCGTTTACACGGACGCCTCGCTCACCCTGACCCTGACTGCCGAGGCTGGCCTGACCATCCGCTACACCTTCGACGGCACCGAGCCCACCGGCACCTCCCCCGGCGGGGCCAGCCCGGTCAACATCAGCTTCAGCACCAACATGATGATCAAGGCCCGCGCCTATTCCGCCACCGCCGGGGTCTGGCCGAGCAAGGTGGTCTCCCGCAAGTTCATCATGCTGGACTCCAGCACGGCCGGCTTCAGCTCCGACATCCCCATCGTCGTCTTCAGCACCCAGGGCCGCACCATCCCGCAGAACCTTGCCCCGGGCAGTGCCCGGCCGCGCGGGCAGCTCCTGGCCATTGACACCTACCGCGGCCGCGCCGCGCTCACCGGCCCGATCGACACCCATGAGTTCTCCGCCCACGAGATCGTCGGCCAGACTTCGGCCGGCTTCCCCAAGCAACCGCAGCGCGTTGAGATCAACAGCGACCTCGGCGAGGACAAGGATGTCTCCCTGCTCGGCCTGCCCGCCGAGGCGGACTGGAACTTCCGCAATCCCTACTCCGACAAGTGCCTGATGAACGACTTCCTTGGCTACGAGCTCTGGGAGGACATGGGCAACTACTCCTGCCGGCGCCGCCTGGTCGAGCTGTTCATCGACACCGGTGGCGGCAAGCTCTCCTACCCCGGCGACTACTATGGCGTCATGACCCTGTTCGAGCGCATTGAGCGCGGCAAGGACCGGGTGAACATCTCGGAGTTGACCCGCTTCGCCACCAACGAGCCTGCCATCTCCGGCGGCTACATCGTGAAGAAGGACAAGGACAGCACGGGGGACGTCGCCTTCAACACCGCCGGCGGGTCGGGTTTTGTCGCCCAGACCCTCAAGATGCATGAGCCCAAGCCCACCGCCGTCACCACACCGCAACTGAACTGGATTCGCAACTACCTGGTCCTGATGGAGGGCGCCCTCTATGCCGCCAACTGGACCAA
Source organism: Verrucomicrobiota bacterium (assembly GCA_046048995.1). GTDB lineage: Bacteria > Verrucomicrobiota > Verrucomicrobiia > Limisphaerales > JADJPG01 > JBJOEZ01. The sequence continues at coordinate 67,028 of JBJOEZ010000018.1, read as the reverse complement.
TGCGACCGGGACCAACCACTACTCCTACTACATGGACGTGGATGCCTTTGTGGATCAGCACCACCACGTGGAGTTTACCCGCCAGATCGACGGCTACCGCCTGAGCAGTTACTACAGCAAGGACCGCAACGGGAAGTTCGGCCCGAAGCCGGTCTGGGACTGGAACCTCTCCTTCGGCAACGCCAACTACGGCAACGGCGGCTACACCAATGGCTGGTACTTCGGCGAGGGCACCGACGTCGTCCATCCCTGGCAGCGCCGCCTGATCTTCGGTGGCACCGCCGCCAGCGGCACCGGCGGCGACCCCGACTACCGTCAAAAGATCACCGACCGCTGGGCCGTGCTCCGCACCAATGCCCTCAACGGACCCCGCATCGCGGCCCGCATCGACCAGGTCGCCAGCAACCTCACCGAGGCCGCCGCCCGCAACTACACCAAGTACCCCGTCCTCAACACCTACATCTGGCCCAACCCCGAGGGCTCCCCGTGGGCGGTCGATTACACCCAGCCCACCTATCCGCTCATCATCGCCGAGATGAAGAAATGGGTGCTCGGCCGCTACGCCTGGATGGATGACCAGTACATGCGGGCCCCCTCCGCCAGCATCGGCCCCGGCGCCATCCCCTCCGGCACCTCCCTCACCCTCACCGCCCCCGAGGGAGGCATCTACTACACCACCAACGGTGCCGACCCGCGCCTGCCCGGCGGCGGCATCTCGCCCGCCGCCCAATCGGTCGCCTCCGGCGGGTCCGTCACCTTGGCCGGCAACGCCCGGCTCTTCGCCCGGGCCTACAACGCCGCCACCCTGCGCTGGACCCGCTGGAGCCCGCCGCTGGAAAACACCTACGTCGTCCGCACCAACCGCTTCGTGATCACCGAAATCATGTATGCGCCCCCCGCGCCCCCCGCCGGGTCGCCCTACACCGCCGAGGACTTCGAGTACATCGAGCTGCGCAACGTGGATGGCGGGCCCCTCAGCGTGGCCGGCAGCCGGCTGAGCGGGGGGATCAACTTCACTTTCCCGGCCCTCACCCTCGCCGCCGGCCAGCGCGTCCTCGTGGTCCGCAACCTGGCCGCCTTCGCCACCCGCTACAGCACCAACGGCCTGCTCATCGCCGGCGAATACACCGGCAGCCTCGCCAATGAGGGCAACCGCCTCCAGCTCAACGGACCCGTCGGCGAAACGCTCCTCGACTTCGCCTACAACAACAGCTGGTACCCGGTCACCGACGGCTTCGGGTTCTCCCTCGCGGTCAACGATGACGCCGCCCCCCTGGCCTCCTGGGGGCTGGCTTCCAGCTGGCGGCCGAGCGGCAGCCTGGCCGGCACCCCCGGGGCGGACAACGGCGCCGCCGTCACCTTCCCGCCCGTGGTCATCAACGAGGTCCTCTCCCACAGCGATGTCCCGCCGCCCACCGACACCATCGAGCTCCACAACCTGTCCGGCAGTCCCGCCAACATCGGCGGCTGGCTCCTGACCGACGACCGGAACACCCCGAGGAAGTTCCGCATCCCCAACGGCACCACCATCCCGGCCAACGGCTACCTCACCTTCACCGAGGCCGACTTCAACAGCGGGGCCAACGGCAACATCCCCTTTGCCCTCAGCGCGCTGGGCGATGAGGTCTACCTCTTCTCCGCCGACGCGGCCACCAACCTGACCGGCTACCTGCACGGGTTCGCCTTCGGCGCCCAGGCCGACCTTGTCACCTTTGGCCGCTACCAAATCAGCTCGGGCGAGGAGCGGTTCGTCGCCCAGTCCGCCTCCACCCTCGGCGGCGCCAACGCCGGCCCCCTCGTCGGCCCCGTCGTGATCAGCGAAATCAATTACCACCCGGTCGACGTGGTCAACGCCTACGGCGCCTTCGACAACACCGAGGACGAATACATCGAGCTGCGCAACATCAGCGGCGCCCCGGTGCCGCTCTACGACCCGGCTTACCCGACCAACGCCTGGCGCCTGCGCGACGCGGTCGACTTCACCTTCCCGGCCGGCACCAGCATCCCCGCCGGAGGCTACGCCCTCGTGGTCAGCTTCGACCCCGCCAACGCCACCGCCCTCGCCGCCTTCCGGGCCAACAACGGCGTGCCCCCCTCCGTCCCCGTCTACGGCCCCTACTCGGGCCAGCTCGACAACTCCGCCGATGGCGTCGAGCTCGCCCGGCCGGACGCGCCCGTCCCCGGCACGGTGCCCTACCTCCTGGTCGACAAGGTCTCCTACACCGACACCGCCCCGTGGCCGGCCGCCGCCGATGGCATCGGTCTCTCCCTCCAGCGCACCGTGGAATCCAGCTACGGCAACGACCCCACCAACTGGGTCGCCGGCGGCCGCTCGCCCGGCGCCAGCTACGTGCCCGGGCCCGTCCCCGTCATCACCCAGCAACCCGCCGACGCCAGCGCCCTCGCCACCACCCCCGTGTCCCTCAGCGTGCGCGCCACCGGCACCCCGCCGCTCAGCTTCCAGTGGCGCTTCCGCCCCCTCGGCGGCGCCAGCTTCGCCCCCATCCAAGGGGCCTCCTCCTCCAACCTCAACTTCGCCGCCGTCCAGCTCAGCGACGCCGGCTCCTATGACTGCATCGTCGCCAACACCGCCGGCGCGGTCACCAGCAGCAACGCCACCCTCACCGTCGGCGTGCCGGCCAACATCGTGTCGCATCCCACCAATGTGAGCGTGCGCATCCCGCCCGACCCGCAGGCCATCGCCACCCGCACGGCCGTGTTCCGGGTCTCCGCCACCACCGGCAATCCCCCACTCAGCTTCCAGTGGCAGCGCAACGGCACCAACCTCCCCGCCGGCCTGCCCACCTACTCCGGGGTCACCAGCAACACCCTCACCATCACCAACGTCGTGGCCAGCGATGCCGGCACCTACCGCTGCGCCATCACCGACGGCGCCGGCACCGTCTATTGCTCCAATGCCGTCCTCCTCACCCTGGTCAGCCCCGTCATCATCCAGAGCCCCCAGTCCCAGTCCATCCTCCAGGGAGACCCCATCACCTTCACCGTCCGCGTCACCAACGTGTCCACCGGCCCGTTCAACTATGTCTGGCGCTACGGCTCAGCCATCCTCGTCAGCAACTACAACGTGGCCGAATACTTCAACGTGCTCACGGTCACCAACGTTCCCCTCGCCTCCAGCAACGTGAACCGCTACCGCTGCGATGTGCAGAGCCCCGCCACCGTGGGGCAGGGGACCGCCAGCGGCGTCGCCTTCATCACCGTCCTCGCCGACTTCGACCGCGACCGCATGTGGGACAACTGGGAGGTCCTCTACGGCTTCAACACGAATGACGCCAGCGACGCCGGACTCGATCTCGACGGCGACCTCATGGCCAATGCCAAGGAATACGGGGCCGGGACGGATCCGCTGGATCCCGCCAGCGTCCTCAAGGTCACCGGGTTCACCTTCGGGGCCCAGAACACGTTCAACTTCCTGGCCATCTCCAACCGCTCCTACTCCGTCCAGGCCGGGGCCTCCCTGCCCGACGGCCCTTGGCTGTCGGTCACCAACGTGACCGCCGTCCCGACCAACCGCACGGTCGAGGTCACGACCCCGCCGCTGCCCGCCCCGCGCTACCTGCGCGTGGTCACCCCGGCACAGCCGTAGGCCGCCCCTCCTGTTCACCCCCAGCCGCCGCAGGCATCCACGCCTGCGGCGGTTCCGTTTCGGGGGGATGGCGGCGTGCCCAGGCCCTCGTTCCGGCCAGAATTGGTGTGACACACCGGGAGGGGTGTGTTACGAACCCAGTGCAATTCCCGCAAACCCCGCCTTTCCGTATGCGTGCCCTGACCTTGGTCCCCTGCCTGGTCCTTTCCCTCCTGTCCGGTTCCTTGCTGGCCGCGGATGGCCCCCCGGCCATCCTGACCCAGCCGGTCAACCGCACCGTCCTGGAGGGGACGCCCGCGACCTTCTCGGTGACCGCCGACGGCACCGCCCCCCTCGGCTACCATTGGCGACGCAATGGCAGCCCCATCCCCGGCGCCAACTCCAGCAGCTACACCCTGCCGTCCGCCTCCCAGGCCGACCAAGGGGTGACCTTTTCCGTGCTGGTCAGCAATGCCCTCGGCACCGCGAGCAGTTCGGGCGCCGTCCTGCGGGTCGACCCCGGCACCCTCGTCACCACGGCCGTCCCCCTGCTCAACCTCAGCACCCAGTACTGGCGCTACTTCACCGGCGGCACCGACCTGGGGACCGACTGGACCAACAGCGGCTACGAGGACACCAGCTGGTCCCTGGGCCAGCCCCTGTTCGGATACGAGACCACCCCGGCCATCTATGCCGAGCCGTTCCGGTCCACCTTCACCCCCTACAACAACACCATCGTCACCTACTATTTCCGCACCTGGTTCAGCTTCAACCCCACCGGCAACGTGGCCGGGGTCTTCCTCAGCGCCACCGGGCATGTGGATGATGGCGCCGTCTTTTACCTCAACGGGCAGGAATTCGGGCGGGTCCGCATGCCCGCCGGCGTGCCCACCGCCGCCACCTTCGGCCTGGGCGACAACGAAGGCGGCACCGAGACCTTCGGCTACAACGCCACCGGGCTGATTCGCACCGGGGAGAACCTCGTCGCCGTCGAGGTCCACCAGCAGACCGCGGCCAGCAGCGATGTGGTCTTTGGCCTGCGGCTGACCGGCCTGGTCACCAATCGCATCCCCGACTCCACCGCGCCCACCCTGACCAGCCAGGTGCCCCTGGCCGGCATCACGGTCGTCAGCCTCAACCAAATCGAGGTGAACTTCAACGAGCCGGTCGAGGGCGTCGACGCCGCCGACCTGCGCATCAATTCCGTGCCGGCCTCCTCGCTCTTCATCGACAGCCCCAGCCGCTACCGCTTCGCCTTCACCCAGCCGGCCACCGGGTTGGTCCAGGTCGCCTTCGCCCCGGGCCACGGCATCACCGACCTCGCCGTCACCCCCAACGCCTTCGCCGGCGCCTCCTGGACCTACATCCTCGACCCCAACGCCATCACCGATGACGTCCGCATCACGGAGTTCATGGCTGACAACCAGAATGGCATCCGGGACGAGGACGGCGATCGGTCGGACTGGGTCGAGCTCTACAATGGGAGCCCCATCCCGGTGGACCTGGCCGGGTGGTCCCTGAGCGATGATGTGCTCAACCCGGGCAAGTGGCGCTTCCCGGTGGGCACGGTCATGCAGCCAAACACCTACCTGCTGGTCTGGGCCTCCGAAAAGAACCGCCTCAACCCGGCCGGGCCCCTGCACACCAACTTCCGGCTCGATCCCGGCGGCGAGCATCTCGGCCTCTACTTCCCCTCCGGCACCTTGGTCTCCGGGTTCACCCCCGCCTACCCGGCCCAGCGCCCCGATGTCTCCTACGGCCGCGACCGCCTCGATCCCACCGCCGTCGGCTATTACTCGACCCCCACCCCCGGCGCCAACAACACCGTGGGCGGCCTCAGCAGCGACTTCGCCCCGGACATCGTCTTTGCCCGCCAATCCGGCGCCTTCCGCTCCCCCTTCAACGCCATCCTCTCCCTCGCCACCGCCTCCAGCAACGCCGTCATCCGCTACGTCCTCATCACGAACCTTCCCTCCGCCACCGGCAACAACGTCCTCACCAACGTCCCCACCGCAGCCTCCCCGGCCTACCAGGCGCCCCTCGCCATCCCCCACACCACCCAGATCCGCGCCCGCGCCTTCGAGCCCGGCAAGCTCCCCGGCACCCCCGTCACCGTCACCTACGTCCAAATCAACAACGACGTGGCCAACTGGAGTTCCGACATCCCCGTCGTCCTCGTCCATGCCCTCGGGGCGGGCTCCATCTCCACCGGCACCACCCCGCTCGACCAGGCCGCCGTCCTCATGGCCTTCGACAACGATGGCGGACGCAGTTCCCTCACCAACAACCCGTCCCTGCACACCCGCATCGGCGTCAACACCCGCGGCTCCAGCACCGGCGGCCAGGCCAAGTCCAGCCTCGCCGTGGAGCTCTGGGATGACTTCAACCAGGACGCCGACCGCGCCGTCCTCGGCATGCCGCCCGAGTCCGACTGGGTCCTCTATGGCATCAATGGCTTCGACCAAAGCCTCATGCACAACGCCATCTACCACTGGTTCGGCAAGCAACTGAACAACCAGTATGCCTCCCGCACCCGCTTCGTGGAGGTGTTCCGCAAGATCGATTTGGGCGCCGTCACCACCAACGACTACTTCGGGCTCTATCTCCTGCTCGAGAAACCCAAGCGCAACGACGAGCGCGTCAACATCGCCGCCCTCCAGCCCGAGGACACCAACTCCCCCGCCATCACCGGCGGCTACATCCTCCGCATCGACCGCACCGGCGCCGGCAACGGCGAGCCCAACGAATGGTCCTTCCAGCCCCCGACCATCGGCACCGTCCGCTCCACCCCGTCGCCCATCATCATCGATTATCCCTCGGTCACCCCCACCACCACCGACCCCCGCGTGCTGCGCCAGGTCGGTTACCTCACCAATTACGTCCTCAACTTCATCACCAACCTCAGCAGCGCGGGCTACACCAACCCCGTCACCGGCTACCAGCAATACATCGATGCCGAGCAGTGGGTGGACAACCTGATCGCCAACATCATCTGCTTCAACGTGGACGGCTATCGCCTCAGCGGTTACCTGCACAAGGACCGCAACGAGCGCCTTGCCCAGGGCCCGTTCTGGGACTGCGACCGCTGCCTCGGCACCGGCAGCGCCCCCAACAACGACAACCGCCCCTTCAACCCCATGGTCTGGCGCCTGCCCGCCACCGCCATCGGCACCGACAACGGCACGGATTTCTTCGGGCTCTCCACCATCGGCGTGAACTGGTTCGCCCGCCTGTTCGCCGACCCCGATTTCTGGCAGCGCTTCATCGACCGCTACCAGCAGCACCGGACCAACCGCTTTTCCAACGCGGCCGTCACCGCCATGGTCGACGGTTTCCACCAGCAGATCCGCGAGGCCCAGGCGCGCGAGCAGCAGCGCTGGGGCGGCACCTGGCAGGGGGTCCTGCAGAACTTCAACTACCCCCGGTCCGGCGCAGTCTCCCTCAACAGCTACTTCTTTGACTTCGGCCTGGCCACCAACGCCGGCCGCGGCGCCTTCCAGGCGGAGGTCAACTTCCAGAAGCGCTGGCTGACCGACCGCATGCTCTTCATGGACACCAACTTCCTGGACATGCCCACCCTCAGCTCCGGCACGGCCCAGGTTACCAACGGCACCCCCATCACCGTCACCCCCGCCGCCAAGGCCGGTTCCATCCTGCTCTACACCCTCGATGGCACCGACCCCCGCCTCCCCGGCGGCGGCATCTCGCCTGCCGCCCTCACCAGCGCCGGCCCGCTCTCGCTGTCCATCACCGGCAGCGTCCACGTCGTCGCCCGCAGCTACAATTCCTCCCACTTCAACCTGCTCGCCGGGCTCGGCACGGCCGTCACCAACTACGGCAACCCGCTCCTCAACAGCTTCTGGTCCGGACCCGTCGAGGCCAGCTACTACACCGCCGTGCCCCCGCTGCGCATCACCGAGATCATGTACCACCCGGCACCCCCGCCGGCCGGGAACACCAATGACGCCGACCTCTACGAATACCTCGAGGTCCGCAATACCGGCCCCGCCAGCCTCGACGTCGGCGGTTTCCGGCTCGGCGGCGGCCTCAACCTCGTGCTCCCCTCGGCCACCCTCGCCGCCGGCCAGTCCGCCGTCGTCGTCCGCGACATCGCCGCCTTCCAGTCCCGCTACGGCAACAGCGCCTTCATCCTCGGCGCTTATACCAACAACCTCGCCAACACGGGCGAACGCCTCGTCCTCGAGGGTCCCCTCGGCGAACCCATCCTCGACTTCAACTACTCGGACAACTGGTACCCCATCACTGACGGCTTCGGCTTCTCCCTCCAGATTGTCAGCGACACCGCCCCCGCTTCCAGCTGGGGCCTCAAGGCCAGCTGGCGGCCCAGCGGCAGCCTGGGCGGCTCCCCCGGCAGCACCGACCCCGGCGCCCCGGCCATCCCCACCGTCTACGTCAACGAGGTCCTCTCCGCCCCCGTCGCCCCCGACGTCGATGCCGTCGAGCTCTTCAACCCCGGCTCCTCCCCGGTCAATATCGGGGGCTGGCTCCTGACCGATGACTTCAACGACCCCGGAAAACTCCGCCTGCCCGATCCCACCACCATCCCCGCCAACGGCTATCTGGTGCTCTCCGCGTCCCTCGGCACCGCCTTCGGCCTCAGCTCCAAGGGCGACGCCATCTACCTGTTCTCCGCCGACCCGGCCACCACCAACCTGACCGGCTACTACCACGGCTTTGACTTCGGCGCCCAGTTCCCCGGGGTCACCTTCGGCCGCCATCTCATCAGCACGGGCGGCGACCAGTTCCCGGCCCAGTCCGCCCCCACCCTCGGCAGCGCCAATGCCGGCCCCCAGATCGGCCCCATCGTGGTCTCCGAAATCCTCTACCGCCCGGTCGATGTCCCCACCTCCGAGGGTCCGCGGGACAACGAACGCGACGCCTACATCGAACTGGCCAACCTGTCCTCCGCCGCCCAGCCCCTCTACGACCCCCTCTTCCCGGCCAACGCCTGGCGCTTGCGCGGGGCGGTCGATTTTAATTTCCCCCCCGGCATCCTGCTCCTGCCCGGCGAACGGGTGCTGGTGGTCTCCTTCAATCCCGCCACCGACCCCGCCGCCGCCGCCCGGTTCCGGTCCCGCTACGGGCTGTCCACCTACACCCGTGTCTTTGGCCCCTACGACGGGACGCTCAACAACTCGGGCGAGGCCGTCGAACTGGAACGCCCCACCGCACCCCAGGCCCCGCCCGCACCTGATGCCGGCACGATCAGTTTTGTGCTGGCCGACAAGGTGAACTACTCGGATTCGTCGCCCTGGCCCACCAATGCCGATGGCACCGGGTTCTCCCTCCAGCGCAGCCCGCTCTCCGCCTACGGCAATGACCCCGCCAGCTGGACCGCCGCCGCGGTGACTCCCGGCGACAGCACCCCCGTGGCCGGCGGCCCGGTCTTCATCCTGCAGCCGTCCAACCAGGTCGTCCTTGCCACGCTCAGCGTCACCTTCAGCGCCCTGGCCACCGGCGCCCCGCCCGTCCTTTACCAGTGGTACCGCAATGACGTGGAAGTCCCGGGAGCCACCGGCGCGAACTACACCATCAACTATTTGGATTACACCTACGCCGGCACCTACCGCTGCCGCGCCATCAGCCCCGACGGCGCCGCCCTGAGCAGCCCGGCCACCCTCCAGGTCGTCATCCCCGCCACCGTCACCCTCAACCCCACCAACGTCACGCTGCGCATCCCCCCCGATCCCCAGGCCATCGCCACCCGTGCGGCCACCTTCCGCATCGCCGCCGTCTCCAGCAACCCGCCCGTCTCGTTCCAGTGGCAGTTCAACCGCACCAACCTGCCCAGCGACCATCCCAATTACCTCGGCGTCACCACCTCCAACCTCGTCGTGACCAACGTCCTGGCCGAACAGGCCGGCGCCTACCGCTGCGCCGTCACCGACCTGGCCGGCACCGTCTACAGCCTCGAGGCCAACCTCACCACCCTCGTCTCGCCCGTCATCATCCAGCAACCCCGCTCCCAGACCGTCCTCCAGGGCGAGCCGGTCACCCTCACCATCCGCGTCACCAACCTGTCCACCGGCCCCTTCACCTACATCTGGCGCCAGGTCAGCACCATCATCGCCAGCAATCACGCCGTCGCCGCCTTCACCAATTCCATCACCGTCACCAACATCCCCCTCGCCACCAACCTCGCCCGCTACCGCTGCGACGTCCAAAGCCCCGCCACCATCGGGGCGGGCGTGATCGGCACCAACGCCTTCATCACCGTCCTCATCGACTTCGACCGCGACCGCATGTGGGACAACTGGGAGGTGCTCTACGGCCTCAACACGAACGACGCCACCGACGCCGAACTCGACCTCGACGGCGATCTCATGACCAACGCCAAGGAATACGGCGCCGGCACCGACCCGGCCGATCCCGCCAGCGTGCTCAAGGTCACCGGCTTCACCTTCGGGACCCAGAACACCTTCAACTTCCTCGCCGTCTCGAACCGGACCTACTCCGTCCAGGCCGGCGCGGAACTGCCCAATGGCCCCTGGCTGTCGGTCACCAATGTCACGGCCGCTCCCACCAACCGAACGGTGGAAATCACGACACCCGCCTTGCCGGCGCCGCGTTATCTCAGGGTCGTCACCCCGGCCCAGCCGTAGGCGACCCGGGGGCGGGCCGGATGCCGCCCGCTGGACTTGGATTGGCCGCGCGGCGCAAGATTGGTGCAAATTACCGGCTTGTCAGCGACGGCCTGTGGTGTATGAAAAGCCCTGCTCCCATGAACCTCCCGACGTGGTCCACAACCGTCGCCTTGTGTTCACTTCTGGCCGCCGCGCTGCTTCCCGTCCGCGCCGCCGAGATGAACCCGGCTCCCCCGCGCATCTCCACCAGCACGGCCACCAATGGCAAGCTCCGGCTGGAGTTCCCGTATCCGGCCACCCGGGAGTACCGCGTCTTCAGTTCCCCCGACGCCGCCAGCCCGCTGGCCCCCGACCCCGGCACAGGCATCCTGCTCGGGCCCGGGTTCACCGTGACCAACAACGGCCCCGGCCGGCTCTATCAGGTCAGCGCCACCCCCCTTGGCAGCAATGAGTTGCTCACCGCCACGGTCCTCAACCGCCTCGCCTACGGGCCCACCCCCGATGAGCTCGATTACGTCCGCGCCATCGGCCCCGATGCCTACATCGCCGAACAGCTGGCCGCCGAGTCCATCCCGGACACCATCGACAGCGACTTCTTCACCAACGCCCCGCCCGCCGCCGCCCCCCTGACCAACTGGATCCGCGTCTCCATGACGGCTCCCGCCATCAACACCAACATCTTCCTCTACCTGCTCAGCGCCGGCCGGGCCTACATCGACGACGTCCGCATGGTCGTGGGCACCAATGCCGACGTGGGCACCAACCTCCTCGTCAACGGCGACTTCGAGGATCCTGTCCTCACCAACGGGTGGATTGTGGCCTCCATCTATTCCGGCTCCCGCATCACCAACAGCCCCACCGTCGATGGCCAGGCGGCCAGCGGCACCAACTGCCTGCTCCTGGTCGGGTCCTCGGCCGGCAGCGGCAACGCCGCCGCCGTCCAGCAGCCCTGGGCCTACACCAATCCGCCCGGCACCGTCTACACCATCAGCTTCTCCTACCTCCCCCTCGCCAGCGTGGGCACGGCCCCGATCACCAACGTCGTCCGCGTCTCGGGCGCCACCACCAACAACGTGGGCCTCAACCGGACCATCACGCTGCCCTGGCTCGGCCCCATCCCCCCGACCGCCCCCCCCTCGGCCAGCCCCATCTACGCCAAGCTCAACGTCTCCGACCCCATCACCAATTCCACCACCACGCTTGACGATCTCCGCGCCTACCACGTCTACCGCGCCATCCACAGCAAGCGGCAGCTGCACGAAACCCTCCTGCAGTTCTTCCAGAACCACTTCACCACCCAGTACCAGAAGACCTACGATTACTTCGATGCGGGGTTCTCCTCCGGCATCTACAGCAATGACAGTGTCCTGCGCGGCATCGCGGTCGACCTGCACTGGCGCGAATACCGCAAGTTCCGCGACGCCCTCCTCAACCCCCAGTGCAATTTTTATGACCTGCTCAAGATCAGCATCGAGAGCCCGGCCATGGTCATCTACCTGGACACCATCCTGAACAGCCGCACAGCCCCCAACCAGAACTACGCCCGCGAAATCCTCGAGCTCCACACCATGGGGGCTGACAATGGCTACACCCAGCAGGACATCATCGAGATGGCCAAGGTCTGGACCGGCTGGCGGGTGGACAAGAAGGTCCCGGCCAGCGCCAACAATGTCTTCGCCACCGCCATTTCCCGGTCCAACCCGACCAATTTTGCCGACACCCCCGGGATCTGGGTCCTGCACTACAACGCCAACGTCCACGACAGCAACTCGGTCAAGCGCCTCTTCACCAATGTGGTGGTTGATGCCCGCTTCGGCGCCAGCCTCGGCGCCGGCAGCCCCTACGCGCTCACCTTCACCAACGGCGCCGCCGCCGCGGGCACCAACGGCTTTGCCGAGGGCCAGATCGTCACCCGCCACCTCGCCGACCTCCCCTACACCATGGAATACGTGAGCGTGAAGCTGTGCCAGTTGTTCGTGCATGAGGACTTCGAGCACGGCGTCTACGATTACACGGCGCCCAGCCTGAGCCCCGAGGCCGCCCTCGTGAAGGCGTGCATGACCGCCTGGAACACGCCCGCCTCCGACGGCCGCAAGGGCAACATCCGGTCCGTCCTCTCCGCCATCTTCAGCTCGGACCTCTTCCGCGGCCACGGCGCCTCCCGGCAGAAGGTCAAGACGCCGCTCGAATACACGGTCAGCGCCGTGCGCGCCCTGCGGGTCACCGCCGCCGACACCAACGCCTACGTCACCTCCACCTGCGACAGCGACGGCTACGGCATCAGCGGCCTCAACGGGAACACCTACCCCCTCAGCCGGATGGGGGCCATGGGCCTCTTCAACAAGGCGGAACCGGATGGCTGGTCGGAGAAGGGCAGCATCTGGCTCAACACCGCCAACCTGTGCGAGCGCATGCGGTTCGTCGAGCACCTCCTCATGCCGGCCACCGGCACCACCCTCAAGACCAGCGACTACGGCACCGCCGGCTCGCGCAACACCTCCGAACCCGCCGCCCTCGTGCGCCTCCGGCTGCCCTCCACCGCGTGGAACAACCCGGGCGCGGTCGTCGACCTCTTCCTCGACCTCATCTTCCCCGGCGAGGGCGCCGGCAACCTCGGCATCGACCGCCAGTCGGCCATCGAGTTCCTCAACACCGACGACGCCGGCGCGGTCTCCGCCTTCAACCTCGTCTCCCATGAACGCCGCCTGCGCGGCATGGTCGGTTTCCTCCTCAGCCTGCCCCGCTTCCACGAGCAATAATCCAACGCCCACCGGAGTCCCAGCCATGGCCCACATTCTCAACCGCCGTTCCTTCCTGAAAACCGGCGCCGGCGGCGCCTTCACCCTCGGCCTCGCCTCGCTGCTCAACACGCCGCCCTTCCTCCGCCAGGCCCTCGCCGAGGGCAGCATCGGGCTCAACGGCAAGAAGCTCATCTTCATCTTCCTGCGCGGCGGCAATGACGGGGTCAACAACATCATCCCCGTCCTCGACCCCAGCTACTACGGCCAGCGCGCCCAGATCGGCATCCCCAAGCATCCCACCGGCGACGCCTACTACCAGGGCACCGGCGGCCCCGGCACCCTCCTCGGCGTCGATCCCGCCGCCCCCGGCGCCGCCATCCCCCTCAACAACGGGTTCGCCGGGATCAACCCTGCCCTCTCCGACCTCGTGCCGCTCTACAACGCCGGCGACCTCGCCCTCGTCCACCGCGCCGGCTACCGCTCGCTCTCCCGTTCCCACTTCGATTCCGAGCGCTACTGGGAGAAGGCCACCGACGGCACCTCCGCCAACCGCCTCGTCGGCGACGGCATCTGGTACCGCACCATCGTGGAATCCGGCTGGAACCTGAACCACGCCCTCTCCGGCGTCTCCATCCAGTCCAACCTCCCCCAGAGCCTGCGCGGGGAGCAGCCGATGACCAACCTCAGCTCGATCGGCCGCTACAACCTCCTCGGTGTGGCCGGCAGCTCCACCGCCAACGTCAACGGCACCACGGTCCTCAGCGACCGCACCAAGCTGCTCAACCGCATCGACGCCGCCCACTTCCAGCCGCGCCCGTCCAAGGACAACCGCGAGATGCTCTACAACCTCGGCGTGCAGTTCCGCGACACGCTCGACATCTTCCAGGACCCCACCTTCCAGTCGAACAACTTCCCGGATGACGGCCTGACCGGGTATCCCAGCACCACCCAGCTGTTCCCCATCAACACCGCCTCCGACCAGCGCGGACTGGGCAGCGGGGCCTACGGGTTCATGCAGAACATCAAGACCTGCGCCCAGATTCTCAACCGCACCGATGCCATCATCAGCGGCACCGAAATCGGGGGCTGGGACACCCACACGGCGCAGGTCACCGTCGGCAGCCCCCACCTCGGCGGGCATGCCACGCTGCTCCGCCGCGTCGCCTGGGCCTACTACTCGCTCTGGAAGTATTTCAAGATTTACGGGAAAAACGGCTCCAACCCCGCCCCCGGCGCGACCACCAGCTGGGATGACGTCGTGGTCGTCGCCATGTCCGAGTTCGGCCGCACCTCGCGCGAGAATGGCTCGGTCGGCACCGACCACGCCGAGGCCAGCGTCATGTATGTGGCCGGCGGCGGCGTCCAGGGCGGCACCTTCGGCTGCGACATCCTCAACAGCCCCATCCTGGGGGGCCCCAACTGGGTCATCGGCGACGGCACCACCAAGGGATCCCTCTTCAGCATCACGAACTCCTCCAACGTCCCCATCTCCGAGGGCTACATCAAGCGCACCATCGATTACCGGTCGGTCCTCGGGGAAATCATCCGCGATCACCTCGGCGCCACCCAGTCCCAGCTCAACCGCATCATCCCGGCCTACGCCAACGAATCGGTCGAGCACCTGCTCAGCGGCGGCATGGTGGCCACCACCCCAATCCTCGGCGAACTCGGCCTGGTCTGAGCCCAGCCCCCGCTCAGCGGGCGGCCAGCATCCAGGCCAGCACCGCCCCGAGGTAGATCGCGTAGGACCCCAGCAGGATCGCGCCCTCCGTGCGCGTGACCCGGCTTCCCGTGCGGACAAAGAGGGCCACCAGGCCCATGAACCCCAGCATGGCGGCGAGGTGAAAGACCTGCGTCACCCGGTCGAGGGTGATGTCCTGCAGGAGGGCGGCCGCGCCCACGATGAGGGACAGGTTCGCGATGTTGGCGCCGAGGACGTTGCCCAGCGACAGGTCGGAGACGTTGCGGCGGGAGGAGGTGATGGCGGTGATGAGTTCCGGCAGCGAGGTGCCGACCGCGACGACGGTGAGGCCGACCACCAGCGGGGGCACCCCAAGCCCGTGGGCCAGCGTCACGGCGCCCTCCACCAGCAGTCGGCTGCCGAGGACGACGACGCCCGCGCCCCCGAGGAACTGCAGGAGCGCGCCCGCGGGGGTGGCGAGGAACGGGCGGTCGCCCACGGCCTCGGCCTGGATGGCCACGGCTTCGCGGACGGCCGCGGGCGTGCGGTTGCGGTAATGGTCGAGGAAATCCCAGGCGAAGTAGCCGAGGCCCAGCGCCACGAGGGCCGCGCCGGAAAGGCGGGACAGGCGCAGGTCCCAGGTGAGGAGCAGGAGCAGCAGGCCCAGGCCGATCATGGCGAAGAGGGCGCGGCGCAGGGTTTTCCAGTGGAGATCGACATGGCGGAGGACGGCGGTGAGCCCGACGATGAGGCCGAGGTTGCAGATGACGGAGCCGACGGCGTTGCCGACGGCGAGGCCGGCCTCGCCGCGCAGGCCGGCCATGATCGACACGGCGAGCTCCGGGGTGGTGGTGGCGAGGCTGACCAGGGTGGAGCCGATGACCACGTGGGGCATGCGGAGGAACTCCGCCAGGCGCACGGCCGCGGTCACGAACCAGTCGCCGCCCTTGATGAGGAGCAGCAGGCCCGCCACCAGCAGGAGCGCGGCGACGTTCATGCGGCGGGGCGGGCCCGGGCGCGCCGGCGCGCGATCCACTTGCGCAGTTCCTCCACCCACAGGATCAGGCTGGCCACCGCGCCGATGAGGAGGACGTGGGGGAGCGGGATGGGCACGGTGTGGAAGAGCCGGTTCATCGGCTCGGTGTAGACGACGAGGAAATGGAGGGCGTTGCCGAGCAGGAGGCCCCCGACCAGCCAGCCGTTGCGGAACAGGCCCAGGTGGAAGGCCGACTGCCGCTCGCTGCGGCAGTTGAGGACGTTGAACCACTGGCAGACCGCCAGCACGGTGAAGGTCTCGGTGCGGACCTGCTCGAGGGGGGCCCCGGTGGACAGCCGCCAGGCGAAGTAGCCGAAGACCGAGGTGACGGAGGCGGCCACCATGAGGGCGAGGCGGCCCAGCATGGCGCGGGTCAGGAGGGGTTCGTCGGCCGGGGTGGGCGGGCGCTGCATCTCGTCACCCTCGCTCTCCTCCATGACGAGGTTCACGGTCAGCACCCCCTCGGTCACGATGTTGATCCAGAGGATCTGGACGGCGGCCAGGGGCAGGGGATACCCCAGCAGGAGGGCCCCCAGCAGGATGAGCACCTCGTCCACGGAGGTCGCGAAGAGGAAGAGGACCACCTTCTTGAGGTTCTGGTAGACCAGGCGTCCGCCCTCCACCGCCTTCACGATGGTGGCGAAGTTGTCGTCGGTGATGATGATCTTGGCGGCGCCCTTGGCCACCTCGGTGCCCGTGATCCCCATGGCCACGCCCACGTCCGCCCGGGCCAGCGCGGGAGCGTCATTGACGCCGTCCCCGGTCATCGCCACCACATGGCCCTGCGACTGGAAGGCCTCCACGATGCGCAGCTTCTGCGCGGGATGCACGCGGGCAAACACCGGGATGCGGTCCAGGTCCGCCCGCAGGTCCTGCTCCGGCATGGCCTCCAGCTCCACGCCATCCACCGCGCGGTCCCCCTCGCGCGCAATCCCCAGCGTCCGGGCAATGGCCAGCCCGGTCAGCTTGTGGTCGCCCGTGACCATGACCGGCCGGATGCCGGCGGCGCGGCACTCCGCCACCGCGGCGCGCACCTCGTCCCGCGGGGGGTCCATCTGGCCCACCAGGCCAAGCAGCTCGGGCTGGCCCTGCAGCTGGCCGAAGCCCTGCGTGTCGTCGAGCGCGCCCTCCGGCAGTTCGGCCACCGCCAGCACCCGCAGGGCGCGTCCCGCCATCAGCCCGGCCGCCGCCTCCATCCGGGCCGCGGCCTCGCGGCTGGTGCCCTCCGGCCGGGCGCACAGCCGCAGCACCGCCTCGGGCGCCCCCTTGAGCACAATCCGGCCCCGGGGCCCGTGCCCGTGCTGCGTCGCCATCAGTTTCGCCCCGGAATCAAACGGGATCTCCGCCCGGCGCGGCCAACGCTGGCGCAGCGGCTCCGGCTCCACGCAGCCTTTCCACGCCAAGGTCAGCAGGGCCGCCTCCGTGGGATCCCCCAGCGCGCGCCAGCGCGGGTCCGCTGCGTCCGGCGGCACCAGCTGCGCGTCATTGCACAGCGCCACCGCCTCCAGCAGACGACGCACCGCCGGGTCCAGCGGCTCCCCCAGCTCCTGCTCCCCCTCGCGCAGCGTTCCCTCCGGCGCATACCCGGCCCCCGTCACCTCCAGCAGCCGGTCCGGATCCCCGGCCAGCCAGAGCGTGGTCACCGTCATCTCGTTCTTGGTCAGCGTGCCGGTCTTGTCCGAGCAGATGACACTGGTGGATCCCAGGGTCTCGACCGCCGCCAGGCGGCGCACGATGGCCCCATGCCGGGCCATGCGCTGCATGCCCACGGCCAGGGCGATGGTCATGGCCACCGGCAGGCCCTCCGGCACCATGGAAACCATCTGGCTGATGGCGACCATGAGGATTTCGGGGAAGGGCAGGCCGCGCAGGAGCCCGGCGGCGATGACGACCACGAAGAGCCCGATGGCGGCCCCCACAAGGTAGCGGCCGAACTGCTGCAGCCGCAGTTCGAGGGGCGTGGCCGGGTCGCGCGCCGTGGCGGTCAGGCGCGCGATCTTGCCGACCTCGGTCCCCAGCCCGGTGGCGACCACCAGGGCGACCCCGCGGCCGGCGGCCAGGTGGGTGCCGGAATAGAGCATGTTCCCCCGGTCGGCCAGGAGGGTTTCAGCCGGCAACACGCCGGGGTGCTTGGCCACGGGCAGCGACTCGCCGGTCAGCGCCGCCTCCGCGGCCTCGAGGGCGGCCCCCTCCAGCAGCCGGGCATCGGCTCCCACCGCGTCCCCGGCCGCCACCAGGAGGATGTCGCCGGGGACCAGGTCGCGGGCCTCGATGGATTCCTCGCGGCCGGCGCGGCGGACGCGCACGCGCAGGGCGGACAGGCGCCGGAGGGATTCCATGGAGCGCTCGGCCCGGCCTTCCTGGATGGTCCCGATGATGGCGTTGAGGAAGACGACGACGAGGATGACGCCGGCGTCGCCGTGGTGGCCGACGGCGAAGGCGATGAGGGCGGCGAGGAAGAGGAGGTAGATCAGGGGGCTGACGAACTGCCGGAGGAAGACCGCGGCGAGGGGGCGGCGCGGGGGTTCGGGGAGGGCGTTGGGCCCGTGGGCTTGCCGGCGGGCGGCCACGGCGGCCGCGGACAGCCCGGCGGCGGGGTCCACCTCCAGCCGGCGGGCCGCCTCCGGGCCCGGCAGGGTGTGCCAGGCGTTGGCCGTGTTCGGTTCCATGCGCAATCCAAGCCGCGGCCCGCAGGCCGGGCCGGTCTGGGCGAGGTTCCGGCCGCGGCCGGGGTGCGCGGCGGGGCCGGGCGCCTAGCGGGGCGCCACCTCGCCGTTGCCCTCGTCGAAGTAGACCGTGCCGTTGACCTCGCTGAACTGCAGGTATTGTTTCCAGCGGAAGAGGCCGGATTCGCGGGTGGCCTCGACGCGCTTGACGTTCACCTTGGGGGCGGGCTCGCGGCTGGGGATGAGGGCTTCATGGAGGACCCGGCCGTCGAGGCGGGCGGCCGGGGGGACGCCGAGCAGCCAGAGGACGGTGGGGGTGACATCGATGTTGCCGCTGGGGATGTCGCTGATCAGGCCCTTCTTGATGTCGGGCCCGGAGGCGACCAGCGTGTTGTTCATGTCATAGCGGCTGAGCGAGGCATGGGTGCCCTTGCCCTTGGTGCCGCCGGAGGAGACGACGAGGCCGGGCACGCCATGGTCGTTGCGGTCGGCCATCCAGCGCATGGAGATGAGGACGTCGGGGGCGTTCTGGTTGGTGCTGGAGTAGCCGGCCTGCTCGAGGGGGAAGGTGCCCTCGAGGGGCAGGCGGGAGAAGATGACGCCCGCGAAGTCGGTCGTCTGCAGGAACTCGACCAGGCGCCGGACGACCTTCTCCTCGCGTTCGACCACGTAGAAGAGGGCGCTGGCGCCGAGGCCGACGAACATGACATCGCCGGGTTCCGGGTTGTCGAGGCGCTTGCCGCCGCTGAACTTGTGCTTGGCCAGCAGGGCGGCGATGTCGGGGCCGACCGTGATGGTGGAGAAGCCGTGGTCGGAGACGATGAAGATGTCGGTCTTCTCGTAGACGCCCTTCTCGCGCAGGACCTTGATCACCTCGGCGAGGTTTTTGTCGCTGGAGTCGATGGCGGCCAGGGCGTTGCTGGAGCCCAGCCCGCTGTCGTGCTGGCTCTTGTCCGGTTCGCTCAGCCAGAGCAGGGAATACTTGGGCACGCCGTTTTTCCAGAGGCCGCGCAGGAGGGCACGGGTGGTCCACTGGTCCTGGCCGAGGTTGGGGATGACGATGTCGGGCGGGAACGGCTTGTCGTCATTGGCCTTCCGCAGGGCCTCGCCGGCGGAGCGGGGCAGGGACTTGCCCTCGAAGACGGTGACGGACTGGGCGGCGGCGCCGGAGTCGCGCTTGACGGCCCGGTCATGGAAGAGGGCGACCGGCTTGGCGCCGGCGATGGCGGTGGGGATGCCGGCCTTCTGCAGGGTTTCGGCCAGGGTGGGGACGTTGAGGTAGCGGCCGCCGGTGAGCATGTCGCCGCGCCGGACGGCGTCGAGGCTCTCGGTGGCGTAGGAATTGAGGAAGCTGAGTTCCGGGCGGAAATCGACGTTGGCCTGGATGCCGTTGCCTCCGGGGTTGACCCCCGTGGCCAGGGCGGCGCCGTTGACCTGGGTGGTGCTGACAAAGACGGGGTGGTTGCGCCGGAAGAAGGTCCCGTTCGTGGCCAGGGAATACAGGGTCGGGCAATAATGTGGCGTGATGAAGTCCGGGCGCATGCCGTCCCAGACCACGACCAGCACATGCTCGGCCCGGCCGTTGGGGCGGGGGGCGGCATTTAGGACCAGGGGCCCAAGGAGGGCCAGCAGGCCGGTGGCAAACAGGACGGGGCGTCGTAGGTGGACCATAGGTTTTTCAGCCGGGCTGCTCCGCCCGGATGACGGACCTTAGCAAGGCGGGGCGTCTTTGCGGCAAGGCTTAATTGGGCACCCGCGCTCTCCCCGCCAATGGGGACTCGCCCCGTGCAGCCCGGCCTTGGTAGCTTCCCACCATCACCGCCGTCCCCCCGAACACCCGATGAACCGCTCTTCCCGCGTCCCACGCCGTGGCCTGGCTGACGGCCTCGTGTGGATCCTCCTCGCTGTCCTGCTCTCCCCGCCGGCGTTCGCGGCGGACGGTTCTCCGCCGGCCAAGGTGTTGCCCCTGCCCGGCGAGGTGTTCCAGGTCGAGGGCCGCCCGGCCTTCCTCATCCCCGCCCCGGCGCCGGCCGGCGTCACCGTCCCGTCCCGGCCCTGGGTGTGGTATGCGCCCACCCTGCCCGGGCTGCCCGGGCCGGAGGAACGCTGGATGTTCGAGCAGTTCCGGCGCGCCGGCCTCGCCGTGGCCGGCCTCGACGTCGGTGAATCCTACGGCAGCCCCGGCGGCACGCGCCTCTACTCCGCCCTGCACGCCGTACTCAGCGGGCGCCGCGGCTACTCCACCAAACCCGTGCTGCTCGGGCGCAGCCGGGGCGGCTTGATGACCCTGTCCTGGGCGGCGGAGAACCCGGACAAGGTGGGGGGCTTTGCCGGCATCTATCCGGTCTGCAACCTCGCCAGCTATCCCGGCCTGGCCCGCGCGGCCGGCGCGTTCGGCCTGACGGCCGAGGGACTCCAGGCGGAGCTGGCCCGCCACAACCCCATCGACCGCCTGGCCCCGCTCGCCCGCGCCGGCGTTCCCCTCTTTGCCATCCATGGCGACGTGGACACGCTCGTCCCGCTCGAGGCCAACTCCGGGATCGTGCGCGACCGCTACGCCGCCCTCGGCGGCCGCATGGAACTGATCGTGCCCAAGGGACAGGGGCACAACATGTGGACGGGGTTCTTCCAGTGCGCGGAACTGGTCCAGTTCGTGAGGGCCCACGCCGGCCCCAACCTCACCCTCGAGTCGCCGACCGAGTTCCAGGTGTTCCAGCGCAGTTCCAAGTCCCGCGGAACGATCGTGGTCCGCGGCGAACTGGCCGGCGCCTCCGCCCGCATCGTCCGCGTGGAAGGACGGGTGGTTGCCGACCGCCAGCCCGGGCCCTGGCGCCAAATGAAGTTGGACAAGGCGACCCGCCGCTTCGCGTCGCGCTGGGACGCCCCCGCCGGCGGTTGGCACCGCATCGAGGTGCGGGCGGTCTCCGGTCCCGACACCGTGGCCGCCACCGTGGTGGAACAGGTCGGGGTGGGGGAGATCTTCGTGGTGGCCGGCCAGTCCAATTCCGCCAACCACGGCGGGGAAAAACAGGAAACCCGCACCGGCCGGGTGGTCGCCTTCGACGGCCGCGGCTGGCGCCTCGCGCGCGACCCCCAGCCGGGGGCCTCCGGCGGCGGCGGGAGTTTCCTGCCCCCGTTCGGTGATGCCCTGGCGGAACGGCTGGGCGTTCCCATCGGCCTTGTCGCCTGTGGTGTCGGCGCCACCAGCGTGCGCGAATGGCTCCCCGCCGGCGCGCAGTTCCCCAACCCGCCCACCCTCACCGGGCACGTCCGCGCCCTCACCAACGGCGGCTGGACCAGCCGGGGCACGCTCTTCACGAACTTCACCACCCGCCTGCGCGCCCTCGGGCCGGACGGTTTCCGCGCCGTGCTCTGGCACCAGGGCGAAAGCGACGCCAACCAGGCCGACCCGACGCGCACGTTGCCCGGCCGCCTTTACCGCGAGTATCTCACACAACTCATTCGCGCCACCGCCCGGGACATCGGCTGGAAGGCGCCGTGGTTCGTCGCCCAGGCCAGCTATCACACCCCGGCCGACCCGGGGTCCGACGACCTCCGTGCCGCGCAGGCGGCCCTCTGGCGTGACAAGATCGCCCTGCCGGGCCCGGACACCGACGCGTTGCAGGGGGAATTCCGCGATGGCGGCGGCCAGGGCGTGCACTTCAGCGGACCCGGCCTGCGCGCGCATGCGGCGGCGTGGGTGGACAAGGTCGCGCCCTGGCTGGAACAGAAACTCCCATGAAACATCCCCGTTCCTTGGCGGCCGCCGCCCTGCTGGCGTCCGCCCTGCTCACCGCGGCGCCCATCCACGTCCCCGCCCAGCCACCCGGCCCGCCGCGGGCGGCCTCCTTTTACATCCTGACCACGGGGGACGGCGCCAACCTGCCCGCCGCGGCCGAGGAACGGGATTTCCCCGTGCTGCTGCGGCTGCACCGCGACTGCTTCGATTTCGGGGCGGCGGCCGCCGACGGGAGCGATGTGCGGTTCGCCACGCCGTCCGGGCAACCGCTGGCGCATGCCATCGACGAGTGGGATGCCGCCGCGGGCGTGGGCGCGGTCTGGGTGCGCATCCCGGTCATCCGCGGGCAGGAGCAGCAGGAGGTTCGGATGCATTGGGGCGGGGCAGGGGGCCCTGCCGCGGCCGGGGCGGTCTTCAGCCGTTCCAACGGCTTCCTGAGCGTCTGGCACCTGGGCGCGTCGGTGCGGGATGCGGCGGGCACGCTGGAATCCAAGGACACCGGCACGACGCCGGTCCCCGGCGTGGTGGGGGCGGCCCGGCATTTCCCGGGGGGCCAGGGCGTGTTCGGCGGCGAGCGGATTCCCGATTATCCCGCGGGCACGGCGGCCCATTCCACCGAGGCCTGGTTCCGCGCGGAAAAACCCAACACCACCCTGATCGGCTGGGGCAACGAGGGCGGCGGCCGCGGCAGCAAGGTGAGGATGCAGCTGCGCAGCCCGCCGCATCTCCATGTGGACAGCGACTTTTGCGATGTGAAGGCCCCGGATCGCCTGCCACTCGGCCAATGGATCCATGTCGTCCACACCCACGAGAACGGCGAGGGCCGCCTCTACCTGAACGGCCAGCTGGCCGCCCAGGCCCGCACGGCGCTCAACATCCGCAGCCCGGCGCGGCTCTGGCTCGGGGGTTGGTACCATCGGTATGACTTCGTGGGCGCCCTCGATGAGGTGCGCATTTCGCAGGTGGCCCGTTCGCCGGATTGGGTCCGGCTGGCCTACGAAAACCAGAAGCCGCTGGGCACCCTGGTGGGGCCGCTGGTGCGGCCGGGGACCAGCTTTGCCGTGAGCCCGGTGCGCATGCAGGTGCGGGAGGGCGGCCGCGGCGTCGCGACCGCCGTGGCCGGTGGCGCCCGGAAGATTTATTGGATCCTGCAGCGTGGCGGGGTCGAGACGGTGCTGGCCGTGGACCGCCTGCAATGCGAGGTGGAGGCCGGCCGCGTGACCGGGGATCAGTCTGCGCGCCTGCAATTGCGGGCGGTTTTGGCCGAGGGGGTCCTGACCCGCGACATTCCCATCGTGGTGCGCGAGGCGATTCCGGACCCGGCCTTCACGCTGTCCGCCCCGGCTTCCTGGGACGGGCGGCAGGAACTGGTTTTGGAACCGCGGGTCACCAACCAGTCGGCGCTGGCCGCGGCGGGCGGAACCAACCTGGTTGCGCGGTGGACCGTGACCGGCCTGGCCACCACGCGCGAGGTGGTGGACGGCCGCCTGCGCCTGCGGCGGGCGCACCGGAGCGGTCCCCTGCAGGTGTCCCTCGCCCTCCACAACGGCGGCGGCACGGTGACGCAGTCCGTCACCATCGAAGTTCGCGAGCCGCGGCGCGAGCCGTGGGTGGTGGGACCGCTGCCCGACGAGGAACGGCCCGTCGACAACCAGTTCTTCGCCCGCAACGACCGCAACGAGGGAATCGTCCGCTGCCGGGGCCGGCTGGAGGCGCCGGCGGACGCCGTCTTCCTCCGCTTGCATGCGGAGGGCCGCCCTGTCCAGACGGTGCAGGGCGCGGTCGGGCCCGACCGGAGCTACACGGTGGCCGTTCCGCTGGCGGCCGGGCTGGTGCGCTACCGCGTGGAGTTCGGCAGCCTCACGCAGGGCCGCGAGACGTTGCTGCACACGGCGACGAACCTGGTCTGCGGCGATGTGCTCCTCATCCAGGGCCAGTCCAATGCCCTGGCCACCGACACGGCGGAAAAGGCCGCCGCCGATCCCAGCGACTGGATCCGGTCCTTTGGCAGCACCTCCGGCGATCCGCGCCGCGCGCGGCGGCCCTTGTGGGGCCCGGCGATCTGGAAGGATCCCGTCCGGGGCGGGGAACTCGAGGTTGGCTACTGGGGCATGGAACTGGGCCGGCGCCTCGTGGCGAGCCGCCAGGTGCCGGTCTGCATCCTGAACGGCGCCGTGGGCGGCACCCGGATCGACCAGCACCAGCGCAACCCCACCAACGCCGAGGACGTGGCGACCATCTACGGCCGGCTGCTCTGGCGCGTGCGCGAGGCCGGGCTGGCCGACGGGGTGCGGGCCATCCTGTGGCACCAGGGTGAGAACGACCAGGGCGCGGACGGCCCGACCGGCGGCTACGGGTGGGAGACCTACCAGCAGCTCTTCATCGACCTGCTGGCGGGCTGGAAACAGGACTACCCGAACGTCGCGCATTATTACGTGTTCCAGATCTGGCCCCACGCCTGCGCCATGGGCGCGCAGGGCTCCGACAACCGGCTGCGCGAGGTGCAGCGCACCCTGCCCACCCTCGTGGCCAATCTCGACGTGCTGTCCACCCTCGGCATCCAGCCCCCGGGCGGCTGCCATTATCCGCTGGCCGGGTGGGCCGAGTTCGCCCGGCTCGTCCAGCCCCTCATCGAGCGCGATCTCCACGGGGTTTCCCCCCGCGCCGTGCTCACTCCGCCCAATCTCCAGGGGGCCGCCTATGCCCCCGGCCGAAAACAGATTGAGCTCACCTTCGACCAACCCGTGACCTGGACGGCGCCCCTGGCCGGCCAGTTCCACCTCGACGGCCAGCCCGAGGTCCGCGTGGTGCAGGGCGAGGCCCGGGGGGAGCGCCTCCTCCTGCAGTTGTCCGGATCCGCGGCCGCCGGGACCCTGACCTATCTCGACAGCCGGTCCTGGAACCCGACCAACCTCCTGCGCGGCGCCAATGGCCAGGCCGCGCTCACCTTCTGCGGCGTGCCCATCCGCGAACCCTGACCCCGCTCCCGGCGTGGTTGTCAGGCGGGGTCGGTTTGGCCTACCGTTGAGCCATGCATCCCCTCGCCCGGCCGGCCCTGAGCCGTCGTGAGTTCCTGGCCCGGGCCGGGCTTGGGCTGGGGGCGCTGTCCCTGGGCACCTGGGCGGGAGCCGCCGCCGGGGCCGGGGCGGTGGCGCCCTCGCCCCTGGCGCCGCGGTTGCCGCACTTCCGGCCGCGCGCGCGGCGGGTGATCCACTTCTTCCTGAACGGGGGCCCGTCGCAGGTGGACACCTTTGATCCGAAGCCGCTGCTGGCGCGGCATGCCGGGCAGCCGCTGCCGGGCGACTACCTGCGCACCGAGCGCAAGACCGGCGCGGCGTTTCCCTCCCCGTTCACCTTCCGGCAGCATGGACGGAGCGGGTTGCCGGTGAGCGAGGTGTTTGCCCGCACGGCCGCGCATGCGGACGACCTCGCGGTGATTCGTTCCATGCACGCGCAGGTGCCGAACCATGAGCCCTCGCTGATGCTGATGAACTGCGGTGACAGCGTGCAGGCGCGGCCCAGTGTCGGGGCGTGGGTGTTGTACGGGCTGGGGGCGGAGAACCAGAACCTGCCCGGGTTTGTCGCGATGTGCCCCGGCGGGCTGCCGATCAAGGACTCCGAGAACTGGCAGGCCGGGTTCCTGCCCGGGGCGCTGCAGGGCACCTACGTGGATCCGCAGCACCGGGAGGTGGAGCGCCTGCTGGAGCACATCCGCAGCCCGCACGCCACCCCGGGGATGCAGCGGCGGCAGCTGGACCTGTTGCGGACGCTGAACGCGGCGCATGGGCAGGCGCGCGGGTCGGACCCGCGCCTGGAGGCGCGCATTGCGTCGTTCGAGCTGGCCTTCCGCATGCAGCTGGAGGCCAGCGACGCCTTTGACCTCAGCCGCGAGCCGGCGTCCATCCGGGCCATGTATGGCGATCACGTGCATGGGCGGCAGACCCTGATTGCGCGGCGGCTGCTGGAGCGGGGGGTGCGGTTTGTGCAGCTCTGGCACGGGGCCGGGCAGCCGTGGGATCACCATGACAACATCGAGGGGAACCTGCGCAAGCATGCGTCGGAAATCGACGGGCCGATCGCGGCCCTGCTGGCGGACCTGAAGCAGCGGGGGATGTTCGAGGACACCTTGATCCTGTGGGGCGGGGAGTTCGGGCGGACGCCCACGGTGGAGCTGGGGGACGGGGGGAAGAGCAAGCTGGGCCGGGACCACAACCATTATGGGTTCACCGTCTGGCTGGCTGGCGGCGGGGTGAAGGGCGGGACGGTGCACGGGGCCACGGACGAGTTTGGGTTCCGGGCGGTGGAGGACCGGGCCAGCGTGCATGACCTGCATGCGACGATGCTGCACCTGCTGGGCTTTGACCATGAGCGCCTGACCTATCGCCATGCCGGGCGCGACTTCCGGCTGACCGACGTGTCGGGGGATGTGCTGCACGATGTGATCGCCTGACCGGGCGGGGGCGGGGAGGGCTGAGAACGGGATCGACAGGGGGGCGGGGGTGGGACTCAATACGCGGCATTCAGCCATGAAACACCTGCGTCCGAACCGCGTTTGCCTCCGAGCGACCTGCCTGTGGATCCTGTTGTTGGCCGCCCTGGCCGGGCCGGGCCGGGGGGCGCCGGGGGTGCACACCGATCGGCCGGGGGCGCGGCTGTTGCCGCTGCCCAAGGGGGATGATGTCTTTCATTTTGTCGTGTTTGGGGATCGCACGGGCGGGCCGGCGGAGGGGATCCGGGTGCTGGCGCAGGCGGTGGAGGACGCGAACCTGCTGGATCCGGACCTGGTCATGACGGTGGGCGACCTCGTGAACGGCTACAACCAGACCGGGCCGTGGCTGAAGCAGATGGAGGAGTATCGGGCGACGATGGGCAAGCTGCGGATGCCGTGGTTCCCGGTGGCGGGCAACCATGACGTTTACTGGCGTCCGGCGGCCAAGGATCCGGAGCCCCGGCCGGAGCGGGATCACGAGGGGAACTACGAGAAGCATTTCGGGCCGCTCTGGTATTGGTTTGAGCACAAGAAGACGGGGTTTTTGGTCCTGTTCAGCGACGAGGCCCACCCGGACGGGCGGGTGCGGGACTATTCGGATCCCGAGCAGCAGCAGATCAGCCAGCGCCAGCGGGACTGGCTGGCGGCGGCGCTGGGGGAGATGCGGCACCTGCGCCATGTGTTTGTCTTCCTGCATCACCCGCTCTGGTGGGGTGAGCGTTACCGGGGCAACAACTGGGACGCGGTGCACCGGCTGCTGGTGGGGGCGGGCAACGTGCGGGCGGTGCTGGCCGGGCACATTCACCAGCTGCGCTATGACGGCGTGCGGGATGGCATCGGGTATTACGCGCTGGCCACGACGGGCGGCTCGCTGCCGGCGGGGGTGCAGCACCAGCACTTCGGGCTGCTCCATCATTTCAACGTGGTGACCGTGCGGGACAGCGGCTACACGATGGCCTCGGTGCCGGTGGGCGCGGTGTTTGATCCGCGCCAGTTCACCCCGGAACGCTTGGCCGAGGTGGAGGCGGCGCGGGCGTTGCTGCCGGAGGTGGCGTCGGGGCCGGTGCCGATCTCGGCCGCCGGGGCGGTGTCGGTGGTGTGCCGCCTGGCGGTGACGAACCCGACCACCCTGCCGCTGGACGTGACGCTGGTGGCGCAGGGGGATCCGACCTGGGCGGTGGCGCCGGACCATCGGCATGCCCAGGTGCCGCCCGAGGAGGGGCGGGTGTTTGAGTTTGGCCTGGTGCGGGACGACAGCGGGACGCTGGAGGGGTTTGCGGCGCCGGAGTTCGAGCTGCGCTTCGACGTGCTGACGCGGGAGGCGCGGCTGGCCATGCCGGCGCGGTCGGTGCAGCCGCGGATGCGGCTGGTGGCGCCCGCGGGCGGCTGGCCGGCGGCGGCGACCAACGGGGTGGCGGTGCTGGATGGCAAGGCGGCCTGCCTCGAGATTGCGCAGGAGGATGTGCCGGTGCTCGACGGGGCCTTCACGGTGGAGGCCTGGGTGAAGCCGGCGGACAGGAAGGACGGCGCGCTGGTGGGCAACCTGAAGGCGGGCGGGTTCAGCCTGGAGATTGCGGGCGCGCCGCAGTTCCGGGTGCCGCCCCCGTCCAGCCCGGCCCGCGGCAAAGCCCCGCCGGCGGTCACGGCCAAGGCGGGGTCCGCGCTGGCGACCGGGGTGTGGAGCCACCTGGCGGGCGTGTATGACGGATCCCAGATTGTGCTCTATGTGAACGGGCGCCGGGCGGCGGCCGCGCCGGCCACGGGGGTGCGCCTGGCCTCGGACAAGTCCCTCTACGTGGGGGCCCGGCCGAACCCGGCGGCCAACCTGTTCAACCTGTCGCAGCCGGTGGCCTTTTGGAACGGGTCAGTGGACGACGTGCGGGTGAGCCGGGGGGCGCGTTACCGGCGGGATTTCCGGCCGGAGACGCGGCTGGCGCCCGACCGCGAGACGCTCCTGGCCCTGGCCCACGACCGGGCGCTGGGGCCGTTTGTGCCCCTGTCCTCGGCCGCGCCCTTCCAGGCCTGGCGGCGGGGCGAGGTGATCATCCAGCCGGAGCCGCGCTGAGCCCGCGGGGCGGGGCCGGCGCAGCTCAGGGCTGCGGCGGTGGCGACGGTGGCGGGGCCGGCGGGGGCAGGACAACCACGGCCGCGCAGACCGTGAGTTGGCCGCAGGGACCGGTGAGGGTGAGGCAGTAGGTGCCGGCCTGCTGGGGAGTGATGTTGGGGAGGCTGAGGACCAGGTTGGTGGCCCCGGGCAGGGGCGCCCCCGCCACGTGCCACTGTTGGGCGAGCACCGTGCCGGCGGCCGGCGCGACGGCCAGCGTGAGCGTGTCCCCCGCCGCAATCGTCTGCGGTTCCGGGCCGAGGGCGGCAAGGGGTTCCTCCACCACGACCTGGAAGTCCTGGGTGGCCGAGTTGCCGCAGGCGTCCTGGGCGGTGCAGGCGAGCCGGTGAGTGCCGGGCGCGAAGGGGGCGTTGGCCGGCTGACCATCACTGCGCTGGCAGACGACCGTCGGGGCGAGCCCGGACTGGTCGGTGACCGGCGGCAGGGCGGGCAGGCCGGGGTCGCAGAGGTGGGTGCTGGCGGCGAGGAAGACGGGCGGCGTGGCATCGACCACGGTCACCGTCTGGGTCGCGGATTGCGAGCGTCCGCAGGAGTCGTGGGCCACCCAGGTGCGGGTGAAGCGGAGGGGCCCGGGGCAGGGTGCGATCCCATTGGTGAGGGTGTCGGCGACGAGCACTGTGACCGGCCCGGTGCCGCAGGGGTCGGCGCGCGGGGTGGGGGGCGTGAAGGACCAGGGTTGGCCGGCCTCGGCGGTGAAATCGGCCGCGCCGTCGAGGAGGGGAGTCAGCCGCGTGATCTCGAGAAAGCAGAGCTTGTTGTTGCTGGAGCCGGGCAGGTTGCTGATGGAGAGGCGCCCGTCGCGGACGGGGACGATGACGTGGTTGGAGATCCAGCGCTGGGTGGCGGTGAGGGAGCCGACGAGGGCGGGCATGCCCTCGACGCTGAGGCGCTGGGTTCCACTGCTGGAGGATGGGTCGCCGGCGACGAGGAGGACGTGGTAGTCCCCCGGGGGGACGGCCAGTTCCCAGCGGGTGCTGGTGCTGGACCCGCTGCTGATGAAGGTGTCGTGTCGTTGGTCCGGGGAGAGGGTGGAGTTGCGGTCGATGGCGCTGGAGGTACGGCTGCTGTTCCAGCCGTGGACGAGGCCATTCCCGCGGGCGGCATAGGCGTGGCCGGCCTCGACGAGGTGACCGGGGGGGATGAGGGCGGAGGCGGGTTGGAAGTTGAGGCGGGCGACGGTGAAGGGCGGGGTGCTGGCGGCGAGGGGCCCGGCCGGGGCGGAGGCGCCGGCGGCGTTGGTGGCCCGGAGTCGGAAGTGGTAGGTCGTTTCCGCCAGCAGGCCGGTGTGCAGGAGGGAGACCGTGTTGGAGGCGAGGTGGGCGACCGGCACGAAGAACGTCCCATTGGTGGATCGTTCAAGGAGAAAGCCGGATTCCTGGCCGGCGGGGTCGGTCCAGTCGAGGCGGATGGCGCCAAGGGAGATCGGGGTGGCCGCAAAGTGGTCCGGGGCGGCCGGCGGGAGGAGGGGCGCGTAGTCGATGGCATCGATCCAGGCGGCGTCCCGGCCCTGGACGGTGCTGCTGTTCTTGGAGTAGATCCAGCGCAGGATGTGGGATCCGGACGGCAGGCTGAGGCTGCGCGGCTGCCAGTCGGATTCCCCGCTCAGGCGGGCCACCTCGGACCCGTTGCGGGTGAGGACGAGTCGGTCGTTGACGGGTTCGCAGGAGGTTTTCCACCAGAACCGAAGCATGCCGGGGCCCTGGACGGTGACCTGGAGCGTGCAGGATTGGCTGTGGCCGATGCGGCCGCTGCGGGCCGCGTCCACGCCGTCGTGGCTGGCGGCGAACTGGCCGACCCAGGGCAGGCTGCCGCTGGTGGACCAGGCCAATTGGGGGGCATCGACCGCGTCGGGCAGGGGCAGGGTGGGGCTGATGGAGACGAGGGCGTTGGAGCTGGCGACTTCACCGCCCGCGTTGCGGACAAGGACACGGTAGGCGCCGGACTGGGTGGGTTGGCAGTTGGAGAGAGTCAGGGTGGTGTTGGTGGTGCCGCGGGTGGAGGCGGTCTCAAGGAGATTGCTACCCTCGCATTGCCACTGGTAGCGGAGGGGGCCCGGGCCGGTGGCGGAGACGGACAGCACGAGGGCGCCGCCGGCATCGAGCGTGCGGCCGGCGGGATGGCCGGTGATCCGCGGCGGGTCGGGGCGGAAGCTCACCCCGTCGAGCCAGGCCCGATCCGAGCCGGCGGCCAGTTCCTCCCCCTTCGTGTAGGTCCAGCGGAGCACCTGGGTGCCGGAAGGCACGGCAAAGGCCCGTTCCTGCCACGGCACCGTGCCCGAGAGGCGGGCCAGGGTGGAGCCGCCCAGGGAGAAGCTCAGGTAATCGTCGTTGGTCTGCGAGGAAACGCGCCACCAGAAGCGGATCTGCCCGGGACCTGTGACGGTGGTCTGGAGGGTGACGGCGGTGTCGTCCGGGAGGGGGCCGGCCATGGCTTGGTCGAGCCCGTCCTGGGCGGCGCCATGCGTGGCCATCCACGGCGGCGATCCGGCGGTGCTCCAGGCCAGCAGGGGGTCGTCGAGCGCCTCGGCCAGGGTGAAGGACGAGTTGGTGGCGAGCACGTTCAGCCGGGCGGGCGCGCTGGTCACCGAACCGGACGCATTGGACACGGAGGCATGGTAGAGGCCGGTGTCATCGGGGGAGACTGGGCGGAGGGAGAGATAGCTGAGGTTGGCGCCGGGGATGGGCACCCCGTCGCGGTGCCATTGATAATGGAGGGGTTGGCCGCCGGTGGCGGAGACGCTGAGGACCACGTTGCTGGTGGCCGGGGCGGAGATCGAGGCGGGCTCGGTCACAATGGCTGGGGGATCAGCCGGGTGATTGGTGTGCACGGTGGCGAGGTGATAGAAGTCGACCCGGCCGCCCTCCGCGCTGGTGCCCGCATTGTCCAGGACATAGGCGCCGGCCTTGAAATAGAAGGTCTGGTCGGCCCACGCGGGGTCGCTGGCGAGGATGTGGAAGGCATGCTGGTTGCCATTGACCGTGACGCGGAGAAGGCCGTCCTCGACCTCGATCCGGTAGGTGATGAGGCTGTTAAGCGGGCTGGCCGGGAAGAAGAGGGAGACCTCGGCGTCCTCGTCGGGGCTGAGCTTGCACTGGGCCTCGGGGATGCCCTGGTTGTACATCAGCTTGAGGAGGGGCCGGGCGTCGCCGAGGTAGCCGTGGATTTGCCCGAGGATCACCTTGCCCGTGCTGGGGAGGCGGCGGACGCGGCAGGCGGCCTCGAGCACATGGGTGCCACGGGTGGACCAATTGATGCGGTTGTCGGGGGGATTGAGCTGCTCGCGGAGCTCCGAGCGGGGAAAGCTGCTGCCCGAGGTGGTTCCCCCGGTGACCGGGGCCCAGAAGACCATGGCGCCGTCCGGGGCGGTGAAGAACCACTGGTTGGTGTGGCCGGCTGCCAGTTCGGCGGCCGGGATCGAGAGGGATTGCCCGGCGTCCGGCGTGCCCAGGTACCAGCGGCGCAGGTCAAAGTTGTCCCCAGGTGGGCGGGCCGGGTCGAGTTCAGCGGCCGGGGCCGCGGCGAGGAACGCCATCAACCCGAGGCAGGCGGCGACCCGGCGGGCCTCGCCGCCTGCGTGGGCTGCCGAGGTCGTGGGGGGTGTCCGGCCAAGGGCGTGGGCGACCTTTCCCTCCGGGGCAAGGCCTTCGCGTCGGGTGTCCTTTGGATGAAAGCGAGGCGACGGGGACAAGCGCTCTCCTTAGCTGCTTGATGAAACCAACAGGGGAAGGGTCTTCCCGAAGGCAATCCTGTGTCAATGCGGGATTGGGGCAGACGTCGCCCGTCGTGGGACGGCGGGACGGCGGGACGGTGCGCGGGGACGGGGCCTAGCGCCCGGTGGGATCCTCGAGCTTGTAGAGCCGGCAGTGGGCCTCGAGGGCGGACTCGTCCATGAACTCGCCGATGCCGTTGGCGTCGGTGGTGCTGTAGCCGATGAACATCCATTCAGCGCCGGACCGTTCCGAGCAGAGGATGCGGTAGGTGCGGTTGGGTTTGCCGTGGATTCGGAGTTCGGCGCCGGCGGCGGGGATGAATTGGAGTTCCTCGACGCGCGGGGCGGGGGCGCCGGGGCGGCAGGGGGGCAGGGCGAGGCAGGCGAGGGTGGTGCTGCAGGGGCCGGTCACGCGGACGCAGTATTGGCCGGCCTCGGCGGGGAGGAGGTTGGTGACGAGGAGGCACTGGTTGGTGGCGCCGGGGATGGGTTCGGCGTTGCGGAGCCACTCGTAGGTGAAGGGACCGGTGCCGTGGGTGAGGGCGCAGAGGGTGACGTTGCCGCCCATGCAGGCGTCGCCCGGGGTGCAGGCGCCCTCGATGATGTTGAGCTGGTTGGTGCGGCCGGTCTGGGGATTGAAGCCGATGTCCATGATGACGCCGTAGACCTGGCCCGGGGCGGGGATGAAGCCGGCGCCGTTGGAGAGGGCGTCGGCGATGAGGTTGGAGGCGGTGGCGGTGGGCGGGTAGAAGACGGTGTCGGTGGCGGGGACGGGGCCGCCGATGAAGTGCCAGATGGCGTTCTGGATGTCGATGGCCGTGCCCTGTTTGTGGTTGAGGATGTAATTGATGCGGTCCCAGTTGGCCTGGGGCAGGTGGGCAGGCAGGGCATCGACCGTGCGGTAGAGGAGGGCGTTGTAGGCCTTGTTCGGGAGGATTTCACCGGCGTAGTCCATGCACCAGCCGAGGTAGGCGCCGCCATTGGTGACCACGTAGCCGGGGGGGACATTGCTGAACGTCGTGGTCAGGTAGCTGGGGGCGTTGACGGAGGCGTTGACCGTGGCGCGCAGCGTGATGGGGTTGGCGAGCTGGACCGGGAGCGGCGGGACATCGCAGCCGTCGTTCTGGTTGATCGTGACGGTGGCCGTGGTGTTGCTGCCGAGGACGAAGATGGTCTGGATACAGGAGACGCTGTTGGAGCAGCTGTCGGTGAGGGTGAAGGTGCGGGTGATGAGCCCACCACAGCCGTTCGCATTGGGCATGTAGGAGCTTTCCGAGCAGCGGTAGCGGAGGAAGGTGTCGCAGCTGCTGCCGTTGGTGGCGATGCCGCCATTGAGGCGGAACTCGGTCAGGGTCTTGGGGCAGTGCATGAGCCCGTTGGTGGTGGTGACGCGGAGGTCCGGGGGACACACGAGGATGGGCGGCGGGACCACGACCTGGATGGTCTGGGTGCAAAGGTTGGTGGCGCAGCCGTCGGTGATTTCCCAGGTGCGACTGGCCGTGTAGGCGCGGCCGCAGCCGGCGTTGGTGGAGGTGGAGACGAGGCGGACGGTAGTGGTGCAGGGGCTGGCCGCCTGGGGTTCGCCGAAGGCCCAGGCTTCATCGCAGCGGACGGTGGCGTCCGGCGGGCAGAGGACGACCAGCGGGATGCGCGGCGCCGAGACGGTCTGGGAGCAGGTGTTGGTGGTGCAGCCGTCGGTGACTTCCCACGAGCGGGTGACGGAAAGGAAGGGACCGCAGGCGTCGTTGGTGGTGGTGCTCAGGATGCGGGTGACGGGGTTGCAGGAGCCGGTCACGGTGGGGGCGTCGAAGGCGACGGGGTCGCCGCAGGCGAGGGTGCGGTCGGGGGCGCAGGTGACGCGCAGGGGCTCGGGTGCGATGCGGAGGGTCTGGGAGCAGGTGTTGGTGGAGCATCCGTCGGTGGCCTGCCAGGTCCGGGTGACGGAGAGGAAGGGCCCGCAGGCCTCGTTGGTGATGGTGCTGAGGATGCTGACGGTGGGGTTGCAGGAACCGGCCAGGATGGGCGGGTCGAAGGTGAGGGAGCCACCGCAGGCCACGGTCCGGTCAGGCCCGCAGGCGAGGGAGAGCGGGGCGGCGGCCACGGTGATGGTCTGGGAGCAGACCAGGTTGGTGCAGCCATCGTTGATGGTCCAGGTGCGGGTGGCGGTGTAGGCGGGCCCGCACACATTGTTGGTCACGGTGCTGGCGATGGTCAGCGCGTGGCCGCAGGGACTGGTGACAATGGGTTCGTCGAAGGACCAGGCGGTCGCGCAATCCACGGTGCGATTGGGCGGGCAGGCCACGGTGACGGGCGGGTTGGTGCCGGAGACGGTCTGGGTGCAGAAGGCGACGTTCTCGCAGCGGTCGGTGGCTTTCCAGGTGCGGATGGCCTGGAAGGTCCCGCAGGCCACCTGGTTGGTGGTGGTGCCGACCACCTCGAGGCGCACGCCGGGGTCGAGCAGGGCGGGCGCGTCGAAGTTCCAGGGGCTGCTGCAGGAGACGGTTTTGTCGGCGGCGCAGGCCAGGGGGTAGGGGGCCTGGCGGATGGTGAAGGGCTGGTTGGCGATGGTGACAATGCCGGTGCGGCTGGTGGTTGCGTTGTTGGCGAGGACGGTGAAGTAGACCTTGCCCGCGCCGGTCCCGCCGCCGCCGGCGTTGATTTGGATCCAGTCATGCGGGTTAACCACCGTCCACGAGCAGGGGCTCTGGGTGGTGACCTGCACGGTGCCGGTGGTGGTGTTGAAGCACTTGTCGTGTTCGGCGGGGGAGATGGTGTAGGTGCAGGCGACGCCGGCCTGCGTGATGGTGAACAGCTCGGTGCCGACGCGGAGGGTGCCGGAACGGGTGGCGGGGTTGGGGTTGCCGGCGACGGCGTAGGTGATGGTGCCGCTGCCGGTGCCGCTGGCTCCCGACAGGATGGTGATCCACGCGCTGTTGTTGTCCACCGTCCATGCGCAGGTGCTGGACGTGGCCACGGCCACCGTGGCGGTGACCGCCCCGTAGCCGTGCGTCCGCGACGCGGGCGAGAGCTCATACGAGCAGGCCGCCTGGACGGAGTTCACCCCGGCCAGGGCCGACCACAAAACCGCCAGCCCCGCGGCCAGACGCACGTGAAATGAAATGGATTTGGACATAGGTCAGAGCACAGCTCCCGAAGCCATCGAGGCCGTCCGTGAAGTTCACCAACCTCCTCCGTGCCGAAAAAGAAACCTGCGGGGAAACGGACATCTCGATGAGGACGCCCGAGTGTGTGGAAGCAGGACAGTCTCACCCTAAGGAGGAAATGCGCCCAATGCAAGGAAATGAGGCCCGCGGAACCTCGGGGAAATGCGGCCACGCCGACCGGGGAATCCCCGGTCTGACCGGCGCCCGCGCCAAGGCAGGTCAGCGGCCGGTGGCCGGGCCGGGCGCCGGTGGGCCCCCGGCTGACCCAGGGCGGTTCCGGCGGATCAGCTTCTGGACGCGGTGGTTGCCCGCGTCCGCCACATAGAGATTTCCCCGGGAATCCAGCACCAGGCTCCAGGGATTATTGAACTCCCCCGGTCGGTCGCCCGCCCCCCCGATGATGGCCACGGGACGATGGTCCCGGTCGAACACCTGGATCCGGCTGCCCCCGAACTCACAGACATACTGCAGGCCCTCCCGATCCACCCGGACATCATAGGGATAACTCAACTCACCCAGGCCGCGCCCGGGCCGGCCGTAGGAGGCCAGCCAGCGGCCCTCCGGGGAAAACACCTGGATACGGTGGTTGCCCGAGTCGGCCACATACACCCGTCCGTCCGGGGCCACGTCCAGGCCCTCCGGCCGGTTCAGTTCCCCGTCGCCGTCCCCCGTCCGTCCAAACGTCCCCAAGGCCTCCCGCGTGCCCGCCCGAAACCACTGCACCCGGTCCACCACGGTGTATTCGCTCACGTAGGCGTCGCCCCGCGCATTGAAGGCCACCGCCCGCGGCAGGACCAACTCCCCGCGATTGGTGCCCGCCCGCCCCCATTGCGCCGCCAGGGCGCCGTCCGGCCCGAAATGGTTCACCCGCTGGTAATGCGGCTCAATCACCACCACGCGCCCCTCCGGGTCCATCGTCATCCCCTTCGGCCGGCCCAGGTCGGTCTCGGGCATGCGCCATGACAAAAGAAACTCCCCGCCGGGCGAGAACTTCTGCACCCGCCCCGTCATGTCCACCACATAGAGGTTGTCCGCGCTGTCCACGCCGACCGAACGCGGCTTGTTGAACTGCCCCAGCGCGCTGCCGCGTCCGCCGATCACCTCCACCCGCCCAAACAGCCTGTCCCCCAAGGGCGCCCCAAGCGGCGTCGGCGCCCGGCCGCAGCCCGCCAGCAGACCCGCCAGCAGACCCGCCACGGCGAGGCACAACCGGCTTCGCCCGGCCAACGAACTGGGAGCGCGCATGCTCAAGTTGAGCCCAGTCAACCAGCGCGTCCGCAGGCCCGGCAAGCGTTTCAACCAACCGCCCCCGCGCCGGGAGCCCGTTGCCGCGGCCAGGCCAAAAAGCGCGGGGCGGGCGCCGCCATTTTTATCGGGCCGGTCCGGGGGCGTTCTGGTAAAATCCGGCCCGCATGTCGTCACACCCAGACTCCCTGTCCGTGCCGGTCGAGTTCAGCGACCCCATCAATGCCCAGATCCTGGCCGTGTCCGAGGACCAGGTGAAGGGATTCCAGCGGGATCCCCTGGGCGAGATCGCCCGCCTGTCCGGGGTGCCGCTGGCCACGGTGATTGAGCGCATTGTGGCGATGCTGCGGGCGGGCAACATCCGGCGGGTGCGCCAGACCCTGCTGGCGACCAACCTCGCCAACGGGGCGCTGGTGGCCTGGCAGGTGCCGGAGCAGCGGCTGAACGCGGCCTTTGACTGGATGTTCCAGCAGGACCCCTTCAGCGGCCATGTGGTGACGCGCTCGACGGACACGGCGACGGCGGGTTCGACCTACAAGTTGTGGACCACGCTGAAGGTCCCGCAGGGGTTCTCGATGCGGAAGCACTGCGAGTTGCTCTGCCGGCGGACGGGGGCGGAGAAGTTCGTGTTGTTGCCCGCGAAGAAGCTGTTTGCGCTCGGGGTGGGGCACACCCGGCGGCGCGGCATGGAGCCCGGCAGCCGGGCGGACGTCCCGGCCGAGGTCACGGAGGTGACGACGACCACGCTGGACGACCTGGAGTGGCGCATCCTGGAGGCGATCAAGCGGGAGTTTGCCGCGGAGGAACTGGTGCCCAACCTGTGGGAGGCGCGCGCGCGCGAGGCGGGGGTGTCCCTGGAAGCATTCCTGGCCAAGGCGGAGGAGTTCGACCGGCGCAGGATCATCGGGCGCTTTTCCACCTTCCTCGAGCACGTGAAGCCGCACTCGGACGGCGAGCGCGTGACGCGGTTCAACGCGTTGTTTCACTGGGCGGTGCCGCCGGGGCGCGAGATGGACGCGGGCCGCGAGGTGGGCCGGCATCACATCATGACGCACGCCTACTGGCGCGAGGGCGGCCCGGAGTTCCGCGACGTGAACATCATGGGCGTGGCCCACGGGACGGAGAAGGAGGCCGTGCTGGCGCACAAGGCGGCCATTGACCAGCACCTGCGCGAGGCGGGCATCGACTTCACCTACACCAACGTCTTCTGGGGCGGGCGCAGCGAGATCAAGCCGAGCGAGATTTCCCCGAACGCCTATCGCGCCTGGTGCGCGGCGCAGGGGGTGGACCCGGCCTTGATGCGGGAGTAGGCGGCGGGGCCGGCCTTATTGGCCGGCGGCGGGGGCGGCCAGCTTGCGCCGGGCCAGCGCGCTGCGCAGGAAGGTGTCCGGCGGGGCCTGTTGCCAGGCGGTCAGCCAGACGTCGCCCAGCATCTGCGCGGCGCGCAGGACTTGGCCGGACAGGAACTCGTGGCCCTCCTGGGAGAAGGGCAGGTGGCCGGAGAGCTTGCCCTCCTTTTCCAGGCGGTAGAGGGGTTCCACCTCGCGGTACTGCTCCTCCAGCCAACCCACCACGCGGGGGAACAGGTTGGTCGAGGCCCCGAGCGAGCGCGCCGGGCGCAGGCGGGCCTTCAGTCTCGGGTAGTCGATGGGATACTTGGCGAAGTAGCCGCCGTCGATCCAGGCGTGGATGGTGTAGTTCGTGGTGTAGCGGTTCGGGTTGTCGCCCACCCAGCCGTGGTGATGCTTGGTGGTGTGCAGGGGCTGCGCGCCGTCCCCGATGAAGTGCCCGAGGATCCCCATGCCATAGATGGCGTTCTCGCGCATGTTGGCCACCTCCTCCGGCGTGCCGGCGGTGTCGAACTCGCGCAGGCTGGAGAAGGCCGACTTCACCTTGCCGGCCTGCTCCACGATGGTCCAGGGCAGCAGCCCAATCATGGCCTTGGTCCGGTCCGCATCCTTGGCCGGGTCCACGGCCGGCACGTCGGCCGGATGGCTCAGGCGGGCCTGGGCCAGCCGGAAGGCAAACTCATAGCGGAACATGCTGAGCGTCCCCGCCTCCAGGCGGTGGGGCGCCAGGAGGTCGAGGTCGAAGTAATGGTCCGGCCCGTTCTGGTGCTTGAGCGGCAGATCCGGCGTGTTGCGCCAGCGGTCGGGTTCCCCGGCCAGGAAGGCGATGCGCTCACGCGCGGCCGGGGTGAAGACCCAGGCCGGGAAATTGGTGGGCAGCGACTCCAGGGCCAGCAGGTTGACCAGGCGGTGCCCCTCGTAGTCCCAGGCGCGCAGGGGCGCCGGTCCGGCGGCCAGGAGAACGAGGGCGAGGGCCAGGGCGGTCTTTCGCGGGAAGCGGGGCAGGGCATGCATGGCGCCCCCCTGTCTACGGGCCGCCCCGGCGGGTGTAAATGCCCGAATGCCCGCCCGCCGCCCCCCGCCCGGGGTGGCTTGCGCGGCGGCGCGGCGGTCGCGTAGCCTGCGGCCGCGATGCGCCTGTTGGACCGCCACGTGTTGCGGGAGTTGCTGCTGCCGTTTGCCTATTGCCTGGGCGGGTTTCTGGTTTTCTGGATTGCCTTCGACGTGTTCAGCGAGCTGGGGGAATACCAGCGGGCGAAGCTGCGGCTGGAGGATGTGCTGGAGCTCTACCTCGTGCGCACGCCGGAGTTCCTGGTCATGGTGTTGCCCATCGCCTTCCTGCTGGCGCTGCTCTATGCGCTGACCAACCTGGCCCGCCACAATGAAATCACGGCGATGCGCGCGGCGGGGCGCAGCCTGCTGCGCATCGCGCTGCCGTGCCTGGGCACGGGTTTTGTGCTCAGCCTGGCCGTGCTGGCGATCAACGAGCTGTGGCTGCCGGACAGCCTGGAGAAAGCCGAGAACATCCTGCAGCGGCGCGCGCGGGGGGCGCAGGCGGAGGCGCGCCGGCAGTGGGAGACCCGGCTGGGGTTTCGGAGCAGCTCGGCCACCCACACCAACGAGTGGCTGATTGAGGCCTTCCACCTGGAACAGGCGTGGCTGCTCCGCCCGCATGTGGTGCGCCTGGACGAGTCGGGCGGGCGGCTCGAGTTGCTGGCCGAGCGGGGGTGGTGGGAGACGAACACCTGGGTGTTCACCAACGTGAACCTGCTCATCTACTCCCCGGTCCCGGGCACCCCCCCGGAGCGGCAGCAGACGGATATGTTGGCGGTGCCGGAGCTGACGGAGACGCCGGACCAGATTCGGAGCGAGGTGAAGATCAAGAAGCTGACGAGCCTGCGCATGGTGCGGAAGGCGCAGTTGTCGATCCGGGAGATCCTCGACTACCAGCGCCTGCACCCGGGGGGGACGAGCCAGGATGCCATCCTGGAGACCAAGCTGCACGGGCGCCTGGCCTCGCCCTGGACCTGCCTGGTGGTCGTGCTCATCGCCCTGCCGTTCGGGGCCGCCTCGGGCCGGCGCAACGTGTTCGTGGGGGTGGCCAGCAGCATCGTGATTTGCTTCACCTATTTCGTGCTCCTCCAGCTGGCCCTGGCGCTGGGGTCGAGCGGATACGTGACGCCCTGGCTGGCCGCGTGGTCGCCCAACCTGTTCTTCGCCGTGGCCGGCCTCCTCCTCACCCTGCGCGTGCGTTGATCCCATGTCCTCGAGCGGCTCCCCATCCCCGGCCGGCCCCGGCCCGGCCCGCAGCCCGGACGAACTGACGGCCTTGCGCGAGCGGCTGGCGCGCGCCGAGCTGGTCAACCAGATCGGCAACGTCATCCATGCCACGCTCGACTCCGAGGAGGCCCTGCAGATCATCCTGCGCGAGGCCGTCCGGGTCACGCGCGCCTCCAGCGGGTCCATCG
Organism: Verrucomicrobiota bacterium; assembly: GCA_046048995.1. Taxonomy (GTDB): domain Bacteria; phylum Verrucomicrobiota; class Verrucomicrobiia; order Limisphaerales; family JADJPG01; genus JBJOEZ01. The sequence goes on along the minus strand of JBJOEZ010000018.1, from coordinate 26,425 downwards.
CCCTCATCCATCCCACCACCGGCCTGCTCGAGATCCAGGCCGCGCACGGCCTGCCCGACGACGCCTTCGCGCTGCGCCTGCCCGTGGGCCAGGGCATCACCGGGTGGGTCGCCCGCAAGGGGCAGCCCGCCCGCATCCCGGATGTCCGCGCCGACCCCCGCTACGTGATCGCCAACCCCGCCGTCCGCTCCGAGCTGGCCGTGCCCCTCACGGTCGGCGACGAAATCCGCGGGGTGATCAACGTGGATTCCAGCCGGCTCGACGCCTTCAGCGCAGCCGACCAGGAACTGCTGGAGGCCCTGGCGGTGCAGGCGGCCAAGGTGCTGCACACCACCTGGCTCTACGAACAACTCCGCTTCCGTGCCCGCCTGCTGGAGTCGCTGGTCACCGTCAGCCATGCGGTCAACTCGACCCTGAACGTGGACGACGCGCTGCAGGCGGTCACGCGGCAGGCCTGCCAGCTGATGGGCGGGCGCATGGCCTCCCTGCTCCTGGTGGATGACCGCCGCGAGTGGCTGGACCTGCGGGCCTCCCACGGGGCAGGCCCGGATTACCTGAGCAAGCCGCGCCTGAGCCTGCAGGAAAGCCTGGTCGGCATGGTGGTGCGGCGCAAGAAGCCGACCCAGGTCGAGGACGTCCAGACCTCGAGCTTCTACCAGAACGTCGAGGTGGCCCGGGCCGAGGGGCTGCGGTCCCTCCTCAGCGTGCCGCTCCTCTTCGGCGGGGAATCCATTGGCGCGCTCTGCGTCTACACGGCCCAGCCCCACGTCTTTTCGAACGAGGAAATCAGCACCCTGTCCGCCCTGGCCGAGCTCTCCGCCATCGCCATCGAAAAGGCCCGCCTCTACGAGCGCATCGTCGATGTCGAGGAACAGCTCCGGCAGAACGAGAAGCTGTCCGCCCTCGGCCTCCTCGCCGCCGAGGTGGCCCACGAGATCCGCAATCCCCTCACGGTGATGAAGATGCTCTACCACTCGCTCGACCTGAAATTCCCCGCCGGGGACCCGCGGGAGCGCGACGTGGCCATCCTGGGCGAGAAGATGGACCTGATGAACCGCATCGTGGAGCAGGTGCTCGACTTCGCGCGCAGCACCGAGCCGAAGATGACGGCGGTGGATGTAAACAAGCTGATCGACGACCTCGGCCTCCTCACCCGGCACAAGTTCCGCCAGCAGCGCATCGAGGTCGTCCACGAACTGGCGTCCGATCTGCCGCAGGTGCCGGGGGACCCGGTCCAGTTGGAGCAGGCGTTCCTGAACCTGATGATGAATGCGGCCCAGGCCATGCCGGACGGCGGGAGGCTCACCCTCGTCACCCGGCTGGAGCCGGCCCGCCCGGACGGCGTGCCGGCCCGGGTGGCGGTCGAGTTCCGGGACACCGGCCACGGGATGACCGAGGAGCAATGCCGGCGCGCCTTCACGTCCCTGCTGCAGACCACCAAGGTGGGCGGCACCGGCCTGGGCCTCGCCATCGTCAAGCGCGTGATCGAGACCCACCGCGGCGAGGTGAACGTCCAGTCCCAGCCCGGCCGGGGCACCGTGATGATCCTGCGCCTCCCGGTGGAGCCGTGACCCGGTCTTCCCGGCCTCCCCGGCCACTTCAGGCCAGCACCGCGCGGACAACCTCCCCGTGCACATCGGTCAGGCGCCGGTCCGCGCCATGGTGGCGGAAGGTCAGGCGCTCATGGTCGAGGCCGAGCAGGTGCAGCACCGTGGCGTGGAAATCATACGTCGTGGTGACGTCGCGCACCGCCTGCCAGGACCATTCGTCGCTTTCCCCGTAGGCGATCCCGGGCCGGACCCCCGCCCCGGCCATCCAGCCGACAAAGGTGCCGCCGTTGTGGTCCCGCCCCTCGCCCCCCTGGGCGAAGGGCATGCGGCCGAACTCCGTGTTCCAGAGCACCAGCGTGTCGTCGAGCAGGCCGCGGGCCTTCAGGTCGAGCAGCAGGGCCGCGATGGGCTGGTCGGTCGCCGCGCACATCGGCGGGAGTTCCTTCACGATGTTCGCGTGGTTGTCCCAGTTGCCGGTTGGCCCGCCGGCCCCGCTCCACACCTGCACGAAGCGCACCCCGCGCTCCACCAGGCGCCGCGCCAGCAGGCAGCGCCGGCCGAAGTTCTCCGTGACGGCCTGGTCGAGCCCGTAGAGCCGCCGGGTCGCCTCCGTCTCGCCCTCGAGCGCAAACACCTCGGGGGCGCTCAACTGCATCCGCGCCGCCAGCTCGTAGGCCTGAATGCGCGCCTCCAGCCGCCCGTCGTCCGGCCGCCCCTCCAGATGCCGGCGGTTCAGCCGCTGGAGAAGGCCGAGGCCGTCGCGGTCGGCGGCCGGCGTGATGTGCCGCGCGGACGCCGGGGCGGCGAGATCGTTGAGCAGGAATCCGTGGGATGCGCCGGGGGCCGGCGTGGTGGCGCCGGCGCTCCGGCTCTGGATGACGGTGCCCTGGTGGGACACGGGCAGGAATCCGGCGCTGAAGTTGCCGCGCTGGTTGTAGGGCAGGCCCTTGGCATCGGGCAGGACGACGAACGCCGGCAGGTTGTCGGTCTCGCTGCCGAGCGCGTAGCTCGCCCATGCGCCGAGGCATGGAAAGCCGGGCAGCAGGAAACCGGTGTTCATCAGGTAGCTGCCCGGGCCATGGACATTGGTCCGGGACTGCATGGCCATGAAGAAGGCGAGGTCATCGACGCACCGGGAGAGGTGCGGCAGCACGCTGCTGACCCAGCGCCCGGACTGCCCGTGCTGACGGAACTCGAACGGCGGCCTGAGGACCTTGCCGGGCTCGCTGGTGGGGGCCTCGACGCGCGCCCCGGTGGCCGGCCGGAAGGGCTCGCCCGCGCGGCGGAACAGGGCGGGCTTGTGGTCGAACAGGTCCATCTGGCTCGCCCCGCCGTTCATGAACAACTGGATCACGCGCTTGGCCCGCGGCGGGTGATGCGGCAGCGGGGGGGCGGCCCTCCCGGCCTGGCCCCGCAGGCGTTCCGCCCCCAGCAACTGGGCCAGCGCCACGCTGCCGAACCCACCCCCCAGCCGGCCCAGGAAATCGCGCCGGCTGAAATCGGGGCCGGGACTCTGGCGGGGCGGGTTCATCTCAATCCACGAAGACGAATTCGTTCGCGTTGAAGAGCAGCCGGCAGGCGGCGGCCAACCCATGCGTGCGCGTGTAGGCGACGAACTCCCGGAGTTCGTCCCGGGCGGCCGCGCGGCCGAGGGTGAGCTGGAACGCCCGCTGGATCCGCGCCTCGAGGGGGCCGGGTTCACCCTCGAGCCGGGCGGCCAGGTGGGCGGCATGGCGCGCCATGAAGGCGTTGTTCCACAGCGCCAGCGCCTGCTGCACCGTCACGTTGTTGTGGCGCGCGGCGGTCAGTTGGTCGCCCGCCGGGCAGTCGAGGGCGTCCATGAAGGGGTCAGGCAGGGTGCGGAACAGGAAGCGATAGATGCTCCGACGCCGGCCCGCGTCCGAGTCCACGTCGAACCGTTGGTAATCGATCCTGGGGGTGACATGGATCCCGGGCTGGAGATCGAATTGCCGGTCCCCCGGCCCGCCCATGCGCAGGTCGAGCCGGCCGCTCACCGCCAGCACCGCATCGCGCACGCACTCGGCGTCCAGCCGCGTCCGGTTCATGTGCGCGAGGAGCCGGTTGTCGGGATCGACTGCGCCGGCGCCGCCGCGGCCCGCGCGCCCGGGGCGCGGCGCGGACGCCTGGCGGTAGGTCGCGCTCGTGACGATCAGCCGGTGCAACGCCTTCAGCGAGCCCCCGGCCTCGTCCCGGAACCAGACCGCCAGCCAATCCAGCAGCTCCGGATGGGACGGGATGCCGCCCATCCGGCCGAAGTCATGGGGCGTGTCGACCAACCCACGGCCGAAGTGGTGATGCCAGACGCGGTTGACGATCGAACGCCACACCAGCGGGTTGTCCAAGGCCGTCAGCCAACCGGCCAGCGCGGCCCGCCGGGCGCCTTCCTCGGCGCCGGGGGGAATGGTGAACCGGGCGGGCAACCCGGGGACGCAGGCCAGCGTGCCAGGGACGGCCTCCTCGCGGGGCCGGGTGATTTCCCCGCGGTGCAGGACGTGGACGGGACGGGGTTGCTGGGGCGGGCGCAGGCTCCCGTCGGGTTCGAACTCGGCGGCGGCCGCGTAGACGAGCGAGGGCGCCGGCAGCGTGGCGAGGTCGCGGCGCAGGTTTTCGCGCAGGACATGGTCCGCCAGTCGGATCCATTGTGCGGGCGTCAGCGTGGCCGGGTCGGGCCTGGCCAGTTCCGCAAGGGCGTCCGGCAGCACCCGGACCGGACCGCGGGCCCCGGTGAACGCGAACCGGAAACGCCCGAGGAGATGGCCGCCGCCATGGGATTGCTGGAGGACGAACGCCAGCGTCGTTCCCGCCGGGAACTCGCGTGGCTCCCGCAACTCGAAGACGGCCCGATGCGGCTTGCCCTCCTGGGGGTGAATGCCCCACGCGGTCTTCCCGTTGCCATCGAGCGCATGGGCGATGGTCCAGCCGTCCTGGTTGAAGTCCGCCGTCGGGTTGACGAGTTCCAGCGCCTGCGGCGTGCGGCTGCCGGGTTCCTCGACCACGACCCGGAACTCGCTCAGGTGCAGGTTTCCATTCTGCGCCTGCCGACCCGGGCCCCGGTGGGGCAGGGAATCGTCCGGGAGAACTTCCAGTTGAAGGGCCGTGATCCGGCCCGGCGGCGCCGGAACGGGCACCGTGTAGGTGTCCCGCTCGGGAGTGGGTCCGGAGGCGAGGAGGGATCCGTCGGCCTGGCGGGTGAGCACGGCCGAACCGGCCGGGATGGACGCCGGCGGCACGAGGGTTTGCCAGGCGACAGGTTCCCCGACGTGACGGGCCCGCCACGCCTCGACCGCGGACCGGGTGGCGGCGCTGAAAAGGAGGTTGGTGTCGCCCCGGTCCAGTTGCCGGCGCCGCTGCAGGAGACCCTGGCGCCGCTGGTGGACCGCGGGATTCTCGTCGAAGACCCGGTTCGCCCGCTCCACCCCGGCGAAGACGGCCTGGAGCGAGTAGTAATCCCCCTGGGAAATGGGATCGAACTTGTGGTCGTGGCAACGGGCGCAATGGACGGTCGTGCTGGTGAACACGCTCATCACGGTGCTGACCATGTCGTCCCGGTCGAGATAGCGGCCGATTTGGCGGTCGAGGGTGTCCTCCCGGATGTCGCGGAGCGAACTTTCGTCCCACGGCCCGCCCGCGATGAACCCCAGCGCCACGGTGGCCTGGGGATCCGCGGGGAACAGCACATCCCCGGCAACCTGCGCCTGCACGAACCGCGCATACGGCATGTCTCGGTTGAGGGCCTGGATGAGCCAGTCGCGGTAGGGCCAGGCATTCGTCCGGATGCGATCCTGGTCATGGCCGTGGGTTTCGGCGAAATGCGCCGCATCCAGCCAGTGCCGGGCCCAGCGTTCGCCGTGCCGGGGCGAGGCCAGCAGGCGTTCGACCTCCCGCGAGTAAGCGGCACCGCGTTGGGTTTCCGTGGCGCACGCGCGCTCGAACTCCTCCAGTTCCCCGGGAGTGGGCGGCAGGCCGACCAAGTCATAGCTCAACCGGCGGAGGAGTATCCGGGCGGACGCCTCCGGCGCGGGGGTCAGGCCGGACGCAGTGAGCCGGGCCTGGATGAACGCATCGATCGGGTGGGCCGCGGCCAGGCCCGGGTTGGCCGGAAGCGCCGGGCGGCGCAGGAGTTGATAGGCCCAGTGCGTGGCCTCCGGAGGTCCCGCCTGCGTCAGCCCTCCGAGGCTGAGCAGCAAACCAAAAGCAACCAGCCTGGAACACCTCAGGGACATGGGACGCACCGAAGAATATACCGATCCCGGCCGGGGCAAAAAGAGGTTTCGGTCAGCGGGGGGCCGCTGGTCCGGTCCGGCCTACAGGTATTTGTGCAGGATCGGCCGCAGGTCGCGCACGACCCGGGCGGGCCAGCAGCGGCGTTCCGTCATGATGGCGTTGCGGAGGGCGTCGTGGCACGGCCAACCGGGGGCGGCCGGGATGAGGGGGAGGACGCGGGCGATGATGGCCTTGGCCGTGGCGGCGTTGCGTTGCATGTTCTGGAACACCATCTCGACCGTCACGTGGGCCTCGTCCGCCTTCCAGCAGTCGTAATCCGTGATCATGGCCAGGTTGGCGTAGGCAATCTCCGCCTCGCGCGCGCACTTGGCCTCGCCGAGGTTGGTCATCCCGATGACGTCGTGCCCGGCCCGGTGGTTGGCCAGGCTCTCGGCGCGCGTGCTGAAGGCGGGCCCCTCCATGTTCACATAGGTGCCGCCGTCATGGACCCGCACGCGCAGGCCGCGGGCGGCGCGGCGCACCAACTGGCGCAGTTCCTCGCACACGGGGTCCGCGAAGGCGACGTGCCCGACCAGGCCGCGCCCGAAAAAGGTGTGCTCCGCGCTGCGCTTCGTGCGGTCAAAAAACTGGTCGGGCAGGACCACGTCGCAGGGGCGGTATTTCGCCTGGAGGGACCCCACGGCGCTGACGCTCAGGATCCAGGCGACCCCGAGTTTCTTCATGGCCCAGAGGTTGGCCCGGTGATTGAGCTCGCTCGGCAGGATGCGGTGCCCGCGGCCGTGCCGGGGCAGGAACACGACCTCCCGCCCCTGCAGTTGGCCGGTGAGAAACTGGTCGGAGGGCGGCCCGAAGGGCGTCTTCACCGTGACCCACTTCTGCCGGGTAAACCCTTCCATGTGATAAAGGCCGCTGCCGCCAATAAGGCCGATGCGATGGGTGGGTCTGGAGGAAGCCATGTAGGGTGAGTTGTAAGGCCCGTCCGCCGGGGCGGAAATAGAAAAATCAGCAACGGCCGTAGCCGCGGACGTGAGTCCGCGGGGGGTGGGGGTCAGCCGGCTTATGCCGGCTGCTACGATGGGTAGCCGCGGACGTGAGTCCGTGGGGGGCGGGGGTCAGCCGGCTTACGCCGGCTGCTACGGCTACGTCGGATAGACCCAGGGGGCGCGGTAGGGGCGGCTGAGGAGGCGGCTGGCCTCGGGGTCGCCGACGATTTGTTCCTTGTCGCCGTCCCATTGCAGGCTGCGGCCGGTGCGCCAGGAGATCATGCCGAGCAGGGGCAGCACGGAGGCGCGGTGGGCGGTCTCGATGCTGGCCGTGGGGCTGCGGCGGCCCTCGATGGACGAGAGAAAGTCGGCCCAGAGCAGGGCGAGGTTATGGCCGTCGGGCTCCTGGAGTTGGGCATCCTCGTGGCGGGTGGGCGCCTTGCTGTCGGCGGGGTAGAAGGTCCAGCCGTCGCGCCAGCCGATGTGGAGCGTTCCCTTGGTCCCGTAGAAGTAGGCGCCGATGCGGTGCTGCTCGGCCCGGTTATCGGCAAAGCGCCGGTGTTCCCAGACGCAGGTGAAGCTTTCGAAGTCGTAGACGGCGACCTGGTGGTCGGGCGTGTCGCTGGTCTGCTCGCGGTCGTTCAGCACGGCCGGTCCGGCCACGGGGCGCCCGCCCGTGCAGTAGACCCGTTTCGGGTATTTCTCCTCCGTCCACCACAGCACCTGGTCGAGCCAGTGGACGCCCCAGTCGCCCAGTTGCCCGTTGGCATAGTCGAGGAAGTTGCGCCAGCCGCCCGGGTGCAGCTTGCGGTTGAAGGGCCGCCGGGGGGCGGGGCCGCACCACAGGTCCCAGTCCATGCCGTCCGGCGGCGCACTGTTGGCGGCCGGTTTTTCGGCCCCCCCTCCGCCATGGGCGAAGAGGCGGACCATGCCGACCTGCCCGACGGCGCCGGACTTGAGGAACTGCATGGCGCTGACGTGGTGGGGCCCGATGCGGCGGTGGAGCCCGACCTGGACGACGCGGCCGCTGGCCCGCGCGGCCCGCAGCATGGCGCGGCTTTCGTTGACGGTATGCCCGGTGGGTTTCTCGACGAAGACATGTGCGCCGGCCTGGACCGCGGCGATGGTCTGGAGGGCATGCCAGTGGTCGGGGGTGGCGATGATGACGATCTCCGGCTTCTCCTTCTCGAGGAGTTCCCGGTAGTCGTTGTAGACCTTGGGCTGGTTGCCGTTCAGGTCCCGGACCTGATCGGCGGCCACCTCCCGCGCCGTGGCATCGACGTCGCAGAGGGCGGTGACGCGGACGCGGCGGCTGGCGATGGCTTCCTTGAGGATGTTCTTCCCCCACCAACCGGAGCCGATGAGGGCGGTGCGGTAGGTGCGGGTGGGGTCGGCCGCGCGCAGGAAAGCCGGGGCGGCGATCAGGGCGCCGGCGCCGGCGGCGGTGTCGCGGAGGAACCGGCGGCGGGATGCGGTCCGGGGAAGATTGACGGGATGCATGGCCGGGACACTGACCCCGGCGGCGGCCCGGTTCAACTCAGTTCCCGCCGGACCTGGCGGCCTGGCCAAGGTTCAGGACGGTGACGTCCCCGCGGCTGTTGCGGCAGAAGACCAGGCCGTTGGCGAGGACGGGGGCAGTCCAGCATTTGCCGCCGAGAACCTGGGCGCGGGCGGTGGGTCGGAAACCCTCGGGCGTGGCGGGGGCGGTCAGGAGTTCCCCGGTGCCGCTGAGGGCCAGGAGGCGGGTGCCGGCGAGGATCAGGCCGCCGCTGCCGAAGTTGGGGTGGGTCCACTTTTCCGTGCCGGTGGCGAACTCGACGCACTTGAGGGAGGCCTTCTCGGTGGTGTTGCCATCGACGCCGTAGAGGTGGCCTTCGTGCAGCACGGCCGGGTTCATCTGGGTGCGCAGCACCTTGGAACGCCAGCCGGCTTCCGGTTCGGCCCCCCCGGCGGACGGGAGCTTGAACAGGCCGGACCCCTTGCCGTAGCCGGAGGAGAGAAGGATCCGGCCGTCATGGACGATGGGGTCGGCGGCGTTGACGCCGTATTCGGTGACCCAGCGGATGCGCCAGGCCTCGCGGCCATCCTTGGGATGCACCGCCACGTAGGATTGCTCGGTGCCGAGACCGACCAGGGTTTCGCCCCCGTGCGGGAAGGGGAAGGGCGTGGAATAGCCGGCGCTCTTGGCGGCCGATTTCCAGACGGTCGCCCCGGTCTTGGCCTCAAGGGCCAGGCCGGCGTCCCCGACGTTCAGGATGACCTTGCCGTCGAGGAGGAGGGGCGCCCCGGTGAAGCCCCAGGTCGGCACGGGGGCCTTGGTTTCCTCCGTGAGGTTGCGCTGCCACACCACCTTGCCGTCCGCGGTGTTCAGGCACAGGACATCCCCCCAGCGGCTGAGCCAGTAGAGGCGTCCGCCGGCCACGTCGAGCGTGGGGGTCCCGGTGGTGCCGCCATCGAAATATTTGTCGCCCAGTTCGGAGGGGTAGGAGTGCTGCCAGAGGACCTTGCCGGAGTTGGCGTCGAAGCAGAAGAGGGTGTCCTTGTCGTCGGCGTAGCCGGCGGTGTAGGCACGGCCGTCGGCGACCACGAAGGAGGAGAAGCCCAGGCCGACCTTGGCCTTCCACTGGATGTGCGGCCCGGAGGAGCCCCATTGGTGGAGCCAGCCGGCCTCGGCGGAGGTGCCGTTGCGTTGGGGACCGCGCCACTGGGGCCAGTCGAGGGCGGCGGCGGGCAGGAGCGAGAGGACGAGGGTCAGGGCGATGAGCCAGCGCATGGCAGGAGTCTAGCGAGGCGCCGGGCGGAATGCCAAGGCAAGGCGCGGCGCGCGGGCCTCCGGCCCGCTTTGCCCGTGCGTTCCTCCCTGGGGTTCCCCCTCTCGCTCTTCCAGAGCGCACCCTTCGCAAAGGTTGTTCGTGCGCCGCGACCAATGGCCGGAAGGGTGCGCCTCAGGACGGGTTGGACCCGTGGGAGGGTTGTCCGCGGTAAGCGGGCCGGAGGCCCGCGCGCCGGGGCCCCTTGCCAACCCCGCGGCTGCGACCTATGGTGGCCGTGCCTCATCAAGATTCACCCATGAAACGCCGCCTGCTCTACACGCTCCTGACCACCGGTCTGGCCATCAACCTGATCTTTGGGGCGCAGGTTTATTTCTCCAACGTGCAGGCCGCCCAGCGCGATGACGCGCTGCCCAACCTCAAGCTCTTCTCCATCGTGCTGGACAAGGTCCGGCAGGAGTATGTGGACGGGGAAAATGTCACCTACCAGAAGCTCATCCATGACGCCCTCTACGGGATGCTGAGCAAGCTCGATCCCCACAGCGAGTTCATGGACAGCTCGAAATACCAGGACCTGAAGAACGACACCCAGGGCGAGTTTGGCGGGGTGGGGGTGGTGATTTCGCTGAAGGACAACTACCTGACCGTGGTGGCGCCGATGGAGGACACCCCGGGCTTCCGGGCCGGCATCCTGAGCGGGGACCGCATCGTGAAGATTGATGGCAAGAGCGCGGAGCGCCTGGCCACGGCGGAGGCCGTCAAGCGCCTGCGCGGCGCGCCCGGCACCGACGTCACCCTCACGGTCTTCCGGCCGGCCACCGGCGTGACCAAGGATTACACCCTGACCCGTGCCCTCATCCCGGTTTCCACGGTGAAGGACCTGAGCGGCTACAGCCTGAAGCGGCCCGAGGCCTTCCCGGTGGGCGAGAACAAGGTGGGGTATGTGCGCCTGACCCAGTTCGGTGAGCAGACGGCCGGCGACCTGGAGGATGCGCTCAAGCGGCTGGAAGGCCGCGGTGCGGAGTCGCTCATCCTCGACCTGCGCGACAACCCCGGCGGCCTGCTCGAGCAGGCGGTGCAGGTCTGCGAGAAGTTCCTCCCCGCCGGCCAGCTGATCGTGAGCACCGAGGGCCGGGACGCCCGCATGAAGTCGATGTACCACGGCAAGGGCCGCGGCAAGCATCCCGCCTGGCCCATCGTGGTCCTCGTCAACAACGGCAGCGCCAGCGCCAGCGAGATCGTCGCCGGCTGCCTCCAGGACTGCGCCGACAAGGGTGTGGTCAAGGCCATCATCGTGGGCGAGCAAACCTTCGGCAAAGGCTCCGTCCAGAGCATCCTGCCCCTGCAGGACGGGTCCGCCCTCCGCCTCACCACGGCCAAGTATTACACCCCCAGCCACAAGGTCATCCATGAGAAGGGCATCACCCCGGACATCCTTGTCGCCATGAGCGACGAGGAGATGCGCGACACCCTCCTCCAGCGCACCCCGGGCGGCGTCGAGGCCCTCCCCGAGGCCGACCAGGACCGCGTCCGCGCCGCCCGCGACCCCCAACTCGATCGCGCCATGGACGTCCTCAAGGGCATCAGCCTCTACAGCAAGCGCGCCCCCGAAAAGAAGGACCGCAAGGAACGTCCGCCCGCCAAGGGCGAGAAGGTGGCCCTCAGCCGGTGACGGGCCCGGGGGCTCACAGCCCCAGTGCGGCAAGAGAAAGAGCCCGCTGGGTTCTCCCTTTCCCCCCGACGGGGAGAGGGTCTGGGTGAGGGCGAGACCATCCTCCCACGCACACCACAAGCCAGTTCATCTCGGCTGCCCTGCCTGCCGTTCGCTGGTTCTTGCGAACCGTCACACCCCTCACCCCGCCTCTCCCCATTGAGGGGAGAGGGGGAAGATGTCCACGGTTGGGCGCGACGGGCAGTCCGACGCAGAGGGTGAGGAGGTTCTCGCGCAGGGGAGGCGTCGACCTCCGTCCGTGAGCTACCGGGCCTGCAGCCGGCCCTGGGCATCCACGACGAAGTTCGTTCCCTTGGACTGCATGCCGAGATGGCCGCCGTGGATGACCTCGGTGGCCCGGACCTCCACGGAATCCTGCGTGGATTTCAGGATGGCCTTGGGCGCGCGGTAGAGGATGAGGCGGGTGCCGTTGCTGACCGTGATGGAATCCGGCATCTCCCCGTGGACGATTTGCAGGAGGTTGGAGGGATCCTGGATCGCGCGGGTGGCCGGGCCGTAGTGGAACTCGAAGCGGGTGGCGGTGTAGGGCTGTCCGTCCGGCAGCGAACCGATGTAGCGGGCGCCGGGGATGAGGAGCCAGACGGCCAGGCCGGTGATCCCCACCAGCAGGGCGATGGCGCCCAGGCACCCGAACAACCACCGCGGCGGATGCGCGGAGGTGCGGGTGCCTGCCGGGGCGGCGTCGGGCATGGGGGCCACCTACTTCTTCATCCCGGCCGGGGTGGGCGTGAAGTATTTCAGGGTGAAGCCCTCCCCGCTGAGGGAACCGGACCACACGCTGATGCCGAGGTATTTGGCGATGCGTTCGAAGGGCGGGAGGAGGGAGAAATCGACCCAATCCTTGAGTTGCCCGTCCTGGCCCTCGGGGCTGAGGCGGGTGGCGACGGCGCTCATGGCGAAGAGGGATCCGAGGCTGGCGGAGTCCTTCTTGAGGGTTTCAAAGGTGGTCTTGAAGGTCTCGGCCTGGTTCTCGTAGCCGAACAGGCCGGTGTTCATGCCACCGACCTTTTGGGCGGCGTCGGACAGGCCGGGGGCGTCGCGCAGGGCCTTGCCGGCGCCGTCGCTGCTGCGCATGAACTCCTCCAGCATGGCGGTGTCGGAGGAAAACACCACATAACCGCCGCTGGCGGCGTAGCTGAGGCTGCGGCTGCCGCGGCCGCCCGGTTGCATGGCGGGGACGGACATGGAGTAGACCTTGCGGCCGAGAAACTCGCGTTCCTTGACCTTGCCGCCGCCGGTCGGGAGGAGGGAGGTGAGGGCCTTCATGGAGGCCGCCATCTGCTCGGCGCGGGGGGAGCTGATCAGGATGAGGGAGGGCGGCGACTGCAGGTCCTCGAGGGTCTGGCCCGTGGGCGCCCGCTCGTAGGTGATGACGTCATCGCCCAGGTTGTCGAAGAACTGCTTGCGGAGGTCGAAGTTCGGGTCCTTGTCCTTGCCGGCGTTCTCCAGGACCATCTTGAAGATGCTGGCCATCTGGGGCACGGCCTCGGTGAGGGAGGACTCAATGGTGGTCCAGGCCTTGTTCAGGTCCACGCGCACGCGGGTGAACTTGACGGCATTGGCCGGCACGAAGGCGGGCGGGTTGGCGTCCTTGGCCTCGAAGCTGAGGGCCTTGAGGAGGCCGCGGCGTTCGCCGCCGCCCGCGACCTGGAAGGTGAGCATGTCGCCATCCGGGGTGGTCTGGGTGTTGAAGGCCAGGGCCTGGATGCTGGTGAGCCCGAGGGCGGCCAGGATTTTGTCGGGCTTGGGGAACATGCCGGCGGCGGCGGGGTCGTTCGGGTCGTTGGGCCCGCGGCTGAAGGCCTTGACGGCGAGGTCGAGCAGGGGCTTGAGGTGGAGCCAGCCATAGCTGTTGGCGTCGCGGAAGAGCGTGTTCTGGCTGCGGCTGAAGGCGGGCACCTCGGAGAGCGTGGCCACGCCGCCGCCGGCCTGGGCGGCCAGCACCTTCTCAATGTCCTTGGCCGTGTTGCCAATGACGAGGAGGGAATCGGACTGGCCGACCATGAGTTCCACCGTGCGGGCCGGGCGCTTGGCCTTGGGCTCGTCGAGGGATTCAAAGCCGGCCTTGGGGTCGGGGAACACCTTTTCCATCACCTTGCCCAGCTCGTCGGACTTGAAGATGAACGTGGTGAACTCCACCTCCCGGATTTTCTCGGTCTTGAGCTGCTTGCCGCCGTCGACCCACTTCTTTTTCACGTCGGACAGGGTGGTCTTGAGGGAGTCGGCCTTGTCCCGGGCGTCGAGCAGCACGAGCAGGCCGGGGGCGGCGCGCTCGCCTTCCGCGGCGGGCTTGGGCGTGGTGATCGCGAAGGTCAGCTGGCCCTGGGCCAGGCCGGTGTAGTCGGCGAACTTGATGCCCAGCTCCTTCTCGAGCGGTTCCGCCACGGCGGACTTCAGCTTGCCGGTCAGCTTGTCGCGGAACGGCCGCATGGACTCGTCCTGCCAGATGCCGCCCATGGACGATTTGAGCCAGGAATCCTTCGCCTTGTGGAAGTCCGGGAAGGTGAGGACGAACAGGGTGTCCTGCGCGAGCAGTTTCTCGGCGGGGGGCACCGGGGCCGCGGCCAGGGGAAGCACCGCGGCGAGCAGCAGGCCGAAGGCGGGGGAGAGAAGTCGTTTCATGGCGGGTCGAGCTGGTTTTTTCTAGTGGTAGCAGGCAGGGCGGCCGTGGTGGAAGCCTAATCGGGGTGGCGAAGGCCGCAAGAACGGGTGAAACGAAGCCTTGGAGGCGGGGTGGCCCGGGCGGGGGGGGCGCCGGTTCCCGGCTGGGGGATTGACCGCAACACCCTCTTGCGTTGTCAATCAAGCGGTTGGGTTTTCCGCCGTTGATCCGGCATCCGCCATGAGCCCGTTCCTGCGCCGCCAACTGCTGCTGCTCGCCGGCCTCTTTTTCCTGACCCTCGTGGCCCACTGGCGCGTGGTGCAGAACGACTTCGTCAACTATGACGACCCCGATTATGTGACCGGGAACGTCGTGGTGCAGCAGGGCCTGACCCGGGAGGGCGTCGCGTGGGCGTTTGGGAAGCTGCATGGGGAACGGACCTATTGGCATCCGTTGACGTGGTTGTCGCACATGGCGGACGTGGAACTGTTCGGCCTGCGTCCGGCCGGCCATCATGCCATGAGCCTGCTGTGGCATGCCGCCAACGTGCTGCTCCTGTTTCTTGTGCTCCAGCGCATGACGGGCGCGTGCTGGCGCAGTGCGGCCGTGGCGGCGGTCTGGGCCGTGCATCCCCTGCAGGTGGACTCCGTGGCCTGGGTGACCGAGCGCAAGAACCTGCTTTCCGCGTTTTTCTGGCTGTTGACCCTGGCCGCCTACGCCCATTACGCGGCCCGGCCCACGCGGGGCCGCTACGGGTGGGTGGTCCTGGGCATGGCGCTCGGGTTGATGTGCAAACCGATCCTGGTCACCCTCCCATGCGCCCTGCTGTTGCTGGACCTCTGGCCGCTGCGGCGCGTACGGTTCCCCGGGGGGACCCCGCCGGAGACCGCGGTCGCGGCGCCCTTCGTCCCCGTTTCCTGGCGGCGTGCGTTGGTGGAGAAAATCCCCCTGCTGGCGCTCTCCGCCGTCATGGCTTTCCTCACGCATTACATCCATGACGCCCTGGGCATGAGGGAGGATCTTTATGGGCTGCTCTGGCAGCACAAGCTGGCCAACGCGGCGGTTTCGTATGTGCGTTACCTGGAGCACACCGTCTGGCCCGCGCAACTGGCCGTGCTCTACCTGCACCCGGGCGCCTGGCCGGCGTGGCAGGCGGCCCTGTGCAGCGCCATCCTGCTGGGCATCTCGGCCGTGGCGCTGGGGTTGGCCCGGAGCCGGCCCTTTCTGCTGGTGGGTTGGCTGTGGTTTCTCGGCGTCCTCGTCCCCACCATTGGCCTGCGGCAGGCCGGCGTCCAGGCCTTGGCCGACCGGTTTGTTTACCTGCCCCTGATCGGCCTGCTGGTGCTGATTGTCTGGCCGGCGGCGGAGTGGCTGGAAGGGTCCGGTCGCCGCCGGGGGGCGGCCGCGCTGGCCATGGCCGTGGTGTTGGCGGCCCTGACCGCGGTCACCTGGGGGCAGACGGCGACCTGGCGCGACAGCCTGACCCTTTGGCAGCGGGCGCTGGCCATCGACCCGCGCAACCAGGTGGCGCACGCGAACCTTGGGGTGGAGCACCTGCGGCGCCAGGACCTCGCCGCCGCCCGCCGGCACTCCGCGGAGGCGGCCCGCCTGGGCCCCAGTTTTGTGGAACCCCGGCTCAACCTGGCGCTGATCGCCATGCGGGAGGGCCATCCGGAGGAGGCGCGCCAGTTCATTGAGGCCGCGGCGCGGCTGTGGCCCGGCGCCCCGGCCGTGGTCCGCGCCACGGCGGAACACTGGATTCGAGAACGGGAGTTCGACCTGGCCATCCTGGCGCTCGGCGCCTATCTCAAGCTGGCGCCCGAGGATCTGTCCGCACGGATGCAATCGGCCGCGTTGCTGGAGGGCAGGGGCCGGCCCGCCGAGGCCGTGGCCGAGTATCGCGAGGTGTTGGCCCGCCAGCCGGACTGGGCCGAGGCCGCGAACAACCTGGCCTGGCTGTTGGCCACCAGCCCTGACGCGGCGGTGCGCAGCGGCCCCGAGGCCGTGCGCTGGGCGGAGCGCGCCTGCGCGCTGACCGGCGGCCGGACGGCGTTGTTCCTCGGCACGCTGGCCGCCGCCTGCGCCGAGGCGGGGCGTTTCGACGAGGCGCAGCGCGTGGCGCAGCAGGCCATCGCCCAGGCCAGGGCCGCCGGCCAGGCCAACGTGGTGGCCGCCAACCAGCGCCTGCTCGAGCTCTATCGCGCCGGCCAGGCCCACCGCGGCCCGGTCCCCCAGCCCTGAATTCCGCGGGTCACGCCAGGCCCCGCGGGAGGACAGGGATGGACTTCGCCCGGGGATTGGCGCAGCGTTCAGGGACGCCGCGCTTGCGCCTCCATGAAACGAGTCATTGATACCAGCGAAGTCCTGGGCACCCTGGACCAGCCGGAGGGGCCGTGTGAATTGTGCGCCTCGGCCGTGGCCACCTACGACGAGGCGGCCGGCCGGGTGGAAGTGCACGTGGACGCCTTCCTCCGCACGGTGGATGTCCGCGCGCCCGAACGGCATTTCACCGCCCCCTGGTTGCCCCAGGCCGAGACGGTCCGGGAAGGGGCTTCCCCCGATGAGGCCGCCGACCTGGCCCGGGATGTTTTCCACCGCTGGGTGGGCAAGGTGCGCCGCGCCGCCCCCGCCCTGCACCCGATCAGCCTGTAACCGCCGACCTGAGGAGGCGGGGAAATGGCCGGGTGGCCTTGACCGTCCCCGGCCCGCCTGCCACAAACGAATTCGTGAAAGCCGCCCTGTTCCTGCCGTGGGTTGCCGTGAGCGCGGCCCTGGCCGCGCCCGAGCATCCGCCCACGCTCCATTCCTTCCGGCGCCTGCACCTCGAGAAGCATTACTGGAGCGAGGGCGCCACGTTCGGCGACCTCAACCGGGACGGCAAACCGGATGCCATCTCGGGTCCCTACTGGTGGGAGGCCCCCGACTTCACGCGGCGCCACGAGATGTATGCGCCCAGGACGACCTTCAAGGTCCGGCAGGCGGACGGCACCGAGACCGTGCTGCCCGGCTTCGAGGGCGCGCTGGGCCGGCGCAATGCGTATTCCTCGGACAATTTCTTTTCCTTTGTCCATGACCTCAACGGGGACGGCTGGAACGACGTGCTGACCTACGGGTTGCCGGGCACGCCCGCCTACCTTTACCTGAACCCGCAGGGGGCGGAGCGGCCCTGGCAGCGGCACACCGTGTTCGAGAAGGTCGACAACGAATCGCCGACCTTTGCCGACCTGACGGGCGACGGGAAGCCGGAGATCATCTGCAACCACGGCGGCAACTTCGGCTACGCCGCGCCGGATTGGGGCAACCCGACGGCGCCCTGGCGTTACACCGCGATCAGCGCCCACGGCAAGTGGGGCAACTTCACGCACGGCCTGGGCATCGGCGACGTGAACGGGGACGGCCGCCTGGATTACCTGGAGAAGGGGGGCTGGTGGGAGCAGCCGCCGGCCGGCGCGGCGGGCGCGCCCTGGGCCCGGCGCCCGGTCCTGTTCAGTCCCGGCGGCGGGGCCCAGATGTATGCCTACGACGTCAATGGCGACGGCCTGAACGACGTCATCTCCTCCATCGCGGCGCATGGCTACGGCCTGGCCTGGCATGAGCAACTGCGCGAGAAGGACACCAACGGGCACCCGAAGTTCCGGGAGCACACCTTCATGAACAAGGAGCCGGGCGAGAACCGTTACGGCGTCGCCTTCTCCCAGTTGCATGCGGTCGAACTCGTGGACATGGACGGCGACGGCCTGAAGGACCTGGTGACGGGCAAGTGTTTCTGGGCACACGGCCCGACGGGCGATCCGGAGCCGGGCGCCCCGGCGGTGCTTTACTGGTTCCGGCTGGTGCGCGGGCCGGGCGGGCGGGTGGACTGGGTGCCGCACCGGATTGACAGCGACTCCGGCGTCGGCCGGCAGATTGGGGTGGGCGACGCCAACGGCGACGGGCGTCCCGACCTCATCATTGGCAACAAGAAGGGCACCTTTGTCTTCCTGCACGAGGCCCGCTCCGTTTCCCGCGAGGAGTGGGAAAAGGCGCAGCCCGCGGTGAAGTTCGCCACGGCGGGCGACAAGGCGCTGCAACCCGGCGAGGTCATCCAGCGCACCGGCCCGCCCCGGGGCGCGCGTCCCGCCCCGGCCGCCCCGGCACCCCCCCGCTGACATGAGCACCGCCCAGGAACGCTACGACGAGGCGATGTACGCCTTCAGCCAGGCTGACTATGACACGGCCATCGCGGCCCTGCGCGCCCTGGTGGCGGATGAGCCGGACTTCTTTGATGCCCGGCTGTCGCTCGGCATGGCGCTCTACCGGAAGGGCGACTACGCCGCGGCCATTGCCGAGGGCCACCGGGCCGAGCAAATGCGGCCGAAGGAACAGCTCGTGCACACCAACCTGTCCCTCTTCTACATGAAGTCCGGGGACAAGCAGAAGGCGGAGCATCACGGCCTGCAGGCGCGCATCGCCGGGTGGCGCGACAACATGGCCCCGCCGGCGCCCGGCCAGGAGGGCGAACCGGAGCTGCAGCTGGCCAAGCCCAAGCCGCCCCCGCTGAAGCCGTCCGAGATGCCCTGGAAGAAGAACCAGCCCGGGAACAAACCCGCCGGGCCGGGCTCCGCCCCCGCCTGAGGAGACACGACCCATGGTGTTCCACCGTGCCGCCGAAGCGACCAGCCTGCCCCCGGGACGCGGGCGCACCGTGCATGTCGGCGGGCGGGAGTTGGCCTTGTGGCACCTGGACGGGCAGTTCTGGTGCATGGACGACGCCTGCCCGCACCGCGGCGCCTCCCTGGGGGCGGGCACCCTCGAGCAGGGCGCCGTGCATTGTCCGCTCCATGGCTGGGGCTTCGACCCCCGCAGCGGCGCCTGCCTGACGCGGCCCGATCGCCCCGTCCGCACCCATCCCACCCGCGTGGTGGATGGCTGGGTCGAGATCGCGCTGCCCGAGTCCCCGGTGTCCTGAGTCCGAGTTTTCCAACCCCATTCCCTTATGAAGAGCGCCTACGAACTTGCGATGGAGCGGCTGAGCCGCCAGTCGCCGACCGCCAAGCTGACCCCCGCCCAGAAGGAGCAGATCGCGGAACTGGAATCCCGGTACAAGGCCAAGGTGGCCGAGCGCGAGATCAGCCTGACGGATGCCATCAACGCGGCCCTGGCCAATGGCGATCCGGAGGGGGCGGAGAAGGTGCGCGGGGACCTGGCGCACGAGAAGCGGAAGCTGGCGGAGGAATTGGAGGAGAAGAAGGAAGCCGTCCGCCAGGGCAAGGCGTAGGCCGGGGCTCCCCTGCGGGGTGGCGCCCGGGCCCGGTTACTTCGCGAACACCGCGACCTCGGCCTTGGGGCGGGTGGCGGCGGGGGCGGCGGCGATGAGGTCGGCCGGGATCTGCATCACGCTCTTGAGGCCCTCGCGGACGCACCGGAGGTTTTCCTCGACCACGTGTTCGCCGCGTTTGCCGAAGTATTTGCGGATGTACTTCTCGACCGCGCCCAGCACCTGGTCGTCCCCCATTTTGGCGCGCCCGGCAAACGGGGTGACGCGGATGAAGATGCCGACCAGGCAGACGCCCTGCATGCGCTGCTGCAGGTCGGGGTCGGTTGCGATCTCCTTGGCGATCTTGACGGTGTCGAGGTAGTAGACCTTGAGACGCTTCTGCCGGATGATCTTCTGGCCGTAGGCCGGGATGTCGTCCCAGACCCGGTGGGGGTCGGTCTCGGGGCTCTGGATGAACACGCTGCCGTCGTTGGCGATGCCGTCGAGGGGATTGCCGAGGTTGAAGGCGTTGACGTCGTTGAGGGGGATGAACTCGACGTAGTTCAGTTCGCTGTGGGTGCGGATGTGGTCCTGGGCGACCGTGAGGTAATAGGTGGTGGGGAGGCCCTTTTTCTCGGAGCCGTACTTGGGGTAGGCCTGGACGTGGAGGTTGAAGAGCTCGCCGACGAAGGAGGCGATCAGCTTGTTGGTGGTCACGCTGCCGAAGCCGCCGACGGAATGGCCGCGCATGGAAAAGGCGCCCTCGGGCCGGAGATCGGGATCCTCGCCCTCGGGCAGGGCCAGGGCGTGCTTGATGCCGACCACGCTGAACTCGCGCGGCTGGGCGGACTGCATGTTGCGGACGAGATCGATGATGTGGCCGCTGCGGACGTCGCGCGAGCCCAGGCCGGCGGAGCAGGCGTAGATCTTAGGCAGGCGGGAAATCGCCGGGTACTTGAACTCCCCGCTGGAGCCGTAACTGAGGCCAGCGAGGGCGTCGGCGAAGGCGGCCTTGATCCCCTGGGCGAGCGGGTTGGACTGGGCCAGGGGATTGTCCATGCGCTCAATCACGGTGAGGGCCTTCACGTTCCGGAGGGCCTCGACCAGCTGGGTGGCGGGGAAGGGGGCGAAGCAGGTCACGTGCACGACGCCGACCTTGAGGCCGAGCTTGGCCCGCATGTAATCGGCCGCGGCCTGCGCGGTTTCCATCATGCCGCCCATGCCGACCAGCGCATACTCGGCGTCCTCCATCCGGTGGGTGTCGACCAGCCGGTAACGGCGGCCGGTCTGGGCGTGGAAGGTGTCCATGGCCTCCTGCACGGCGCCGGCGCAGCGATCGTAGTAGAGGCGCTGCGCAATCTTGCCCTTCATGTAGGAGTCCTGGTTCTGCACCACGCCGGTCATGATGGGCGTGCGGGGATCAAACAGGCAGCGCAGCTTCTCGTTGGGGTCCCCCACATACTCCTTCATGAAGTTGATCTCGGGCAGGAGCAGGTTCTCGATCGTGTGCGTGGTCAGGAACCCGTCCTGCACGTTCATGAAGGGCGTCTCGCAGGCCTCGGCCGCCCGGCGCGCGATCAGGGCCAGGTCGCAGGCTTCCTGGGCGTTCCGCCCGAAGAGCACGCCCCAGCCGGTGTCGGCCACGCTCATCACGTCGTCATGGCCGCAGTGCACGTTGAGCGAGTGGGAGGTGAGGGCGCGCGCGCCGATGTGGAACACCACGGGCAGGCGCTTGCCGGAAATGGTGTAGAGCACCTCCTTCATCAGGACCAGGCCCTGCCCGGAGGTGAAGTTGGTCACGCGCCCGCCGGCCAGGGCAAACCCCTCGCAGGTGGTGGCGGCCGAGTGTTCGGATTCCGGCTGGATGAATTTCAGCGTGTCGCCCCAGAGGTTCTTTTTCCCGTTGGCCACCTCGGTCTCGTAGCCCGTGCCCATGGTGGTCGAGGAGGTGATCGGATACGCGCAGGCCCCGTGGGTGATGTGGGTCTCCACCCACACGACGCCCGCGGCGCCGTCACCGGTGGTGGGAATGCCGGGGTAGGGGAACTGCTTGGCCTGGGTGCTCATGGGGGGAGAGGGGAGGCAGGTGGCGTTGGCGTCCGGCACGGGCTTGGCCGCCGTGCGGCCGTGGATTGGTCCGTGGAGCGTATTACATGTAAGCGCAGTCCCCGGGCTGAGGCAAGCCTCGAGACGGCTGGCCGGCGTGGCAGCGGACGTGAGTCCGCTGAAGACCCCCCTGCGAACTGCGGCAACCCTGCTGGCCGCCGCCTCAGCCGGCTTGCAGGCCCCGCTTGTCAACCGCGATCCCCGCCGATACAGTCCGCCCCGCGAAAAGCCTATGCCCTCTGCCTTCCCCAAAATCCCGACCATCCGTTACGAAGGATCCAAGTCCCGCAACCCGCTTGCCTTCAAGCATTACAACCCCGACGAGAAGGTCGAGGGTCGGACCATGCGCGATCACCTGCGGTTCTCGGTGGTCTACTGGCACACGATGCGCGGCCAGGGGGCGGACATGTTCGGCAGCGGCACCGCCGTGCGGCCCTGGGAGGACGGCACCAACTCGCTCAAGATGGCGCTCAAGCGGGTGCCGGTGATGTTTGAGTTCTGCGAGAAGCTGGGCGTGCCCTATTACGCCTTCCACGACCGCGACGTCGCCCCCGAGGGGCGCAGCCTGCGCGAGTCGCACAAGAACCTCGACGTGGTGGTGAAGGAGCTGAAGAAGTTCCAGCGCAACACCGGCGTGAAGCTCCTCTGGGGCACCGCCTGCCTGTTCGCCAACCCCCGCTTCATGCACGGCGCGGCCACCAGCCCGAACGCCGACGTGTTCGCCTACGCCGCGGCCCAGGTGAAGAAGGCCCTCGAAGTGACGCACGAGCTGGGCGGCGAGGGCTACGTGTTCTGGGGCGGACGCGAGGGGTATTCCACCCTGCTCAACACCAACCTGAAGCGGGAACTGGATCATCTGGCCGCCTTCCTCCACATGGCCGTGGCCCACAAGCGGTCCATCGGTTTCCGGGGCCAGTTCTACATCGAGCCCAAGCCCAAGGAACCGACCAAGCACCAGTATGACAGCGACGCCGCCGCCTGCCTGAACTTCCTCCGCGAATACGGCCTGCTGGGCGACCTCAAGCTGAACCTCGAGACCAACCACGCCACCCTGGCCGGCCACACCATGCAGCACGACATGGAAGTGGCCGCCGCGGCCGGCGCGCTCGGCAGCATCGACGCCAACACCGGCGACCTCCTGCTGGGCTGGGATACCGACCAGTTCCCGACCGACCTCTACCTGACCACGCAGATCATGCTGGTCATCCTGAAGATGGGCGGGTTCACCACCGGCGGCACGAACTTCGACGCCAAGGTGCGGCGCGAGAGCTTTGAGCCGGTCGACCTCTTCCACGCGCACATTGGCGGCATGGACGCCTTTGCGCGCGGGCTGAAGATTGCGGCGGCCATCCGCAAGGATGGGCGCCTGGCGGACTTCGTGCAGAAGCGCTACGCCTCCTGGGACCGCGGCATTGGCCGGCAGATCGAGCAGGGCCAGGTGGGCTTTGCCGAGTTGGAGGCTTACGCCCTCAAGATGGGCGAGGTGACGACCAACCAGAGCGGCCGCCAGGAATACCTCGAGAACCTCATCAACGAGTTCATCTGACCCCCCGGCGCGCGGGCCTCCGGCCCGCTTAGCCCTTCCGATCCTCGCAGGGAAGGCTTTGGGTTTGCCGTCGGATTCAGGGCGGCCGGGGCTTCGGGTTTCGCCGTACCTCTGGGAGGATTGGACGGTTTAAGCGGGCCGGAGGCCCGCGCGCCGGCCGAGGAAGTGTTCCAGGGCGCGGGCGACGCCGTGGCCGCAGTGCTGGTGGCTCACGTAGCCGCCCTGGCTCCGCACCAACTCCTTCACCTGCGGCACCGCGTTGTCCGGCGCAGCCACGCAACCCGCATGACGCCCGTCCAGCATCGGCAGGTCGTTGAGGTGATCCCCCGCCGCAAAGATCTCCGTGCGGGCCACGCCGAGGCGCCGGGCGATTTCCCCCAGGGCCGTGCCCTTGTTGTAGGCCACGTGGCTGAACCGCGCGTAGACGTCGTTGCGCACGAGCACCAGGTCCGGCACGCCGGCGCAGTAATCGTCGAGATACTTCTGGATTTCGTCCGCCTCCGCGTTGCTTTCCGCGATCATGCAGAAGGGTGACCACTCGTCGTGGTAAAGGGCGGCGCGGAACCGTTCCCCGACCCACTGGCGGAGGCGGGGGAGGTCGGGTTGGACGCGGGCGAACACCTCCGCATGGGCGCGGCGGCAGCCGTCGTTCCAGGCGGTGTGCGGCTCGTATTCCGCCCCGGTATGGACATGGATGTCGCGTTCGACCGTGACGAGGAAGTCGGGCTTGATGGTGAGCCGGGCGCGGGCGATGCCCTCCATGACGCCGGTGAGGTCGCGCCCGGTGTTGATGACCCAGCGGGCGCCCTGGCGCTGCAGGTCGCCAAGGAGCGCCTGGAGATCCTCCGGGATGGGCGGCGTCTCGTGATCGGCGTGCAGCGTGCCGTCGAAGTCGGTCGACAGCAGCTGCAGCGGGAGGGTGGGTGGCGGGGAGGAGGGCCTGCTCACACGGGTTCCCAGCCGGCGCGGTAGGGCCGCTTGACGAAGCGGTCGGCGGCGCGGGTGTTGGTGGCGCGCAGGTTGGGGCCGTCCCACTGCAGCTTCTGGCCGACCCCGACCTGCATGGCGACGCAGCCGAGCAGGATGACCTCGGTGAGGTAGGCGGCGATGCTGAAGTTGGAGTAGGCGGGGGTGCCGTCCCGGATCATGTTGAACCATTCCTTCATGTGGCCGGGCGAGCGGGGGATGGTCTTGGGCACGGCCTGGCAGGCCTCGTGGCTGGAGCCGGGGGAGAAACCCTTCTCGCCGGAGGCCATGATGAAGAACGAGGAGCCGTAGTCGTCGGTGGAGTAGATCTGGCCCTTGTCGCCGATGACGAGCGCGCCGCTGGAGGGGAGGATGCGCGGGCGGGGTTTGCCGTCCTTGTCCTTCTGGGAGGAGACGTAATCGAGGATTCCCTTGGTGATGTCCTCGTGCGGGCGGAGGATTTTCACGGATTTCTCGTTCGGGCTGCCGTCGTACCACCAGAACTTGAGCGGGGGCAGGCCCTCGCGGGCGGGGAACTCGAAGCGGATGCGGGAGGTCTTGGGGTAGGTGTCGTCGAAGAGCTCGGAGGTTTCCTCGCACTCGATGACGGTGGGATAGCCGAGCTTGAGGGCGCGGAACGGCATGTTGACCGTGTGACAGGCCATGTCGCCGAGCGCGCCGGTGCCGAAGTCGCGGACGCCGCGCCATTTGAAGGCGTGGTAGGCGTCCTTCTTGTAGGGGCGGAACGGGGCGGGGCCGAGCCAGAGGTCCCAGTCGAGGTTGGCTGGGACGGCATCCTCGCCGGCGGGCCGGGCGATGCCCTGCGGCCAGATGGGGCGGTTGCTCCAGACGTGGAGCTCGAGGGGCTTGCCGATGACGCCGGCCTGGATGACCTCGACCGAGCGGCGGAGGCCGTCATTGGCGCTGCCCTGGTTGCCCATCTGGGTGGCCAGCTTCTTTTCCGCGGCGAGGTTGCGCATGACGCGCGCCTCGTGCACGCCATGGGTCAGGGGTTTCTGGCAGAAACAGTGTTTGCCCATTTTCATGGCCATCACGCTGGCCGGGGCATGGGTGTGGTCCGGCGTGGAAACCGTGACGGCGTCGATGGATTTGCCGAGCTTTTCCAGCATCTTGCGGAAGTCCTGGAACTTCTCGGCCTTGGGAAACTTCTCGCCCTTCTTGTTGAGCGTGTTGAGGTCGACGTCGCAGAGGGCGACCATGTCGCCGAGGCCGCCCGCGTCATCGCAATCGCTGCTCCCCTTGCCGCCCACGCCGATGGAGGCGACCTGGACGCGGCCATTGAGGTTCTGGCCGCGCACGAAGGCCGGGGCCACGCCCAGGACGGTGGCGGTGACGGCCGAGTATTTGATGAAATGACGGCGGCTGAGGGCAGGGGCCGTCCCGGAGGGGAGGAAGGGCTTAGGCATGGGCGAATGACTACCCGCCGGGCGGGGGCATCACAAGGACAAACCCGCGGCCAACGCGGGGCCGAGGGGCAGGCTGATGGTTTCGAGTGGCACCGTGGCGGGGGAGCTTTTAGCGTGGGGTTGCCATGCCCACTGCGCGCGCCTCCGTGCTGGAACAGTTCAACGCCCCCCTGCAATTGCGCGACTACGCGCTCCCGGACCGGTTGGAACCGGGCGCGGCGCTGGTGCGCACCCAGATGGCCGGTATTTGCGGGACGGACGTGCACCTGTGGAAAGGGGAACTGCCCATCGCCCTGCCCGTCATTTTGGGGCACGAAACGGTCGGGGTGATCGAGCAACTGGGGGAAGGGTTGGAGAAAGACTGGGCCGGGCAACCGCTGCGGGTGGGGGACCGGGTCACGTGGAGTTCCTCGGGGTCCTGTGGTTCCTGCTACTACTGTGCGGAGAAACGCCTGCCCACCCGCTGCACCTCCCGCCGCGCTTACGGGATTGGCTATCGTTGCGACACCGCCCCCCACTTCCTGGGTGGCTACGCCGAGTTCCATTACCTGCGTCCCCGCACCTCCATCTTCCGCCTGCCGCCGGAACTGCCGACCGAATCCGTCATTGGGGCCGGGTGCGCCCTGAACACCGCCATCCACGGCGTGGAACGCACCGGGATCGCCTGGCAGGATACCGTGGTCGTCCAAGGCGCCGGCCCCGTCGGCATCGCCACCTTGGCCGTGGCCAAGAGCGCCGGAGCCGGAAAAGTCATTGTCCTGGGCGCACCAAAAAAGCGCTTAAACCTCGCAAAACGCTTCGGAGCGGACCACGTTATTGATATCGAAGAGGTTAAAACCCCGGCGGACCGTATTGCGGCGGTGCGGGCGTTGACGGGGGGATATGGGGCGGACGTGGTGTTGGAGTGCGTGGGGATGCCGGGGGCGGTGGTGGAGGGGATGGAGATGTGTCGGGATGGGGGTAAGTATTTGGTATTGGGGCACTACTGCGATGCGGGTCCGGTATCATGGAACCCGCATGTGGTGACGCGGAAGCAGTTGACGGTGTTCGGGGCATGGTCGAGCGAGCCGCGGCATTTGCGGGCGGCCTTGGGGTTTCTGGCGGAAAACCAGGAGCGGTTTCCGTTTGCGGAGATGGTGTCGCATCGGTTTGGGCTGGGGGACGTGAACCGGGCCTTGGCGACCACGGCCTCATGGGAGGCGACCAAAGGGGTGGTGGTGCCCGGCGCCCTGTAGCAGCGGGCGTAAGCCCGCTGAAGTGC
>JBJOEZ010000017.1:0-73895 GCA_046048995.1 Verrucomicrobiota bacterium | reverse complement strand
GGCCTCGCCAAGACCTACGCCGCCGAGCTCCGCCAACTCGCCCGCGCCCTCAAGCTGCCGGACGACCTCTCCATCGACACCGTCGTCCGCGCCCCCGGCGTCATCGAGACCGAATCCGCCGTCAGCGACCCCGAGGCGTTCTGGCCGGCCGTGCAGAAGTCCCTCGAACACGCCCTGGCCGCCCTGCTCAAGATGCGCTCCCGCGAGGGCCAGTCCCTCCGCAAGGACCTCACCGAGCGCATCGGCGCCCTCCGCCAGTCCGTGGCCCGCGTCGGCCGCCAGGCCCCCGCCGTGCAGGAACGCTACCGCGAACAACTGCTCGCCCGCGTCAAGGCCGCCGGCCTCGGCGACCTCGCCCCCGACGACGACCGCATCCTCAAGGAGATCGTCCTCTTCGCCGACCGCTCCGACATCTCGGAGGAACTCACCCGCCTGCAAAGCCACTTCCGCCAGTTCGACGACTGCCTCAAGGCCACCGAGCCCGTCGGGCGCACGCTGGACTTCCTCGCCCAGGAGATGAACCGGGAGATCAACACCATCGGGTCCAAGGCCAACGACGCCGCCATCTCCCGCGAGGTCGTCATCCTCAAGACCGAGCTGGAGAAGTTCCGCGAGCAGGCCCAGAACATCGAGTGACCGCATGAGCCGCCCCCCTTCCGCATCCCCCGCCGCCGAGCCCACCCCGCCCGCCCCACCGGAGGCCGCCGCCCCCGTCCTCCTCGTCATCTCCGCCCCCTCCGGCGGCGGCAAGACCACCGTCTGCAACCGGCTCCTCCAAAGCCGCCCCAACACCACCCGCGCCATCACCTGCACCACCCGCGAACCCCGCGCCGGGGAAAAGCACGGCATCGATTACTATTTCCTCGACGCCGGTGACTTCCTCAAGCGCGTCCAGGCCGGCAACTTCCTCGAACACGCCACCGTGTTCGGCAACAGCTACGGCACCCTCAAGTCCGAGGTCCTCGCCAAGCTCCGCGCCGGCCGCGATGTCCTCCTCAACATCGACGTCCAGGGCGCCGCCGCCATCCGCGCCCATGCCGAGGGCGACCCCGAACTCAAGCGCGCCCTCGTCACCGTGTTCCTCGCCGCCCCCTCGCTCGACATCCTCGAGCAGCGCCTCCGCAAACGCGGCCAGGACTCCGCCGCCAGCATCCAGAAACGCCTCAGCGTCGCCCGCCAGGAACTCGCCCAGGCCCGCAACTTCGACTACGTCCTCGTCAGTGATTCCATCGCCGAGGACCACCGCCGCGTCGAAGCCATCCTCGACGCCGAAAAACAACGGCAACACCGCGTCCTGCTGCCCTCCTACGACTAACCCGCACCCCGCGCCCCGCCATGACCGCGCCCGCCCCCAAGACCATCGTCCTCGGCGTCACCGGATCCATCGCGGCGCACAAGGCCATCGACCTCGCCAGCCTCCTGACCAAGGCCGGCCACCACGTCCGCGTGGTCCTCACCGCCGACGCCCTCCGCTTCGTCACCCCACTGCCCTTCAAGACCCTCTCCCGCCACGCCGTCGTCACCGACCTCTACGACGAGGAGGAGGGCTGGAAACCCACCCACATCACCCTGGCCGACACCGCCGACCTCCTCCTCATCGCCCCGGCCACCGCCAACATCCTGGCCAAGCTCGCCCATGGCCTGGCCGACGACGCCCTCTCCGCCATCGCCCTCGCCCTCAATCCGGGCGCCAAAACCCTCCTCGCCCCGGCCATGAACGGCAAAATGTGGCAGCACCCCGCCACCCAGGCCAACGTCGCCACCCTCCAGGCCCGCGGCGCCCACATCATCGGCCCCGACGCCGGCCTGCTGTCCTGCGGCTACGAGGGCATCGGACGCCTGGAATCGGTCGACTCCATCGCCCAACACGCCCTCAAACTCCTGCAGGGTTAGCAGGTGGGGAGGTGAGCGAGCTGGTGAATGAGCGAGGGGCTCATGGCAGCCTCAGGCCGCCTTGGCCTCGCCTTTCCCTTTCCGGGCCTCGAAAATCCGCACGACCACGAACGCCAGCAGGGCCACCACGAAGAACACCAGCAGCACCCAGGCCAGTCCCTGCAGGGTCGAGATGACCGTCCGATACAGCTCAAGAATCCAGCGGTCGCCCGTCAGTTCCACGATCTCGGCGTTCTTCACGGCCGGCTTGGTGATGTACTTCTCCAGTTCCCAGATGCGGACGCCGCTCGAAATCCCCACCACGTAGAGGGCGAACAGGAGGTAACGCCGCCACGCCCCGCTGATCTCGTCCGCAATGATGCGCGTGAGAATCTGGTTGATGGGCCTGGAAAACGCCCGGGCCACCAGGATGGACACCACCGTGGCAATGACGAAGGTGACCGCCAAAAGGGTGAGAAACATCGGAGCTGGTTGAGGTGCCGGGTTCACCTCGGCCAGGAGGGGTATTAGAAGCATGGGATGGGCAATGTTATGCCGTCGCGCACACGACGGCGTTCAGCGGGAACCATCGCAGCCCCCCCGCCCGACCGCTTGCCTCCCCTTGCCCAAAGCCAACCCTCTCCGCGGCTGCCCCCCCATTCGCCAACTCACTCACCCGCTCACCCGCTAACTCAACTTGCCCCGTGCGCCGGTCCTGCTAGGTTGCGCCCCCATGCTCAAGCGCACGCCCCTTTTTGCCGCCCACCAGCGTCTCGGCGCCCGGCTTGTCGAGTTCGGCGGCTGGGAAATGCCGGTTCAGTACTCCAGCATCGTCGATGAACACCTGGCCGTGCGCCGCGCCGGCGGGCTGTTCGACATCGCCCACATGGGCGAGGTCACCGTGGACGGCCCGGGTGCCCTCGCCTTCCTCAACCATCTCCTCACCAACGACGCCGCCCGCCTCACCCCCGGCCAGGGCCAATACACCCTCATGTGCAACGAGCGCGGCGGGGTCATCGACGATCTCTACGCCTACCGCCTGGCCGACCAGCAGTTCCTCCTTGTCATCAACGCCTCCCGCATCGAGCCCGACGTGGCCTGGATGCGGCAGCAGCTGGCCGCCTGGCCGCAGCGGGACCAGGTCCGGCTCGAGGACCGCTCCGACGCCCTCGCCGCGGTGGCCCTGCAGGGACCGCGCGTGCGCGGGCTGATCGACACGGTGTTCCCCGGGCCCTTCACGGGCGGGGCCAAGGTGGCCAAGGCCAGCGAGCTGAAGAAGAACGAGATTGTCGTGACCACCCACGCGGGGCAGCCGGCCTGGATCGGCTGCACCGGTTACACGGGCGAGGACGGGTTCGAAATCATCGCGCCGAACGCCGTCATCGAGGCCATCTGGGATCACCTGCTGCGGGCCGGGCACGCCCATTGCCTGCAGCCGGCCGGACTGGGGGCGCGCGACACCCTGCGCACCGAGGTTTGCTACCCGCTCTACGGGCATGAACTCGACGAGAACACCACCCCCATCGAGGCGGGCGTCGGCTTCTTCGTGGCCCTCGACAAGGGGGAGTTCAACGGCCGCGCCGTCCTCGCCGCCCAGAAGGCCAACGGCACCGCACGCCGCTGCGTGGCGTTCAAGATGACGGACAAGTCGGCCCCGCCCCGGCCCCATTACCCCATCTGGAGCACCGGCCCGGCCGCCGCCAAGGTGGGGGAGGTGACCAGCGGCACGCAAAGCCCCTCCCTCAACGCCGGCATCGGCCTCGGCTATGTCCCCGCCGACCTCGCCAAGCCCGGCACCCCCATCGAGATCGAAATCCGCGGACGCCGCTCCCCGGCCGTCATCGTCGCCAAGCCCATCTACAAGAAGTGACCCGGCCCCGCGGCCGCGGGGCAATAACCGAAACCGCAACAGTGGATGCCGAAAACTGATGATTCCGCGCCCGCCCACTTTTTCCTTCCCGGCCCCGGCCCCCTCCGCTGAATAATATGCGCGGTTTCGAACTCCGACCCAATCTGCCATGAGCACCAAAGTCCCCGCCGACCTCAAGTATGCCAAGTCCCACGAATGGGCCCGGGTCTCCGGCGACACCGCCGTGATTGGCATCACCGACCATGCCCAGCATGAGTTGACCGACATCGTGTTCGTGGAACTCCCGGCCATCGGCCGCCAGGTCAAGGCCGGCGAGGCCGTCGCGGTGGTGGAATCGGTCAAGACCGCCAGCGACATCTACAGCCCCGCCTCGGGCGAGGTCATCGAGGTCAACCAACCCGCGGCCGACAATCCGGCCACCGTCAACACCGACCCCTACGGCGCCGGCTGGTTCTTCAAGCTCAAGCTGTCCGCCCCGGCCGAGACCAACACCCTCCTGAGCCCGGCCGATTACAGCCGTCAGATCGGGCAATAACCTTTCCGCCGCGCCCGCCGTCCCCGGCGTGCCCGGCCACCGCGCCGCCGTTTCGCCCAACGCCAGCCCAGCCCCATTCCCATGCCCCACGTCAAACTGCACATCCCCGGCCCCGTCGAGGTCAGCGAGAAAACCTTCCGCGCCTTCTGCTCGCCCATGGTCGGCCACCGCGGCCAGGGCTTCAAGGACCTCTGCGCCAAGGTCCAACCGCAGCTCCAGACGCTGCTCGGGACCAAGCAACTGGTCTATCTCAGCACCTCCTCGGCCTGGGGGGTCATGGAAGGCGCCCTCCGCAACCTCGTCGCCAGGAAGGTCCTCAACTGCATGTGCGGCGCGTTCTCCGACAAGTGGCTGGACGTCTCCCGCCGCTGCGGCAAGGACGCCGAGGGCCTGCAGGTCGAGTGGGGCTCGCCCATCCGCGCCGAGGCCATCGACCGCAAGCTGGCCACCGGCCAGTTCGACGCCCTCACCCTCATCCACAACGAAACCTCCACCGGCACCATGTCGCCGCTGGACGAAATCGCCGCCCTCAAGCGGAAATACCCCGACGTCACTTTCATCGTGGACGCGGTCAGTTCGCTGACCGCCCTGCCGCTGAACTTTGACGCGCTGGGGATCGACGTCCTGCTGGCCGGCGTGCAGAAGGCCTTCGCCCTGCCCCCGGGCCTCGCCGTGTTCACCTGCTCGAACGCCGCCCTCGCCAAGGCCGCCACCGCCAGGGATCGCGGCTATTACTTCGACTTCGTCGAGTTCCAGAAGAACGCCGAGCAGCACATGACCCCCAGCACCCCGAGCATCAGCCATGTCTACGCGCTGAGCTCCAAGCTGGATGACATCTTCGCCGAGGGCCTCGAGGCCCGCTACGCCCGGCATCGCCAGACCAACCAGATGACCCGCGACTGGGCCGCCCGCCACGGGTTCACCCTCTTCCCCGAGCCCGGCTTCGAGTCGGTCACCCTCTGCTGCGTCAACAACGGCGCCCGCCCCGGCGGCCGCACGGTCGATGTCGCCAAGCTGCAGAAACTGGTCAAGGACCAGGGCTTCCTCATCGACGGCGGCTACGGCAAGATCAAGGGCACCACCTTCCGCATCTCCAACATGGGCGACGAAACACCCGCCTCCATGAACGTCCTCTACGCCGCCCTCGACGCGGCCATGAAGCAACTCTGACCCCAGGCGGGGCGCACCGCGCCGCACCCGGGGACGTCCTCCACCGTATGCGCAGGCCCGACGTTCTCCGGTGGACCCTCGCCCTGTCCGCCTGGCTGGCGGCGTTTGCCTCCCTCGACGCCGCGGTGCCGGTCGGGCGGCGCATGAGTTACCTGGACAACGGCCACGTCCGCGTCGGGGTCGATCTCAACCACGGCGGCGCCATCGTGTTCCTCGCCCGCGCCGGCGACTCGAATCTCATCAACAGCCACGACCTCGGGCGCCAGGTCCAGTTGTCCTTCTACTCCGGCCCGGTGCCCTTCACGGCGGACGGACAGAAACCCCCGAAACACTGGGAACACCTCGGCTGGAACCCGGTCCAGACCGGGGACGACTTCCGGAACCCCTCCCGCGTCCTCGCCCACACCAACGACGGACGCGCCCTGCACGTCCGCTGCCAACCCATGCAATGGCCGCTGAACAACGTGCCGGGGGATTGCACGTTTGATTCCTGGCTCGAACTGGACGGACCGGTGGTGAAGGGCCGGGCCCGGCTGACCAACGCCCGCCAGGACCGCACCCCCTACCCCGCCCGCCAGCAGGAACTGCCCGCCGTCTATGCCAACGGCGCCTTTCCCCGCGTGCTGAGTTACCAAGGCGACCGACCCTTCACCGGCGACGCGGCCACGCCCGTGCCCAAGCCCGGCGGACGCCATCCCTGGTCCTTCTGGCTGGGCACCGAGGGCTGGACTGCCCTGCTGGGACCCGACGACCGCGGGTTGGGTGTCATCAGCCCGGGCCGCATCCAGTTCACGGGCGGGTTCCATGGCCGGCCGGGTCCCAACGATCCCGCCGCCGACGCCACCGCCTACGTCGCCAGCCTGGCCACGGAGATTCTCGATCCGGACATCGTCTACGAGTTCCGCTACGAACTGCTCCCGGGATCCCTGGCCGAAATCCGCGCCCGGGCGGCGGCCGTCCGCGCCCAGGGCCTGCCCGCCTGGCAGTTCACCCGTGACCGGCAGGGCTGGCATTACGCAAACGCCCTCGACCAAGGCTGGCCAATCCAGGACGGGCTGGAAGTGCGGGTGGACCGCCACGACCCGCAGTTGCTCAGCCCGCCTGTGTTCTGGCGGGCGGAGGACGCGCCGTGGGTGATCGTGGAGGCGGCCTTCCAGACGCGCCATCCCAAGGCCACGCTGTTCTGGCAACGCCACGGCCAGGGCGGCCCAGGGGCGGAGGATCAACTGGAGTTCCCGGTGCAGAACGACGGGAAACTGCGGCCTTACGCCGTGCGCCTCGCCGACGCCGCGGGCTATCGCGGGGGGATGATCCGCCTGCGCCTCGACCCCGCACCCGCGGGACAGCCCGGGGACACCGTCCGGGTGCGCTCGATCCGCCTGGCAGCCTCCGCGCCCTAACCCTGCTTCGGCGCCACGGACGCCTGCACCCGCCGCAGCACGGCCTCGTCCATCTCCACGAGGTGCCCCCGCTCGGGGAACCGGCCGGACTGCACGTCGGCGATGTACTCGGAGAACGCGGCGACGCGCTCCCGTTGCAGGCGCCGGTTCTCCTCAAGGAAGTTCCGGTAGGCCTTGGCATGGCGCGGCAGGCGCTCGTCGTAGTCCCCGAGGATGTCGTCCGAGAACAGGAACTGCGTGTCGCAGCCGGGGCCGGAGCCCAACGACATGAGGAGCATCGAGGTCTGCGAACACAGCCAGCGGGCGAGTTGGTGGGGGACACACTCCAGCTCGGCCGCATAGGCGCCCGCGCTTTCGAGGGTCTTCATGCGCTGATACAGCTGGCGGGCTTCCTCCTCCGTCTTGCCGATGGCGCGATAGCCGGTCCAGGTCACGTGGCGGGGAACGAGTCCCAGGTGCCCGACGACCGGAAGGCCTTCCCGGGCCATGGCCTCAATGAGGGAGGGGCTGGCCGAGCAATAGACGGAGCTGGCCCCCAGTTCGAGGGCGCGGAACCCCACCCGGATGGCTTCCTCGGCCGAGGCCATCCCATGCGGGGTGGCGCAGGAAAGGAAACTGTTCGGGGCAGCCGCCACCAGGCGCGGCAGGCGGGCCTGCGCCTCGGGCGTGTCGAAGCTGCAGCTCATCAGGTCCACCCCGGCGGCCTCCGCCGCCGCCGCCTCCTCGGGCGACTTCACGTGAATGTGCGTGAGGCAACGCTGGCCCTTGAGCCGACGGAGATCGTGGACGGTGTATTTCTTGCGGGGACGGAGCATGGGGGGAGAGTCCCTGAGCCGGAAGCCGCAGGCAACGGATTTGGGGGGAATCCTCGTGGCAGCCCGCGTCCGCGGGCTGAACCCCGCGCCGGCCAACCCGCTCACGCGGGTTGCTACCCCGCGCCGGCCAACCCGCTCACGCGGGTTGCTACGGATTACGGGGTGCGCAGGCGGTAGAAGCGGGGGCCGGACGGGACCAGGTTCTGGATTTGCAGGTTCCGGTTGACCGCGGCGGCCGGGATGTTGGTCAGGACGGTCCAGGCGGGGTCCAGGAGGGACTCCTTGAACTCGATGCCATAGGTGCGATTGGAGAGGGCCTGGAAGGAGAGGACGACGCCGTTGGTGCCGAGGGCGGCCATGCCGGAGAAACCGAGGGTGCTCGCGGCCGAGGTGGGGTTGGTCCCGGCCTGGTATTCCTGGAGGTTGGTCAACCCGTCGCCGTCGGAGTCGAGGTTGGCGTCGGACGGGTCATTCGCGTTGAGGACCGGGGCATATTGGTTCTCGAAGCTGTCGGGCATCCCGTCGCCGTCGGTGTCGACCACCCCGCCGAAGCTGGCCGCGGCGGCCACCCAGTTGGTCGGGTCATTGGCAAAGCCGCTCAGGCTCACCCGGTGCAGGGCCAGGCCCAGGCCGTCGGCCCCGGTCGGCCAGGGCGCCAGGTCGTAGTAATGCACGCGGTCCACAAGCACGTAGGGTACGTCGGTGAGGTTGGGGGCGTCGGGCTTGTAGAGCTCCACCTTGTCATCATTGTTGGCAAGCTTGCCCAGGTAGGGCCCGTAAATGGGGACGCTGGGGGACAATCCATATTTCCCGCGGAACGCGGCCAACTGGGACGGGTCATAGACGGGGTCAAAGCTGACCACGAGCAGGCTGCCGCCGGCGGGCAGCACGGTGGCGGCGGGGAAGTCATAATCCACCGCATCACGCAGGCGCCAGGTGTTGGTGGGGACCAGCGGATCATGGAGGGGCACGGCGGAGCCGCTGGTGTTCTGCAACTCGATGTATTCGCTGAAGACGTCGTCGTTGGTCCCGATGTCGGGCGGGTGATACATGATGCGGGAGATGACCACCGGGCCGACCCGCGGGTAGGGATTGGTCAGGCCGGTGCCGGTGCGGAAGACGGCGAGCGAGCCGGGGTCGTCCTGGCCGAAGGAACGCGCGCTCATGGCCACGAACTGGGCCCGGCCGTCGCTGGTCACATGGCGGCCAAAGGAGACGCCGTTCTCCGCGGCGCCAAAATCCACGAAGGCGCGATAGCCGGTCAGGACGCCGTTGGTGTCGGCGGCCGAGAGGTAAAGCTCGTCGCCCTTGGCCGAGCTGAGGGAGAAGGCGAGCAGGTTGTTGGTGGGATCCTCATTGAACTGGTACTCATAGAAGACCGCATGGCCGTGGGCGGGCAGGACAGTGCCGGCGGGGATGCGGTATTTGCGGGGCGTGCTGCGTGAGTCGCTCAGCCACCAGGACCCGATGGCGATGGGGTTGCCGGTCAGGTTGCGCAGCTCGATGGCATCCTCCAGCGGCGCGTCCGTGTGGGTGAGCGCCTCGCTGATGGCCACCTCGGCCAGGCGGGCGTAGTTGGGGTCGCCGGGCGAGCTGGTGTCCGGGAAACTGACCACGGCGGCCGCGCCGTCCGGGAGGCGTCCCTCGGACACCCCGGCGGCCTGCGGGCCGAAGCTCAGCCAATCCAGGAGCGTCCCGTCGGGGGAGGCAAACGCGAGGGATTCACCGGAGTTGCGCAGGGAGAACGAGGCGTGGTTGGCGCCGTTGGCCGGGAGGCCGCTGGCCCAGATGCGCTGGTAGCCATTGCTGCTGGCGCCGAGGAAGGAAAGCGCCGGGATGGGCGACTTGGTCCGGTTGAGCAGGTCATCGGTGAGATGGAAGCCGCCAATGGCGACCGGCTGGGCCCCCGGATTCCAGATCTCGAACCAGTCATCGCCGGAGTTGGGGTCGGCCATCCACTCGTTGACCTTTACCAGGGCCGCATTGCCCAGGGTGGCCGCCACGCCGGGGCCGTCCGGGGTCGGCAGGGAAAGCGTCCACGCCCCCGTGCCGTTGGGCACGCGGCTGATGGAGAAGTCGGTGGCCTGGAGGCCATAGCTGACGACGTTGAGGAGTCCGCCGCCGGCCGCGAGGCGGTCGAACAGGTAGACCACGCCGCCCTCCGCCTTGATGTTGAATCCGGTGTTGGTGGCGGAGGCGGGGCGGGTGTTGTCGCAGACCAGGCGCAGGTAGCCATTGGCGGCGAGGGTCGTGCCCGCGGCGAACACATAGCGGCGGGGCAGCAGGGAGGAATCCGACAGGCTGTAGTCCGACAGGTCCACCGGGGCGGCGCCGAGGTTGTAGAGCTCAATCCAGTCGGGGGTGCTGCCATCGAGTTCCCGGGTGTTGGCGTTGGCGGCGAGGATTTCGTTGATGACCACGCCCGAGTTGGTCGAGACGGCCGTGGGGTTCGGGGCGCCGGGGGTGGGGGTGGTGAAGAGGTTGTTGTCGTAGATGCTCCCCGCCACGCGGCCCTGCGAGATGTCGAGGCTCTGCGGCCCGTAGAGGATGCTGTCGATGAAGGTATGATCCGGGTTCAGGAGGGCCACGAAGCCATACTCCGCCTCCAGGCTGAAGCCGAGGTGATCCGCGCCCAGGTCCGGCCGGCCGTCGGCCAGGAAGGCCAGGTAACCGCCGGCCGGGATGAAGGTGAGCGCCGGCACCGGGCTGCGCTCGGGCCAGTGGGCCGGGTTGTCGGTGAAGAACAGGCCGCCCAGCGACACCGGCAGCGCCTGCGGATTGTGGAGCTCGACGAAGTCCGAGGGGAACGAAACCTGGGCGGCCGCGAGGATCTCATTCAGGAGCAGGCGGGAGGGCAATCCCAGGGTGGCGGGCTCATTGGCGGCGCCAAAGGTGGGCGTGCAGAGGACCCAGGCCTCGCCAACGCGCCCGATGGAGAGGTCCGTCACCTGCAGGCCGAAGGTGACCGTGTCGAGGAGCAGGCCGCCGCGGGCCGCGCTGT
Source organism: Verrucomicrobiota bacterium (assembly GCA_046048995.1). Lineage (GTDB taxonomy): Bacteria > Verrucomicrobiota > Verrucomicrobiia > Limisphaerales > JADJPG01 > JBJOEZ01. The sequence goes on along the minus strand of JBJOEZ010000017.1, from coordinate 63,232 downwards.
CGTAGAGGTGAAGGCCCTGGCCGGTCCGGGCCAGGCTGAAGCCCAGGTGCAGCCCGGAGGTGCCGTCCGGGTTGTTGGCGTAGACCGTGAGGTAACCGCCGGCGGGGATGAATGAGCCGGGCGGGAAGACGAACCGGTCCGGCCGGGTGGGATCGTCGGTCAGGCGCACGCCCGCGAGGTCGACGGCCAGCGCGCCGGGATTGTGGAGTTCGAGGGTGTCGGGATAGGTGCCCTCGTGGGGGGCGGCGGCGGCGTTGCTGGCCAGCACCTCGTGGAGCTGGACCTGTTCGACCGGGCTGTTGCCGATGACGGTGACGCGGGCCAGTTCGGCGTAGAGGGGATCATCCTGGTAGTAGCCGCTGTCGCGCCGGCCGCTGAGTTCGAGGCGGTGGCTGCCGCTGCGGAAGCCGGGCAGGACCAGCGGCGTGGACGCCGGGGTCTCCGCGCTCCAGGGGCCGCCGTCGAGGCGCCAGCGGTAGTGGGTGTAGCCGGAGCCGTTCGGGAAGCCGCCGGAGGCGCTGATGGCGCCGCCGGTGCGGAGGACGCCGACCGTGATGATGGCGTCATTGGTGGTGGCGCCGGGACCGACCACGGCGGTGGCGCCGGGCGGCAGGAAGCCCTTGTCGGAGCCATGGGCGCCGGTGCCGAGACCCGGGGAATCCGGCTGCAGGCTGAGCCATTCGCGCAGCACCTGCGCGCTGGCCCAGTTGGTGAAGTTGGTCGTCTCGGAGAGGGCGGGCACGCGCCGGAAGAGCGCCGGGCCGGCGATGTTGTTGGAGCCGGGCCCGTCCCAGGCCAGCGGCATGAGGTTCCCGACAAAGAGGGTGTTGCTGGCGACCGCCGTCCCGTTGGTGACCTCCCGGGTCAGGCGCTGGATGTCATGGAACACGTTGCCCTCGACCAGCATGCCGCGCGCCTGGGCGATGCCCTCGTCGGCGAAGTTGAGCACGGCCGCCACATTGGAGTCGGCAAAGCCCGCGCCCGTCTGCCGCACCACCGTGTTGTTGAGGAAGGTGTAATAGTTCCCCTGCTTGGCCGTGGCCGCCTGGTCCACGTCGTAGAACAGGTTGCCGATCACGGTGATCTCGGAGGTTTGCCCGCTGTCATTGCCGCCGCTGACCGCGCTGGCGGAGTCCGGCGAGCCGTTGCGGTGGGCGTGCAGGAAGAGGTTCCCCTCCACCCAGGCATCGGTGCCGTCGAGGTCGAGGATGTCGTCGTCGCTGCCGGTGAAGACATTGTCGATGAACTGCACGATGGGCGACCCGGGCCGGTTGCCGCCGGTGAAGTCGACGCTGTCGTTGTAGCCGAGGGTCTTGCCGAACCAGTTGCGGAGGAAGAGGGCGCGGCCACCGGCCTTGACGCCGCCGGAGCCATGGACGGGTTCGAAGGCGGCGGTGGTGCTGGGGAACTCGCAGTGGCTGACCACGAAGGAGGCGCCCACGAGGTCGAGGTAGGGGGAGGCGGTGTTGCCGAAGGTGAGGTGGTCGAGGAACACCGTGCCGGCGTTGACGCGGATGGCCGGGGTGGCGGTGCTGGTGGCATTGAACTCGAGGCGGACATGGGCCAGGCGCGTCTCGGGCGACCCGGGCCCGCCCTGGAGGGTGAGGTTGCCCCAGTTGGCCGCGCCGCTGCGGGTGAAGAGGATGGGCTGGGCGGCGGTGCCCTCGGCCAGGATGCGGCCGCCGTTCTGCACCGTGATGCCGACCCCGCCGGCCAGCCGCACGGTCACCCCGGGCTGGATGGTCAGCGTGGCGCCATTGGAGACGGTCAGCGCGCTGGTGACATGGTAGGTGAGGTTGGAGGCGGCCAGGACCACGTTCCCGGTGAGGACGCCGCCCAGGTTGGTGGCGGCCACGTTGAGCGCGGCGGGATCCGGGGGCAACAGGGAGAGGACGTAGGCCACGCGGTTGGTGACAAACTGCTTCATGGCCGGCAGCCGGGACGGAGCCACGTCAGCCAGGCCCTCGTCCAGCGTGCGCGCGGCCTCGGCCGGCGAGAACACCGTCTGGCAAAGCTCGCGCAGCTTCGCGGTGTAGAGCGGGGCGAAGTTGGTCCAGTTCATGAACCGGCTCATGGAGGCCACGGCGTTCATCCGGTAAAGGTCGGCGTTGGTGGCGCCGACGGTGTCGCCCTCGCCCAGGACCGTGTCCCAGTCGTGCGCATAGAAGTAGAACCGGCCCTCGCGCGGGGCAAAGTAGAGGCCCGCGTCGTCGCCGCGGCCGGTGGCGATGCAGGTCTCCATGTTCACCAGCAGGGTGTTGAGCGCGAAATAGGTCATCCAGTTGTCGACGTTCACGATGGCCCGGACGGCCGCCTCGTACTCGGCATTGGGCACCACGTTCAGCACGTAGGTCAGGTTGGTCAGGTCGGTGTAGTCGTTCTCGGCCGAGTTGGAGGCCTTGAAGTAGCCAAGGCTGAGATAATTGGCCGCCGTGGGCGGCTGGTGGTTGCCGAGGTTGGCGGTGTGGGAACCGGCGGAGAGGCGGTAGACATTGCCGCCGTCATCCTCCGGCCAATGGGCGGAGGCCATCTCGCCGCCGGGCGCCTCGTTGTGCACGTAGCAGCCGAACTGGGGCGAGCCGCTGCCGGCGTTGTTGGTGCCGTTGATGTGGACCCGGACGAGGCGGCTCCACTCGGTGTCGAGCCCGGCCTTGCGGGACAGCAGATAGCCCGCGTACTGCGAATGGGTGTAGCGCGTGTTCAGGTTGAACTCGCGCAGGCCACGCCAGCGCCGGTCGGTGGGAATGTTCACCCGCTGGTTGGCCGGCTCGTAACCGCGCGACCCCGCCCCGCGCTCGCGGAAACTCACGTTGTAGCGGATGTCCGTCCCCGTCCCGTCCGTCGCCACCAGGGCGCCGTTGAACTCGGCGTTGCCCGAACTGGCCGCCCGCTCCCGCCGCTCGGTCTCGGTCATGATCAGGCGGTAGAGCGGCTGGGTGAACGCGTAGGGGGCGTCGTCCACCTGGTAGAGCGCGTTGGCGCTGGTCTCCGGCGTCAGCAACGCCCCGCCCTGGTCGGCCGCCGCATAGGCCACCGCCGGCCAGTGGTTCGTGTTGTTGTCGGCGTCCACCGCCCGCACAAAGAACTCCACCACCGTCTTGTCCGGCTGCGCGGGCAGGGTTGCCGCCCAGATGCGGTCCCCGGCCAGGCCGTCGTTGTGGGCGCCGTCGTCAAACAGGGCCGCCGCCGTGAACGCGCCCGGGGTGGCCGTCGAGGCGTTGCGGTAAAACGCCGTCACGGACACCCCGTTGGTGCGCTCGTCCAGCACGCGGACGGAAAGGGTCACCGCCTCGGTCGAGCGCGGCACGGGCGGGCTGTGCGCCAGGTCCAGGATCAGCGGGCCCAGGTTGGTGCGCGCCACCGAGTTGGCCGCGCCCGGGGTGCCGTTGGTGGCGGTGCTGGGACGCCAGTTCTGGCCGGACGTGTTCGGGAGCCCGGGCTGGACCAGCTCCAGCGAGGGCCCAAAGCCGTCCGCCGGCTGGTTCCACACCCACCCGCGGTAACCGCCCACCACCAGCCCGCGCTGGCGGAAGGCCCAGTCGCCCTCGGTCGCATACTCCACCTCGTTCACCTTCTCGCCGGTGTCCGTCTCGATCCGCAGGGTCTCCCCGTTGTTGCCCAGGTTGCCCACGAACGGCCCCACCACATTGGTCACGGCGGGATAGCGCGTGCGGAAGGCGTTGGTGTTGGCCGCCACCACCAGGTGCCCGCCGGCCGGCACGGAGACGTTGGGGAAGGTGAAGGTGACGCCCTTGGTGAAGCGCCAGCCGTTCAGGTTGAGCGGCGCGGTGTCCGTGTTGCGAATCTCAATCCACTCGTCGTTGGTCAACTTGCTCAGCGGCAGATACATCACCTCGGTGATGAGAAGCTTGTCGCTGAACACGGCGCCGGGGTTCAGGACGTAGGTCCAGTTGCCGCCGGCAAAGGTGTTCGGGGGGGAGGCCAGGTCCGCGATCCCGCTGCCCGCGGCCCAGACCATCGACACCCCGCCGGTCGGCGGCTGAGTGAAGGTGAACGTGTAGGGACCGGCCGCCGACCCCGCGACGCCGGAGGCGGGGACGTTGTTGATCAGCAGGTCGCCCGCGCTGACGCCCGTGACCGGCTCATCGAAGGTGACCTGCACCTGGGTGAGCTCGCGCACGGTGGCGCCGGCCGGGGGCGAGATGCCCGCCACCTGCGGGGCGACCGAGTCGAGCGTGAAGTACTGCCAGGCCGACGCGGCACCATCGAAGGGGTTGCCCGCGGTGTCGGCGATGCCATGGCCAAGGATCCAGCCGACGTTGATGGTCGCGGTGTTGGGGCGGGCAAAGGTGAAGGTGTAAGGACCGGCCCCGCTGCCCGTCAGCCCGGTGGCGGGCGTGCCGTTGATGGCCAGGTCGCCGGCGTTCACCCCGGTGACCGGCTCCGAGAAGGTCACGCTCAGCGAGGTGAGGTTGGTCACCCCCGCGCCCGCGGCCGGGTTGCGCGCCGCAATGACCGGCGGGGCCTGATCCACCAGCGTGTAGCTCCACGTGTTGCCGGCCTGGGCCGGCAGGAAGGCATTGGCTTCCGCCTCGGTGTCCGTGATGCCGTGGCCGGCCGCCCACGTGATCGCAACGGAACCGTAGGGGGGCTGGGGAAAGGTGAAGAGGTAGGGCCCCGCCCCGCTGCCGGTGACCCCGGCGGCGCCCGCGCCGCTCACGCGCAGGTCGGACGCGTCCACGCCCGTGACCGGCTCGGAAAAGGTGACGGACAGGTTGGTCAGGACGGCCACCGTGGCACCGGCGCCCGGGACCTGCAGCGCCACGGTCGGGGCGCTGGGATTCAGCAGGGTGTAGCCGAAGGGCGCGCCCACGAAGGGCTTGGGGGTGTCGTCCAGGTCGGTGATGCCGGCCGTGGCGGACCAACTGACCGCCACCGCGCCATAGGGGGGCTGCGGGAAGGTCCAGGTCCAGATGTTGCTGGTGCCCGCCACCCCGGTGGCGGGGACGCCGTTGAGGAGGAGGTCGGCGGCATCCACGCCCTGCACGCCCTCGCTGAAGGTGACGGTGATGTTGGTGAGGGCAAAGACATTGCCGGCGACCGGATTGATGGCGTTGACGGCGGGCGGCAGGGCGAGCGGGTCCAGGAGGGTGGCGGACAGTTCCACCGAGTTGATGAAATCGCTGCTCGTGGCGTTGGCGTTCTGGCCCTGGATGGCGAGGACGTTGGGACCGGTGCGGAACAGGGTGGCCACGGCCGGGGCGAGGTTGAGGGTCGTGTAGCCGGCCGGGTCGGTGGCATTGGCCGCGCCCGTGGTGATGGAATATTCCGTCCCGGCCGTCCCCATGTTGGTGCGGAAGATTTCGATGCCGTTCAGCCAGACGATGGTGCCGTCATCAATGCGGTGGCGCAGGATGACATTGGTCAGGGCCCCCGCCGCCGGGACGCTGAACTCGCGGCGGAGGAAGAGGGCGAGGTAGCCGGTGGCCCCGGGCATGTCCGGCAGCAGGGTTTGCGCGCCGACCGTGTAGTCGAGGCCGGCAGGGTTGGTGTCAAAGGCAAAGGGCCCGTTTCCATTGGTCCAGCCGGAGTCGTCAAAGCCGTTGGTCCGCCAAAGGGTGGTTGGCGAGGAGGCCTCCGTGAATCCCTTCCAGTAGCGGAAGTTTGCGTTGGTCCCGACCAGGATCAGGGACGGCCCCTGCAGGGTGTAGGTCCAGGTCGCGCCGGTCCCGGTGCGATTGAAGGCGTTGCCGCCGACATCGGTGATGCCGTGCCCGGACGCCCACGAGATGTTCACCGTCCCGTAGGCGGGCTGGCCGAACCCGAAGGTGTAGGTCGTGCCCGTCCCGCTCAACGCGGTGGCCGGGTTGCCGTTGACCAGCAGGTCGCCCGCATCCACCCCCAGAACCCCCTCGCTGAAGACCACCTGCAGGGAGGTCAGGTTGGTCAGGGTCGCCCCGGCGGCCGGGGTCTTCGAGGCCACCGTCGGCGGGGTCGAGTCGGCGTAGGTGTAGCCCCACTGCGCGTTGGTGGAGGTCTCATCAAACGGGAGGGGCGGGTTGCCACGGTCCTGGATGCCATGCCCGGCGGCCCACGTGATGGCCACCGCCCCGAAGGCCGGGGCCGGGAAGGTAAAGGTGTAATTGGAGGTGGTGCCCGCCCGGCCGGTGGCCGGGACGCCGTTCACCAGCAGGTCGGCGGCGTTCACGTTGCTGACGCTCTCGCTGAAGGTGACCACCAGGTTGGTCAGGTTCGTCACCGTGGCGCCGCGCGCCGGGCTGACCGAGGCAATGACGGGCGGGATGGTGTTGGGGACGAAGGGCGTCACCGTGACGGTGGCCACGGCGGAAGTGGCGCTCGACCCGGCCGAGTCGGTGGCCACGGCGGTCAGGTCAAAGGTGCCCAGCGGGGCGTTGCTCCAAATGAACGTGTAGGGACTGGCCGAGACCGTGGCGAGGTCAACGCCATTGGTCCGGAAGGTCACCCCGGTCACCGGGGCGGGCCCGGTCGCCGTCGCGGTGAGGGCCAGATCCACCGGTTGCTCGACGGACAATCCGTTGGCCGGGCTGGCCAGCGTGCAGGCCAGCACCGGGGGCACGTAGTTGCTGAGGCTGAGCGAGAAGTTGTCGATCTGGCAGGTCATGTCGGTGCCGGACGAATTGGCATCCGCCCAGAGGACCCAAAGGCGGCTGCCCGGGCTCCAGGGGGAGGACAGCGTCAGGGTGGCATCCAGGATGCCGCCCGCGCGCTGGGAGAGGGAGGGGATGGCAATCCAGCTGCCGGCCGCCCCGGTGACACTGTAATAGACCCGCTGGGAGGGTAAGACCTCGGCGGTGGCGTTGGTCGCAAACTGGTAGCGGATGCGGAACCCGTCGGCGGCGGTGCTGCCGCCATTGACGAAGGTGCCCATGAGCACGGTCATGGCAATGCTGGCCGGGCTCGTCTGGATGAAGCCCGCTGAACTCCAGACGGGGAGCCGGTTTTGGGTGGGGCTCGCCGCCCCCGTGGCGAGCGCGTTGGTGATGCGTCCCGCCCCATTGGCCTGCACGGCGGTGTCGAGGCCAGCCACGGTGGTGATGGTCCCGGCAGTGCCCCCCAAATCGGCGGTGGACCACTGGGCCGGGACCGGCAGGGTGGCGAAGTCGTTGGTGTAGCCGCCGGCGTTGACGACGTTGCCCGGCGGCAGGGTGGCCGTGCCCCAGGCGGACGCGCTGCTGGTGGCGGTGCCGAAGGCGTTGCTGACGACGACCGTGCAGAGGAAGTTGCTCCCGGCGACCAGGGGGGCGCTGGTGAAGGTGCCGGTGCCGTTGACCGCCGCCGCCACGCCGTTGGTGGACCAGTGATAGGCCAGGGGCGCCGAACCGGCGGCGCTCACCGCAAAGGTGACCGTCGAACCCACGGCGTTGGTGCGGTTCTGCAGGCCGCTGCTGATGACCGGCGGACCTTCCGCGGCGGCCTCCTCGAGGCGCAGAGCGGTGAGGGTGTAGGAATAGGAATCCCCGGCCGTGCCGCCCGGGATGGCTCCCAGCCACTGGGTCATGTCGATGGCGATTTGGCCGTCCGCCCCGGGGTTGACCTCCAACCAGCGGATGACATCCCCGGTCAGGCTGTTGCTCCCGGCGTTCAGGACCACCTGGCCGTTGGTCACCGTGCCGGCGGCCACCCGGGAGTCCCCATTGGTGAGGCAGCCGGAGGTGTGCGCCTCCACAAACCCCTCGGCCCCCTGCAGCGTGCAGGTGGTCCAGCGCAGGGGATACAGCGCGCCCCGCACCGCCGTGCCGGTCAACTGGTAGCGGCGGGCCGGGTCGAGGTTGGTGAAGGTGAGGGTGACCAGGGTGGAGGCGGGCAGCAGCAACGCGTTCACCCCGGAGGGCGCCGCCGCAAAGTCCACGAATCCCCCAAACCACAAGGCCGCCGGCGTGCCCGCCGCCGGTTCGGTCATCTGGCCCGCGCTGCTCAGGGACGCCGACCGGGTAATCGTATAGCCCGCCCCGGTCAATCCGCCCGTCAACACGTTGGTCAGCACCCCCCCGGTGTCGGTGGACATGTCCATGACCGTGACATTGTTACTGGTGCCCGGCCCGCGCACCTGGTCCAGGAAGGCCAGCCACTGGGCAGAGGCGGCCGCCGGAAGCCCGAATGCCAGAAACCAGAAAAGAAGAATCCGTTTCATGAAATGCAAGTGCCTGAGAATCGCAGGGATAACGCAGAACCATGCCAGAGCCGTTTCCCCGTCGCAAACGGAAACAGCGGGCGGCACAGCACCACCCAAAAACGCCATCCACGAGCAGTGTCGGCTGGTTTTCCAGCGGAGGGCGTGACATATCTATGCGCATGTCGGGTGCCATTCTCAAAAGGAAGTCAGCCAAGGGCATCCGACCACTCCCCTGGCTCCCCCTGGTGCTGGCCGCGCTGACCCTGTCCGGATCCGCCCAGGAAGTCGTCCTGCGGGAAGGGATTCAAGTCGGCCTCGGCCTCACCAACACCACCCTCCGGATGACCGGCCGGGCCGAAGTGCGCCTCTCGGGGACAGGGGATCCCCTCCCCGGCAGCGTCGTCCAACTTGATTCTCCAGACGCCGGCCTGTTCCTCTCCGGGGTCTCCCCCTCCCAGGCCGCCTCCACCCTGCTCAGCCGGGTGCGCGTTCGCGGCACCGCCGCCGTCCGCGGTTCCAATGTGCGCGTGGCCCAGTTCGGCCAGGGCTCGGCCATCCTCCCGCACGGCCCCGGGTTCGCACCCCTGGAAGTGTTCGCCGGACGCCATTTCACCGGCCCGGCCACCCGGCTGCTGCCCCACGCCGACCATGGCTCCAACGCGCTCGCCCCGCTCGGCGGCACCCTCGGCTCCTTTCGCCTGCAGCGCGGCTACCTGGCCACCTTCGCCCAGCAGGCCTCCGGCAACGGCGTCAGCCGCTGCTACGTGGCCCAGGACGGCGACCTCGAAATCGGGCGCCTGCCCGCCGCGCTGGAGAACAATGTGCAGTTCATCCGCGTGTTCCCCTGGCGCTGGGCGGCCAAGAAGGGCATCGCCGGCAACATCGAGTCCAACCTCGACGTCGACTGGCTCTACAACTGGAACCTCGACCGCAACTCGCCCCTCGACTGGGAATACGTCCCCATCCGCCAGACCCGCTGGTGGCCGCCCCTCAACCAGGACTGGGCCGCCCGCGGCGCCACCCACCTCCTCGGCTATAACGAACCCGACCGCCCCGACCAGGCCAACCTCGCCGTCGGCGACGCCATCTGGTCCTGGCCCGACCTCCTCGCCACCGGCCTGCGCGTCGGCGCGCCCGCCGTGTCCGACGGCGGCCTGAGCTGGCTCTATGACTTCATGGACCAGGCCGACGCCGCCGGGCTGCGCGTCGATTTCGTCCCGGTCCATTACTACCGCTGCTATGGCAACGTCGGGGACCCCGCCGGCACCGCCAACCAGTTCTACAACTTCCTCAAGGGCATCCATGACCGGGTCCAGCGGCCCCTCTGGGTCACGGAATGGAACAACGGGGCCAACTGGACCACCTGCAGCGACCCCACCTTCGCCCAGCAACAGGCCGCGGTGGCGGCCATCCTCGACATGCTCGACAGCACCCCGTTCGTCGAGCGCTACGCCCTCTACAACTGGGTGGAGGACGTGCGCCGCGTGAAATGGGACGACGGATCCCTCACCTCCGCCGGCACCACCTACCGCGACCAGGCCGCCCCCCTCGCCTACCGCCAGGAAGTGCCCGACCCGGGCACCAGCGGCTCCGCCCGCTACAACTTCGAGGGCGACGGCCGCGACCACTGGGGCAGCGGCCGCGATGCCCTGCTCGTCGGGGCCCCCACCTTCCCGCAGGGACGCCACGGCCGGGCCGTCGCGCTGAACGGGATGACCGATTACCTGCAGCTCCCGGCCGGCACGGGCGACAGCACGGACTTCACCTTTGTGGCCTGGGTGTTCTGGAACGGCGGCGAGGACTGGCAGCGCATCGTCGATCTCGGGGAGGACAGCAACCGTTACCTGTTCCTCTCGCCCCGCACCTCCGGCGGCAACCTGCGCTTCGCCATCAAGAACGGAGGCTCGGAACAGCAACTCAACGCCCCCGCCCTCGCCCTGCGGACCTGGACCCACCTGGCCGTCACCCTCGCCGGCAGCACCGGCAAGCTCTACGTCAACGGCCTGCCCGTCGCCACCAACACGGCCCTCAGCCTCAACCCCTCCGACATCCCCCTCCGCTTCAATTATCTCGGGCGCAGCCGGTTCAGCGCCGACCCGCTCTTCAGCGGCCGCCTGGACGAGGTTCGCTTCAGCGGCAGCGCGCTCACCGACGCGCAGGTTCTCTCCCTCGCCACCACGGCCCCGCCCCAGTTCACTGCCCAGCCCCTCGAGAAACCCGCCGCCCCCGCCGGCCAGCCCTACACCCAGTCCCTCGCCGGCGACGTCACCGGCGGCAGCGGCACCCGCACGTTCACCCTCGTCGATGGCCCGGCCTGGCTCACCCTCAGCACCAACGGCATCCTCTCGGGCACCCCGGCCGCCTCCGACGGCGGCCCCAACCGGTTCCTGGTCCGCGTCGCCGATTCCCTCGGGGTCAGCCACGCCGCCACCCTCGTCGTGCCCGTCACCCCCTGCTCCGTGGCCATCCAGGACGGCGCTGACGACGCCGAGGAAGCGGCCGACGGCACCCTGAGCCTGGCCAGCACCGACCTCGAGCTGGTCCGCGACGGCGCCGCCGGCGACCAGCTCGTCGGCCTGCGTTTCCCGGACCTGCCCATCCCCCAGGGCGCGCTCATCACCAACGCCACGCTCCAGTTCACCGCCGATGAGGCGCAGTCCGAGGCGACCTCCCTCCAGATCAGCGCAGAAGCCGCCGATGACGCCGCCCCCTTCGCCGGCACCGCCGGCAACCTGGGCGGCCGCCCCCGCACCACGCTCTCCGTGCCCTGGCAACCCCCGGCCTGGTCCAGCGCGGGCGAGGCCGGCCCCGCCCAGCAGACCCCCAACCTGGCCGGCCTCGTCCAGGAGGTCATCTCCCGCCCGGGCTGGGCCCCCGGCCATGCGCTGGCCCTCTTCCTGCGCGGCACCGGCCACCGCACCGCCGACTCGGCGGACAAGGCCGGCGGCTCGTCCCCACGCCTGACCGTGCACTACGCCATGCCCACGCCCCAGCGGACCTTCACGGCGCTCATCAACGGCGGCGCCAACGACGCGGAACAGGCCGCCTCCGGCGCCGTCACCCTCAACAGCACCGACCTGGAACTCGTCGAGGACGGCGCCGCCGGCAGCCAGCTCGTGGGCCTGCGGTTCGACAGCCTCCCGCTGCCCAACGGCGCCGCGCTGGCCGGCGCCTTCCTCCAGTTCACCGCGGACGAACCCCAGACCAACGCCACCGCGCTCACCCTCCGGGCCCAGGCCGCCGACCAGGCCGCCGTCTTCACCACCAACGCCAACCAAGTCGGCTCCCGACCCCTGACCGCCGCCAGCGTGGCCTGGACGCCAGCCCCCTGGGACCTCGTCGGGGAACGCAGTTCGCGCCAGCGCAGCCCCGATCTCAGCCCGCTGCTCCGCGAGGTCAGCGCCCGGCCGGGCTGGACCCCGGGCAACGCGCTGGCCCTCGTCATCCAGGGCACCGGACACCGCACCGCCGAGGCCGCCGACAAGGCCGGGGCCCAACCCGCCGCGCTCGAGGTCGCCTATTGGAACGAGCTCCCCCGCGGCACCTACGCCCGCTGGGCCGCCGCCCGGCCCGGCCTCGGCGACCCCTCGGGCGACCCCGACCACGATGGCTACTCAAACCTCATGGAATACGCGCTCGGCCTCGACCCCGCCGTGCCCAGCCCGCAGGCCCTGCAACTGGCCCACCAGGGCACCATCCTCAGCCTCACCTTCCGCCGCCCCAGCGAGGTGCTCGATGTGAAATACTCCGTGGAATGGGCCAGCGACCCCGGCGCGTTCAACTGGAACACCAACAGCGTGTTCACCCAAATCATCGCCGATGACGGCGCCACCCGTACCCTCCAGTCCCTCCTCCCCACCGGCACCAACCGCCGCTTCCTCCGCCTCAAGGTCACCCTGCCCTGACCGGGCGGCGGCCCTCACGCCGCGAGGACCTCCCCACAAAACCCGTCGCAGCGCGACGGTTTCTACCCGCCGACAGTTGCCACCTACTGCGGCAACCATTGCACCGCGTCCACCACCACGTGGCCGTCGGCCCCCGCGTTCGTCACCACCACCACGGCCGGCGCGCCCGTCTCGAACGCATAACGTCCCAGCGACACAAAGCCGTCGACCGCCGGCGACTGCCGCTGGTCCAGCGTCCGCGTGCTCACGCCCCCGGCATGCCGGATTTCCACCGTGACCTTCGAGGAACGGTTGCGGTTGGGCGGATAGGCGAAACGCACCTCATAGGTGCCTGCCTTGGGCAGCCGGGCCTCAAAGCGCGCGGCCGCCTGGCCGTCCCGCGCGTTGCCGTCATGGCGATACCCCGGGCCCACAAACGCGGGCGCCGCCGTGCTGGGCTTCCAGTCCCCCGTCAGCACCGCCTGGTCATCGTCCACCACCACCCCCGGCAGGCGTCCGGGATCCACCCCCCCGGCCCGCGCGGGACGCCCCGCCTCCCCCCGGTATTCCAGCACCTGGCCGTCCTGCAGCAACCGCTCCCGCAGGCGGCCATAGGGCAGGTCCTGCACCGGCACCCCGGCGTCCAGCGCCAGCGCCGCCGCCGTGGCCGCGCTCTGGCCGAGAATCATGAAGACCGGCTCCATGCGGATGCTGCCAAAGGCAATGTGCGAACTGGAGACGCAGACCGGCACGAGCAGGTTGTCCGCCTGGCCCCGCTGGGGGATCAACGCCCCGTAGGCGATGGCGTAGGGCGAGATGCCCACCCCGATGTCCCCCTCATTCTGCACGTAGCCCTCCGGCGTGATGTAGCGCTGCACGTTGTGCGAATCGATCGTGTAGCTGCCCATGCCCACGGAATCGGGCGTCGGCCGCCGCTTCATCAACTCGTTCTCCGTCATCACGAACCGGCCCTTCATGCGCCGCGCCTCGCGCACGTAAATCTGGTGCGGCCAGTTCCCATTGCCGGTGAACTCGTCCTTGGGCAACCCCCACCGCCGCATCTCGGCCCGCACCTCGGCGGGCACGCGCGGATCGTTGGCGATGAAATACAGCCACCCCTGCTGGTAACGGCGGTGCTCGGCCAGGATCTCCCGGCGACGCTCGTAGCCGGCCTCCGGATAATCATGGTTCATCCCGATGTTGTCCGTGCTGAACGGGCCATGGTTGTTCGAGTCGGTCTTGCGGTTCGGCACCGGGTCGAACTTCTCAAACGTCTCCCGCCAACCGGCCTCATAAATCCGGACCAGCAGCTCATACTGCGCCGGGTCATAGCCCTCGGGCTTCGGAAACGGGATGCGGTTGTCCGGATGGTCGGTCACGCAGTAGCGATAGCAGTAGGCCTGCACCCCGCGATCGCCCGAACCGTAGGGCCCCGGCGCGTTGGTGCTGATGCGCGGCAGCACGCCGGACGAGGGATCCCCCGGGACCCGGTAGGGGCTGATCCGCGTCTTCAGCACCCCGAAATGATGGCGGTGATGCAGCACCCCCGTCTGCACGCCGTTCCATCGTTCCCCATAGACGGCGTTGGCCTCCCGCCCGACATGGTACTCCACCCCCGCCGCCGCCATCAGATCACCCTCGTAGGTGGCATCAATGAACATCCGGCCGCGGAAGGTTCGCCCCGACAGCATGGTGATGGACGTGATGCGGGCGCCGGTCTTCCGCACGCCGTTGGAACGATCCAGCCACTCGTCCCGCATCACCGGGATCTGGAACTCGCGCACCAACTCCTCAAACACCCGCTCGGCCACGCGCGGCTCAAAAATCCACATGGTGCGCCGCTCCCCGTCCATCGCCGGGGTGCCCTGCCCCTTGTTGCCGTACTCGGACGCCTTCTGCCACCGCCATGCCGCGGGGTTCTGGTACTCCTTCCAGATGCGGTGATAAAACTCGCGCGCCAACCCGCCAATCACCTCCTTGTTGCCCGTGTCCGTGAACCCCAACCCGCCGCTCGACAGCCCCCCCAGGTGACGATCCGGCCCCACAATCACCGCCGTCCGGCCCATCTTCCGCGCCTGCACGGCCGCCATCACCCCGGCGGACGTCCCCCCATACACGACCACGTCATGCTCGGCCGCCGAGGCCCCCAGGGACAGCGCGCACAGGAACACCCAACCGCGAAGGAAGGAAGACATGCCCCGCCTATACCCGCGCGCCCGCACCAAGCCAAGCCCGGCGCGCGGGCGTCCCGCCCGCTTGGCACTCTCCCAGCCTCCCACGGGGACGAACCGCCGGGTTGAGGCAGTTCAACCCAAGCGGGCGGGACGCCCGCGCGCCGCCAGCGCAGGCTGGCGGACCGGGCGGATTTCGGGTTTCCTTCCGTCGTCGGATTCCGCTATTCGGACCTGTCACCTCACCATGTCCCTGCGCCTCCTCCCGCTCGCCACGCTGCTCCTCGCCGGCCTCGCGCCCCTCATGGGCGCGCCGGCGCCCCGCCCCAACATCATCTTCATCATGGCCGACGACCTCGGCTGGCGGGACGTCGGCTTCGCCGGGAACCCCTACGTCGAGACCCCCCACCTGGACCGCCTTGCCAAGGACGGCCTCCGCTTCACCCAGGCCTACCAACAGACCGTCTGCTCCCCCACCCGCGCCGCCCTCCTGACCGGCCAGCACCCGGTGCGGGTGAACATGACGGATTTTCTCAAGGCCAAGGACACCCGCTTCCTCTCCCCGGACCTGCCCACGCTGCCGAAGCGCCTGATGGCCGCCGGCTACCGCACCGGGCTGATTGGCAAATGGCACCTCACCGACGACTACACCAAGCCGGACGGCGGCAACGGCCGCCCACAACAGCATGGCTGGGATGAAGTCATCTGCTCGGAAACCCGCTGGATCGGGCCCGGCTATTATTTCCCCCCCTACCAGCACCAGCCGGAGTTGGAGCCCCTGCGCGGACGGGAATACCTCACCGAACGCCTCAACCATGAGGCCGTCGAGTTCATCGGCCGGAACCGCAACGTGCCCTTCTTCCTTTACCTCGCCCACTATGCCCCGCACACCGCCCTGCGCGCGCGCGAGGAGTTTGTGCGCTACTTCGAGAAGAAGCCCGGCGCCGGCAAGCGCACCGGCCCCGGCAGCGACACCAACAATCCCGTGCTGGCCGCCATGATCCGCGCCATCGACGACGGCGTCGGCGAAATCCGCGCCCAGGTTGAGTCACTCGGCCTGGCCGGGCGCACGCTCATCCTCTTCACCAGCGACAACGGCGGCGAGGCCGTCCGCCAAAAGTCCAGCGCCAGCGGCCGGGAAGCCCGCGGGGTCACCAGCGTGGCCCCCCTCCGCGGCGGCAAATCCCACCTCTACGAGGGCGGCATCCGCGTCCCCCTCGTCGCCCACTGGCCGGGCGTCATCGCCCCCGGGCGCGTCGAGGCCACCCCCGTCAATGGCCTCGACTTCTACCCCACCTGGCTCGAACTGGCCGGCGCCCCCGCGCCCTCCGGCGTCTCCCTCGACGGCCACAGCCTCGTCCCCCTCCTGCGCGGCACCGGGCCCCGCCCGCCCAGCCCCATGTTCTGGCATTACCCCCGCTCGGAACCCCACTTCCTTGGCGGCGTCAGCGCCAGCGCCCTCCGCGACGGCGACTGGAAACTCCTCCGCTTCCATGCCGACCAGCGCCTCGAGCTTTACAACCTGCGCCAGGACGAGGGCGAAAAACACAACCTCGCCGCGCAGGAACCGGAACGCGCCCGCCAGATGGCGGCCATGCTGGACTCGTTCCTGGCCGGGGCCCAGCCGCGCACCAATCCCGCACCATGAGCCGTCCCGGCCTCCTCCACGCCCTTCCCCCAGCCACCCTCCTGGCGGCACTGCTCGCCTGCCTGGCCCCTGCCCTGGCCCGCCCCGCCACGGGCGACCCGTCCGCAGGGACGGCCACGGCCGGGCTCCATCGCATCCGCACCAGCTCTTCCCGGGAGTTGCAGCAACTGCTCGCCCCCGGCGCCGGTCCGCTCCCCTTCGTCGCCGCCCACCGGGGCGGACCCCGCCCTGGCTTCCCGGAAAACTGCCTCGCCACCTTCGAGAACACCCTCCGCCAAACCTGGGCCAGCCTCGAAATCGATCCACGGCTCACCCGGGACGGCCACCTCGTGCTGCACCATGACCCCACCCTCGAGCGCACCACCACCGGCCGCGGCAAGGTGTCCGAGTTCACCCTGGCGGAGCTCAGGCAACTCCGGCTCAAGGACCCCTCGGGCGCCGTGACGCCGTTCCGGATCCCGACCCTCGACGAGGCGCTGGAATGGGCCCGCGGCCGGACCCTGCTGGTCCTCGACCAAAAGGACGCGCCGCTGGCCCTGCGCGTGCGCAAGATCGAGGAGCACCGCGCCGAGGGCTACGCGCTGCTCATCGTCAACAGCTTCGCCGACGCGCGCGCCTGCCATGCCCTCAATTCCAACCTGGTCATGGAGGTGATGATCCCCACCCTGGACAAGGCGCGGCAGTTCGCCACCCTCGGCATCCCCTGGCGGAACGTCATTGCCTTCGTCGGCCACACGCCGCCCCGGGAGGATGGGCTCTACGAGTTCCTCCACCGCCAGGGCGCCCGCTGCATGGAGGGAACCTCGCGCAACCTCGACCGGCAATGGCAGGCGCGTCCCCCCGCCGAACAGCCCGCGCTCGCGGCCAGCTACCTCGCCCTCATCCAACGCGGGGCCGACGTCCTCGAAACCGACCTCCCGGCCGAGATCGGGGCCCTGCTCCGCAACGCCCCCGGCGCGCCCACGGCCTCCCCCCCGTTTTATCTCCATCCCTGAACCCGCCCCTCCCCCCACCCATGATGTTCCCCAGCCTTCCGGCCCTGCTCGCGCTCACCCTCGCCTCGCTGACGACCGCCACCTCCGCCGTCGGCGCCGCCGGGAAACCCAACGTCATCTACATCATGGCCGACGATGTCGGCTACGGGGACCTCGGCTGCTACGGCGCGCGCGAGGTCAAGACCCCCCACCTGGACCGCCTCGCCGCGCAGGGCTGCCGCTTCACCGACGCCCATTCCACCGCCTCGGTCTGCACCCCCACCCGCTACGCCTTCCTCACCGGGCGCTACGCGTGGCGGCAGCCCGGCACCGGCATCGCCCCCGGCAACGCGCCCGCCCTCATCCCGCCCGGCACCCCCACCGTCGCCGCCCTCTTCCAGGCGGCCGGCTACGCCACCGCCCTCGTCGGCAAATGGCATCTCGGGCTCGGCACGCCGCCCAGGACGGACTTCAACGGCGAGATCAAGCCCGGCCCCCTGGAACTGGGCTTCGACGAGGCCTTCTTCATCCCCGCCACCGGCGACCGCGTGCCCTGCGTCTACATCGAAAACCGCCGCGTGGCCGGCTTCGATCCCAGGGACCCCATCCAGGTCAGCTTCGGGCAGAAGATCGGGGACGAACCCACCGGCAACGATCCCGGCGTGAAGCTCAAGATCCAGGGTGGCCCCGGCCACAAGGACACCGTCGTCAATGGCATCCCCCGCATCGGGTTCATGACCGGCGGCCAGGCCGCCCGCTGGGTCGATGAGGACATGGCCGACCTGCTCGCCGCCCGCGCCGTCCGCTTCGTCGAGGCCAATCGCAGCCGCCCCTTCTTCCTGTTCCTCGCCCCGCACGACATCCACGAGCCCATGGTCCCGCATCCCCGCTTCCGCGGCACCAGCGGATGCGGCTGGCGCGGCGATGTCATCCACCAGCTCGACTGGACGGTCGGCCAGGTGCTGGGCGCGCTCGACCGCCTGCAGCTCGCCACCAACACGCTCGTCATCTTCACCAGCGACAACGGCGGCGCCCTCAAGAACACCTACGACGACGGCACCAACCCGCTGCATGAACGGCAACCCCCCAACGGCACTCTCCGTGGCAGCAAAAGCTCGCTCTATGAGGGCGGCCACCGCGTCCCCTTCCTCGCCCGCTGGCCCGGCCGCATCCCCGCCGGCACCACCTCCGGAGCGCTCCTCGCCCACGTCGATGCCCTCGCCACCTTCGCCAGCCTCATCGGCCAAAAGGCTCCGGCCAACGCGGGACCGGACAGCATCAACGTGCTCCCCGCCCTCCTGGGCCAGCGCGGCGCCCAGGGCCGCGACCATCTCGTGCTGCAGAACAACGGCCCGGCCCCGCTCGCGCTGCGCGAGGGGGACTGGGTCCTGATCCAGAAACCCGGCGCCGGCGCCCGCCGCGCCGCCCGCCCACAGGGCAGGGAAACGGACCCCAAGCCCGGCACCCCGCCCGGCCCCGAGCTCTATCACCTCGGCCAGGACCCCGCCCAGGCCCGCAACCTCGCCGCCACCGAACCCGACCGCGTCAAGGCCATGGCCGCACGCCTCGAAAAACTGCGCAGCCAAGGCCACAGCCGCCCGCAATAACCCGCCCCCCCTTCCCATGAGTCCCCGCACTCCCCCCACGCCAGCCCGCCTCCTGCTTCTCGCCGCCATTCTCGCCCTGCTCCTGCCCCTCCGCGCCACCGCGGCCGCCCCGCCCAACCTCCTCGTCATCCTCAGCGACGATCAGGGTTACCTCGATGCCGGGTTCCAGGGGTCGAGGGAGATACCCACCCCGAACCTCGATCGCCTGGCCCAGTCCGGCGTGCGGTGCACCAGCGGCTACGCCTCGCATCCCTTCTGTTCGCCCACGCGGGCGGGCCTGCTGACCGGCCGTTACCAGGCCCGCTTCGGCCACGAGAACAATCCCGTCTACGATCCCCTCGATGAGAAGGAGGGCCTGCCGCTCACCGAACGGCTGCTCCCGCAGTTCATGCAGGACGCCGGCTACCGGACGGGCTGGATCGGCAAATGGCACCTCGGGGCCTCCCCGGTCCATGTGCCGTGGCGGCGCGGCTTCGACGAGGCCTTCGGGTTCATTGGCGGCGGCCACCGTTACCTCGGCTGGAAAACCAACGGCAACCAATACACGCTCGCCCTCACCCGCAACGGGCTCAACGTCGAGGTCACCAACCACCTCACCCTCGCCCTCGGCGACGAGGCCGGCGCCTTCATCCGCCGCAACCAGGCCAAGCCCTGGTTCCTCTACCTCGCCTTCAATGCCCCGCACACCCCGCACGAACCCACCCCGGAACGCGAGGCGAGGTTCTCCCATATCCAAAACGCCCAGCGCCGCCGCTGCGCCGCCCAGGTCAGCCTCCTCGACGACGCCATCGGCACCGTCCTGTCCGCCCTCGCCGACAGCGGCCAGGATCAGCGCACGCTGGTCTTCTTCATCGGCGACAACGGCGGCGCGGTCGGCAGCGGCGCCAACAACGGCCCGCTCCGCGCCCAGAAGGGCACCCTCCACGAGGGCGGCGTCCGCGTCCCCTACCTCGTCCGCTGGACCGGACGCCTGCCCGCCGGCGCCACCTACAACGCCCCCGTCTCCTCCCTCGATGTCTTCGCCACCGCCCTGGCCCTCGCCGGGGTGCCCCTGCCCAAGGACCGCCCCTACGACAGCGTGAACCTCGTCCCCCACCTGGCCGGCGAAACGAAGGCGCCGCCCCACGAGCGCCTCTTCTGGCGGTCCGGCAAAAACGGGCACGCCGTCCGCGAAGGCAACTGGAAGCTGGTCCGACCCAAGGGCCAACCAGCCCAACTCTATGACCTCGCCGCCGACCTGGGCGAAACCAAGGACCTCGCCACCGCCCAACCCGAGATCGCCCGCCGCCTCACCGCCGTCCTCGACGCCTGGGACGGGGAACTCGTCCCGCCGGCCTTCCCCGGGTCCAGCGTGAAGAACGAGGACTGGGGCCCGGGCGGCGCCAACCAGAGGAACAAGCCCGCCCCCAAACCCAAGGCCCCCGCCAGGAAACCCGCCCAACCCTGACCCAACCGATCCCCTCCTCCCCTCCCCCGCCATGAACCCGCTCCGCCTGCTCCCGCTCCTCCTCGCCCTCGCCTGGATTGCCCCCCGGCCGCTGAACGCGGCGGAGGCGCCCCGGCCCAACCTGGTGTTCATCCTCGCCGATGACCTCGGCTACACGGACCTCGCCTGCAACGGCAGCCGTTATTACGAGACGCCCAACATCGACCGCCTGGCCAGCCAGGGCCTCAAGCTCACGCGCTATTATCACTGCCCCAACTGCCAGCCCACCCGCGCCTCGCTGATGAGCGGGCAGTATGGCCCGCGCACCGGGGTCTACACGGTGGGCAGCATCAACCGGTTCAACTGGTGGCAGCGCCCGCTGCGCCCGGTCGAGAACGTCAACAAGCTCCCCCTGGACCGGACCACCCTTGCGCAGGCCCTTCAGCAGGCGGGCTACGCCACGGCGCTCTTCGGCAAATGGCATCTCGGCGAGGACGACAGCCATCACCCGGCCAAACGCGGCTTCGACGAGGCGATCGTGAGCGCGGGGCAACACTTCAACTTCCAGACCAACCCCCGGACGCCCCACGCCAAGGACGCCTACCTGGCCGATTTCCTGACCGACCGCGCGGTGGATTTCATCCGGCGGAAGAAGGACGGTCCGTTCTTCCTCTACCTGCCCCATTTCGGCGTGCACTCCCCCCACGAGGCCAAGCCGGAACTGATCGCCCGGTTCAAGGACAAGCCCCCGGTCGGCGGGCACCAGAACCCCACCTACGCCGCCATGATCGCGAGCGTGGACGAAAGCGTCGGGCGCGTGCTGCGGACGCTGGACGAACTGAAGCTGGCGGAGCGGACGGTGGTGATTTTCGCCAGCGACAACGGCGGCGTGGGCGGCTACGTGCGGGAGGGGGTGAAGAAGGCCGGGGACGTGACGGACAACGCCCCGCTGCGCCATGGCAAGGGCAGCCTCTACGAGGGCGGCACGCGCGTGCCGTTCCTCGTGCGCTGGCCCGGCGTCACCCGACCCGGTTCCACCAGCGACACCCCGGCCACCCACGTGGACCTCTTCCCCACCTTCCTCGAACTGGCCGGGGGCCGGAAACCGGCCCAGCCGCTCGACGGCGTCAGCCTGGCCGGTCTCTTCCGCGACCCCTCCGCCAAGCTTCCCCGCGACGCCGTCTTCGCACATTTCCCCGGCTACCTCGGCGCCGGCCCCGGCTCCTGGCGCACCCTCCCGGTCGGCGTCGTCTGGAGCGGGGACTGGAAGCTGATGGAGTTCTTCGAGGACGGGCGCCTGGAACTCTACCACCTGCGCGACGACATCGGCGAGCAGCGCAACCTCGCCGCCACCCAGCCGGACCGCGCCAAGGCCCTGCAGGCGCGCCTGGCCGCCTGGCGCCGCGAGGTCGGGGCCAGGATGCCCACGCCGCACAAGGCAGGCGAGCGGCCCAAGGACTTCAAGGGCGCCAGGGGCGAGGAGTAACCCGGCCCCGCTCGTTTTGCGTTTTACCTTTGCCCGGCCGCGCCCCAACTTGGGGCCGTGACTGCCAGCGAAGCCTCCCAGCTCCTCGCCCGCCTCGTGGCCGGGCAGGTCCGCCCGGAACAGGTGCTCCGCGCCTTCCAGGCCGCGCCCGCCCATGACCTCGGGTTCGCCACCGTGGACACCCACCGCAGCCTGCGCAAGGGCTTCCCCGAGGTCATCTACGCCGAGGGCAAAACCCCCGAACAGGTCCTCCGCATCGCCGAACGCATCCTCGAACGCGAGGCCCGCGTCCTCATCACCCGCGTCCGCCCGGAACACGTCCGCACCCTGCGCCGCCGACTCCGCAGCGCCGTCCACCACGAACCCGCCCGCTGCGTCACCATCGAGCGCCAACCCCTCCCCAAACGCCCCGGCCACATCGTCGTCCTCGCCGCCGGCACCAGCGACCTCCCCGTCGCCGAGGAGGCCGCCGTCACCGCCGACATCATGGGCAACCGCGTCGAACGCATCTACGACGTCGGCGTCGCCGGCCTCCACCGCCTCCTCCGCCGCCTCCCCGAAATCCAGGCCGCCAACGTCATCGTCGCCGTCGCCGGCATGGAAGGCGCCCTCCCCGGCGTCGTCACCGGCCTCGTCGCCCGCCCCGTCATCGCCGTCCCCACCAGCGTCGGCTACGGCACCAACCTCTCCGGACTCACCGCCCTCTTCGGCATGCTCAGCAGCTGCAGCAGCGGCATGACCGTCGTCAACATCGACAACGGATTCGGCGCCGGCTTCGCCGCCAGCCAAATCAACGCCCTCGCCGCCGAAACCCCGGGCCCCCACACCCCGCCCCCCGCCCGGCCTGCCCGCGCCCGCGCCAAGGCCCGGCGCACCACGCCCGCCCCCCGCCGCTGACCCGCCCCCGCTTCCTTCCCGCGCCCATGAAGACCCTCCACCTCGACCTCCACAGCGGCGTCAGCGGCGACATGTTCGTCGGCGCCCTCCTCGACCTCGGCGTGGACTTCGCCGACCTCCAACGCGAACTCGAGAAGCTGCGCCTCGACGGTTTCCACCTCCACGCCGCCCGCGCCGAACGCGGCGGCATCGCCGGCACCAAGTTCGATGTCCACCTCGAGGGCCACTGCCATGACCACGACCACGGACAGGAGCACGCTCATGACCATGACCACGGGCATGACCACGGGCACACGCACGGACACGAGGCGGGGCATGGCCATGCGCACGCGCACGCGCATGAACCTCCTCACGGGGAACACGAGCACGGCCGGACCTTTGCCCAGATCCAGAAGCTCATCCGCACGAGCAAGCTCTCCGACTGGGTGAAGGAAAAGAGCGTGGCGGTCTTTCACCGGGTCGCGGTGGCCGAGGGGAAGATTCACGGGCATCCGCCGGAGAAGGTGCATTTCCACGAGGTGGGCGCGCTGGACTCCATCGTCGACATCGTGGGGGCCTGCGTGGCCCTCGAACTGCTGGGCAAACCCCGCGTGATGGCTTCCCCGGTGATCGAGGGCTCGGGCTGGGTCGATTGCGCGCACGGACGCTTCCCGGTGCCCGCCCCGGCCACGCTGGAAATCCTCGGCGCGCGCGGCGTCGCCGTCTCGCAGTGCGAGGAACCGCACGAGCTGGTCACCCCGACCGGGGCCGCCCTGGTCGCGGAACTGGCCGAGTCCTTCGGCCCCATGCGCGGCCTCGTCGCCCGGCGCGTCGGCTACGGGCTCGGCACCCGCCAGAACAAGACCCGCCCCAACGTCCTCCGCGCCGTCCTCGGCGAGGAACAGCCCGCCACCCCCGCGCACGACTGGGAGACCGACACCGTCGCCGTCCTCCAGACCAACCTCGACGACATGAACGCCGAGTTGCTCGGCAGCTTCGTGGAGAAGGCCCTGGCCCAGGGCGCGCTCGACGTCTTCC
Organism: Verrucomicrobiota bacterium; assembly: GCA_046048995.1. Taxonomy (GTDB): domain Bacteria; phylum Verrucomicrobiota; class Verrucomicrobiia; order Limisphaerales; family JADJPG01; genus JBJOEZ01. Next base: position 40,006 of record JBJOEZ010000017.1, on the reverse strand, counting down.
ACACCCCCATCCAGATGAAGAAAAGCCGGCCGGGCGTCATGCTCAGCGTGCTCTGCGCGGATGCGGACGCCGACCGGTTCTGCGCGCTCATCCTGCGCGAGACGACGGCCTTCGGCGTCCGGCGTCTGGCTGCGGAGCGCCGCAAGCTGCGCCGGGAGTTCACCACCGTCGCCACGCCCTACGGCGAGGTCCAGGTGAAGGTCGGCCGGCTGGACGGGCGCATCGTGCAGGCCGCCCCCGAGTTTGAGGCCTGCCGGCGCGCGGCCGAGGCGGCCGGCGTCACCGTGAGGCAGGTCTACGAGGCGGCGGCCCGCGCCGCCGGACCGCACTGAGGCATCCCCATGGTGGACCCCCGACTGCTAGGCATTCTCTGCTGCCCGGAGACGCAGCAACCCCTGCGCGAGGCCGACCCGGCCCTCGTCGCGGACCTGAACCGCCGCATCGCCGCCGGCACCCTGGCCACCCGCGACGGCCGCGTGCTCGCCACCCCCTGCGACGCCGCCCTCGTCCGCGCGGACGGCCAGGTGGCGTATCCCATCCGCGGCACACTCCCCATCCTCCTCGTCTCCGAAGCCATCCGGCTCGCGTAGCAGCCTCCTGCGGCCGGCTGCCGCGGCCCTACTGGTTCGCCCCCTTGCCCTTGCCTTTGCCCTTGCCCTGCCCGTTGGCAGCCGGCGCGGACGCGGGGTTGTTCGTTTGCGGCAGCCAGCGGGCCAGGTCCTTCTTCACCGACTCGAACTCGGCGCTCGCGTTGGCCAGGTTGGTCCACTCGTAGGGATCGTTCCGGTGGTCGTAGAGTTCCTCGCCGCCGCCGTCATACCGGATGTAACGCCAGTGCTCGGTGCGGATGGCGTGGTTGTTGCGGCCGTAGGTGGTCAGGGCCGGGCTGGCCCAGGGGGCGGCCGGGTTGGCCAGCAACGGGCGCAGGCTGACCCCCTCGACATGCCTGGGCACGGGCAACCCGGCCAGGTCGCACAGCGTGGGATAGATGCCCATGAAGTCCACCGGGCGCCCGCACACCCCGCCCGGCCGGGTCACGCCCGGCACCACCCAGATGAACGGCGCCCGGGTGGCCTCCTCCCAGAGGGCGAACTTCCGCCAATGCTCCTTCTCCCCCAGGTGCCACCCATGGTCGCCCCAGAAGCAGATGAGGGTGTTGGTGGCATGCGGCGATTTCTCATAGGCGTCCAGCAGGCGCCCAATCTGCCCATCGAGGTAGCTGATGGCCGCCAGGTAGGCCTGCACGGCCTCCTTCCAGCGTCCCGACGCGAGCACCTGCGCGTGGTCCCCCGACTTCGAGGCCATCTTTCGGCCGGCCTCCGGCAGGTCATGCGTGTCGTTGGTCCGGTGCGGCGGCAGTTGGATGGAGGACAGCGGATGCAGGTCAAAATACTTGCGGGGCACGTTCCACGGCATGTGGGGCTTGTGGTAGCCCAGCGCCAGGAAGAATGGCCTGGCTTGCGGCCGCCCCAACTGCGCAATGCCAAAGTCCGTGGTCGCCGTGTCGGACAACCCCTCGTCCCCCCCCTCCATCACCCCAAACCGGATGCCCCCGATGCTGCGGTCCTCGACCTTGGCCGTCTCGGGGCGTTCCGGCCCGGCCGTCGCCGTCCATTGCTCGGGGAACCCCAGTCCGCCATGCCAAATCTTCCCGGAACCGAGCGTCTGGTAGCCCGCCTGCCTGAAGAGGGTGATGACGGATTCGCCGGGGCGGATGACACGGGTGAAGGGATGCTGATTGTCGTAGATGCCGCTGGTGCCGGGACGGTATCCGCTGAGCAGGGCGGCCCGGGAGGGGTTGCAGACCGGGGCCGCGCAGTAGGCGCGGGTGAACGTCACCCCCTTGGCTGCCAACCGGTCGATGTTCGGCGTGCGGGCCTGGGGATTGCGGCCAAGGTGGCCGACCCAGTGGTTGAGATCATCCACGGCAATGAAGAGGACGTTGGGAGGGGACCCGGGGGCGGCAACGCCGGGGTTCGCCGTCACCAGCAGGAGGAGGGCGACAGGGAAGGCCAGGGTGAGGACGCGACGGAAGGCGCGGACAAGGGCGTTCATGGGACTGCTGAGAGTCTCCGGGATACCCGGCGGCCTGCCAACGAGAAAGCGGGCCCGGCGGCGGGGCGGCGCTGGGCGGAGCGGATGACCCGGGAGACACGCGCGCTTTACAGTGGTCAGCAGCCAGGAATCGGGGTAGACAGACAGCACCCACTCCCCACCTCCACCCACCCTGCCCATGCCCACCCTTGCCACCACGGTCGATGGCCTGAAACTGCCCAACCCGTTCATCATTGGCTCGGGCCCGCCGGGCACCAACCTGAACGTGATCACCAAGGCCTTCCAGGAGGGCTGGGGCGCTGTCATCGCCAAAACCGTGAGCCTGGACGCCTCCAAGGTGGTCAACGTGACCCCGCGCTACGCCAAACTCCATGCCGGCGACGGCGAGGTGATCGGCTGGGAAAACATCGAGCTGATCAGCGACCGCCCCTTTCACCTGTGGCTGGACGAATTCAAGCGCTGCAAGGACCAGTTCCCGGACCGGGTGCTGATCGCCTCCGTGATGGAGGAGTATCGCAAGGATGCCTGGGTGGAAATCATCGAACGCTGCCAGGCGGCGGGCGTGGACGGGTTCGAGCTGAACTTTTCCTGCCCCCACGGGCTGCCGGAGCGGAAGATGGGCGCTGCCATGGGCCAAAGCCCGGAAATCCTGCAGGAGGTCTGCGGCTGGGTCATGGGCGCCGCCCGCAAGCCGGTCTGGGCGAAGATGACGCCCAATGTCACCCACATCGAGGATCCCAGCCGGGCCGCCCTGCAGGGCGGAGTCAGCGGGCTCAGCGCCATCAACACCATCCGCAGCGTCATGGGCGTGAACCTCGAGACGCTGCGGCCGGAGCCAACGGTCGAGGGCTACACCACCCCGGGCGGCTACTCGTCCAAGGCCGTCCGCCCGATCGCCCTGCGCATGGTCATGGAAATCGCCACCCTGATCCGGAAGGAGTTCCCGGGGCGCAGCCTGTCGGGACTCGGCGGCGTCGAATCCGGCCAGGATGCCGCCCAGTTCATCCTCCTCGGGGCGGACACGGTCCAGGTCTGCACCGGGGTGATGAAGTTCGGCTATGAATGCGTGAAGCCGATGTGCGAGGAACTGCTGGCCTTCATGGCCAAACACCGCTTCGAGACCCTGGCCGATTTCCGGGGACACAGCCTGGCCTACTTCACCACCCACGCGGACCTCGTCCGGCGGCAGGCCGAACGCAAGGCGGCCCAGAAAGGCAAGGCCCCGGGCCATGTGGTCACCGCCGACGGCGAATGGCACGGGGACCACTTCGTGAAACAGTCCGACGCCCTCTCCCAATCCCAACCCCCAACCCGCTAGCCCACTCACTCGCTCGCTCGCCAAAGAAAAAACCCCGCCGTAATGCCGTGTGAGAACGATTCCTGTGAACGACCTATTTGTGTAGGTGGAACCGACTCAACCCTCTTTCGACTTCCAGTCAAGGCCTGTCGGCAGTGGGCGATTTTAGGGCTCCGTTCGTTGTTAACTACGGTTCAAGGACATGGTTTCTAAAGCACGAACATGGCAGGGTTAAAGGGATAAAATCCTGTGGCGACGCTGGCAAAGAACTGGTCACCGGGGAGGCGCCGTCGCCGGACGCACGCACCAAGCCGCCGCGAGTGACGGTCCAACTATCGGCGGCTGGAGGGCTTTCTCAAGTGGAAAGTTAAGAAACGCCGGGGTTGTGACGAAAATCATCGGGTGACACCCCGGCTGGCGCCGAGAGCGGCGCCCGAAAATGAGGCCGGGGGTCCTTTGACAAACCCAACTGCCTGTGTTTCGTTCGGCGCATCCCGTTCTCTTCTCCCCGCCGGATTTGCCCGGGCAGGAAGCCTGTATGTCCGCCGTGAACCCACTCGAAAAAGGCCGCCGCCCGCGCCTGACGCGGGCGCTTGGGCGGCTGACGGCGCCGGGCCTCGCTGTGGCCGCCTTGGTGGCGGCACTGCTGCCCCAGGCCGGCCTGGCGGCCGCCCCCGGCAACGACCTCTGCAGCGGCGCGGTCATGATTCCCGGCCAGGGCCCCTTCCCCCACTACGCGGCCCCGGTCGCGCTGGCGGAGGCCACCGTCACGGGCCAGGAAGCCGTCCTGACCAACGCGGCCGGCTTCTGCCAGACGGTGTCGCGCGGGGTCTGGTACACGTTCACCCCCACGACCAACGCCTTCTACACCCTGAGCACCTGCTCCGGCGCCACCACCCTCGACGACACCGTCATCGCCCTCTACACCTCCAGCGGGGGCTGCAGCGGGCCGTTCACGCGCCTCGAATGCAATGACGATTCCTGCGGCCCCGGCGGCTACCAGTCGTCCATCACACGGCAGCTCCTCAAGGACACCACCTACTACCTCGTCATCTGGAACTACGACACCGCGGCCCCGCCGGCCGGGCAGGACGCCGTCCAGTTGGTCGTCAACCGCGAGTATCCACCCGCCAACGACACCTGCGCGACCGCCCAACCGGTCTTCCTCGACACCCGCATGACCGGATCCACCATCCTGGCCAGCAACGATTATCAATTGTCGGGCTCGGCCTGCTTTGCCGGCGTAGGGCAGACCCCCACGCCGGCCGCCGGCCGGGACGTGGTCTATTCCTTCACCGCCCCCGCCGCCGGCGCCTATTCCGTCAAGGTCTACAACTACTCCTTCGAGTCGGGTTTCAACCTCGTCGTGTATGCCGCCGCCGGGTGCCTGGGCGGAACCCGGCCCATCCCGGTGACGAACTGCCTGGCCGCCGCCAACCGCAACGGGGCCTCCACCGCGGAGGAGATACCCTGCCTGCCCCTGAGCGCCGGGCAGCAGGTCTACCTGTTCGTCGATGACGCCAACGCCACCAACCGCGGATGCGTTTTCACGCTGGAGGTCAACCGGTGCCTGCAGGAGTCCGAACCGAACAACAGCCTGACCAACGCCGGCCCCTGCCCCTGCGGGATCCAGGGTTCGACGGCCCCGCTCGGCGACGGGGACTTCTTCGCCCTCGGGTTCCACCCGGCCGGGTCCCGGGTCTTCGCCCTCGTCGATGGCGAGGCCGCCAACCTGCCGGACTTCGACCTGCGGGTGACCAGCACCCTCAACACGCTGGAGTTCGACAACAACGACAACGACTCCCTCTTCGCCCAAAGCTCCGCCAACGTGGCCGGGACACCCCTGCCCCTCGACCAGGCCTTCCTGCGGGTCAGCTACAGCAGCGGACAGGCCGCCGAACCCTACCGCCTGTATGCCGTCGTCCAGCCTCCGGCAGTCCATGCGACCCCGGAGACGGAACCCAACAATTCCATCGCCTTCGCCAACACCGGCCCGCGCAACTATTTCTCCGGGACGCTCGCCGGGCCCAGCCCGTCGGTGGATGCCGACGTGTTCAGCTTCGTCGCCGACGAGGGCGACCTGCTGCTGGTGGGGCTGGATGCGGACCCGCTGCGCAACAACACCCCCATCAACGCGCAACTGGAATTGCTCGACACCTTTGGCAACCCCCTCCTCGTCGTCAATGACGGCAACTCCGTGTCGCAGACCAATGTGCCGCCCGCCGGCCTGACCGCAACCCTCCCCAGTTCACCCGCCGAATCCTTCGTCTATCGTTGCTCGGAGGGAACCTATTACGTCCGGGTCGGCATCAGCCCCGGCGCCAGCGGGGCCACCGCCTCCGGGGATTATCTCCTGTCCATCTCCCGCAACTGCCGCCCGGGCACCCCGGTCGCCCAGCCCGCCCGGTTCCTGTCCCTCGTGTCCCCGGCCGGGGGCACCCGCCAACTGCAACTGCAGGGAACCCCCGGGGCCGTCTACCGGGTGGAGTGGTCGGCCGACCTCCGCTCCTGGACCCCCTTCGACGCCCAGGTGGCCGATGCCGCCGGCCTCATGCTGTCCACGGACACCGCCCCGGCCAGCCCGGCCCGCTTCTACCGCGCCGTCGCGCCGTAGCATCGGCGCCCCCCCCCGCCGCACCGCCCCAGGGTGGCCAACAGCCACCACGCTGGCCAAATCCCCGCATCCCATCCGCCGGCCGCCCGGCCCGCCCACGGCCGCCCCACCTCAGGAAACCCCAGTAAAAACGGGGTTTTCCCACCAGCACCCCGCCGCGCCGGCCACATGGCACCGCCGTTGCTAAAGGGCGCCCAGTGCTTTCGTGCACATCAACCGCAATGCAATGACGACCCTGAAACGCCATGAAGAAAATTGAAGCCATCATCAAACCCTTCAAGCTCGAGGAGGTAAAGGACGCCCTCGGCGAGGTGGGCATCGAAGGCATGACTGTCACCGAGGTCAAAGGCTTCGGACGCCAGAAGGGCCACACCGAAATCTACCGCGGCAGCGAATACACGGTGGATTTCCTCCCCAAGATCAAACTGGAACTCGTGGTGCCCGACGCCAGCGTCGAGGGTGCCGTGGGAGCCATCATCAAGGCGGCCAAGACCGGCAAAATCGGCGACGGCAAAATCTTCGTGTCCAGCGTGGAGCAGGCCATCCGCATCCGCACCGAGGAGAAGGGCGAGGCCGCCGTCTGAACCCCGCCCACCCGACGCAACCCCCATCCCGGAAACACCCCATGAAAAAACTTCTTCTCTCCCTCACCCTCCTCTGCGCCCTCTTCGCCATCCCGGCGGTCCTCACCGCCCAGGACGCTCCCAAGCCGCCCCCGACCCTGGACGAGCTCAACGTGCGCCTGGCCGATCTCGAGGCCTACATGAACAACGGCGCCCGCGTGAACACCAACTCCACCGTCGCCGGCCCCGGCCCCGGCCACAACGCCTGGCAAATGACCTCGACCGCGCTGGTCCTCTTCATGACCCTGCCGGGCCTGGCCCTCTTCTACGGCGGCCTCGTGCGCCGCAAGAACGTCCTCTCCGTGCTGGCCCAATGCATGGGCATCGCCGGGTTGGTCACGTTCCTGTGGTGGCTCTGCGGCTACAGCCTCAGCTTCTCCGGCTCCAACCCCTTCCTCGGCGACCTCGCCAACGCCATGTTCAAGGGCGTGGAACCCGGCAAGGTCGGCGCCGGCTACCACTGGATCAGTGACAGCATGTGGGCCATGTTCCAGCTCACCTTCGCCATCATCACCCCGGCCCTCATCATCGGCGCCATCGCCGAACGCATGAAGTTCTCCGCCGTGCTGCTCTTCGTCACCCTCTGGATGTTCGCCGTCTACTTCCCGCTCGCCCACATGGTCTGGTCGGCCAAGGGCTTCATGTGCGGCGCCCTCAACGCCGCCGACGCCGGCATCAAGGCCCTCGACTTCGCCGGCGGCACCGTCGTGCACATGAGCTCCGGATGGAGCGCCCTCGTCCTCTGCATCATCCTCGGCAAGCGCCTCGGCTTCGGCAAACAGGCCATGCCCCCACACTCCATGGTCCTCTGCATGGTCGGCACCGGCATGCTCTGGGTCGGCTGGTACGGCTTCAACGCCGGCTCCGCCCTCGGGGCCGACGCCATCGCCTCCAATGCCTTCACCACCACCACCATCGCCGCCGCCATCGCCGGGTTCGTCTGGCCCCTGTGCGAGTGGATCCTCCGCGGCAAACCCAGCGTGCTGGGCTTCTGCTCCGGCATCGTCGCCGGCCTGGTCGTGGTCACCCCCGCCTGCGGGTTCGTCAACACCACCGGCGCCGTCATCATCGGCGTCTGCGCCGGCACCATCCCCTTCCTGGCGGTCTCCTACCTCAAGGCCAAGCTCGGCTTCGACGACGCCCTCGACACGTTCGGGGTCCACGGCGTCGGCGGCACCCTCGGCGCCCTCCTCACCGGCCTCCTCGCCGACGAGAAGGTCAACAGCGTGGTCACCGGCGTGAAGGACGGCCTGCTCATGGCCCAAATCAAGGCCATCGTCGTCACCATGGTCCTCTCCATCGTGGCCACCGCCATCATCGCCTACGTGGTCAAACTGGTCGTCGGCCTCCGCCCCACCGAGGAGAACGAAACGGTCGGGCTCGACCTCGCCGAGCACGGCGAAGAGGGCTATCACGGCTGATCGCCCCCCGCGGCTTCACAGCCGCCGTGCCAATAACCGCGGCCCGCGAGCCCGGTTGGCACGGCGGCTTTTTCCTTTCCGGATGCCCCCCCAACCCCGCCCCGCCCCGCCGCCCCCACCCGCCTACCAGACCTCGATGACCAACGCCGTGGTGTTGTCCCGGCCGGATTGCTCCACCGACGCCTGCACCAGGCGCCGGGCCGGGTTCGCGTCCGGCCCGGCCAGGACGGGCGCCCCAGGCGGGGGCCGCAGCACGTCCAGCACGGCATGCTCATACAACCCGTCGGTCAGGCCGTCCGTGCAGAGCAGGAACACATCCCCCCGCTCATGCGCAACCGCTCCCACCTGCGGGTCAACAAACTGGTTGCTGCCCCCCAGCGATTTCTGCAGGACGTTCCGCCGGGGATGCGACCGGGCCTCGCGCTCGTTAATCTTCCCGTTCCGCAACAGCCAGCCCACATGGGTGTCATCATGGGTCAACTGGCGCATCCCCCCCTCGCGGGCCGGCAAATAGTAAACCCGGCTGTCGCCAATGTGCCCGAAATACATCCAGCCGGGGCTGAACCAGCAAAGGCTCAGGGTCGCCTCCATGCCCCGGCACTCCTCGTAGCTCCCCCCCACCAGCGCCAGGGACTTGTGCACCCGCTCGAAGAGCTCGGTCATCACGTCGCCCACGCCCGCCGAAAGCCCGCGCGCCGACTGGTGGTAGGCCCGGGGCAGCAACGCCGTGATCTTTTCCACCGTGATGCGGCTGGCCACCTCGCCGGCATTCGCGCCCCCCATGCCGTCGCTCACGGCAAAGGCAAAGTCCGCATGGTCGGTCGGCGCCTCCCCCAACCTCCCCAGGTGATGCACCTCGTGGGCGTCAAACTGCAGCCCCAGGAAGGCGTCCTCGTTGTTCTTCCGCACCCGCCCCACATCGGTCCAACCCCACCAGCGCAGGCTCACCGGGGCCGCCTCCGGCTGCGCCTTGGTCATGACGCGCCCCCCCCCTCCGCCGCCGGCAGGATGGTCGCCAGCTCAAAATCAATCAGGCAAAACCGCCCGTCCGCCTGGCGGTAGGTCACATTGCGCTGGTCAGGGTCGTCGTGGCGGACCCCATACTGCTCCAGCTCGGCAAACAACTCCTGCCGCCGCTGGTCATCCAGATGCTGCACACGGGTGCCGCAGTTCGTGGTGATGATGCGCAACTGCTCCGCGTCCGCCTCCAGCAACCGCGGGACAAACCCGCAGCCCCGGGCCTCCAGCCAGCGCAACACCCGGACCTCGTTCTCAAACCGCACCCGGGCATCCGGGCCATGGTAGTTCTTGATGACGCGCCCATCGAAGGTCAGGTTGACCGTCGCCCGCAACGTATCTTTGACTTTCAGCATGCGTTCCACCCCGGCCACCCGCCGGAGGACCGCCATTATCCGGCATCCCCCGCCCAAGTCCACCGGTTTGCGCATCCACCACCACCCCAAACGCGACCGATCCGGTCAAATTCCCGCAGCCAGCACAAAACCCGACAGCCGGCCACCGTCCGCCACCGGTGACGCCACCCGACCACACGCTCAAAAACACCCATGAATTCAGTGGATTTGGGGATCCTCGCCCGACACACTGCGGCGCCGGTTCCGGGTGGCATTGCCCCTGCTAATTCAGGGATGCCCAATTCCCCCGGGAACCGGCACTGAACACAAAGAACGCACAGACCATCCCATGGCCAAATACAAACTCGAATACGTGTGGCTCGACGGGTATCAGCCCACCCCCAACCTCCGCAGCAAGACCCAAATCAAGGATTTCGATTCCTTCCCGAAGCTGGAACAGCTCCCGATTTGGGGGTTTGATGGCAGCTCAACCCGCCAGGCGGAGGGGCGCAGCTCCGATTGCATGCTCAAGCCGGTCGCCGTGTTCCCCGATTCCACCCGCACGAACGGCGTCCTCGTCATGTGCGAGGTCATGATGCCGGACGGCAAGACCCCCCACCCCTCCAACTCCCGCGCCAACATCCTGGATGACCCCGGCGCCTGGTTCGGGTTCGAGCAGGAATACTTCCTCTACAAGGACGGCATCCCCCTGGGCTTCCCGCCGGGCGGCGGCTTCCCCTACCCGCAGGGCGAATACTACACCGGCGTCGGCTACAAGAACGTCGGCAACATCGCCCGCCAGATCGTGGAGGAACACCTCGACATCTGCCTGGCCGCCGGCATCAACCACGAGGGCATCAACGCCGAGGTCGCCAAGGGCCAGTGGGAATTCCAAATCTTCGGCAAGGGCTCCAAGACGGCCGCCGACCAGGTCTGGATGGCCCGCTACCTCCTGATGCGCCTCTGTGAGAAGTACTGCGTGGACGTCGTCTGGCACTGCAAGCCGCTGGGCAAGGACGTGGACTGGAACGGCTCCGGCATGCACAGCAACTTCTCCACCGAGCACATGCGCAGCGTCGGCGGGAAGGACTACTTCGAGCGCCTCATGGCCGCGTTCGACAAGTACAAGAACGAGCACATCGCGGTCTATGGCCCGGACAACCACCTCCGCCTGACCGGCCTCCACGAGACGCAGTCCATCGACAAGTTCAACTACGGCGTGGCCAACCGCGGCGCCTCCATCCGGGTTCCCCACAGCTTCGTCAACAACGACTACAAGGGATACCTCGAGGACCGTCGTCCCAACTCCCAGGGCGACCCCTACCAGATTGCGGGCCGCATCCTGCAGACCATCGCCACCGTCCCGACCAAGTAGGCGGCGATTCCAGGCCACTCCATGTGGCACGATTTGACAGGGCCCGTAACCCTGTTGAAGGCGAAACAACAACGCGGGCCGGGTGGCCCGCGTTTTTCTTTTGTCCACCCGGGCCTCCTGCCTCCGCCCCCCCGGAAACCAGCGCTGCTCCGGGCAAAAAGCCCGCTTAACTCCCCCGCTGCGCTGCCGATGAACCTCGCAGGCGATAGCGCCTGACCTGATTTCATCCATGGCTGCGTTCCGTCATCTCCTGGCCGCCCTGGCCCTGGCCTGCCTGCTGGCGGCGACCCCGCCGCCGGCCGCCGGAGCCGCCAGCACGCCGGAGGAACGGGTGGATTTCCTCCACACCCCCAAGGCCCATTACACCAACGTCGTCATCCTCAGCAAATCCCAGTCGAGCCTGTTCATCCGCCATGCCGGCGGCCTCGCCAGCATCAAGGTAAGGGATCTCGACAAATCCACCCAGCTCCAGCTGGGCTACCAGCTGATCAGCGATCCCGCCGAAGAGGTGGACCCCGCCCCGGCCCCGGCCCAGCCGGACCCCGAGGCCGATGCCCTCGCGGAATTCGAGGTCACCGCCCCCGACCTCGAGTTCAACCTCGATCCCCGCTACGAGGAATGGTACGAGAAGGCCGTCTGGGAAAGCCGGGAGTTCGTCGCCGGCATGCCCCCCATCCTCCGCTACGCCTGGCTGACCCTCGGCGGCGTGCTCTTCCTGGTCTTCTCCTTCTGCAGCCACCTCATCTGCCGCAAGGCCGGCCAGCCGGCCAACCCCCTCGTCTGGCTGCCCGTGCTGCAGGTCATCCCCCTCGCCCGAGCCGCCGGCATGTCCTGGCTGTGGTGCGTGGGCATCCTCGTCCCCGGCCTCAACCTCCTCGGCTACGCCATCTGGTGCTTCCAAATCGCCACCGCCCGCGGCAAGGCCCCCTGGGTCGGGTTCCTCCTCCTCCTGCCGGGCCTGAACATCCTCGCCTTCCTCTACCTGGCCTTGTCCGACTCCCGCAAGGACCCCCAGGCCGCCAAGGGAACCCGCAAGGTGGTGGTGCTCAACCAACCATCCTCCCGCCGCCGGGCCGCCTGACCGGCGCGCTCCCCCCGGGCACCGGGCCCGGCCCAGTCGCCCGGCCCGTTTCCAAGATTGCCTCCCCGGCCGCCATCCGGTAGTTCTCATCCCACATGGCCGCCGTTTCCGAGCAACTCCGCCGCGCCCGCGAGGCGCAGAAGCTCGACGTCTACCAGGTGGCCGAGATCACCAAGATCAAAACCGATCACGTCCGCGCCCTCGAAGCCGGCGATTTCCAGACCTTTTCCGCCCCGGTCTACATCCGCGGCTTCGTCCGGACCTACGCCACCATGCTGAAGCTGGATGTGCCGCGGGTGCTGGAGGATCTCGACACGGAACTCAACCGCAGCCCCAAGTTCCGGGCCCCCCCGCCCCTCGTGGAGCGTCCCAAGGGCGTCCTGGATTTCCTCATGCTCCAGTTCTCCCGGCTGAACTGGCGCATCGCCGTCGCCGCCGCGGCCCTCCTGGTCTTCCTCCTGCTCGTCGTCATCGTCATCCGCAGCCGCACACGGACCCCCACCGACCCCCTCCGGGACCTCGGCCCCGGCCTCTACCAGCCCCCGGGGAACTCCGGCGCCGAGAAGCTTCCCCTGCCGGCCCGCTGACCCCGGAAACCCGGGCGCTCAGCCTCATTGCCAGAAACGCCCCGAGGCCCCACCTTTGCGGGGTGTTGCCGGATATCCGCTCATTCACCCGCGAAGCCCTCGCGGCCCGGTTCCAGGAATGGGACCAGCCCGCCTACCGCGTCGACCAACTCCTGCAATGGCTCTACGCGCGCCGGGCCGCCTCCTGGGAGGCCATGACCAACCTGCCCCGGGACCTGCGCGCCCAACTGGCCGCCGCCTTCTCGCTCCAGCCCCTCGAACTCCTGCGCCGGCAGGGCTCCGCGGACACCACCCAAAAATTCCTCTGGCGCCTGGCCGACGGCGCCCGCATCGAAAGCGTCCTCATCCCGGCCAACCCGGCCCTCTATGGCGAGGCCAGTGACCGGCACACCCTCTGCGTCAGCACCCAGGTCGGCTGCGCCTATGGCTGCCGCTTCTGCGCCAGCGGGCTGGAGGGATGGAAACGCAACCTGCGGCCGGAGGAAATCGTCGGGCAGGTCCTCGCCGTGGAGGAACTGGCCGCCCAGGCCGGGACCGCCGGCGGCACCGACCCCGCCGCCCCGGCCAGGGAGGCGCGCGAACGGGTCGTCAACAACCTCGTCATCATGGGCATGGGCGAACCCCTGGCCAACTACGACCACCTGCTCCAGGCCCTGCGCATCCTCAACGCCCCCTGGGGCGGCGGGATCGGCGCGCGCAAAATCACCATCTCCACCAGCGGCCTCGCCCCGCAGATCCGCCGCCTGGCCACCGAACCCCTCCAGTTCCGCCTCGCCATCTCCCTGCACGGCGCCACCGACGCCACCCGCAACCGCATCATGCCCGTCAACCGCAAGTATCCCCTGGCCGAGTTGACCGCCGCCATCGAGGACTATCAGCGCCAGCGGGACCGCCTGATCACCTTCGAATACATCCTGATTGCCGGGGTCAACGACGCCGTGGCCGAGGTCGCGCCGCTGGCCACCCTCGCCCGGCGCCTGAAGGCCAAGGTCAACCTGATCCCCTACAACACGGTGGAGGGGCTGCCCTGGACGCGGCCGTCCGAGGAAACCCAGGAAGCCTTCCTGGCCGCACTCACGGAACGCGGCATCACCGCGACCCTCCGGCGCGAGAAGGGGCACGACATCGACGCGGCCTGCGGCCAACTCCGCCTGCGCAGCGAGCGCGAGGACCGCGAGGGCGCCGCCCCGGTGTCCTGAATCAACCGCCCCACCCGGCCCCGGCCGGTGCCAGGAGGCTTTGTCCTTGTCGCTCATGGAGCCCTTCTCCATGCTGCGGGGCATGGCCGAGCGGATGATTTCCGATGTCCTGACCCAGCCCGACGCCGCGCTCGAGATGACGCTGCGGCCGGCCTTGTTCGCGGACTTCCGGGGCCAGCCGAAGGTGCGGGAACGCCTGGAAATCACGGTGGCCGCCGCCCGCCAGCGCGGCGAGGCCATCGACCACGTCCTCCTCTCCGGCCCCCCCGGCCTCGGCAAGACCACCCTCGCCAACATCATCGCCAAGGCCATGGGCTCCAACCTGAAGAGCACCAGCGGGCCCACCATCGAGAAGGCCGGGGACCTCGCCGGCCTGCTCACCAACCTCGAGGAGGGCGACGTCCTCTTCATCGACGAGATCCACCGGCTCCAGAAAACCATCGAGGAATACCTCTATCCCGCGATGGAGGACTTCAAGCTGGACATCATCATCGACCAGGGCCCCAACGCCCGCAGCGTGCGCCTGAACCTGCCCCGCTTCACCCTGATCGGCGCCACCACCCGCAGCGGCCTGCTCACCGCCCCCCTCCTCACCCGCTTCCCGGTCCGCGAACGCCTCGACTACTATGGCGGGGACGACCTGCAGCAAATCGTCCTGCGCGCCGCCCGGTTGCTCGGGATCGAGGCCGACCCGGAAGGCGCCCGGGAAGTCGCCCGCCGCAGCCGCGGCACCCCCCGCATCGCCAACAATCTCCTCCGCCGCGTGCGCGACTACGCCCAGGTCAAGGGCGACGGCCGCATCACCCGCGCCCTCGCCGACCAGGCCCTGCGCATGCTCGAAATCGACGAGCACGGCCTGGACGAAATGGACAAGCGCATCCTCGAAACCATCATCGTGAAGTTCGGCGGCGGCCCCGTCGGGGTCGGCTCCCTCGCCGTGGCCGTGGGGGAGGAACCGGACACCCTCGAGGAGGTCTACGAGCCCTACCTCATCATGGAGGGCTACCTCAAACGCACCCCCCAGGGCCGCGTGACCACCGAACTCGGCTACCAGCGCGTCGGGCTCAAGCCCGGCGCCCCCGCCCAACCCGGCCTGCTCTGAACCCGACCCGCCCCCCCGTCAGGGCTTGGCCGGCTTTCCCTCCCCCGTCGCCGGGATGAACTTCAGCGACACCCCATTGATGCAGTAGCGCTTGTCCGTCGGGGTGGGGAATCCCTCCCCCTTGAACACATGCCCCAGGTGCCCGCCGCAAACGGCGCACAACACCTCCGTCCGCACCATGCCCACGGAGTAGTCGTCCTTGGTGATCACGTTGGTGGCGTTGGCCGGATCGTAGAAGGAAGGCCAGCCACAGTGGGAATCAAACTTCTCCCGGGAGGAAAACAGGACCGCATCACAGCCCGCACAGGCATAGGTCCCCACCCCCTGCTTCTTGAACTCATCGTAGGCCGCCCCGAAGGGCCGCTCCGTGCCGGCCTGCCGCAGGACCCGGTATTGCTCCGGGGACAACTGCCGGCGCCATTCCTCCTCGGTCCGGGTGACCTTGGCGGGCGCGGTGGACGGGCCGGAGGCGGGGGCGGAAGCAGGGGCAGGCTTGGGGTTCATGGGAGGGGCGGAAAGGGCCGGAGGCGGCGGCGAAGGCTGGCAGCCACCCGCCAGCCCAAGGAGGCCGGTGAGCGCCACCAGGCGCAGGACGGAATTCATGCCTATAGGCTACCCGGCGTGCCCGGAGGCGCAAGCGCCGGGAAAACCGACGCCCCGCCGCGGCCCCGGACCCGTCAGCCCACCCGGAAACTGATCCGCTGGATCAGCTCGCGACCAAAGCTGTGCTGCAGGCGCTGGAGGATTTCCTTGCGGCGATAGCGGACGATTTCATCCAGCCACGGGCTGCTGTCAACCCGGACAAACAGGGTGCCCTTGTGAATCCCGGTGGGCTGGGCATGGGCGGTGATGCCGGGGTCCAGGAGCTGGTTCCAGACCCGGACGATTTCCGCCTCGCCCTGGCGCTGGTCCAGCCGGATGGCCTTGAGCAGGTCGGGCATCAGCTGCCCGAGGGGACGGGCGCGGTGGTCCCGCATCTTTTCGAGGGGCACGAGGTCCACCCCGCGCAACTCGGCCAGGGCACGCTGGCGGGCGGAACGGCGGGGCGGCCCCAGCGGGGGAATGAAGCGGCGCGGCGGACCCAGGCTCATGCGGCAACGGGCGCCCCGCCGGGGGGCGGGCTCAGTTTTGCGCGCCGATGGTCGTCTCGCGGCGGGGCGGGGAGAACTTGGCGACCTCGGCCTGCTTGCGGAACCACTGGTTGAAGGCCTCGTTCTGGCGGTAATTCCGGAGTTGGCTGATGAACTCCGGCAGGGCGGCCTTCACCTTGGCGTCCTCCAGGGGCGGGCGGGCCTTCACGTGGAGGACGAAGCCGCCCTCCTGCTGGAGCACGGGGAGGAAGCCGGTGGCCTGCCCCGGGGCCAGGTCGCGCGAGAAGTTCTGCAGCAGGCGAATGTTGATGCGCGCGTCAAAGTTCGTGAGGGACTGCGTGGTGTCGGAGAAGAGGGGGGGCTTGGCCAGCGTCACGCCCTCGGCCTTGCAAATGTCCTCAAAGGACTTCTTCTGGGCCAAAAGGTTGGTCAGGTTGGTGGCGAAGGCCATGCCGGCGTTGCGCGCCAGCGTGGCGGCCATGAAGTTGCGGTAGTCGTTGGTCACCTTGGCGCCGACCTGGGCCAAGGCCGGCGTCTCCGCCGGCAGCGATCCCTTGCGGGCAATCAGGTAGACGGCCCCGGGGCCGGGAATCGGGGTGAACCGCACGGCGTTGGTGTCCCGGAGCTCAAGGGCCGCCCGGCGAACCACCTCGCGCAGGTTGTAGGGCTCCTCCGCCTGGTCGGCGGTGTTGGTCGGGGCGGCAAACTCCTCCAGCCCGTTGACGGCATCAAACGGCGCCGTGGTCTTGATGACCAACCCGCGCGCCGCCGCCAGCTTCTCAAAGTTCGCGTAGGCCTGGGGATTCTTCTCGTCCATGCCGGGGGCGCCGCGGCCCTCCATGAGCAGGGTGCCGAACTCGGCCGCCGCCCGGCGGGCGGCGGGCAGGGCAAAGAAGTTCTCCCGGATCAGCTCCCGGATTTTCTTCTTGGTGTCCGCCTCGGAGAGCGGGGCCCCCTTCGCATCCTGCCAGCGCACATCGTTGGTGTCGCGCCGGAAGAACTCGGTGTTGACGATCTCCTCGATGTTCGTGCGCGTGGACATGGCCTTCTCGGCCTCGGCCAGGTAATTGCTGGCGGGAAATTCCACGTAGCCAAGGAGGGTCCGCTCCGGCACGCGGTACATCAGCATGCGGTTGGTGTAAAAGCCCTCGATCGCCCCGTTGGTGATGGTGACCTTGCTCACGTAGTTGGAGGTCAGGAAGAGCGCCAACTGGGCCTCCGTCTCCTGGTGTTCCTTGCGGTAAATGACCTCGGCCTCGCGGGCGCCGACCAGCTTGGCGCTGGCGCCGGCCGCCGCCATCAACTGCAGCACCCCGACCTCATGGCGGACAAACCGCTCATAGTCGAGCGTGCTCAGCCCGTTGGGCTTGAGGAAGTCGTTCTCGAAGGTGGCGTAGGGAAAGTCGCGCAACTGCTCCTGCACCATGCGGGCCACCGCCTTGTCGCTGGGCTCAATGTTGTTCCGCTTGAGAACCCACTTGGCAAACACCCGCGCCGCCGCCTGCTGCTCGATCATGTTCGAGGTCTCGGCGTCACCGGGCGGCAGCTTGGCCGTGCGGATGACCGAGGCGGTCAGGATCTCCCGGCGCGCCGCCAGGAACTCCGCCTTGCTAATCGGGCGGTCGTTGAAGCGCCCAAAATCACCCCCGCCATCATCGTCGCCGCCCTGCAGCCACGAATCGGTGGTGAAAAAGAAAACCATGGCGATGGTGACGAAGAAGATGACGATCACCCAGAGCCATTGCTGGTGCTTGCGAATAGTGCCGAACATAGTGCGGAGCCGCGTTAAAAGGAGGGGCACCCTACCCGCCGGGGACAAGGTGGGTCAAACGCAAAAACCCCCTCCACCACCGCAGGAACTTCTACGGGCCGCCCGCCCGTGGAACCCCGGGTGGCCCGGGCATTGCCAGACACCCGGTCGATCCGATCAGGCCTTCTCCAACCGGTAACGGGGCAGCGCGGGGTCCACGTCGCGCGACCACGCGTCCAACCCGCCACGCAGATGGCGGACCTGGGCAAAACCGTGGCCGGCAAAGTAGGCGGCCGCATCGAGGCTCCCCTGCCCCAGATGGTCGTAAAAAACAATCAACCCCTCCTGGCCGGCCCGGCCCATCAGGCCCTGGATCAGGGCCTGGTCCACAAACTCGGCGCCCTCGATGCGAACCGCGTCCCACTCCTCCCGGGACCGGAGATCCAGGAGGCGGATTGGCTCGCCGGCGGCCCGGCGGGCGGCCAGGTCCGCGGGGGTGATTTCCAGTTGCCGGTCCGATTCATGGCTGGCCTGGATATGGGCCACCACCTCGGCCACGGGCAGGTTCCCGTTGCGGCTGCACAGGACTCCCAGGGTCTCGGCAGGATCGAAACCGCAGCTGGAGCAGCCGCCGATGTGGTATTTGCGGAAGAGGGATCGCCGGGCGCCGGGGTAGGCGGCCAGGACCTCGGCCATGGGGGTCGCGGCGGTCAGGGGGGCCGGGCCACTCATGGTCGATCGGGCGGCCTCCCCGGAGGGGAGGCGCGCAGGACGGGGGAACCGGGAGCGGTCAGGAGGCGGGGGTCGCCGCCGGAGCCTTGCCGCGCTTGGCGGCGCGCCGGTCGTATTCCTCCGCCTTCATGAGGTTGGAGATGTGGACCGTGCCCTCGCGCTGGATGATGGCGCCCTGGGGATGCTGCTGGCTCTTGCGGGTGTGGCGCTTGATGATCTTCACGCCCTCGATGATGGCGCGGAGGTTGCCGCGTTGGACCTCGATGATCTTGCCGCGCTTGCCCCGCTCGGTGCCGGCGATGACGACGACCTCGTCGCCCTTCTTGACGTGGAAACGTTTCTGGACTTGGGACATGGTGTCAGATGACCTCGGGGGCCAGCGAAATGATTTTCATGAACCGCAGGTCGCGCAACTCGCGGGCCACGGGGCCGAAGATGCGGGTGCCACGGGGGTTGTTCTCGGCGTCGATGATGACGATGGCGTTGCCGTCGAAGCGCAGGTAGGAACCGTCGCTGCGGCGGATGGCCTGCCGGGTCCGGACGACGACGGCGTTGACGACCTCGCCCTTCTTCACGGTGCCGTCCGGGGCGGCTTCCTTGATGTGGGCCTTGATGACATCGCCGACCTCGGCGTAGCGCTTGCTGGGGCGATGGAGCACGCCGATGGCGGCGGCACGCTTGGCGCCGGTGTTGTCGGCGACGTCGAGGATGGAGCGGACTTGCAGCATGGTGGGAAGGGGCTGGGGGCTAGGCCTGGGACGTTGGGGCGGCTAGACGTTGACCTTGACCGCGTCGGTATTGCGCTCGACGACCTGGACCAGGCGCCAGCGCTTGGTGCGGGAGAGCGGGCGGCATTCCTCGATGCGCACGCGATCGCCCGGGCGGGCCTCGCTCTTCTCGTCGTGGGCGTAGAACTTCTTGAACTCCGTCACCACCTTCTTGAACTGCGGGTGGGGGAAACGGCGCTGGACACGCACGACGATGGTCTTGGCCATCTTGTTGGAGATGACTTCGCCGACGCGCTCCTTCTTGTGCCCGCGTTCGGCGGGGGCGGCGGCGGGGGCGGGGGTGGTCTCAGGCATAAATCAGTGCGTTGAGGGCGGGTTCAGGCGGCCTTCGTCTGCTTGCGCAGCTGGGACATGCGCGTCTCCACGCGGGCAATGTCGCGCCGCAGGATGCGCAGCCGGGCCGGCTTCTCCAGCTGGCTGCTCGCCTGCTGCAGGCGCAGGTTGAAGATCTCCTGGCGCAGCTCACGGCCCTTGGCGGCCAGTTCCACCAGGGTCAGGTCCTTGATTTCCTTGAATTTCATGGTCGGAGGTCGGAGGACGGGTTCAGGCGTGCTTGCGGCGGGTGATGAAACGGGTGACGATCGGCAGCTTGGTGGCAGCCAGGCGCATGGACTCGCGGGCCAGCGCCTCGGGGACGCCGTCCACCTCGAACAGCACCGTGGCCGGCTTGATCACGGCCACCCAGGACTCGAGCGGGCCCTTGCCCTTGCCCATGCGCGTTTCCAGCGGCTTCTTGGTGAAGCTCTTCTGGGGGAACACGCGAATCCAAACCTTGCCGCGACGCTTCATGTTGCGGTTGATGGCGACACGGGCAGCCTCAATCTGCTTGGTGTCCAGCCAGCAACGCTCCAGGGCCTGCAGGCCATATTCGCCAAAGGCCACCGTGTGCCCGCGCGTGGCCAGGCCGGCGCGGCTGCCGCGGTGCATCTTGCGATACTTTACTCGTGCGGGCATCAACATAAGCTCGTCCTCAGTCTAAAGGTGTCGTGGGGTTCGGTTCGTCCGGGGATCAACCGGCAGCGGGAGCGGAAACGGCCTCGGCCGGCTTGGCCTTCTCGACCTTGCGCTCACCCTTGCAGATCCAGCATTTCACGCCCAGCTTGCCATAAACCGTCTTGGCCTCGGCAAAGCCGTAATCGATGTTCGCCCGCAGCGTGTGCAGGGGAACGCTGCCCTCATGGTAGGTCTCCACCCGGGCCAGCTCGGCCCCGCCCAGGCGCCCGGCGCAGCGCAGCTTGATGCCGTCCGCCCCGAAGTCCATCGCGGTCTGGATGGCCTTCTTCATGGCCCGGCGGAAGCTGACGCGGCGCTCCAGCTGGAGGGCGACGTTCTCCGCGACCAGTTGCGCATCGGTCTCGGGCTGCTTGATTTCCTGGATGTCGACGTAAATCTCCTTGCCGGTCAGGCGGCTCAGTTCCTCCTTGAGCTTGTCGATCTCGGAGCCCTTGCGGCCGATGACGACCCCGGGGCGCGCGGTCTGGATGGTGATGCGGCAGCGGGTGGCGGCGCGCTCAATCAGGATCTTGGGCACGCTGGCCGACTCGAGCTTCTTCTTCAGCATGTCGCGGATCTTGCGATCCTCGGCGAGCAGCTTGCCGAACTCCTTCTTGTCCGCATACCACTTGGAGCGCCAGTCCTTGTGGACGGCGACGCGGAGACCGACGGGATTGGTTTTTTGGCCCATAGGAGAGTGTCTGGTCTGGAGGTCAGTTCTTGGTCGTGCCCTCGTCCTTGCCGTCGGAGACGACGACGCGGATGTGGCTCCCGCGCATGAGCAGGGGGCCGGCCGAGCCGCGCGCCTTGGGGCGGAAGCTCTTGTAGGTCTTCGCCTTGCCCGCCACGGCCTCGACCACAACCAGCGACTCGGGCTGCAGGTTGTGGTTGTTCTGGGCGTTGGCAATGGCGCTGCGCAGGGTCTTGGCCACGGCGCGGGCCGACTTGCGGGGCGTGACGGCAAGGACCTGTTCCGCCTGCACGGCGGGCAGCCCCTGGATTTGGCGGACAACCTCGCGCACCTTCTGCGGCGACATGCGGAAGTTCTTGTAGATGGCCTGGACTCGCATGGGATGGGGTTACTTGGCTTCGGCCTTGGCGGTGTGGGCGCCGTGTTTCTTGAACGTGCGGGTGAGGGAGAACTCGCCGAGCCGGTGCCCGACCATGTTCTCGGTGACAAACACCGGGTTGAACACCTTCCCGTTGTGCACGTTGAAGGTCAGCCCGACAAACTCCGGCGTGATCATCGACCGGCGCGACCAGGTCTTGATCGGGGCCTTGGACTTGGTCTCCTTGGCCTTCTGGATCTTGTCCAGCAGGTGGCCGTCAACAAACGGGCCCTTCTTGATTGAGCGTCCCATAATTCAGGTCAGTTCAGTGCGATTCGGGTCGGCGATGCGGCCTTACAGCTGCTTCATGGGCCGCCCATTGCGGCGGACCACGATGAAGCGGTTCGAGGACTTGCGGCGCAGGCGGGTCTTGCCGCCCTTGGCAATCTTGCCCCACGGGGACATCAGCTGCTGCCAGCCGCCGCCGGACTTGGACTTGCCGGCGCCACCGCCGTTGGGATGGTCGACCGGGTTGCGCGTCACGCCACGGTTGATCGGGCGGATGCCGCGGTGGCGGGAACGGCCGGCCTTGCCGAGGACGACCTTCTCATGGTCGGTGTTGCCGACCTGGCCGATCGTGGCCATGCAGTTCTCGTTGACCTTGCGGATTTCGCCGGAGGGCAGGCGCAACTGGGCGTAGCCGCCGTCGCGCGACATCACGGTCGCCGCCGACCCGGCACTGCGGACCATCTGGCCGCCGCGGCCCGGAATCAGCTCGATGTTGTGCACCATCAGGCCGACGGGAACAGACTTCAGGGGCAGGCTGTTGCCGGTCTCCGGCGGGGCGGTCGGGCCGCTCATCAGCTTGGCGCCCACCTGCAGGCCGACCGGCGCGATGATGTAGCGCTTCTCGCCGTCCGCATACTGGAGCAGCGCCAGGCGGGCCGACCGGCACGGATCATACTCGATGGCCGACACCGTCGCCTCCACGCCATGCTTGTTCCGCTTGAAATCCACCAGGCGCAGCTTCTGCTTGTGGCCGCCGCCAATGCCGCGGGCGGTCATGCGCCCGTAGCTGTTGCGGCCACCGGTCTTCTTGCGAATCGTCACCAGCGACTTTTCCGGCGTCGTCTTCGTGATGTCGTCGTAGGACGCGATGGTGATGTAGCGCGTCGACGGCGTCAGCGGCCTGAACGATTTGACTGGCATAAAATCAAAAATAGACCCGAGTCGGCAGCCCTGGAGAGGCCCGGCCATCATTCCCGCCCCTCGCCGGGGTCGGTTCTCGGCCAAACCTGAAAGTGCTGCCCGTCTGCCCTTCCGGGAAACGGGAGCGGTGAGACTAGCAAACGAGATCCCCCGCGCAACAAGTTTCTCAGATTTTTTTCGGACCCTGCGTGGCCCACCTCTTTTCGCAGCCGGCCGGAGGGTGCCAGGGTGCCGCGGGGACGCCATCCGGCCCGCGCCCGTGCGCTGCCCATCCCTCGGCCGGCGGCGTCCGGCTAGCGGTCCACCGGCAGGATGAGGACGTCCTGGGGCAGGACATGGACGGGCAGTTCCGCGCCGACCTTGCGGATGTCGAGGGGATTCTGCTCGAAGGCCTTCAGCACCTGGCCGGGGGCGTATTCGAGGCCGTATTGCTCGATTTCCCCGAGGTAACTGACATGGGCGATGCGGGTGGTGAAGGCATTGACGGCGCCGGGGCCGATGCGGACCGCCTCCGGGCGGAACCCGACCTGGACGGCGGTGCCGGCGGGCGGAACCGGCCGGGCCGTGGGGGCGGCGGCGCGCAGCGCGCCCAAGGGGGTGCGCACGGTGACGTCGCCACCGGCGGCCGACTGGACCTCGCCGGTGACCCAGTTGGATTCGCCAATGAAATCGGCCACAAACCGGTTGGCGGGGGCGCGATAGACGCTGCGGGGGTCGCCAATCTGCTCGATGACACCGTCCCGGAGGACGGCCATGCGGGTGGCCAGGGAGAGGGCCTCCTTCTGGTCGTGGGTGACGTAAATGGTGGTCACGCCGACCTGGGCATGGATGCGGCGGATTTCCTCGCGCATTTCCAGGCGCAGGCGGGCATCGAGGTTGGAGAGGGGTTCGTCGAGCAGGAGGACATCCGGGCGGATGACCAGGGCGCGGGCCAGGGCCACGCGCTGCTGCTGGCCGCCCGAGAGTTGGTTGGGGGTGCGGGTGGCATAGCGCTCCATCTGCACGATGGCCAGCGCCTCCGCCACCCGCTGCTCCTTCTCAGCCGGGCTGACCGACCGCACCTCCAACCCGTAGGCCACGTTCTCCGCCACCGTCATGTGCGGCCAGAGCGCGTAGTTCTGGAAAACCATCCCCGTGTTGCGCCGGTGCGGCGGCACCGCAGCCATGGGCTGGTCGCCAAAGAGTATCTCCCCGCCGTCCGGCTGGTAAAACCCCGCAATCGTGCGCAGCAGCGTCGTCTTGCCGCAACCGGAGGGCCCGAGCAGGAAGAACAGCTCCCCGGACTGGATCTCCAGCGAGATGTTCCGCAGCGCGGGGGTGCCGCCGAACTGCTTGAGGAGATTGCGGATGACAACGCGCATGGGCACCCGGAGGAAAGGAGATTCCCGGGCGCCAGCAAAGGAAAAAGTGGCCGGACCCACCCGCGCCGGGCCGTCATCCGGGCACCCGCCTAGGCCGGCGCCGCGGCGGCCGTCTTCAAGGCCTGCACCACGCCCGCAATGGTGTGCGGGCGCGCCTCCACGGCCGGGGCCAGCCCCAGCGCCGTCAGGGCCTTGGTGGTCTCCGGGCCAATCGTGACCACGCGCATTGCGGGAAACTTCCGCAGCAGGGCGGGCAAATCGAAGCGGGCATGGAAGTTCTCCACCGTGCTGCTGCTGGTGAACGTGACCCAGTCCGCCCCCTGCTCCACCAGGCGCGCGGCCGCGCCGGTCACGTCCTCCGTCTCGGGCACGGTCTTGTAAAACGCCACGTCATCCACAATCCCGCCGCGCTCCTCCAGTTCGCGCACCAGTTCCGGGTTGGCCACCTGCGCCCGGGCGAGGAGAAAACGCAGGTTCTCCACGCTTTCCTTGGCCGCAATGGCGGCCCCCACCTTGGCGGCCACATACTCGGAGGGCATGGCGTCCACCCGCAGGCGCAACTCGGTCAGCTTGGCCGCGGTGGCGGGGCCCACGGCGGCCAACCGGACGTTGCCCAGCGCCCGGATGTCGTCAAACGCCTTGAAAAAGCAGTCGAAGAAGGCGGTCACGCCGTTCGGGCTGGTGAAGATAATCCAGTCGTATTCCCCGAGTCCCTGCAGGGATTCCACCAGCGGCTGCCGCTCGTCCGGGGGGGCAATCTTGATGGTGGGAATCTCCAGCACCTCGGCGCCCAGCTCGCGGAGCTGGTGCGACAGGTCGCTGGCCTGCTCGCGGGTGCGCGTCACGACCACCCGCCGCCCGAAGAGGGGCCGGTGCTCGAACCAGTTCAACGTGTCGCGCAGGCGCACCACGGTGCCAATGACCGTGACCGCCGGGGCGGCGAACTTCCGCTCGGCCACCAGCCCGGCAATGGTGCCGAGGGTGCCGCAGAGGGTTTCCTGCGCGCTGGTGGTGCCCCACCGGACCATGCCCACCGGGGTGGCGGGGTCCATGCCATGGGCCATCAGCGCCTCCGTGATGGCCTGGATGCGCTCCACCCCCATCAGCACCACCTTGGTGCCGGGCAACTGGGCCAGCCGCGCATAGTCCAGCGCCGTCCCGCCCTTCTCCGGATCCTCATGCCCCGTGATCACCGTGAAGCTGGAACAATGGTCGCGGTGCGTGATCGGGATGCCGGCATAGTTGGGCCCGGCCACAATGCTGGAGATGCCGGGCACCACCTCGAAGGGAACGCGCGCGGCCGCCAGTTCCTCGGCCTCCTCGCCGCCGCGCCCAAACAGGTAGGGGTCCCCGCCCTTGAGCCGCACCACGGTCCGGCCCTCGCGCGCCTTGGCCACCAGCAGCTGGTTCAGGTCCTCCTGCGGGATCGCATGGTCGCGGGACCGCTTGCCGCCATAGATGATCTCCGCCGACTTGGGCGCCAGGCGCAGGAGCTCCGGGTTGACGAGGGCGTCGTAGACCACCACGTCGGCCCGGCCGAGCAGTTCCGCGCCGCGCAACGTGAGCAGGCCGGCATCGCCGGGACCCGCTCCCACCAGGTAGACTGTGCCTTTGGGCTTCATCGGCCGGCGAGGCTACGTCCTGCCCGCCGCGGGCGCAACGGCGGAACCACCGCCCGTGGCGCCCGCCCCACCGCCTTCACGCGTGACTTTCCCCCCCTGCCCCGCCACAGTCCCACCCGCTTGAAACGCCCGCAACACTCCGTGGTCTCCCGCAGCGGCCGCTTCGCCCGCGGCCCGGCGGCCGAGGTCGCCGCCTTCTCCGAATCCATCTCCTTCGACTGGCGCCTCTGGGAACACGACATCCAGGGCTCCCTCGCCCACGCCGCCATGCTCCGCCGCATCGGCGTCCTCTCCCGCGCCGAGCTCGCCGCCATCACCCGCGGCCTCCGCCGCATCGCCGCCGAGATCCGCGCCGGCCGCTTCGCCTGGCAACCGGAACTCGAGGACGTCCACATGAACATCGAGGCGGCCCTCACCCGCCGCGTCCCCGCCGGCGCCAAGCTCCACACCGCCCGCTCCCGCAACGACCAGGTCGCCCTCGACATGCGCCTCTGGCTGCGCGACCAAACCACCGCGCTCCTCGCCGAGGTCCGCGCCCTCCAGCAGGCCCTCGTCGCCCTCGGCCGCCGCCACGCCGCCGTCGTCATCCCCGGCTACACCCACCTCCAGCGCGCCCAGCCCGTCCTGCTCGCCCATCACCTCCTCGCCTACGTCGAGATGCTCGACCGCGACGCCGACCGCCTGGCCGACGGCCGCCGCCGCCTCAACGTCTGCCCCCTCGGCAGCGGCGCCCTCGCCGGCAGCACCCTGCCCCTCGACCGCGAATTCGTCGCCCGCCAGCTCGGCTTCGTCGACGAACGCGGACGCCCCCGCGTCACCCAAAACTCCATGGACGCCGTCAGCGACCGCGATTTCGCCGTCGAGTTCTGCGCCCATGCCGCCCTCCTGGCCGTCCACCTCTCGCGCCTGGCCGAGGACCTCGTCCTCTGGGCCGGCACCGAGTTCAACTTCATCCGCATCGCCGACGCCTACACCACCGGTAGTTCCCTCATGCCGCAGAAGAAAAACCCCGACGTCGCCGAGCTGGCCCGGGGCAAGTCCGGGCGCGTCATCGGCAACCTCGTGTCCCTGCTCACCCTCCTCAAGGGCCTGCCCATGTGCTACAACCGCGACCTGCAGGAGGACAAGGAACGCCTCTTCGACAGCGTCGACACCGTCCGCCACACGGTCCGGGTCCTCACCGGCATGCTCCGCCACACGCGCGCCAATACCCAGGCCTGCGCCGCCGCCGCCGCCGACCCCGGCCTGATCGCCACCGACCTCGCCGATTATCTCGTCCGCAAAAAACTCCCCTTCCGCGCCGCCCACCACGCCGTCGGCGCCGCCGTCGCCCTCGCCGAGCAACTCGGCAAGCCGCTCAACGCCCTCTCCCTCGCCGAACTCCGCTCCGTCGAGCCCCGGTTCGGCCCCGATGTCCGCCGCCTGTTCGACCTCCCAACCGCCCTGGCCAGGCGCACCCTCACCGGCGCCCCCAGCCCCCGCGAGGTCGGGCGCCAGCTCGACCGCTGGGAAAAACAGCTGGCCTGACCGCGCCCCGCGGCGCCCCCGCGCCCGCCGCTCAGCGCAGGACCTTCAGCGCCCCGGCCGCGTCCACCGTCACCTCCACCGCCCCCGCCGGCACAGCGTTCGTCGTCCAACGCCCGCCCGGCCAGCGCACGGCCACGCCGCGCACCGGTCCCGGGCCCGACACCACCGCCGCCGGCGCATCCATCGACCACCAACCGCCCCCCGCCCGAATCTCCCGCGCCGGCCCCGGCCCGGCCTCCGTCAACGGCCGCACCACCGCCCCCACCGCGTCCGGGTTGGCCGCCGGGCCCTGCAGGCGAACGCGCAGGCCGGGCCGGCCCCGCTCGTTCCGATACAGCCGCGTTTCCTCCCCGTGCTGCGCCACCGCCAGGTCCGGGCGCCCGTCATGATCAAAGTCGCACACCGCCGCACCCCGCTGCTGGCCGGGGATGCGCACCCCGCTCTCCGCCGCGCTCACCGCCCGAAACCCGCCCCGCCCATCCCCGCGCAACCATAACCCCAGCCCGCCGTCATACCGCGGCGTGTCCGGCTGCACGGCAAAGAAGTTCTGCGCCAGGAACACGTCCTGGTGCCCGTCCCCGTCGAAGTCCGCCACCGCCACCCCCAACGCCGGCGCCAACTGCGCCTCCACCGGCAACGCCCGCACGACAAAACCCGTGCCGCTGTTCAGGAACACCGCCGACTCCAGCCACACCGCCGCCCACCGGCGCGCCCCCGCCGCCGCCGGCCCCAGCATCTCCTCCACCGTCGCCCGGCCATAGCCCACATGCGACGGGAACCGCTCCGGCAAAAACGGCAGGCTCCGCGCCAGCACGTCCCGCTGCCGCTCCGGCCGGCGCTGGCCCGTCACCGGGTCCACCCACGCCTCAATCACTTCCACCACCCCGTCGCCATTGGCATCCCCAAACACCACCTCCAGCGGACGCGCCCGGTGCGCCTCCAACGGCGTGTTGCGTCCCCAGTTCCCCGCCACCAAATCCATCCGCCCGTCGTTGTTGAAATCCCCCGCCGCCACCCCCGTCCACCACCCCGTCAACTGCGCCGTGGTCGCCGCCCCACCCCCGCCCGTCACCGGCAGAATCCACGACCCCAACCGCCCCGCCTCGTTGCGGAACAACCGCACCGCCCCCCACTCGCACGCCGTCACCAGATCCGCGTCCCCGTCCCCATCCACATCCATGAAGGTCGCCCCCGTCACCATCCCCAGCCGCCCCAGCCGCCGCGTGTTCTCCTCGTCCAGCGTGAAGCCCCCCGCCCCGCCCCGGAACAACGCGCACGGCGCCGGCTCCGGCCAGCGCCCCGGCACATAACGACCCCCCACAAACAAATCCAGGCTCCCGTCCCCGTCCACGTCCGCCATCGCCAGCGGACCCGTGCTCGCCCCCAGCGCCGGGAAGGCGTCCGCCGGCAACGCCGCCCCCGCCAACGGCCACGCCCGCAGGCACGGCCCGTCCACCGGCAACTCGTCGCTCGCCTGCCCCACCAGCAACCACGGCAGCGATCCCGGGTTGCGCCACGGCAACACCATCGTCTGATCCCGGTCCGCCCCCTCCCCAAACGGCCCCTCCTGCCGCGCCCACCCGCCCCGCCCGTCGTTCCGATACACCCCCAACCCCCCGCCCCGCCCCCCCGGCACCAACAACTCCTCCCACCCGTCCCCGTCCAGGTCCGCCCACGTCACCCCGGGACCCGACTGGCTCAAACGATGCGGCAACCCCGGCTGGCGCGCAAAATCATCAAAGGGCTCGTCCCGATGCCGGTGGCCCAGCCGCGCGCTCACGTCGGCAAAAAAGGGCTCCGGCCCCGCCGGCCGCGCCACCGGCTCGGGCGCGCCCGCCGGTTCCTCCACCTCGTAAACCCGGTCCGGCTGCACCCCGGCCACCACGCTGCGCCGGCCGCTCCGCCACCGCACGTCCAACGTCAACTCCCGCCCCGGCGCGCCCGCCGCAAAACACAGCACCGGATCGTCGCCCGACAAATACCGCCCGCCCGCAATGACCTGCTGGCTCTGCCCCACCGGCCCGCCGCGCAACTCGACCCGCGCCCCAATGCCCCGCGTGTTCGGCGCCCGCCCCTTCAACCGCACCGCCACCCGCGGCGCCGGCGCCTCGTTGCGGTAAACCAGGGCGGGATCGTTCAGGTTGTTCACCACCACGTCCAGATCCCCGTCGTTGTCCAGGTCGGCCAAACACATCCCATGCGACACCCCCCGGAAATCAAAACCCCACCCGCGGCCCGCGTCCGCAAAGGTCAGGTCCCCGCGGTTCCGGAACGCCAGGTTCTCGCTGTCCTGCCGCGGATACAGCTTCCGCCCCTCAAAGATGTCCGCCACGTTCGTCCGCCCTTCCACCACCCGCCGCAGGCGCAACCGCTCCGCCACGTCCAGGCTGCGCGCCTGCCGCTCATGCCCGTTGGCCACCAACACGTCCTCGTAGCCGTCCAGGTCCACGTCCAGGAACAACACCCCCCAGCTCCACTCCGTCGCGCTCAACCCGGCCAACCCCGCCGCCTCCGCATAGGTCCCGTCCCCCCGGTTCACATACAGCATGTTCATCATGTAGTCCGGACGCCGGTCGGTCACCGGGTTGGGCACGCTCCGGTTCGCCGTCATGTCCATGCGCAGGACGTGGTCCCGGCTCAGCATGTCCACCACCAGCAGGTCATCATGCCCGTCCCGGTTCACGTCGGCCGCCGCCGCGCCCATCGCAAAATGACTGCCCTTGCGCAGGGCCGCCCACGGCGCCGCCCGGAACTTCCCCCCGCCCTGGTTCACCCAAAACCGATCCGGCGCGTCAAAATCGTTGCACACATACAGGTCCGGCAACCCGTCCCCCGTCAGGTCCCGCACCAGCACGCTCAACCCCCAGTCCAACGGCGGCTCCGCCAGCGGCCGCCCCTCCTCGTCCAGGAACGCCCCGCCCGTGAACGGCACCGGCACAAACGTCCCGCCCCCCGCGTTCCGGTACACCTCGTCCACCTCGCCGTTCTCCTCGATGCCACCCCGCGCGTTCAACCGATACCTCCCCGCCAGGTCCGGCTCGGTCACCGGCCGCCGATCCACGTGCGTGATGGCCACCGGACGCCCGCCCACGTAGCGAAAGTTGAAGAACGTGTTCGGCATGTCCATCAACGCCCGGGTCCGGTAATTCGCCACATACAGGTCCAGCCACCCGTCCCCGTCCAAATCCCCCAACGCCAGCGACGTCGCCCCCTTCCGCCCATTCAACACCGCCGTCTCCCGGAAACGACCCCGCCCATCATTGCTGAAGACCCGCGTGCCGTTCCCCACCGTCGCCACCACCAGGTCCAGGTCGCCGTCCCCGTCCAGATCCGCCAACGCCACCCCGCTCGAGGTCAACCCCGCACACCCCACCCCCGCCTCCGCCGTCACCTCCGCAAAACGCCACCCGCCCAGGTTCCGATACAGCGCGTTCGGCCGATCCAACGCCGCAAAATACAGGTCCGTCCAACCGTCCCCGTCCACATCCCCCGCCGCCACCCCCGACCCGTTCAACAGGATCTGGTTGGTCAAATGCCGCGCCAACGGCAGCACGTTGGTGAACTCAATCCCCGTCAACCCCGCCGCCATCCGCGTGAACCCCGCCCGCCCGCCGCCCGCCACGCTCACCGCCGCCGACCGATGCCCCGCCACCGCGCCCGGCTGCCACGCCAACCCCGGCGCCGCCGCGGGCGCCGCCCACCCGGGCCCGCCACCCGCCACCAGCCACAGCGCCAGCCACCCCGCCCACCACCCCACGCCATCCCCAGGTCGCCTCATCGTTCCACCTTCAGTTCCCCGCCCACGGCGGCTTCCACGGACCGCACCCCCGCCGGCACCGCATGGGTCACGGCCCGGCCACCCGGCCAGCGCACCTGCAGTTCGCCCGCCGCCCCACCCTGCCCCAGCACGGTCACGGGGCTGTCCACCGACCAATACCCCGCCCCGGCATGCAACTCGCGCGCCGGCCCCCACGCCGCCGCCGCACCCGACCGCCACCGCAAGACCGCCCCCACCCCCGCCGGATTGCCCGGCGGCCCCGCCAACCGCACCCGCAAGCCCGGCCGCGCCGCCGCATTCCGATACAGCCGCGTCGCCGCCCCGTTCTGCGCCACCGCCAAATCCATCCGCCCGTCCCGATCATAATCCGCCGCCGCCGCTCCCCGCCCTTCCCCATCCACCCGCACCCCGCTCTCCCTCGCCCCCAACGCCCGAAACCCGCCCCGCCCGTCCCCGCGCAACAACAACCCCCGGCCCGCATCCGCCCGCGACGCCTCCGCCGCCAGGCCAAAACAGTTCTGCGCCAGGAACACGTCCTCCGCTCCATCCCCGTCAAAATCCGCCGCCACCACCCCAAAGGCCGGCGCCCACTGCGCCTCGTCCGGCAGCACCCGCGCCTCAAAGTGATCGCCCCGGTTCAGGAACACCGCCGACTCCAGCCACTCAGCCCGCCGCACCGCCGCCCCCGCCCACGCCGGCCCGTAAATCTCCGGCAACGACGCCGTCGCATACGCCTCAAACGTGCCCAACCGCGCCCGCACCTCCGGCAAGGCCAGCCCCACCACCTGAAACGGCTGCAGCGGCAGCCACCGGCCGGTCCCCGGCTCCGCATACGCCTCGATCGCGTGCACCACCCCGGGCCCCGTGAACGCCCCGTAATGCAGCCGCAACCCGCCCGCCCGGAATCGCTCATACCGGCTGTTCCGACCCCAGTTCGCCGCCACCAGGTCCATCCGCCCGTCCCCATCCAGATCCGCCGCGGTCACCCCCGCCCAAAGCCCGTGCGGAAATCCCGCCCACTCCCGCCCGCCCCACCTCACCTGCGGCTCCCACCCCACCCACCGCCCCCGCTCGTTCCGCCACACCCGCAACGGCCCCCACTCGCACGCCAGCACCAGGTCCGGATCCCCGTCCGCATCCAAATCGCTGAACACCGCCCCGCTCACCAACCCCGCCCCCGCCAGCACCCGCGTCGCCTCGTCGTCCACCGTGAACCCGTCCGCCCCCCCACGGAACAACGCCGAGGGCGCCGACTCCGGCCAACGCCCCGGCACCAACCGCCCGCCCGCCAACAAATCCAGCTGCCCGTCCCCATCCACGTCCGCCATGGCCAGCGGACCCACGCTCGCGCCCAACGCCGGAAACACGTCCGGCAACGGCGCCCCCGCCAGCGGCCACGCCCGCACACAGGGCCCGTCCTGCTCCAGCTCATCGCTCGCCTGGCCCACCAACAACAACGGCGCCCCCACCCCCTGCCGCCAGGCCAGCACGGTCGTCTGGTCCCTCGACGCCACCGCCCCAAAGGGGCCCGCCCAGGGACTGAACCCGCCCCGGCCATCGTTGCGCAACACCGCCAGGCCCCCGCCCCGCCCGGACGCCACCAGCAAGTCATCCCAGCCGTCCGCATCCACATCCGCCCAGGTCACCCCCGGCCCCAGCTGGCTCACCCGATGCGGCAGGGTCGGCTGCCGCGCAAAGTCGTCATGGGGCTCCTCCGCATGGACATGCCCCACCCGCGCACTCGCGTCGGTGAACCACGGCGCCGGCTCCGCCGCCTCCGCCGCCGCCCCCGCCGGGCCCGCCGCGGCTTCATCGACCTCATAAATCCGGTTGGCCCGCACGCCCGGCACCACGCTCCGACGCCCGCTGCGCCACGTCACTGCCAGGGTCAACTCCCCCGCGCCCGGCCCGGCCGCAAACACCCGCACCGGGTCGTCGCTCGAAAGATAGCGCCCGCCCGCCATGATCTCCTGGCTCTGCGCCACCGGCCCGCCCCGCAGCTCCACCCGCGCCCCAATGCCCCGCGTGTTCGGCCCCAGCCCCTTCAGCCGCACCGCCACGCGCGGCGCCGCCGCGTTGTTCCGATACACCCCGGCCGGCGCGTTCAGGTTGTTCAACGCCACGTCCAGGTCGCCGTCGTTGTCCAGGTCCGCCAGGCACATGCCCTGCGAAATCAACCGATCATGGAATCCCCACGCCGCACTCACCTCCTCGAACCGCAGGTTGCCCCGGTTCCGGTAGGCCAGGTTGGGCGTGTCCAACCGCGGAAACAGCCGGCGCAGGCGCAGCTGCTCCACCGAACTCAGCCCGGGCTGCGCCTTCTTGACCTGGTCCAGCCGCTGCACGGCGTCCATGTTCATGTTGTCCCGCTCAAACCCGTTCGAGACCAGCAGATCCTCCCAGCCGTCCAGGTCCACATCCAGGAAGACCGGGTTCCACGACCAGTCGGTGGCCTCCAGCCCGGCCAGCTGCGCCAACTCCGCCCACGTGCCGTCCCCCCGGTTCACATACAGCATGTTGCGGGGATACTGCGGCCGGTTCTCGATCCCCCCGACCGGATGCGGCTCCGGCCTCATGTCCGGTCGCTGCGTGAACCGCCGCCGGTGATCCGGGCTCAACATGTCCACCACGAAAAAATCCACCGCGCCGTCCCGGTTCACGTCCGCAAAGTCCACCCCCATCGCGCTCAGGCTCGACTGCCGCAGGGCCAGCGCCGGCGCCGCCCGAAACCGGCCGCGCCCGTCGTTCAACCAAAACCGGTCCGGGCCGGCAAAGTCGTTGCAGACATACAGGTCCGGCGCCCCATCCCCGTTCAGGTCCCGAAAGGCCGCCGCCAGGCCCCACTCGAACGGACGCGCCGCCAACGGCCGGCCCGCCTCGTCCAGGAAGGTCCCGTCCGTCCACGAGACCGCCGTGAACCGGCCGCCTCCCTCGTTGCGATACAACTCGTCGGGTTCGCCCAGCTCGTCATAGGCAAAGCTGCCCCGCCCGCCCTGCCCCGAGATCCGGAACACAAACCGGTTGGTCAGGTCGGGCTCGGTCAGGGGCCGCCCGTCAATCCGCGTCACCTGCGGCACCGCCGTGGTCGTCGAGAAGGTGAAGCGCGTGTTGGGCTGGTCCCGGATGGTCACCGGACGGTAGTTCGCCACATACAGGTCCAAATCCCCGTCGCCATCCATGTCCCCCAACGCCATCGACATGGCCCCCCGCAGCGGGTTCAGGGGCGGGCCCAGGCGCGTGAACCGTCCCCGCCCGTCGTTGCCCAGCAGGTGCGTGCCGCCCCCCACCGAGTTCACCGCCAGGTCCAGATCGCCATCCCCATCCAGGTCGGCCAGCGCGGCCCCCGTCGCAGCCACCCCGGGCAGGCCCACCCCCGCCGCCGCCGTGCCATCCTCAAACCGCCAGCCGCCCAGGTTCCGGTAAAGCGCGCTGCCGCCTTCCAGGCCGCAGAAATACAGGTCCACCCAGCCGTCCCCATCCACGTCGCCGGCAGCCACCCCCGACCCGTTCAGGTAAATCTGGTTGGTCAGGTGCCGCTCCGCACTCAGCCCATTGGTGAAACGCAGGCCGGTCTCGGCGGGCGCCAGCAGGGTGAAACCAGGGGAACCGGCCGGCCCCGGCGCCACCGCGGCGCTGCGGCCGCCCGGGTGAGGCTCCCAGGCCGGGGCAGCCACGCCGCGCCCGCCCGCCCCGGCAAGGAGGCAGGCGCCAAGGAGGAGAATTGCGCCGCGATTCATGGCCCGGCTCGGATGGCGGGCGCCAACTTCCAAGGTCACCCCGCAAACTGCAACCGAAAACCCCGCCCGGAAAAAGGGAGGGGCCGGGATCTCTCCCGGCCCCTCGTGATTCGATTGGCTGTCCGGCTCAGCGGTTGGCCTGGCCGGGGATGCCGTCCAGCATGCCCGCCGCCCGCACCGCCGCGATGATGGACTCGATCTGCGCCGTCAGGAGCGCGGCTTCCGTCGGGTAGTCCTTCGCGATCTGCGCGCTGATCTTGTTCAGGATGGAGTTGAGCTGGTTGACGCCCGAGACGGCGCCCTCGCGGTCGAAGGAGGCGATGGC
Organism: Verrucomicrobiota bacterium; assembly: GCA_046048995.1. Taxonomy (GTDB): domain Bacteria; phylum Verrucomicrobiota; class Verrucomicrobiia; order Limisphaerales; family JADJPG01; genus JBJOEZ01. Next base: position 5,338 of record JBJOEZ010000017.1, on the reverse strand, counting down.
CACCTTCAGGGAGGCGATGAGCGGCCGTTGCTCACGGCGTTCGAGGTTGGAGTTGGTGATCTCATCAATGAGGAGGTTAACCGCGTCCGCCGGCGAGATGACCTCCAGCGTGATGGTGGACATGCCCACGCACTGGCTGTCATCCACGACCAACTGGATGCTGTGCTGCCCGAGGGGCAGGACGTTGGTGGCAATCACCGTGCTGGCATACGGCACCACACTGCCATTGAGATACCACGCGTAGGTGATCGGGTCGCATTCCACGTCGCTGGACAGGCTGCCGTCCAGGATGACCACGGCGTTGGAGCCGTTGGCGGAGACGACGTATTCCACCGTGCTGGCGGCCACCCCGGGCGGCGTCCAGACGATGCCGTTGTAGATGCGGGCCGTCGGGCAGTCGTTCACCTCGACCACGGTGATGGTCACCGTGACCGCGTCCCCGATGCACTGGCCGTCGGTGGCGGCGTAGGTGAAGGAGTCGGCGCCGTTGTTGTGGCCGCAGGCATTCGGGTAATCCGGCGCCGGGGTGTAGACCAGGTTCGGCGCGGTCCCGCTGAGGGTGCCGCGGGCCGGCGGGTTCACGATGACGAACCCGCTCAGCGGCAGGCCGCAGCCGTTGGCGTCGGCGTCGGTCGCGGACAGCACCACCGGGGTGGAGCCGCCTTCCTGCACCGACACGCTGAGGGGCGCGGACACCGGGCAGTCATTGACCGCCACGATGGTCAGGGTCACCTCGGTGGGCTCAGCGGTGTCGCGGCCGCCGCAATCGGGGTCGGTGCCGCCGTTGTCCATCGCCACGATGGTCAGCTTGGCCGTCCCGCAGGCGTTGGCCACCGGGGTGTAGGTCAGGGTGCCGTCGCCCGAGATGGCCGGCTGCACGGAGAACAGGCCCGGGTTGTCGTTGGCCACCGTGACCGTGATGGTCTGCGAGGCCTCGGCATCGCCCGGGTTCACCGCGCTGGCCTGGATGTTCAGGTTGTCAATCCACTGGTTGGCGTTCAGCCCGCCCGTGCGGCCGCCGATGCCGAACTTGGCGCCGCTGATGGGCACGTAGCCGGTGACGAGGTCGGTGTAGACCGGGGTGCCGGCCACGACGAGGTCCAGCGTGCCGTCGGGGTCGAGCTTGATGCTGACCGGGACAAACGCGTCGCCCGTCTCCAGGCTCGGCACGGAGGTGTGCGCGATGGTGGCGCCCTGCCACTTGATGTCGATGGCCGGGGCCTCGCCGCCGCCGTTGTCGAAGATGTCGAAGCACACGCTCAGGCCGTTGCCCTCGCCCTCCTCGGCAATGGGCCACGTGCCGGCCGGCAGGTTGCCCGCGATGCTCACCGCGAAGCCGTCGGCCGGCGGGGCGGTGCCGCCGCCCACGCGGGCGCTGAAGTCCATGGTGAAGCTGCCCAGCGGCGCGCCGCCCAGCAGGTCGTCCACCACGAAGGCGCCGGAGGCGCCGTTGATGGCGTCCGTGATGTGCAGCACGCCGTCGCCCAGGTAGGCGCTGCCGTAGACCACCGAGCCGGCCGGCGGCGGCGGGGGCACAACCAGCACCGGGGCCAGGCCGGTCAGCACCATGTCATCAATGTGATGGTTGTCGTTGGCGCCGCCCGTGCGGGCGCCGAGCAGGATGCGCAGGTTGGACTGCGGCGCCCAGCCCGGCAGGCTCACGTTGTTGAACACGGTGTTGCCGTTGTAGACCAGGGTGGCCTGGCCCGCCGCGGTCACGCTGAAGCTGACCGGGCGGAAGACCGGGCTGGCGTTGTCCTGGCTCACGTCGATGGGCGCGCTGGCAATGATGTTGCCCTGCCACTTGAGGTTGATGGCCGGGGCCTCGCCGCCGCCGTTGTCCCACGTGTCGAAGAGCAGGCTCACCCCGGTGCCCGTGCCTTCCTCGGCCGGGAACCCGGAGAGCTGCAGGTCGTTGGCGATGTTCAGGCTGTAGCCGTCGGCGCCATTGCCGCCGCAGCAGGTGCCGCCGCCCACATACTCGGTCCAGCTCACGCTGTAGGCGTTGCGGGGGTTCGGATCGAAGCCGGTCAGCAGCGCGCCAAACTGGCTGTTCTGCGCGTCGGTCAGGTGCAGCCGGCCACCGCCGATGTAGGCGCTGCCCACCATGGCCGCCCCGGGCGGCAGGCTGTCAAACGTGCTGCTGGTGAAGATCACCGGCGTGCCCGTGCCCGTGAAGTCCGAGACAAAGCTGCCCTCGGTGGAGCTGATGCTGTCCGGCTGCAGGTTGCTCAGGAAGCCGGACACGGTCATCGCGGCGTCCTCATACGACTGGAAGGTCGACGGCGCGACATAGCTCGGCGGCGTGTTCGGCTGCACCACCGCGAGGGTGGCCTCGCTGGAGAGGGCGTTGCCGCCGGGGATGCAGACGATGGCGCGGAACTTGCACCCGTTGTCCGCCAGGCGCGGCGAGAACGTGTAGGTGCTGCTCGAGGCGCCGGGGATGTTGACCCAGTCCCCGCCGCAGCTGCGCTGCCACTGGATGTAGACCGGCGGGTTGGCGCTGCCGCCGGGGCCGGTGGCGCTCACCCCGACGTTGAAGGAGGCCACGTTGGCGCCGCCAATGCCCTCGGTCAGGCCGAGGCTGGTGACTTCCCACGCCGGGTTGCCCTGGCGGGTGTTGGTGTCGTAGGCGGCCAGGAACTGGACGCGGATGGTGTCGCCGGCCAGGAAGACCCCGAGGTCCGCCACGCTGGCAATGAACTGGTCGCCGCCATAATTCGGCGAGTCGAGCACGAAGGAGGGCTGGCTGTTCAACTCGGAGGCGCTGCTGCCGTTGACCGAGCCGTTGTAGCCGCCGGACGCGAAGGCCGCCGAGGGCACGGCCACAAACGGCCCGCCATTGACGCTCACGCGCACCTGGCCGCCGTCCCAGTAGTCTCCCTCGAAGCTGTAGCGGTGCTCGAAGCTGAGGCGGACATTGCCGGACTTGGTCACCGCGTAGGGACCAAAGGTCAGGCGCGTGCTCGGGGCGCGGCCCAGCTCGGCGTTCTGGCCGGCGCTGCCCCAGGTGCCGCGGCCGGCGTTGTAGGTCCAGGGACCTTCAAACGGCCCGTTGAAGTCGGTCACGCTGCCAGCGCCGTCGCCGCCGCCGAAGTTCTCGTTCAGGAGGGTCTCCGGGTCGTTGCCACCGAGGCTGAGGCAGACCTTGGTCGACTGGGGCTGGCTGTTGATGGCCAGCGAGGCGCCCTCGCCGTCCACCACCGCCGCGAGCCACGCGCCGGGAATGGGCCGCAGGGTGTCGGGAATGGTCGGATCCGACTCGAGCTTGGCCGCGACCTGGCAGTAATCGCCGCCGCCACCCTCCTTGTAGAGGGCCTCGATGTAGTAGGCCTGGCCGGCCACCAGCGGGATGGCGGACGAGGCATGGGCGCCGAAGCCGGCACAGCAGCCGGGCTCCTCGGTGAGCATCACCTTGGCCGCAGGATCCATGTTCGGGCTCAGGAACAGCTGCGAGGAGTCGTCGCTGCGCAGGTAGAAGATCCAGTTGCCGCTGGTCGGCGGGATGAAGTAACCGCGGATGCGGGCGCCGTAGTTGTCCTTGCTGTCGTTCGGATACACCGTGCGGGTGTCGAAGGCCGTCAGGTAAAGGCGCTCGCGCGGGCTGCCCGGGAAGAGCGGGCTGGAGGTCAGGCGGGAGACCGCGGTGCCGCCGCCGCACTCGTAGGACTCAAACACCAGGAAGCCGCAGCTCAGGCCGCCCGTGCGGGCGTTGACCGTGAGGATGGCCTCCTGCGAGGTCGCCGAGGAGCCGGGCATGCTGACCACGCAGCTGTAGACCGCGCCGTTGTCGTTGGCCGACACGGGGCCGATGGAAAGGGTCGGCGTGGTCGCGCCGGCAATGTCCACGCCGTCGCGCCGCCACTGGTAGCAGGCGGTCGGGCTGGTCCCGGTGGTCGCAGCGATGCTGAACGTGGCCAGGTCGCCCTCCTGCACCGTGCGGCTGGCCGGCTGCTGGGTGATGGACACCGTGCCGAGCGAGCCCGCCGGGCTCACGCGGCCGAGTTGGTTGGAACCAATCGCCACCAGGGCGTCGGAGCTGCCCACGAGGCGGGCGGCCACGCGGATGTAATCGCCGCCGCCGCCTTCCTTGAAGAGACCCTCGATGTAGTAGGGCTGGTTGGCCACCAGCGGGATGCCGGCGGGGAAGAAGGTGGAGGAACTGACCGAGGGCCAGTCGCGGCAGCAGCCGGTTTCCTCGGCCACCAGCACCTTGCCGGCCGCGCTCGGGCCGGTCGGGTTCAGGAACAGCCGCGAGGCATCATCGCTGTGCAGGTAGAACACGTAGTTGCCGGAGGCGGGCGGGAAATAGACGCCGCGCACGCGGCCGCCGTAGTTGTCCCGGTAGTTGTCCGTGCCCAGCTCCGCGCGGGTGTCAAAGCTGTTCAGGTTTATCCGGCTGTCCGGGTTGTCCGGGAAGCTCGGATGGCCGGTCAGGATGCTCACCGCGGTGCCGCCACCGGTCGGGTAGGTCTCAAACACCAGGGTGCCGCACCCAATCACGAAGGACCGGATGACCACGTTGGTCTCCACGATGGGATTGCCGCAGAAGTCGAACAGGTTCCCGTTCACCGTGACGGTGTAGAGGGTGTCCGGGGTCTGCGGCGTCGTGGCCAGCACCACGGTCCGGCCATCGGGCAGCAACGTCGCGGTGCTGATGCCCAGCGGGCCGCCACCGTTCTGGATGACCGAGTAGCTGATGGTGTCCGCGGCCGAGGCCACGTCCAGGTTCTCGCTGAACACCAGCGTGATGCCGTCAAAGGTCGTGTTGCCCGACGCCGAGAGCAGGGTCGGGGCCGTGCCGTCCGGGGTCACGGTCACGGTGGCTTCAAAGGTCCGGGCCGTGCCGGCCGGGCTCGTGGTCACGCCCTCGAGGTAATACTTGACCCCGCTGTCCGCGTCGGTCAGCGGCCGGGTGGTGTAGCTGGAGCCGTTGGCGCCCGGGATGGCCACGCCGTTCTCATACCACTGCAGGGCCAGCGGGGGCGTGCCAATGATGGACGCGTTGAAGGTCACCTGGCCGCCGCAGACAACGCTCTGGTTGGCAATGTCGGTCACGACGGTGGCCGGGAGCAGGAAGGGCGAGAGGAAGGTGCCCGGGATGGGGGCACTGCCGTTGGCGGGCACGTTGGGCGAGGGCCCCGTGGCCGGGGTCTGCCAGGTCACCGCACCGTAGTCGCCGCCACCGCCTTCCTTGTAGATGAGCTCGATGTAATACTTGCAGCCGCCCTGGAGGGTCACCGGGGCCGAGATGTTGCAGGCCGTGGGGCTCGGGCACGCGCGGCCGCCGCCGGAGGCCTGGCCGGTCCACTGGCGGGAACCCGCCCAGACGGGCTCA
>JBJOEZ010000016.1:0-74175 GCA_046048995.1 Verrucomicrobiota bacterium | reverse complement strand
GCGCGAGGTGAGAGCCAGGCCCTGGGCGAACCGATTGCGGGTGAGTTGGGCGCTTTCGGCAGCCTGGTCGACGGCGGCCTCGGACACAGCCAGGCGCTCGGTGGCGGCCTGCAGATCGAGTCGGGCCTGGGACAACTCGAGGTCAAGAGCCAGGCGCAGCTTGGCTTGGGTTTCGCGGGCCATCTCGAGGTTGGCCTGGGCTTCGCGGGACTTGGCACGGGTGCTGAGGCCGTCCCAAAGATCCCACTGCGCCACCAGGCCGCCGGCGTAGTGGCGTCCCTCCCCATCGAGTTCCCAGCCCCGGTCGTAGTCGTAGGAGCCGAAGGCGCTCACCTGCGGTTGGTAACCGCTGCGGGCGGCCTTGGCGGCGGCGAGGGCAGCGGCCTCGCGTTGCTCGGCGGCGGCCAGTTCCGGGCGCTGGGAAACATCCTGGGACTCGGGCACGGAGGCCTCGGGGGCCTGATCGGCCACGGCAAAACCACCCGCGGCCAGGCCGAGGAGGTTGCGCAGGGCTTGTTCCGACAAGGCGAGGCCATTGCGCGCGCGCACGGCGTCCTCCCGGGCCTGGGCCAGGCGCACGTCGAGGTCGAGGACATCGCTCTTGAGCAGGCGGCCGGCGTCCATCTGGCGGGCGGCCACGTCGCGGTTGGTGGCGAACGAGCGCACGGTCGCCTCGGTGGCGGCGACGAACTGGCGCGCCTTGAGGACGGTGAGGAACGCGCGGGTGACCTCGAAGGCGAGGGCGTTGTGGACGGCCGCGCTGTCCTGGCGCGCGGCGGCCGCGCCGGCCTGGGCGGCCTGGCGGTTGGCGGTGTGGCGTCCGCCCGCGTAAAGGGGAACGGTCACCGCGCCGCGCACGTTCAGATTGTCGGTGTCCGGGACGTCGTTGAAGTCGATGGACGGGCTGAAGGCGCGCTGGTTGAGGATGTTCCCGAACGAGAACATGGGGTTGTCCGTGCGCGTGTAGCTGGACTGGATCTGGGCCTTGGGCCAGAAGGCGGCGTTGGCCTGCTCGAGTCCGGCCTGGGCGGCGGCCAGGCGTTGGCGGGCGAGGCGGGCGTCGGGGTTTTGGGCGTGGGCCTGCTGCAGCGCGCGCTCGAGTGTCCAGGGCTCGGCGGACCAGACCGGGGCGGACAGGAGCAGGAGCGGGACGAGGAGGGCTGGGAGACGGAGGCGCACGAGGGCTGGGAGCGTGGATTCACCCCTCACCCCGTTCCTTTCCCCGATGGGGGAGAGGAAGGGGGGATGGGGCATCAGGATTGGGGACTGCAGCAGGATGGGTTGGAACCGGGGCGATCGGCGCCGATGCCGGCCTTGCGCAGGATGAGTTCGAGCGGGCAGAAGTTGGTGAAGGACGACTGGAGCAGGTTGAACCCGACGAAGGCGGTGAACCAGAGCCAGTTCGGGTTGTGATAGTGGGCGAGGGCGAGGCTGAGCAGGACGAAGACGCCGGCGACGCGGCGGATGATCATGTGCATGCGCATGGTGGGTGCTTTCGGCTGGGGGTGGCTGGGACTCACTTCATTAGTTCGGCGAGCTTCGGCGTGATGGCGTCGGCCCAGATCTGGTAGCCCTTGGCGGAGAGATGAAGGTAATCCGGCATGATGTCCTTGGTCAGGGTGCCGTCGGGTTGGAGGAACTTGGAGCCGATGTCGAGGTAATGGACGTTCTTGCCATCGTCGAGCTTGGCGATGGTGTCGTTGACCTGCTTCAGCTTCTCACGCTGCGGGTTGGGCTTTTCCCCGCGGGGAAAGACGGCGAGGAGGAGAACCTTGGTGGACGGCAGCTTGGCGCGGATGGTCTCGACGATCCTGGTGATGCCGCGGGCGATGTCGTCGGCGGGGTCGGAGTTGGAGTTGTTGGTGCCGATCATGAGGACGACGGCCTTGGGTTGGATGCCGTCCAGTTCCCCGTTGGTGATGCGCCAAAGGACGTGCTGGGTGCGGTCGCCGCCAATGCCGAAGTTGGACGGGCGCCAGGCGCCGAAGGCCTTCTCCCAGGTGTTTTTCTGCCCGCCCCAGCCCGCGGTGATGGAATCGCCGAGGAAGAGGAGGTCGGTTTTCCCTTCCTTGGCGATCTTCAGGAAGGACTCATGGCGGGCGATGAAAGTGGCCTGGGGTTGGGCGTTCGTGCCCATCTTGGGGGCGGCCACGTCGGCTTTCTGGGGCGGGCCGGAAGGCGCCTTGGCCGCAGCCGGCTTGGCCTTGGGCTGGGGTTTGGCCGGCTTCTTTTCCGCGTCCTGGGCCAGGACGGGCGCGGCGGCGAGGAGGGAGGCGACGAGGAAGACGTGGAACTTTGGATTCATGGGGGGGAGCATGCCGCGATGCGCGTGCGGTGCCAAGCAATCGTGCATCGGGGAAAGGCTGCAACCCTGATGGTGCCGAGGAAGGGCCGACCATCACCATTGAGGCTCCGGTTGGCGGAGGACGGCGTCGAGGCAGGGGTTGCGGGGGGGGCGCCGACCGGGGGCCACGGCTGTTGTTGCCGCTATTTGGCCGGTTTGGACGTGCTTTGCCAGAGGACGCGGTCCCCTTCCAGGAGGGTGACAGACTCGGAGCCGTTGACGTTGCTCGACTTGAAGGAGAGAGGGCCGGCGGTGCGCCCGAGGGGGATGGTCTTGCCCTTCCACCTGAGGGTGGTGACGCCGTTGGTGCGCGTGACGGTACCGTCTGTCCCAACGCTCATGGACAGGGTGCTGCTGCTCTGTCCGGAGGCGCCGCCTCGCGTGATGGCCTGTCCGCCGGCGGTCCCACCGCTGCGCGCCTTGGCGCCGGGCTTGGCCGGGTCCGCCTCCGGGGCCTGCTCGTCGAGTTCCTTGAGCATCTCCTCCAACTGGCGCTGGTTGTCGTCCACGGCGTTGCGATTGCGCCGGAGGGTGCGCTGCATGCTGAATCCGGACGGCTCGCCCGGGTTGCCCACCTGCTTGGCGGCGCCGGGGACGTTTTCCCAGAGGACCTTGTCCCCGTCGAATGCGGCGGCGTAGTCCTTGCCGTTGACGGAGCGGCTGCGTGCGGAGGCGGTGCCCTGAACGGGGCCGGACCAGACCTGACTTCCCTGGTAGAGGACCTTGGCCTTGCCGTTCGCAGACAGCACCTGGAGATGGGAGGACTGGGCGAGGGCGGACCCAGCCAGCGTCAGGGTGACGAGGGTGATGGCGAGGAGGCGGGCCAGGGGGTGGGCGAACATGAAGGTTTGGCTATCAGCGCTGGCGAGGCTTTTCAAGCCTGCGGTGGCCGCGGGGCCGCCCCAAAGATGCGCGACCGACGCAGGAGGCCCCTTGGCGGCCCTGGCCCGAAGTCGGGCGGACAGTCTCTTAAGCGGGCCGGAGGCCCGCGCGGCGGGCGGCGGTTTGCAGGATGATTTCCGCCGCCCGTTCGTGGCAGCCGTAAATCGCGCCGGAGGCGGCGTAGGCCAGGGCGTGGGCGCGCCAGGCAGGGCGTTCCGGGCCGGACAGGGCTTCCTGAAGCACGCGGTTGAAGTGGTCCTGGGCGAAGGGTTCGGGCAGGGATCGGCCGGCCTGGGCGGTGAGGATATGCGGGGTGTAGCCGCAGACCTCGGTGGCGAGGACCGGCAGGCCGAAGTGGAGCGCCTCCACCAGGACACTGCCGGTGTTCTCGCTGCGGGCGGGGTGCAGCATGAGGTCGGCCGCGAGCATCCAGTCGGGGGCATCGAGGCGGCCACCGAGGAAATGGGCTTGGGCGGTGAACCCGAGCTGGGCGGCCAGGCGGCGGAAGCGTCCGGGTTCGTCCCGGCCGAGGATGGCGAGGTGCGTGCGGGAGCGCAGGGCGGGTTCCAGCGCTCCCATGGCCAGGAGGATCCGGTCGAGGCCCTTGCGCTGGAAATCGGACCCGACGAAGAGCAGGAGCGGGGCGTCGGGTGGGGCCCCGATTTCCGCGCGGAGGCGCGCGCGGGCCGGTTCGCGGTCCGCCTCGGAGTAGGGATGGCGGGTGGCGTTGGGAGGGAGGACGTGGAAGCGGCTCTCGGTGCCGTAGAACTGCTGGTAGAGGGGGATGTCGCGCGGGATGTATTGGAGGATGACGGTCGGTTGGCCGCGCTGGAAAACGGCCCGTTCCAGCTCAAGGTAATGGCGGTAGCGGGGCAGGGCGCTTTTCCAGGCGGGCTTGGCTTGGAGGGCGGCGGCGTAGCAGGGGTCGGCGCCGTAGTAGACATCGAGGCCGGGCATCTTGTTGAAGCCGGCGACGCAGTCGAGGCGGCGGGTGGGCAGGAGGGCGGCCAGTTGTCGGACGAAGGCCCGGTTGCGGGCGGGGATGGTGAAGCCGTGGCGGCCGAGCAGTTCGATCTGGAGACCGGGCGGGCGTTCGCCCTGCCAGGTGCGGGTGAAGACCGTGACCTCGTGCCCGGCGGCGGCGCAGAGGCCGGCGATGCGGAGGCAGTCGCGTTCCAGCCCGCCGAACGGGAAGTAATCAAACAGCACGAAGCCCAGGTGCATGCGCGGTGCGGGCTGGGCGCGCGGGCGGGGGGTCAGGGGGCCACGCTGCGGTCGACCGTGACGCGGACGGGGCTTTCGGCGGTCTTGCTGCCGCGCGGGTCGAGGATGCGCTCGATGCGGGCGAGGATGTCGTCGAGGTGGGCGCGCGTCACGGGGCCGCTGACTTGGGCGACCTTGGCGACGGCGGCGCCGAGGCTCTTCAGTTCGCTGCGGGCGAGGCCGGGGAGATCGCTGCCGGCGTCGGTGCGATCGGCGATGGCGCCGATCAGTTCGACGTAGGCGCGCTGGAGGTTCCGGCGGTAGAGGTCGATGTCGACCGAACTGGCGGCCAGTTCGCCCCAGATGCCGGCGCGGAGATCCGCGATGAGTTGGATGGGCAGGTAGGCGCCGGTGGCGCCGTTGCCGTGCTCGGCCATCCGCTTGGCGCGGGTGTCGTCGAGGAGGGCGGCCAGGAGGCGGCGCTGGCTGGCGAGGATGCGGTCGGGGGCGCCGCCGGGTTCGAGGCGGGCGAGGACATCGGGGCGGAGCAGGTTGGTGGGGGTGGCGAACGCGTGGCGGTTAAGGAAGGCGACGGCGTCGCGCTGGCGGTCGGCGGGCTTGGGCGCGTAGACCCGGTCGGCCTGGCCGAACCAGAGCCGGTTTTCGACCACGGCGCCGACGACGTTGACGACGTGCATGAGCTCGCGGTCCCGCTGGGCGAGGACCTGGGAGTACATGTTGCGGAGCAGATCGTAGTCCTCGTTCTCGCGGCAGGTGGCGCTGACGAGGTAGCCCATGACGCGGTCGATGTTCCTGAGGCCGAGCTCGGTGGCCCGGACGGGGTCATTGCTAAGGTCCTCGGTCTGCTGGGTGGAATCGACGCCGGGGTTGGGGTCGCCGAAGCGGAGCATGGGGTCGTTCACCTGGCGGGCGGCGATGGCGTCGAGGTGGGGCTTGTCCCCGGCGGCGTTGGTGGTGCCGGGGAACTGCTGGTAGCCCCATTCGACGGCGAAGAAGTCATAGGGGCCGACGACGGGGATGAGGGCGGCGTTGTCGCCGGGTTGGGCGACATAGTTGAAGCGGCCGTAGTCCATGATGGACGCCTCGGTCCCGTTCTTGCGGGTGAACTCGGGGTCCCGCAGTTGCTCGATGGAGTAGGCGGAGCTGGCCTTCATGTTGTGGGGAAAGCCGAGCGTGTGACCGACTTCGTGGGTGACCACGTAGGCGAGCAGTTCGCCCATGAGATCATCGGGGAGGGGGAGCTTCTGGGCGCGGGGGTCGTTGGGGGAGGCCTGGGTGAAGTACCAGTCGCGGTTGAGCTTGAGGATGTTGTGGTACATCAGGATGTCGGCCTCGAGGATTTCGCCGGTGCGCGGGTCATGGACATGGGGGCCCATGGCGTTTTCGATGGTGGAGGGGAGCCACTGGATGGTGGAGAACCGGGCGTCCTCGGCGTCCCAGTTCGGGTCCTCCTTCTCGGAGGGGGCGTCCTTGGCGATGATGGCGTTCTTGAAGCCGGCCTTCTCGAAGGCGGGTTGCCAGGCCTCGACGCCCTTCTTGATCCAGGGGCGCCACTGGTCGGGCACGCCGCGGCCGATGTAGTAGACGATGGGTTTCTTGGGCTCGGAGACCTCGGCGGCGGGGTCCTTTTTCTCGAGGCGCCAGCGGTTGATGTAGCGCACGCGCTTCACCTCGTGCTCGGTGGTGCTGAAGTTCTCGAAGCCGATGCTGAAGAAGCCGACGCGTTCGTCGAGTTCGCGGGGGCGCATGGGCTGGGCGGGGAGGCGGACCATGCTGTGGTGGAGGAGGACGGAGACGGCGCTGAGGCTGCCGTCGCGGCGTTCCGACCGGGTGGGGAGGTTGGTGAGCAGGCTGGAGATGGGGCTGCCGCCGGAGAGGGAGTAGGTGATGAGGGCGCGGGTTTCGATGTTGTCGGGGAAGGCCTTGACGCTGTCGAGGTAGGAGCGGCTGCGGTCGGCCCCGCTGGCGCCGAGGCGGCTGCGGGCGCTGAACTCGGAGACGTCGGAGAGGAAGAGCTCGGTGACGTCGATGACGGCGGCGGACTTGTTGGTGGCCCAGGCGGCGAGGGAGAACTTGCGGATGATGGGTTCCAGCGTGCTGGCCTCGACGGCCTTGCGGACGGAGTTGGGACCCTCGGCGCGGATGGAGTATTTGACGTCGCGGAGGAAGACCTCCTTGTCGTTGTGGAGCTGCCAGCGGACCACGCGGTTGCCGAGGGAGGTGCCGCCGCCGTAGCCGAAGCCGGACTGGGTGCGGGCGACCTGGGAGACCCAGAGAAGTTCCTTGCCGAACTCCTTCACGGGGATCTCGAAGTAGACCTTGTCATCGATGCGATGGACGGTGAAGAGGCCGCGCTGGGTCTTGGCGTCCTTGGTGATGACCTTGTCGTAGGGGCGGATTTCCTGGCGTCGCTCGCCGCTGGCGGCCGCGGCGGCGGCCTCGGCGAGGGCCGGGGGCAGGGAGGCGGGCAGGCTGTTGGTGGGGCGGCGGAGCCGGTTGGTGCTGGAACCGGCGGCGAGGGACTCGGGGCCGGTCCTGGCCGTGGTCCCGGCGGCGGGGGCGGCGGGCTTCGGCTGGGAGGAGCAACCGGCGAAGAGGAGGGCGGCGCAGAGCGGCAGGGGGGCGAGGGCGCGGGGATTCATGGGGTGGGGCGGTCGGGGTGGCGGTTGGGAAAAGCGGGCGGTCGTCCTGGGCGGGGCCTAGCGCCGGCGTCGTTTGGCGGGGCCGAAGTAATAGCCACCGCCGCTGAGGCGGGCGCCGCGGGCCTTGCCGGCGAACACGCCGGGCTTGTCTGTTTTTTCGTCGAGGACAGTGGAGAACTGGTAGGCGAAGCCCTCGAGTTTGACGCGGGGGATGCCCTTGCCGATGAAGCGCTCGATGGCGGCGATGGGGGAGCGGTCCTCGGCGACCATGAGGGTGAAGGCGTCGCCGGTGGACTGGGCCCGGCCGGTGCGGCCGATGCGGTGGACGTAGTCCTCGGGATGCTGGGGGACGTCGTAATTGATGACGTGGCTGACGTCGGCGATGTCGAGGCCGCGGGCGGCGATGTCGGTGGCGACCAGGACCTCGAAGCGGCCGTTGCGGAAGCCCTCGAGAGCCTGCTCGCGTTCGCGCTGGGTGCGGTTGGAGTGGAGCACGGCCACGGCGTGGTTGTTTTTCTTGAGCAGGGCGGCGATGCGATCGGCGCGGTGCTTGGTGCGGCAGAAGACGATGACGGAATCGTAGTTGACCTGGTCGAGGAGGGCGCGGAGGAGGTCGCTCTTCTGGGCGTCGGCCACGGGATAGACCACGTGCTTGACCGTCTCGGCCGGGGAGCGGCGCATGCCGATCTCCACCGTCTCGGGGTTGCGCATGGCCCACTGGATGAGGGTTTCGATTTGGGGCGGGATGGTGGCGGAGAAGAGGGCGGTCTGGCGGTCGCGGGGGCAGCGCTCGAGGATGCGGCGGACGTCGGGCAGGAAGCCCATGTCGAGCATGCGGTCGGCCTCGTCGAGAACGACGTGCTGGACCTTGTCGAGGCGGCAGTTGCCGCGGCCGAGGTGGTCGAGCAGGCGTCCGGGGGTGGCGACGATGATGTCGGCGCCGGCCTTGAGGGCGTCGTTTTGGTGGCCGTAGCCGACGCCGCCGTAGAGGAGGGCGACGCGGAGGTTCATGAAGCGGCCGAGGTCACGCAGGGAGGTTTCCACCTGGGCGGCCAGTTCGCGGGTGGGCTCGAGGATGAGCGCGCGGGTGACGCCGGTGCTGTTGCCGAGCTTGGTGAGGATGGGCAGGGCGAAAGCGGCGGTCTTGCCGGTGCCCGTCTGGGCGCTGCCGATCACGTCGCGGCCGGAGAGAAGGATGGGGATGGTGCGGAGCTGGATGGGCGTGGGGTCCACGTAGCCCATGGCGCGCACGCCCTCGATGGCGGAGTCGGAAAGCCCAAGCGATGTAAACGACATGGCGGGACGATAGCCGGGCCGGGCCAAGCTCAAAGCCCAAAGTTTGCCCGGAAGCCGCTTCCCGGCCTGCCCCGGGGGAGGCGGATTCAGCGCCTGGCGGCGGGGGTGGGGCGCGGGGCGACCCCGTGCAGGGCGGCCCGGGTGGTTATGTTGATGGCCAACTGCTGGATGTTGAACCCGGACTGGACGAAGGCGGCCTGCAGTTGGGCGGGGGTGTCGGAGCCGTAGGCGAGGACGGGTTGCTTGATGAGCTGGTGGAAGAGTTGCTCGATGAAGGCGCGGTGGGCGTGCTCGCTGCCGACGGCGAACTCGGCCACATCCCGGGCCCCCTTGAGCTTCACGACGGACCCGTCGTCGGTGGTGTAGTCACTGGCCGCGTCGATGGGGCGGTTGCCCTCCCGGGTGCGGAAGCGGCCGACGGCGTCGAAGTGCTCGAGGCTGAACCCGAGCGGATTGATGACGGAGTGGCAGCTTTGGCAGGCCTGGGGCCGGGTCAGTTCGGCGACCTTCTCGCGCATGGTGAGCTTGGGGTCGAAGTCGGCGTCCTTGAAGGCGGTGGCGATGGGGGGTGGGCGCAGGGCCCGGCCGACGATGTTGCGGGTGAGGAAGACACCGCGATGGATGGGGGAGGAGGACTTGGAATAGGCGAAGGCGGCCAGCAGGTAGGGATGAGTGATGACCCCGGAGCGCTGGGACGGGTCGAGGGTGACGCGGCGGAACTCGTCGGTCTCGACCTGGCCCACCCCGTAGAACCCGGCCAGCCGTTGGTTGACCCAGAAATCGTCCTCCAAGAGGAGGCGGCGGTAGTCGGAGCCAGGGCCCCAGACCACATCGTCGAGGAAGAGGTCGAGGGAGGCCCGCAGGTCCGCGATGACCTGGGGGGTGAACCCCGGGTAAAGTTCGGCATCCTTGGAGAGATCATCGACATGGTTGACCTGCAGCCAGTGGTGGAGGAAATGGCGGATCTTGGCGCGGGCGCGGGGGTCGGCGAGCAGGCGCCGGGCCTGGGCATTGACCGTGTCCGGGTTGCGGAGGGAGCCCTCGGCGGCCAGGCGGAGCAGGTCGCGGTCCGGGAGGGAGTCCCAGAGGGCGTAGGACAGACGGGAAGCCACCTCGAAGTCGTCCGGCTTGGCACGCTCGAGGCCGAGGTAAAGGAACCTGGGGGACTTGAGCGCGAGCAGGACGACCCGCTTGACCGACTCCTCGGGCGGGGTCCGGGGGTTGAAGTGGGCCTCCACGTGGACGCGCCGTTGTTCGGGCGTGAGGGGGCGCCGGAACGCGGCCTCCGTGAACTGGGCGGCGAACTTCCGCAGTTGGTCGTTGCGGTCGGCGGTGCCGGGGCGGCTGCGGGAGAGACGGTCGAGATGCCGTTCCACATGACGGGCGGCCTCGATGGCAGCCTGGGTGGTGGCGTCATCCCATTCCTTGGAGACCATGACCCCCCGTTCGTAGCCGACGCTGCTGTCATCGGCCGGGAAGGGGGTGGCGATGACGAACGTGGACCCGAGGTTGATGGGGGCCAGGTGCCGGGAGGGCAGGGGTTGGAGCGATCCGTGGGGGGGCTTCCAGAGCAGGCGGATGCGGGCCTCGGGATCGCGGGCGGCGCGCTGGAACTCCAGGCGCAGGGGGTAGGCACGGCCGCCGAGCAGCCGCCGGCGGCCGCGGTGCTCGGTGAGGTTGGCCGAGGCCACTCCGGCGTCGATGAGCGGTTGGTCCTCGTCGTTGACCCAGAGCCGGACGCCGTTGGGCGACTCGACGACAAACTCGTAGTCGCCGGACTCGGGGGCGAGCAGGGCGCCGCGCCAGCTCAGGCTGAACTCGTTGGTGGTGCGGACCCCGTTGGTGGACTTGGGGGCGTTGGGATCGACAAAGGGGGAACCCTTGCCGAAGTTGAAATCGATGGTGGTATCGAGGCGTTCAAAGCTGGCCTTGCCGGCGTCGGGTCCCTTGGACCGGTTGCGATAGCTGGCGCGGAGGCCGCGTTCGGCACCCGGGCGGGCGTCCGGGTCGGCGAACGACTTGAAGAGGTCGGCGAGCGTGGTGGCGTATTGGCGGTTGGTCAGGCGCACCAGTTCGACCCGGGGCGGGGTCTGGCGGGCGCGGGCCTCCCGGGAGTAGAAGGTGTCGTGGATGAAACGGGCCACGGCGGCGGCATCCTCGCCCACGCAGAGGCCCGGGTTGCCCTCCGGCATGGTCCGGTCGATGTAACGGGTCAACTTCTCGACCGACCAATCGCCGTGGAGGGCCTCCTCGTATTCCCCTTTGACTCCCTCGCCGCTCCGGCCATGGCATTCGGCGCAGAGCTTGCGGTAGATTTGCCGGCCGTCGGGCGCAGCCTTGGCCGGGGCGGGGCCGGACCCGAAGACGAGCGACAGGAGGCTGAGGACAAGGGCGAGCCGGCGGGCGGGGCGCGGGTTCATCATTCGTGGGTTGGGCAAGAGTGCCGCCCCGCGGCGGTCCGGGCGCCGCGGGGCGGCCAATGCAGACGGCATCGACACCGCGCGCATTCGATGTGCGGTCCAGCCGCGGGGCGGGGGCGTGCGCCGCGCGGCGTTGGCTTGCCAGGCGTGCGCGGCGCGGCGCAGGCTGTGGGCATGCGATTCCCCGAGGTGATGGCCGGGCTGGTCCTGGCGTGGTGGCTGCCGGTGGCGGCGTGGGCGGAGGCGGTCAAGGATCGGGAGGGAGCGGTGCGGCGGGACCGGAGCGCGCTCGAGCAGGATGCGCGCTGGATTTACAACGATGTGGAGGCGGGGTTTGCCGAGGCGCGGCGGACCGGGAAACCGCTGCTGGTGGTCCTGCGCTGCGTGCCCTGCCTGGCCTGTGCGGGCCTGGATGCACAGGTGCTGCTGGAGGAGACGGAACTGGCGCCCCTGCTGGAGCGGTTTGTGCGGGTGCGCCTGATCAACGCCAACACGCTGGACCTGGCCCGGTTCCAGTTTGACTACGACTTGTCCTTTTCGACGCTGTTCTTCAACGGGGACGGCACCGTGTATGGGCGGTATGGGTCGTGGACGCACCAGACCAACGCGCAGGACCAGGCGACGGCCGGGTTTCGGCGGGCGCTGGAAGGGGTGCTGCGCCTGCATGGGGGATATCCGGGCAACCGGGCAGCGCTGGCCGGCAAGCAGGGGAAGCCGGGTCCGTTTCGGACCCCCTTGGCCATACCGACCCTGGCGGGAAAGTATCGGGAGGAACTGGACTGGAACGGCAAGGTGGTGCCGAGCTGTGTTCATTGCCACCAGGTGACGGATGCCCTGCGGCTGCAGGTCCGCAACCAGCGGGAGCCGATGCCGGACGCGCTGTTGTTTCCGCATCCGGGGCCGGCGGTCCTGGGCCTGGTGCTGGCGGCGGACGCGGCGGCGCGGGTGGAAGGAGTGGAGGCAGGTTCGACCGCGGAGCGGGCCGGCCTGCGGGTGGGCGATGAGATTCGCGAACTGGGCGGGCAACCCTTGGTGTCGGCGGCGGATGTGAGTTGGGTGTTGCACGGGTTGGGGCGGTCGGCCCGGCTGGAAGCGGTGGTGGAGCGATCCGGTTTGACCCGGACCGTGGTCCTGGCATTGCCCGAGGGGTGGCGGGAGCGGACGGACATCTCGCGGCGGGTGGGCACCTGGGGCATGCGGGGCATGGCGACGGGCGGGTTGGTGCTGGAGGACTTGCCCGACGCCGATCGGCGGGCCCGCGGTCTCGAGTTGGGGCAACTGGCGCTGCGGGTGAAACACGTGGGCGAGTATGGCAAGCATGCGGCAGCCAAGCGGGCGGGCTTCCGGAAGGACGACGTGCTGGTCGGCATCGAATCCGCGCCAGGCGTGGACCTGTCGGCACGGCGCCTGGGCGAGGGCGAACTCATCGCCTGGATCCTGCGGAACCACCCCATGGGTACCCAGCTGCGGGTCCGGGTGTGGCGTGACGGGCGGCAGTTGGAGTTGCGCCTGCCCGTCCAGTAGGGGGGGCGGGGCGGGGGTGGACAGCTAAAGTGGCCGTGGACAAGGGTTTCCCGTGGAGGGTTCCGGTTGACTTTCGCCGGGGTTTCCGCTTCCATGCGGCCGTTCCGTTTTCCTGTGCGGTGCCTTGTGCGCGGGTCCCTTTGTGGGCAGAGGGGCCTTCTGGTCCGGCCGAAGTTTGGCCTGGGCTGCGGGCGGGTTCCCGGTGAGCCACGTTGGTTAAGCTGGTTCCCGGTTTTCCCATGGTCTGAGCGAGTGGGCGTCCTGGGGACGGATGCTGTGCGTCGTGCCATGCAACGAAGTTTGTTTCGCCTCGCTCCCGGGCTGGTCCTGGGACTGTTGATGGCGACATGGGCGCGTGCGGAGGAGGTCAACTATGTGGCCAGCTACACGCTGCGGGTGAACCCTGGTTGGACGGCCATTGCCAATCCGCTGGACGTGGGCGAGAACCGGTTGAGCCAGATCCTGCCCGACCTGCCCGAGGGGACGGCGCTGGCCAAGTATGATCCCGCCTTGGGCGATTACGTGATCAACCGGGTGTCGGGCGGCGGGATGTGGATGGTGGACACCGGTTTTGCGGGCACGTTGCGACCGGGTGAGGGGGCATTTTTGTTCCTGCCGCCGGGGCAGTCGCAGCGGACGATCACGGTCACCGGTTTGACCCGCGATTTTGAGCCGCTCAGCAAGTCGGCCCTGGGCAACAACCTGGTGGGCAGCCAGGCGCTGGCGCCGGTGAGCTTTGAAGGGTTGATGGGTTTCCGGCCCGAGGTGGGGGACGCCGTTTATTTCTTTGATGGATCGACTGGCCCGCGCAATCCCTTGCCGCCCGGCACCGCGCAGGCCTCGCGGGTGAGCCGGTATGGGTTGCAGGGATGGGATGTGGAGCCGGTGATTGAGATTGGGCGGGGTGTCTTTGTGGAGTTGGCCAACCAGCCGCGGGCCCTGGCCCTGCCGGCCCGGCTGCGGCTGCGCCTGGGCACCAACGCCTCGGTGGCGGCGGTGGGACTGTTTGCGCAGCCGACCGGCTTCCAGTGGTCGCAGAACGACTCCCCGCTTGCCGACGCCACCAATGCGGCGCTCGCCCTGAAGGACGTGACCGCGGCGTCCGCGGGAACCTACTCGGTGGCGATGGCGTTTGGGACGGTGGTGCGCACCAGCCTGAGTTCGCGCGTGACCGTGCAGTTGCCGCCGGGCATCACCAACCAGCCGCAGTCCGTGACGGTGGTGCAGGGAGGCACGGCGCAGTTCCGGGTGGGCGCCACCGGCGCGCCTCCCCTGGTGGTGCAATGGCTGTTCCAGGGCGCGGCATTGCCGCCGGGCCTTGGCTCCGAGCCGCTGCTCAGCCTCACGAACGTCCAGCCGGCGGCGGCGGGGGAGTACCAGGCGATCGTGACCAATCCATTCGGCAGCACGACCAGCGCCGTGGCGGTGCTGACCGTGTTGCGCCCGCCGCGCATCCTGCTGCAGCCGGCGGGCGACACGGTGGCCCGGGGCGGCAACTGGACGTTGTCGGTGGCGGCGGATGGGACGGCCCCGCTGGCTTATCGCTGGCTGCTGAACGGGAACGCGATTCCCGGGGCCAACGGGCCGGTGCTGGAGTTGACGGACGTGCAGGCGGCCCAGGCGGGAAGTTACCGGGTGGTGGTGAGCAACCCGGGCGGGGCGGCCGTGAGCGATGCGGCTGACATTCGGCTGGCCCTGCCGTATGCGGAGTTGGCGGACGGGTTTCCCGGGGGGCTTACCCTGACCCTGCCGGACGGCCTGATCCGGGGCACCAACGATGGGGCCAGCCTGCAGGCGGGGGAACCGCGGCATGCCGGCCGCACGGGCGGGCGTTCCGTCTGGGTGAACTACCGGGCCACGCAGTCGGGGGTGGCCGTGTTCAGCACGCGCGGGAGCAGCTTTGACACGCTGCTGGCGGTCTATGTGGGCGACGCGCTGGGCGGGTTGACGGAGGTGGCGAGCGACGATGACCGCGGCGGTTACCTGACCAGCGAGGTGAGCTTCGACGTGCAGCCCAACGTGGCCTACCGGATTGTGGTGGACGGTCTGGACGGGGACCTGGGGGACATCCTGCTGGGCTGGAGTTTCCTTCCCTCCGTGGAGCCGTTCCCGACCATCCTGCAACAGCCCTCCAGCCGGACGGTGGCGGAGGGGGAGGCCACGGCATTCTCCGTGCAGGCGGTGGGCGGGAGCCTGCGTTACCAGTGGTATTTCAATGGCCAACCGATTCCCAACGCCATCCTCGACACGCTGACCCTGCTGGAGGTGCGCCCGGAGAACATCGGATCCTATTTTGTGGCCGTGGCGAACAACAGCTACACGAACTTCAGCCGTGCGGTGGACCTGGACCTGCGGGAGTTGGATGGGCCGGGCCAGCCCCAGGTCAAGGCCTACGACAAGTTCCAGGACCTGGTGGCGGCCCTTTCCGGGAATGCGCCCCTGCTGGAGCCGGCCACGCAGGTGCTGGGCTACACCGGGTCGCAGACCTTCAGCACGGTGGGGACCGGCGGCCAGAACGGGGAACCGGTTCACTGCGGCGTGGTGGGGGGCAACTCCAAGTGGTATGCCTACATCCCGCCCACCAACGGAACCCTCTACCTGAACACGGACGGCAGCAGCTTCGACACGCTCCTGGCCGTCTACACGGGGTGCTGCACATTTTCCACGCTGACGCCGGTCGCCTGCGACAACAACAGCGGGACCAACGGGCTGAGCAGTTCGCTGAGTTTCCCGGCTGTGGCCAACACGCTTTACTTCATCGCGGTGGACGGGGTGGCGGGGGCCAACGGGACGGCCAAGCTGAATTACCGGTTGCTGGTGCCGATGACCCTGCAGAGCCTGGCGCGCACCAACCAGGCGTTGAGATTCCAGTTCAATGTCACCCCCTCGTGGCCCTACACGGTGCAGCGCTCGAGCAACCTGCTCCACTGGACCCCGGTGTATACCGGCACCAGCGCGGTCAACCCCGTCCTCTTCACCGACACCAACCCGCCGCCCGGCGGCTTCCTCTATCGTTCGGTCCAGTCGCCCTGAGGGCCAGGCCGGCGGCCCGGGCTGAGCGCGCTGGGTCCCTTTTGCCTTCCCGCCCCCGGGCGTGCCGTTTAGGGTCAGCGACCATGTTTCGCAACAACCCGGTGGGGGTGACCTTGGTCCTGTTGTTGTTTGTGCTTTGCCTGTCCGCGAGCCTGTGGGCGGTCCGCTACTTTTACACGGTGCGCGAGGCGCAGGCGCTGCAGGCGCGTTACGCCCGCCTGCAGACGACGCTGGCCGCCCTGCAGTCGCTGGTGGCGGAGACGATCGACTACAGCCGGCGCAGCCCCGACCTTGACCCCTTGCTGCTGCAGTTCAACCTGAAGCCGGGCCCGGGCACCAATGCCGCCGGGGCCGGGATGCGGGCTCCGCGCTGAGGACGTGGCCATGGATATCCCGGAACCCCAGATCCCACCGTCGACCGCGGGCCCGGTGCCGGCGCCGCTCGCCGAAGCCCGCCCGGATGCGCAGGGCGTCCTGGCCGCGTTGGTGCAGGAGAACCAGGACATGCGCCGGTTGCTGAACGGCGCGCTGGTGGCCCTGGTGTGCCTGGCGCTGGGCGTGAATCTGTTTTTCTTCAAGCAGATGCGCCTGGTGGAGCAGCAGGTGAACGAGCAGCGGCCGGTGGTGTTGCGGACGGAGGCGGAGTTCCAGCGGAACCGGCAGCCTGAAATCACCCAGTTCCTGGCCCGGCTGCAGGCCTATGCCGCGACGCGGCGGGATTTCCAGAGCAACGTGCTGGATCGCTACCGCAGTTCGCTGCCGCAGTATTTGAACCGTGCGCTGGTTCCCGTCCCGGCCACGGCTCCGGGACCGGGGCCGGTGGTGGCGCCCCCGGCGGGGCGTTGAACCGGGCGGGGAAGGGTCAGGCCGCGGGCGGGGCCAGGCGGACGCCGCAGGAGGGGCAGAACCGGCCCGGGACGGCCTGCTCGGCCCGGCAGGAGGGGCAGGGGGGGGTGGCGCGCCGGACGCGGCTGCCGATGATGAGGTTCCGGATGTAGGGGATCCAGGTGAAGAGGTAGGCAAAGATGAAGACGGAATTCTTCTGGGAGAACCCGTAGGCCAGCAGGCAGCCGGACCCGGCCATGCTGATCCACCAGAACACCGGGGGCACCACGACCCGCTGGTGTTTTTCCGTGGCCCACCACTGCACGAAGAACCGCGAGGTGAAGAGCAGGTTGCCGGTCCACCCCACGATTTCCCAGGCGCTCCAGTGCGCCCCAAAGAGGCTGCCGTCGCGCCAGATCCAGTTCCATAGGGAATCCATATGGGGGCCGAGTTAAGGCGGGGCCGTGACGGGTGACAAGCCCCCGATGGCGGCAGCGGCTGCGCTTTCCCCCTTGCAGCCTCCGGGGCCCTCGCCACACTGCGGGCTCCATGCTGGCCTGGCTGCAGTCGCTCGACATCGCGGTGTTTCGTTTCATCAACGACACCCTGAGCTGCGCCCCGCTTGATCTCCTCCTGCCGCTCCTCGACGGCAACGCCTTTTTCATCCCGGCGGTGCTCCTGGGCTTGGCCCTCCTGTGCTGGCGCGGAGGGGGGCGTGGCCGCCTCTATGCCGGCCTGCTCGCCCTGGCCCTGCTGCTCGGTGAGTTGACGGTGATTGGGCCGCTCAAGGATCTCATCTCCCGTCCCCGTCCCTTCAATGCGCTGGAAGGGGTGCATGTGCTCTCGGGCCGGGGCTCCAACCGCAGCATGCCGTCGGCCCATACCAGCGTGTGGTTCGCCGCCGCCACCGTCACGCTCCTCTACTACCCGCGCGCCGGGCGCGTGCTGCTTGGGTTGGCGGTCCTGATGGCGTTCTCCCGCGTGTATCTTGGGGTGCATTACCCGTCGGATGTGCTGGCGGGCGCCCTGCTCGGGGCCGGCTACGTGCTGGCCCTGCTGGCGATCGCCGGCGCCGCCTGGGGCCGGGCGGGGCCGCGCTGGTTTCCCCTCTGGTGGGAACGCCTGCCCTCGCTGGTGCCGGGGCCGGGGCCCGCCACGACCCCCACCGTTCCGCCGCCCGCGGTCTCCGGGGCGACCGGGGCCGACACGGCCGCCCTGCGGGATGCCCAGTGGGCGCGCCTGGGCGTCGTGCTGCTGGTCGTCATCTGCCTGGCGCGCCTGGCCTACCTGGCGGACGAGTCGATCCAGTTGAGCGAGGACGAGGCCTATCAATGGCTGTGGTCGAAGAACCCGGCCCTTTCCTATTTCAGCAAGCCGCCCCTGATCGCGTGGGGGCACTGGGCGGGCACCCACCTCTGGGGCGACACCACGTTCGGGGTCCGCTTTTTCCCGCCCGTGCTCGCCCTGGTGTTGGGCGTGGTGGTGCTTCGCTTCCTGACCCGCCTGGCCAGCGCGCGGGTGGCCTTGATCACGGTGCTCCTGTTGAACCTGACCCCGCTGCTGTGCGCGGGGTCGTTGCTCATGACCGTGGACCCCTGGCTGGTGACGTTCTGGACGGCCGCGATGGTGGCGGGTTGGCGGGCACTGCAGCCGGATGGGCGCACGGTCCATTGGCTCTGGGTCGGGCTGTGGACGGGGCTGGGTTTCCTGAGCAAGTACACGGCGCTGGCCCAGGTCGGGTGCTGGGCGGTTTTCTTTGCCCTGCACCGGCCGGCGCGGGGGCATCTGCGGCGGGCGGGGCCGTGGCTGGCCCTTGGGATCGTGGCCCTCTGCTCCCTGCCGGTGCTGATCTGGAACGCGCAACATGGCTGGGTGACCCTGGCGCACCTGGGCGACAACGCGCAGGTGGACAAGTCGTGGCGGCCGACCACGCGTTACCTGCTGGATTTCCTCGGGGCGGAGGCCGGGCTGCTCAACCCCGTCTGCCTGGGGGCGGCCGTGATCTCCGCGGTGGCGTTCTGGCGCCGCTACCGGGACGACGAGCGCCTGGTCTACCTCTTTGCCATGGGGGCGCCCCTCTTCCTGGCCTACACGCTGCTGGCCCTCCGGGCCCGGGTCCATCCCAACTGGATTGCGGCCGCCGTCGTGCCCATGTTCTGTCACATGGCCCTTTACTGGGACCGGCGCTGGCGCGAGGGGGCCGGCGGGGTGAAACCCTGGCTCATGGCGGCCTGCGTTTACGGCGTCGCCACCGTGCCGGTGCTCCATGATTCCGAACTGGTCACCAAGCTCACGGGCCTGCACCTGCCGGCGCGCCTGGATCCCCTTCGGCGCGTGGTGGGCATCCGTGACATCGCCCGGGTGGCCGGGCGGGAGCGGCAGAAGCTGCTCGGCGAGGGGCGCCCGGTGTTCATCCTGACCGGGCACTACGGGCCGGCCGGCCAAATCAGCTTTTACCTGCCGGAGGCGCGGGCCGGGCTGCCCCTGGACCCGCTGGTCTTTTGCCAGCTGGGCGCCCGGCCCAAAAACCAGTTCCATTTCTGGCCGCACTACCGCTATGCGGAGCGGCGGCGCGGGGACAACGCGATTTTCGTGCAGTTCGATGACGGCTCAAAGCCCATCCCGCCGGCGGTGGCCGCCCAGTTCAAGTCGGTGACAGACCTGGGCGTGTTCCCCATCCGCCATCGCAAGCAGGTCTACCACCAGATGCACCTGTTTGCGTGCCGGGAACTCCGCTGAGCGGGCGGGGACGGACCTGAAACATCGATGGCACCCCTTGCGTCCACCCTGTTGCCGGCGCCGGACTACGACCTGGCGGCCACCCTTGGCTGCGGCCAGGCGTTCCGGTGGATCCAGGTGGGGGCGGGCGCGTGGGAGGGGGTGATTGGGGCGCGTTGGGTCCGGTTGCGGCCGGCCGCCGGGGGGATTGCGGCGGAGGCGGTCGCGCCGGGGCCGGACTGGGACTGGCTGCGGCACTATCTGCAGTCCGACCTCGATCTCGACGCGGTGCTGCGCACGTTTCCCGGGGACGCCCCGCTGCGCGAGGCGGTGGACGCCTGCCGTGGGTTGCGCCTGCTGCGCCAGGAACCCTGGGAATGCCTGGCCTCGTTCATCCTGTCGTCCACCAAGCAGATTGTGCAGATCCGGCAGATTGTGGAACTGCTTTGCCACCGTTTTGGCGAACCCGTGGCGGTGCCGGCGGGGAACGCCCCGGCTTTTGCGTTCCCGACGCCGGCGCGCTTGGTGGAGGCGGGCGAGGCGGAATTGCGGGCGTGCAAGATGGGATTCCGCGCGCCCAACCTGCTGGGGGCGGCGCGCCGGGTGGCGTCCGGCGAGCTGGATTTGGCGGCGTTGGCCGGGCTGCCAGTGGGCGAGGCGCGGGCCGCCTTGACCGGCCTGCGGGGGGTGGGGGAGAAGATTGCCGACTGTGTCCTGCTGTTTTCGCTGGGGTTCCCGACGGCCTTTCCGGTGGATGTCTGGGTGCGCCGGGCGCTGCGCGACCTGTATTTTCCGCGGCGACGGCCGTCGCCGCGCCGGCTGCGCGCGTTTGCGGACACGCACTTCGGGCCGCAGGCGGGCTATGCGCAGCAGTATCTTTTCCACTACATGCGGACGCGGCCGCCGGCGGGGGAGGGTCGCCTTGCCCGGGCGGCAAGATTGGATCTGACCGGTGAGGGGGGGATGCGTTAGAACCACGCCATGCCGAAGTGGTTGAAGACCCTGCTGGCGATGCTGCTGCTGCCGGCCTGCGCCGGGGCGGTGACCGCCCTGATGCGGGTGGTGCGGGCCAGCGGCGGGGCGGAAACGGTCTGGGTGCCTTTCCTGGGCGGGGCGGCCTGCTGGCTGGTGGTGTTCCTGCTCCTGCCCAAGCCGATGTTGCTCTACGTATTTGGTCATGAGTTGACGCACGCGGTCTGGACGTGGCTGTTCTGGGGGCGGGTCCAGCGGTTCAAGGCGACGGCCAAGGGGGGGCACGTGGTGGTCTCGCGCTCCAACTTCCTGACCGTGCTGGCACCGTATTTCTTTCCCCTCTATGCCGTCCTGGTCGTCCTGGTCTTTGCCGGCGGCCACCTGATCTTTGGCTGGGCCCGTTTCCTGGTGTGGTTTCATCTCCTGCTCGGGGCGGCCTATGCGTTTCATGTCACCCTGACCGCGCACATCCTGCGCACGCGGCAGAGCGACATCACCAGCCAGGGCTACCTGTTTTCCGGGGTGATTGTGTTCCTGGGGAACGTGGGGGTGCTCCTGCTGGGCATTCCGCTGCTGACCGCACGGGTCGGGGTGCTGGAAGCCCTGGGGTGGTGGGTGCGGGATTCCGGCGACGTGGTCCTGCGCCTCGCGCGGTGGTTTTAGGGAGGGCCGGGGCGCTGCGTCCCCGCGTCCCGGCTGCCAGCCTTGACCCCGGGCGGGGAAAGGGATTTCCTAGCATTTTGCAGGCATGAATCCTGACAAGACAGCCCTTGAGGCCCTGCGCATCGACCGTCGTCCCCCGCCCCGGCCAAGCCGGGCGCCCTGGGTGTTGGTGGGGGTATTGCTGTTGGCGGGGTTGGGCGGGGCGTTTTTCTGGTGGCAGGGCCGCGTGAAGGCCGCCGTCGTGCAGACCGTGGCGGTGCGCGAAATGGCCGGGGCGGCGGTTGGGGGGCAGACCTTGTTGAACGCCTCGGGGTATGTGACCGCGCGGCGGGTGGCCACGGTGAGCTCGAAGGTGTCGGGCAAGGTGGTGGAGGTGCTGGTGGAGGAGGGGATGCGGGTGGAGGCCGGCCAGGTGCTGGCGCGGCTGGACGCCTCCAACGTGGAGCGGAGCCTGCGCCTGGCGGAGGCGCAGCTGGAGTCGGCGCGCAAGGCCCTGGATGAAACGCGGGCCAACCTGGACAAGGCGGAGCGGGAATATCGGCGGGTGATGCAGCTGGCGACCAACCAGATTGCGAGCCCCTCGGACCTGGATCGGGCCGAGGCGGAGGCCAAGTCGCTCCTGGCGCGGCTGGCCAAGCAGGCGGCCGACGTGGGCGTGGCGGAGGGGGAGGTGGCCGTGTGGAAGCAGCAGCTGGACGACACGATTATTCGGGCCCCGTTCACCGGGATTGTCACCTCGAAGAACGCCCAGCCGGGCGAGATGATCTCGCCCCTGTCGGCCGGGGGTGGCTTCACGCGGACCGGCATTTGCACGATCGTGGACATGACCTCACTGGAGGTGGAGGTGGACGTGAACGAGAGCTACATCAACCGGGTGACGGCCGGCCAGCCGGTGGAGGCGACCCTGGATGCCTACGCGGACTGGCGCATTCCCAGCCGGGTGATTGCGATCATCCCGACGGCCGATCGGCAGAAGGCGACGGTGAAGGTGCGGGTGGGCTTTGAGCGGCTGGATGCGCGCATGCTGCCGGAGATGGGGGTGAAAGTGGCGTTCCAAGGCGGGGCGGGCACCAATGGCGTGGCGGGAGCCGGGTCGGCGGGGGTTGGCGGGGGCCTGGTGCTGCCGCGGTCGGCCCTGCGGCCTGAGGCGGGAAGGGACTACGTGTGGGTGGTGCGCAGCGGCCGGGTGGAGCGCCGGGCGGTGACGGTGGGGGAGGCGCGGGGGGCGGAGGTGGTGCTGGCGGCGGGGGTGCGGGGCGGGGAGCGGGTGGTGGTGGAGGGCCCGGCCCGGCTGGAGGATGGCCAGGCGGTGGCGGAGGGGCGTCCATGACGGCCGCGGGGCAACCGCTGGTGCGGGCGGAGGTGGACAAGGTGTTCCGCCGCGGCAGCGAGGAGATCCGGGTGTTGTCGCAGTTGCGGCTGACGATTGAGCAGGGGGAGTTTGTGGCCTTGATGGGGCCGTCGGGTTCGGGGAAGAGCACGCTGTTGAACCTGATTGGGGGGTTGGACCGGCCCTCGCAAGGCTGGCTGGAGGTGGCGGGGGAGCGCATTGACGAGTTGCCGGACCGGGCCCTGGCGGCCTGGCGGGCGCGGCATGTGGGGTTGGTCTTCCAGTTTTACAACCTGCTGCCGGTGCTGACGGCCGAGCGCAACGTGGAGTTGCCGCTGCTGCTGACCGGGTTGTCGCGGGCGGAGCGGCGCCGGCATGTGGAGGCGGCGTTGAGCGTGGTGGGGTTGTCGCACCGGGCCCGGCATTACCCGCGGCAGATGAGCGGCGGGGAGCAGCAGCGCACCGGCATTGCCCGGGCGATTGTGACGGATCCGACGCTGTTGTTGTGCGACGAGCCGACGGGGGACCTGGATCGCAAGAGTGGCGACGAGATCCTGGGGTTGCTGCAGGCGCTGAACCGGGAGCATGGCAAGACCATCATCATGGTGACGCATGATCCGCACGCCTCGGCGCGGGCCACGCGCACCGTTTACCTGGAGAAGGGGCAGCTTTTGGCCAACCGGCCGGAGTGAGGCCGGCTGCCCGGGACGCCATGAAGTTTTTCTTCCTGATCCAGGCCAACCTGCGGCGCAAGAAGCTGCGCACGGCGCTGACCCTGCTGTCGGTGTTCGTGGCCTTCCTGCTCTACGGGCTGCTGTGCTCCGTGAAGGAGGCGTTCACGGCCGGGGTGACCATGGCGGGGGCGGATCGGTTGATTGTCCGGCACAAGGTCTCGCTGATCATGACCCTGCCGGTCAGCTACCGGGAGCGCATGCAGCGCCTGCCGGGGGTGGCCTCGGCCGTCCATGCCACGTGGTTCAACGGGATTTACCAGGACGAGCCGAAGAATTTTTTCCCGAGTTTCCCGGTGGATCCGGGGGCCTATCTGCAGATGTATCCGGAGTATCTGCTGCCGGAGGACCAGCGGCAGGCCTGGCTGCAGACGCGCAACGGGGCGGTGGTGGGGCGGGCGCTGGCGGATCGATTCGGGTGGCAGGTGGGCCAGGCGGTGCCCCTGAAGTCGCCCATCTGGCCGCGCGAAGGCGAGGTGGCCTGGGAGTTCAAGGTGGTGGGCATTTATGACGGCGCCAAGAAGGGCACGGACACCACGGCGCTGTTCTTCCGCTACGATTACTTTGACGAGGGCCGGGCGCAGGGGGAGGGGCAGGTGGGCTGGTATATCGTGCGGGTGGAAGACCCGGGCGAGGCGGCGGCGGTGGCGCAGCGCATTGACCAGGAGTTTGCCAATTCCCCCAACGAGACCAAGGCGGAGCCGGAGGGGGCCTTCATGCAGGGCTTTGCCCAGCAGGTCGGGGACATCGGGAGCATCCTGATTGCCATCCTGAGCGCGGTGTTCTTCACCATCCTGCTGGTGGCGGGCAACACGATGGCGCAGTCGGTGCGGGAACGGACCGAGGAATTGGGGGTGCTGAAGGCGATGGGTTTCCCGAACGGGCTGGTGCTGGTGCTGGTGCTGGCCGAGTCCTGCCTGCTGGCGGGCGTGGGCGGGTTGGCCGGGCTGGGGGCGGCCTGGGCCATCGCGGCGCAGGGGAGCCCGGTGCCGAACATGCTGCCGGTCTTCTTCCTGCCCACCTCGTCCCTGGTGGCCGGCGTGGTGCTGACGGCGGCGCTGGGGCTGATCACGGGTGTGGTGCCGGCGGTGCAGGCCATGCGCCTGCAGATCGCGGTGGCGCTGCGCCGGAACGGGTGAACATGGGACACTGGCTTTCCCAGGTCGTGGCGGTGACGCTCTTCAGCCTGCGCACCCTGCCGGAGCGCAAGGGGGCCGCGCTGGCGGCCGCGGCGGGCATTGCGGGGACGGTCATGGTGTTTGTCGGGGTGCTGTCGATTGCCGCGGGGTTCCGGGCGGCCATGACCGTGTCCGGGCCGGATGACGTGGCCATTGTGCTGCGGAGCGGGGCGGACACGGAGTTGACCAGCGGGCTGAGCCGGGAGGAAACGCGGCTGATTTTGGACGCGCCGGGGGTGGCGCGCGGGCCCGGGGGGGCGCTGGTGTCCGCGGAGTTGTTTGTCATGATCAACCTGGTCAACCGGTCCACGGGGACGGATGGGAACCTGGCCTTCCGCGGCGTGGGGTTGGCCGGGCCGGAGGTGCGCGAGGGATTCCGGCTGCTGGCGGGCAGGGCCTTCACGCCTGGTCGCAATGAAATCATCGTGGGGGCGGGGGCGGCGCGGGCGTTCGCCGGGCTGGACCTGGGGCGGCGGATCCGCATTGGGGCCAACGAGTGGGATGTGGTGGGCGTGTTTACCGGGGGCAGCGGGGCGGCGGAATCGGAGATTTGGACGGACGCGGCGGTCCTGCAGCCCGCCTACAACCGCGGGGACGCGTTCCAGTCGGTCTATGCGCGGATGGCGGGCCCGGAGACCTTCCGGGAGTTCAAGGATGCGTTGACCAGCAATCCGCGGCTGAAGGTCCGGGTGCAGCGCCAGGCGGAGTTCCTGGAGGAGCAGAGCAGCATGCTGACGGGATTCATCACGGGGTTGGGCTATTACATTGCGGTCCTGATGGGGTTGGGGGCGCTGTTTGGGGCGTTGAACACGATGTATAGCGCGGTGGCGGCGCGGACGCGGGAGATTGCGACCCTGCGGGCGATCGGGTTTGGGGCCAGCCCGGTGGTGTTGTCGATCCTGTTTGAGTCGCTGGCCCTGGCGCTGGCGGGGGGGGCGGCGGGGGCGGGGGCGGCCTATGCGGCCTTTGACGGGTTTCAGGCCTCGACGATCAATTGGCAGACCTTCAGCCAGATAGCCTTTGCCTTTGCGGTGACGCCGCGGTTGTTGGTGGACGCGATCCTGTGGGCGGCGGCGCTGGGGTTGCTGGGGGGGCTGTTCCCGGCGGTGCGGGCGGCGCGGTTGCCGATTGCCCTGGCCCTGCGCGAGACCTGAGCCGGGTTGGTCAGGTGGCGGGCACCAGGCGCTGGCTGGCGAGGGAGAGCAGGAAGCAGCCGGCGAAGGCGGCGGCCATCCAGAGGGAGCCGTCCCAGACGGAGAGCCAATCGACGAGGGGCAAGCCGGCGAGGAGGCCGCCCACGGTGCGTCCGATGTGGCGTTGGGGGGCCCAGAAGGCAAAGCGCAGGCACCGGAGGATCCAGGCCACCAGGAGGATTCCGAGGACCAGGAAGTGCAGGGCGGGTTGGCCCCAGTTCACGATGGCGGCCAGGAGGAAGGGGGCACCGAGGCAGAGGCAGGGCCAGTAGCTGAGGGCGTCCAAGGTGGTTTCCTTGCGGGCGACGTAGCTGAGGCCGACGACGTAGAGGGCGGTGGCGAGGGCGGTCCAGATGGGCAGGCCCGCGGTGACGGGATGCCCGGCGACGCCATGGGTGCTGGTGGAGGCCGCCGCCAGGAGGAGGAAGAAGCGGCAGGCGGCCATGAGGATGGGGGAGAAGGCGAACAGCTTGTGGACGGCGTCGTAGAGGAGGATGGAAAGGGCGAGGAGGAGGGCGAGGATGAGGGTGGTCTGGCCGAAGAGGCAGAGGAGGCCCACGCCGAGGGCGAGCCAGCCGAGGCCCCAGGCCCAGACGGCCTGGAGGGGGATGGCGCCGGAGGGGATGGGGCGTTCCGGGCGGTGCTGGGCATCGAACTGGGCGTCGAAGGCGTCGTTGAGATACATGCCCCCGAGGTAGGCGGCGGTGGCGCCCGCGGCGAGCAGCGCGAGGTGGGACGGGGATCCGCCGCCGCCGAGGAGCCAGCCGGCCAGGCAGTTGGACCAGACGGTGGGCAGGTTGGAGACCCGGCCGAGGATGAGCAGCGTGCGCAGCGACGCCATGGCGGCGGAGGGTGTGAGATTGCCGGGGCGGGATCAAGCCCGCCGGCGGCGTGGGGGGATGCGGGGCCGGTGGCGTGGGCGGCGGGGCGCCGGGTTCAGGCCCGGCGGTCCGCGACGTAGGTGAGGCCCTGGAGGTTCTCGACCAGCATGTCGACGGTGCGTTCGATGGAGCCCTGGTTCTCGCGGACGACGGCGAGCGCGCGTTGGCCCATGGCCTCGGCGCGGGCGGGATCGGCCAGCAGCGAGGCGATGGCCTGCTCGAGGCTGTCGGCGTCGCGGACCTGGAGGGCGCCTTCCTGGGCGACGAAGGAGCGGGCGACGGCCTCGAAGTTCTGCATGTTGGGGCCGAAGACGATGGGCTTGCCGAGGGCGCCGGGCTCGATGGGGTTCTGTCCGCCCTCGGCGGTCAGGCTTTTGCCGACGAAGATGACGGAGGCCTGCTCGTAGAAGTGCTTGAGTTCGCCCGTGGTGTTGACGAGGAGGCAGTCCACGTCCCCTGGCTGGTATTGGCTATGGGGTGTCATTTCCTTCCGGTAGACGAACCGGACCCCCTGGGCGGCGACCTCGCGTCCGGCCTCCTTGCCGCGCTCGAAATGGCGGGGCACGAGGACGAGGAAGAGGTCGGGGAACCGCTGGCGCAGGCGCTGGTAGACCCCGGCGAGGATGCCTTCCTCGCCGGCATGGGTGCTGCCGCCGACGAGGAGCCGGGCGTCGCGCGGGACGCCGAGTTGCGCGAGCAGGCGGCGGACGTCGAGGACCACGCGTTCGTCGAGCGGGGCGGCGTCGTATTTGAGGTTGCCGACCACGCGGACGGCCGCGGGCCGGCAGCCCAACTCGATCAGGCGTCGGGCATCGGCCTCGTTCTGGCAGCCAACCCCGGCGAAGCCGGCGAAGAGGGGGCGGAAGAGTGGGCGCCAGCGGCGGTAACCGCGGTAGGACTTCTCGGAGAGGCGGGCGTTGACGAGGAACCGGGGAATGCGGAGTTCCTCGGCGCGCCAGAGGAAGTTGGGCCAGATCTCAGCCTCCACCAGGACGATGGCCTCGGGGTGGATGGCCATGATGGCGCGGTTGACGAAGTGGCGGCGGTCGATGGGGTAGTAGATTTTCTCGATGTGGGAGGGGAGCTTCTTCTGCAGTTCGGCCATGCCGGTCGACGTGGTGGTCGAGACGGCGATTTTCATGTTGGGCAGGCGGCGTTCGATGGCGGCGATGAGGTGGGTGGCGATGTTGACCTCGCCGACGCTGACCGCGTGGATCCAGACGACGTGGCGGTTGGTGACGGCCTGCTTGATCTTGGAGCTGAACCTGCCAAAGCGCTGGGCGAAGCCGTCCCGCCAGTTCCCGCGGCGCCAGAGGCGCAGGAAGTAGTAGGGCGCGCTCAGGTAGAACCCGAGCGTGAGCAGCAATTCGTAGAATAGTTTCATCGGAAGCCCCTTCCCTGGGGCCGCACTCATCAAACGGCAGATGGGGGCGGAGGCTAAAGGCGGGTTCAGGGAGGGGTCAAGACTCGGAAGCCGTGGGGCGGCCCGGCCGGGCTTTGCCGGGGTGCTGCCGCGTAGTTTCCCCGAGGCGCGGCATGGCATCCCCGGCGGTTGTGGCGGGGCCGGGCCGGCGGGACTGTATAGGCGATTATGAGTGCCCGCCCCCTGTGTGCCTCAGCCTGTGCCCCCGCCGCCCGCCGGTTGCGGTGGCCTCTTCGGGTTGGCCTGTTCCTTGTGCTGCTGGCCGGCTTGGCCCAACCGGCGCTTGCCCGGTTGGTCTGCGCCCGCGTCCTGTTACCGTCGCCCGAACAGCAGGCGGCGGCGGCGATCTGCCTGGAAGTGCTGGATGGCCGGCCCGGCGGGTTCCTGCAGGTGGACCTGAGCGGGGTCCCGGCGGGGTTCACCCTGTCGAACCGGACCTACCGGGGATGGGCGGTGGCCTACCCGGGGACGCCGGCGGCCGGGCGGCAGTGCCCGGTGCGGGCCTATAATTCGCTGGAAGCCCTGCCGGCCGGGTTGCCGGAGGGCTCGTGGGATTTGGTTGGCTACCTGATCAACCATCCGCGGGGCACCGCGGACGAGATGCAGGGCGCCATTTGGGCGTTGCTGGGCGTCACCGTCCCGCCCGACGACCCGCGCTTTTCGCCGCCGAGCGAGACCACGCAGGAATTGATCGCCGAGGCGCGGTCGGTGGGCCCCGGGTTTGTGCCCCAGTCCGGCCAGGTGGCGGGCATCCTGGTGGTGCCTCCCCCCGGTGCGGCGCCCGTTTTGGTGGAGGTGGCCACAGTGCCGGATCGCATGCCGACGGCGGGGCCCGACGCGTTTTCGACGGCGCAACCCACACCGTTGGTGCTGACCCCGGCCCAGTTGCTGGCCAACGACAGCGACGCGGACGGGGACGTGGTGTCCCTGGTGGATGTGCGGACGAATTCCGCCCGGGGCGGCCTGGTGACGTTTGACGGGCAGCGCATCATTTACCTGCCGCCGGCGGGCTATGTCGGGCCGGACAGCTTCTCCTACGGCCTTTACGCGGGGCCATGCGGGCAGGCCATCGGGACGGTCACGGTGGACGTGCAACCCCGGCCCAACCGGGCGCCCGTGGCGGTCGATGACCTGTTGACGGGCGAGGAGGATGGGACGCTGCTGATTCCGGGGGGGCTGCTGCTGGCCAACGATTCGGACCCGGACGGCGATCCGCTGCAGATCATTTCCGCGGGTCCGGCGAGCGAGCGTGGAGGCGCCATCCGTTTCGACGGGACCAACGTGGTTTACACGCCACCGCCCAACTACTCGGGTCCGGACACCTTCACCTACACCGTCAGCGACGGGCGCGGCGGCACAGCCACGGCCACGGTGACCGTGTTGGTGCGGGCGGTGAACGATCCGCCGGTGGCCGGCGACCTGGAGTTTGCCACGCCGATAAACACGCCGCTTCTGCTGGAGGAGGGTCGATTCCTCGGGGCGGTGGTGGACCCCGAGGGCGACGCGGTGACGCTGGTCGGGGTCAGCCCGGCGTCCAGCGCGGGCGGCACGGTTCGGTTGGTGGACAAGGGGGTCGTCTACACCCCGCGGCCCGACTTCATCGGGACCGACATCTTCCAGTACATCGTGCAGGACGCCTCGGGGGCGCGGGCGACGGGCCGGGTGAGCGTCGTTGTGATGCCGGCTCCGATCGGGATTGGGACCGACCCGCTCACGCTGAACTTCCAGACCGGCCTCTTTGAACAGCGCGTGTCGATTACCAACGAGGGCACGATGGCGCTGGCGGCCTTCCGGCTGGATGTCCTGAACGTCCCGGCCGGGGTGGTGGTGTGGAACGCCTCGGGAACGAACGACGGCGTGCCCTTCATCCAGTATAACCGCTCCCTGGAGGCGGGGGCGAGGGTGAGCATCCGCGTCGAGTATTACATCCCGGATCGGCGGCCGTTTGCGACGTCCTACCGGGTGGTGCCGACGCCGGCGGCGGCGCCCAAGCCGCCGATGGACGGCATCGGGGTGGTGATTGAGCGGACCCTGCTCGACACCCGGATCCCGGGGGAACCGCGCTACCTGATTGAGTTTGCATCGGTGCCGGGGCGGGTCTACACCATTGTTTACAGCGACGACATGAAGTCATGGAAGACTGCCGTGCCCGCCGTCACCGCCTCGTCCAACCGGACGCAATGGTATGACGACGGCCCGCCCAAGACCGATTCCCGGCCGAGCGAGCAGGTGAAGCGCTTCTATCGGGTCGTTGAAAACCCCTGAACCCAGTCCGCGCCCTTCCGCCTATGAGGTCCCCTGCCGCCCGACGCCCCCTGGCCCTTGCCTCCATTCTCCTGCCTGCGCTGGGCGCGGCTGGGGCGGACGGGGACATGCCGCTGGCCCATGCCAGCACCAACCTCCACCGACTGAGCGTGAACGCCCGGTTTGGCCTGAACATCAGCGCGAAGTTCCAGAGCGCGGCGACCGGGCCGCGCACGGCGATCGGGGCCGCGACGTCCGGGGCGAACCACGAGTATGACGACGGCTTTGTGCGGGTGGATCGCACCGGCAACACCGGCGGAACCACGTGGTTCTGGGGCTACAGCGAGCCCGCGCAGGTGACTGGCAACAGCATTGCGTTTCACAGCCTGTCGGCGACGGCGGACGGGTCCAGCGGCGAGGTCGACTCGGACCCGCAGTATGGGCTGGAGTTGGTTTACCAGCGCCAATTGGGCAGGCTGGGGGCCCGCCTGCGGTGGGGCGTGGAGGCGGGGCTTGGATGGGCGCCGCTGTCCATCCAGGATCGCGGCGACCTGCGGGGAGGCGTGGAGGAGATTACCGACACCTATGCGTTTCAGCCGGGGACGACTCCGCCGGCGGCTCCCTATGCCGGCACCTTCAACGGGCCTGGTTTCCTGCTGTTCGACACGCCGACCCGGAGTGCGGCTCCCGTGGCCGGGGCGACGCTGGGCGGGTCGCGCGAGTTTGAGGCGGACCTGTTCGCCCTGCGCCTGGGGCCCGGCTTGGAATGGGAGGTGGGCCGGCATGGGTTGCTGGGCGTGAGTGGCGGCCTGGCCATTGGCGGCCTGCAGGGTGATTACACGTGGACCCAGCAACTGCCCGGCGGGGGAGGGTCCGGCGGCTCCGGCTCGGACAGCGACTTCCTGGTTGGCGGCTATGTGGGGGCGACCTTCACCTGGGCCTTTGACGAGCAGTGGAGCGCGCAGGTGGGCGCCCAGTTCATGACCCTGGGCGACTATTCCCACACCTATGAGGGGGCACGCGTGGAGCTGGACCTCAGTCGCATGCTCTGGATATCCGCCGGCCTGGGCTACTCCTTCTGAGGCGTTCGCGGCGGGGAACAGGCCCGGGGGGATGGGGTGCGCGGGCGGGTCGGGAGATTTTCCTTCATCGGTCCGGGGTCCTGTTCCAAGCTGGGCGGGTGGATCCGTTGACCGAGCCTGAAGTTCGCGCGGTGGTGGCGGCGGCCCTGGCCGAGGACGTGGGCCCCGGGGACGCCACCACGCTGGCGACCGTGCCGGAGTCGGCGCGGGCGGCCGGGGTGCTGGCCGCGCGCGAGCCGATGACGGTGTGTGGGATGGCGCTGGCCCGGGAGGTGTTCCGGCAGTTATCCCCGCTGGTGGAGTTTTCCGTGCGGGCGCAGGACGGGTCGCGGGTGCCGGCAGGCGCGGCGCTGGCGCGGGTGTCGGGCCCGGCGCGGGCCCTGCTGACGGGGGAGCGGGTGGCCTTGAACTTCCTGCAGCGCCTGTCCGGGGTGGCGACACTCACGGCGTCGTATGTGGCGGCGGTGGAGGGGACGGGGGCGCGCATATTGGACACGCGCAAGACGACGCCGGGTTGGCGTCGGCTGGAGAAATACGCCGTGGCATGCGGCGGGGGGCGGAACCATCGGTTCGGGCTCCATGACCTGATTCTGATCAAGGACAACCACCTGGCGGCGCTGGCCGGGGCGGCGCCCAACCCGATTGCCGCGGCGGTGGCACGTGCGCGGGGGGCGTATCCGGGGCTGCGGGTCGAGGTGGAGGCGGATCGGCTGGAGCAGGTGCGGCAGGCGGTGGACGCCGGGGCGGACATTGTGCTGCTGGACAACATGGGGCCGGAGACCGTGCGGGAGGCGGTGCAGATGGCGGCGGGGCGGGCGCAGACCGAGGCCAGCGGCGGGGTGACGCTGCAGACCGTGCGGGGACTGGCGGAGACGGGGGTGGACTTCATCAGCGTGGGGGCGCTGACGCATTCGGCGCGGGCGATGGACATCGGTCTGGATTTCGAGGAGGCGGGGGCGGGAGGCGCATGACGACCGACACGCACATCCTGCTGGCGTTGCGCCAGGCTGGCGAGGGCCATGTGTCCGGCGCGGAACTGTCGCAGCGGCTGGGGCTGACGCGGGCGGCCATCTGGGCGCGGGTGGAAGAGTTGCGGCGCCTGGGCTACGACATTGCGGCGAGCCCGCACCAGGGTTACCGGCTGCTGTCGGTGCCGGATCGGCTGTGTGCCGACGACCTGCTGGCCCTGGCCAAGGGAAACGAGGTGGTGGGGCGGGACATCCAGGTGTTTGAGGAGACCGGTTCGACCAATGACATCGTGGAGAAACTGGCGCGCGACGGCGTGCGCGAGGGGGTGGTGGTGTTTGCCGAGGCGCAAAGCCGGGGGCGGGGCCGGCAGGGGCGCAAGTGGGTCAGTCCCGCGCGCAAGGGCCTGTGGTTCTCGGTCCTGCTGCGGCCGGCGCTGAGTCCCCAGGCGGCGACGCAGTTGACGGTGGCGGCCGCGACGGCATTGTGCCGGGCGATCCGGGGCCAGACGGAACTGGAACCGCAGGTGAAGTGGCCCAACGACATCCTGGTTGGGGGCCGCAAGGTGGCGGGGGTGTTGACCGAGTTGAATGCGGAGCCGGACCGGGTCAAGCACCTGACGCTGGGGATTGGGCTGGATGTGAACCTGGCGGCGGCGGATTTTCCGCCCGAGGTGCGGGAGTTGGCGACCTCATTGAAGCTCGAAGCCGGCCGGGCCATCTCGCGGGTGGAACTGGCGGCCGCGCTGCTGCGCGAGCTGGATGCGGACTACGGGCGCATCCGGCGGGGTCAATTTACGGCGCTGGCGGACGAGTGGGAAGCGCAGTGCGTGACGCTGGGGCGCCGGGTGCGGCTGCGGGTGGGCACGCGGGACGTGGTGGGGCGGGCGGAGGCATTGGACGAGGATGGGGCCCTGCTGCTGCGGACGGAGCACGGGCGGCTGGAGCGGGTGATGGGCGGGGATGTTTTCATCGAGAAATGATTCTGCTGCTGGACATTGGCAACACGCACACGCACCTGGGGTTGGCGGATGCGGGCGGGGTGCGCCGGCAGGGCCAGGTGGCGACGCGCGGGTGGCGGGACGGCCGGGCGGAGGCGGCCGTGCGGCGGTTTGCCGGGCGGGCCCGGGTGGAGGGGGCGGCGGTGTGCAGTGTGGTGCCCTGGGCCACGCCGCGGGCGGAGCGGGTCTTGCGGCGGGTTTGGCGGGTGGCGCCGTATCGGCTGACGGCGGCGAGCCTCGTCGGATTGGGAGTGCGTTATCCGCGGCCGGAAACGATTGGGCCGGACCGGTTGGCCAACGCGGTGGCGGCGCGGCTGCTGTATGGGGCGCCGTCGGTGGTGATTGATTTCGGCACGGCGGTGACCTTTGACGTGGTGGATCGGCGGGGGGATTACGTGGGTGGGATCATTGCGCCCGGGTTGGCGGTGATGACGGATTACCTGCATGAAAAGACGGCGCTGCTGCCGCGCATTCGCATCCGGGAGGAGAAGGGCGTGATCGGGCGGAACACCGAACAGGCCATGCGGATTGGGGCGGTGCATGGGTATCGGGGCCTGATTCGGGAGTTGCTGGGGCGGCTGCGGCGGGAACTGGGCGCGCGGCGATTGCGGGTGGTGGCCACGGGGGGCTATGCCCGGCTGATGGCGGCGGGGTTGCCGGAGATCGCGGAGGTGCGCCCGGCGCTGACC
The DNA here is from genome assembly GCA_046048995.1 of Verrucomicrobiota bacterium. Taxonomy (GTDB): domain Bacteria; phylum Verrucomicrobiota; class Verrucomicrobiia; order Limisphaerales; family JADJPG01; genus JBJOEZ01. The sequence goes on along the minus strand of JBJOEZ010000016.1, from coordinate 40,915 downwards.
CTGGAGGGGTTGCACCTGGCCTGGCGGCAGGCGTGCGCCGGCGCGGCCGGGCGGCCTGGCCCCGCGGCTAAATGATGCGCGGGGCGGACTGGGGTGCGGCGGCGCGGTAAGGGGAGAGGCGAACGACGTTGCCGGGCTCAAGGTCGGTGAGCTTGAGCCAGTCCTCGGTGATGTCGCTGGGGGGGAAGAGTTCGTTCTCCTGGTATTCCTGGTCGAGGGCGCGGGCGAGGTCGGCCCGGGTCAGGGGGGAGTCGTTGCCCTGCTGGATGGAACGCTTGATGGCCAGTTCCTTGGCGCGTTCGACGATGGCGGCGATGAGGGCACCGCTGGCGAGGTCGCCGCGGTAGAGGTAGTCATGGCGGCCGCTGCGGTAGGTGATGTCGAGGAAGCGGTTGGCCTCGCACCGGGCGTAGTGGCCCTCGACAGCCGCCTCGACGAGGGATTCGACCGGCTCGGCCAGCGGGAGGCCGGCTTGGAGGTAGATGCGGTAGATTTCGCGGGCGGCGTCGCGGTCGGGGCGGCGGACGCGGATTTTGCGGTCGATGCGGCCGGGGCGGAGGATGGCGGGATCGATGAGGTCGGCGCGGTTGGAGGCGATGATGACAACGACGTTCTGCAGGGACTCCAGCCCGTCCATCTCGGTGCAGAACATGGGGACGAGGGTGGAGAGGATGCTGGACCCGCCCCGGCCGGCGTGGCGGGTGCCGAGGATGGACTCGGCCTCGTCGATGAAGAGGAAGGCGAGGTTGCCCTCGGCGGCCTTTTCACGACATTGGGCGAAGAGATCCCGGACTTGCCGCTCGGATTCGCCCAGCCACATGTTGAGGATTTCCGGCCCCTTCACACTGAGGAAGAACTCGGGGTGATCCTCGCCGGTCTTGGCGCGCAACTGGAGGCGGAGGTTGTGGGCGGTGGCCTTGCCGAGAAGGGTCTTGCCGCACCCGGGCGGCCCGTGGAGCAGGAAGCCCTTGGGGACCGGGTGCCGGAAGCGTTGGAAGAGCTTGGCATGGAGGAACGGCATCTCGATCGAGTCGCGGATGGCCTCGACGGCCTCGCGCTGGCCGCCGATGTCGCTCCAGAGGATGGGTTCGACCCGGGCGAGGGTGCGGTCGGCGCGGCGGCCGGGGCCGAGGATTTCGCAGGCCACGCGTTGGTTGGCGTCGAGGCGGAGTTCGATCCCGGGCTTGAGCTTTTCCTTGAGGAGCAGGGACGACCGGCTGACCACGAGATCGGAGATGCCGGAGTCGTTGCCGACACGCAGGCGGTTGTCGGCGAGGACCTCGACGACGCGGACGACGGGGCCGGTGCGATCGAACCCGAGGGAGTCGGTGACGGCGAAGGCCTCGTTGAGCAGCACGCGGGCGCCGGTTTCGAGGGCGGACTCGGGAACCTGGGGGTCGAGGCTGGAGACGTATTCCGTGCCGTTCACGCAGACCAGGGCGCGGGTGGGGGAGAGTTTTTGCAGGAGTGTGCCAATGCGCAGGGCGGGGGCCCGGAGTTTGTCGACGGCCTCGCTCAGTTGTTCCAAGGCGGCCCTGGCCTGGTCGTGGGTCTCCTCCAGCTCCTCCACGCGGCGCCGGAGGAGGCGCAGGTCCGCGGTGGGGGCATCCTGCATGGCGAGGCGGTGGGTGATGAGGTCGAGCAGTTGAAGGGTGGAGAACCGGGCCACGGATTCCTCCGTCAGGCCGGGTTCCGGGAGGCCGGGCGATGATGGGGGCGGGGCGGCAGTGGCCCCGGGATTCCTGGGCCGGCCGGCAGTGGGCTTCTTCACGATGCCCACGTTGGCATGTTGGGCGGCCGAGGGCAACCCCTGGCGCGGGGGGAGGGGGCGCCCGGGAAGCGGGACCGCCGCAAAAGCGTTGAACCGGGGCGGGCCGTTTTTTAGCCTTGGGTCATGAAACCCCTCCTGGCGGCGCTGGCCGCCTTTCTCCTGGCCTGGCCGGCCCTGGCTGCGGACAAGACGTATCGGATTGCGGTGATTCCGAAGGGGGCGACCCACGAGTTTTGGAAATCCGTGCATGCGGGCGCCCTGCAGGCCCGGGATGAATTGGCCGGGCAGGGGGTGGCGGTCGAAATCATCTGGAAGGGTCCGCTGAAGGAGGATGACCGGGACCAGCAGATTCAGACCCTGGAGAACTTCGTCACCCGGCGGGTGAGCGGCATCATGGTGGCCCCGCTGGACTCCCAGGCCCTGGTTCGCCCGGTGCAATCCGCCATGAAGGCCGGGATCCCGGTCGTTCTGTTCGATTCCGGGTTGAAGTCAGACAACTACGTCAGCTATGTGGCCACGGACAACTACAAGGGCGGGGTGCTGGCGGCGGAACACCTGGGCGGGTTGCTGGGGGGGCAGGGGCGGGTGATCCTGCTGCGCTACGGGGTGGGATCGGCCAGCACGGAGGAGCGGGAGGCAGGTTTTCTGGACACCTTGAAGGCCAAGTTTCCCGGGCTGAAGCTGCTGTCATCGGACCAGTATGCCGGGCCGACCCGGGAGACGGCCTACCAGGCCTCGCAGAACCTGTTGCGGCGTTTTGGGCGGGAGGTGGACGGAATCTTTTGTCCGAACGAGGGTTCGACGGTGGGCATGACCCGGGCCCTGCGCGACATAGGGCGGGCCGGCGGCAAGGTCAAGATGGTGGGGTTTGACACCGGGGAACAGTCGGTGCTGGACCTGAGGAACGGGGATGTGCAGGGGTTGGTGGTGCAGAACCCGGTGGTGATGGGGCGGCGCGGCGTGCTGACGCTGGTGGCGCACCTGCAGGGCAAGCCGGTGGAGCGGCGCATTGACACCGGGGTGACGCTGGTGACGGGCGAGAACATGGGGCAGCCGGCCATGCAGGAACTGCTCCATCCCCGGCGGGCGAATGCAGGGAAGTGAAGTGAGCGTTCCGGGCCACCATGCGGGGCGGGTGCGCCGGTGGGCGCGTTGGGGGGCGCCGTTCTTTGCCCTGGCGCTGGTGACGGGATTGTTTGCCCTCGGGTTGCTGCTGCGGGATCGCGAGGGGTTGCGGGCGTTCCTGAGCATGGAGAACGCGCGGATGGTTTTGACGCAGACGGTGGTGGTGGCGATTGGCGCGTTGGGCATGACGCTGATCATCGTGGGCGGGGGGATCGATCTCAGCGTGGGGTCGGGGGTGGCGTTGACGGGGGTGTTGACGGCCACGTGGCTGGGCATGGGGTGGCCGCCGGGGGTGGCGGTGGGGATGGGCATGCTGGCGGGGGGCATGGTGGGGTTGGTGAACGGGGCGTTGGTGGCGGGGTTTCGCATGATGCCCTTCATTGTCACGCTTGGCATGATGGGGGTTTGCCGGGGTTTGGCGAAGTGGGTGGCCGACAACCAGGTGGTGAACGTGCCCGAAGGCTCGCCGGTGAACGGGTGGATGGCCCCGGCCGAGTCCGGGAACTGGATGCAGCTGCCGCCAGGGGTGTGGGTGGCGCTAATCCTGGCCCTGGGACTGGCGGTGGTGCTGCGGCACACGTTGCTGGGCCGGCATCTTTTTGCGCTGGGGGCCAGCGAGACGGCGGCGGCTTATTCCGGCATCCGGGTGCGTTGGTTGAAGTTTCGCGTCTACGGCCTGGCGGGCCTTTTTTTTGGCTGTGCCGGCGTGCTGCAGATGACGCGGCTGTCGCAGGGGGATCCCTCGGGGGCGGTGGGATTGGAACTGGACGTGATCGCGGCGGTGGTTCTGGGCGGGGCCAGCCTGAGCGGGGGTTCGGGCAGCATCCTGGGCTCCATGGTGGGAGCCTTGACCATTCAGATCCTGCGCAACGGGTCCAGCCTGATGCTCTGGCCGACCTTCATGCAGGAGATCATCATTGGGTTGGTCATCCTGCTGGCGGTCGGCCTGGACGGCTGGCGCAAGCGGGCCGGGGCGCGGGCGCCTGGCACCGGCGGACGGACGTCCTGATTCCGGAGGTCAGAGTTTGCCGTCGGCCTGCAGTTCGCGAAGGAAGTTGAGGGTGAGCCCCTCGAGCATCGCATCGGTGGCTTGGTTGCCGGAGAGCGCCTGGGTGCCGGCGGGCGGGAAGACCCCACTGCGCAGCACATGGATGGCGTGGGGGTAAACCTTGCGGACGGGGGGCTTGCCGGGCGCCTCGTAGGAGGCGGTGAAAAGATAGAGGAGCGCGGCTTCCGAGCCCGGCAGTCCGGAACTGAGGGCGGGCGGCAGGGATTTCAGGTCGGTCCCGGTGGCGGCGGCCATTTCGGCGAGCACGACCTGCAGGCGGGGCATGGATTCATGGCCCACCTGGGCCACGGAGGAGAACAACCCTGAGCGTTCCACGATGCGGGCGAGCCTGGGGGCGAAATGAGCCTGCCCCTGGGCGAACGAACCATCAGCCCGGCGCATCTCAAAGCTGAGCAGGACGGGGCCTGGGTTGGCGAGGGGCTTGAGGTCCGCGTAGGCGGCGGAGGGGGCGCGGGGGTCGAGGACGTAATTGGCGGCGAGTCGCTGGCAACCGGACAGGAGGGGTGCAGCGGCCAAGGCGAGGAGGAGGAAGGGAAGGCTTGGATTCATGGGGTGACGGGGAAGGCGGCTGGCCGGGTTCATCCGGCCTTGAACCGGGAGTGATTACCGGCCGGGGGTGGGCGGCAGGGCCGTGGGCGGGGGAGCCGCCGGCTACTGATCGAGTCCGGGCACCGGGGGCAGGGGGGGCATGCGGACGCCCCTGGACTCCAGGGTCTGCTTTTGCACGGCCATGTTGATGTATTGCACGGCGGGGTCGGCGGCCTGCTGGGGGGCTTCGGAGGGGATGGGGGTTTGGGTGCGGATGGGGCGGTTGATGAGGGCGCCGGGGTTGCCGCCGGCGCTGGTGTAGATGCCGCCTGGTTGGGCGCCGACGCCGGGTTGGCCGAAGTTGGGCATGACCTGGGGGACCGAGCCCATGCCTCCGCCGCCTCCGAGGACGGGGGCGTTGCCGCCGGCCACGATGGAGCCGGCGCGACCGGAGGAGGTGAAGGCAGCTTGAGGCGGCGTGGGGATGACTCCCGGGACGGCCGGGGGCGGGATGAGGCCGGGGGCCACCGGCATGCCGGGGATGGCGGGGGTTGCCGCCGGCGCTCCGGTGGGAGCCTTGGCGACCTTGAGGCTGATGTTGGTGACCGTGCCGGCGTTGTTGATGGTGACCTCGGCCTTCTCGACGTCGATGGCCACGATTTCGATGGCATCGACGCGTTCCCCTTCGTTGAGGGTGAGCTTCATGGGGGGCTTGCCGGGGCCGGGGACGATTTCGACGAGCGCCTTTTTCTTGGAGAAGATGCTGGTGACCCCGGTGACCTCGACGGTGGCGAGGGGGGCGGCTGGGGCTGGGGGGGCGGCGTCGGGATCCGGCGGGGGCGGCGGCGGCTTGAGGGCGAAGGGATTGCGCTCCACGATGGCCTCGTAGGGGTTGGCCTTCTCCTCGCTGGCCCCATCCTTGTCCTGGGCTGGCAGCAAGGGGGCCGAGGCCAGGAGGCTGGCGGCCAGGAAGGGCACCCCCAGGCGGCGGTGGAATCCGATGCTAAACCGCGTCATGAGGTTAATCATAGTTCAGGTGAGTGCCTGCGACCACACCAAAGTTTCGGCGTTTGGCCCCGGACCTTTAACCGGGACCGGCGGCGGGGGAGGGCCGGGCACCCAACAGAAACCCCGCGGGGCCGGCTTGGTTGCGCGGCCGCGCGGGGTGTGAAAGGCGGGGCGGGAGGGGTCAGTAGGCGGCCTGGACGCCCTTGATGGAGCGCTTGGGCATCCAGGGCATGAGGGAGCGGAGGCGGGCGCCGACCTTTTCGATGGAGTGCTGCTCGCCCTTGCGGAGGAGGGCGTTGTAGCGCTTGTAGCCGGTCTGGTATTCACGGACCCAGTCGCGGGCGAACTTGCCGTTTTGCACGTCCTTGAGGGCGGCTTTCATGCGCCTCTTGACGCTGGCATCGATGATCCTGGGCCCGACCGTGACATCGCCCCATTTGGCGGTCTCGGAGATGGAGAAGCGCATGCCGCTGATGCCGGCCTCGTTCATGAGGTCGACGATCAGCTTCAGTTCGTGGAGGCACTCGAAGTAGGCCATCTCGGGTTGGTAGCCGGCCTCGACGAGGGTTTCGTAGCCGGCCTGGACGAGGGCGCTGAGGCCGCCGCAGAGGACGGTTTGTTCGCCGAACAGGTCGGTCTCGGTTTCCTCCTTGAAGGTGGTCTCGATGACGCCGGCGCGGGTGCCGCCGATGCCCTTGGCCCAGGCGAGGGCGACCTTGCGGGCCTGCTTGCTGGGGTTCTGGTAGACGGCGATGAGGGCGGGAACCCCCTTGCCCTCGGTGTATTGGCGCCGGACGATGTGACCGGGGCCCTTGGGGGCGACGAGGATGACGTCGACGTTGCGGGGGGGCTTGACGGTCTTGAAGTGGATGGAAAAGCCGTGGGAGAAGAGGAGGGTCTTGCCCTTGGCGAGGTTGGGGGCGATGTCGCTGAGGTAGACGCTGGCCTGCTTGGTGTCAGGCAGGGCGACGAAGATGACATCCGCGCGCCGGACCGCCTCGGCGGTGGGATAGACCTCGAAGCCCTTCTGGCGGGCGACGGCGGCGGACTTGCTGCCTTCATAGAGGCCGATGATGACGCGCAGGCCGCTGTCCTTGAGGTTGAGCGCGTGGGCATGGCCCTGGGAGCCGAAGCCGAGGACGGCGAGGGTCTTGTTCTTGAGCAGCTTCAGGTCGGCGTCCTTGTCGGTCAGTACTTTGGCGGGCATGGAATGGATGAGGGATGGGTTGGGGTTGCGGTGAGAGGGGGAGAGGGCGGGCGGGTTATTTGCGCGGCAGGGCGACCTTGCCGGTGCGGGACAGTTCGAGGATGCCGAAGGTCTTCATCAGTTCGAGGAACTTCTCGACCTTGCTCTCGTTGCCGGTGATTTCGATGGTGAGGCTGGCGGGTTGCACGTCGACGATCTTGGCGCGGAAGATGTCGGTGATTTGCATGACCTCGGCGCGGCTGCCGGAGTTGACGCTGACCTTGACGAGGACCAGCTCGCGGTCGATGAACTCGGCGTCGCGGAAGTCCTGCACGGCGAGCACATCCACCAACTTGTTGAGTTGCTTGACGATTTGCTCGACCGTGGCGTCGTCCCCGCGGGTGACGATGGTCATGCGGCTGGTCTTGGGGTCGTGGGTGGGGCCCACGTTGAGGGAGTCGATGTTGTAGCCGCGGCCGCTGAAAAGGCCGGCCACTCGGGTGAGGACCCCGAACTTATTCTCGACCAGCACGGAGATGGTATGTCGCATACGGTGACGGTGCCCCCGGGCGTGGCCCGGGCACAACAGGGGGCGCAAGGTAACAAGCGGCATTTTGGAGGGTCAACGGGTTTTTCGGGTCCGGGCGGTCCGTTTTGCGCCTTGAACCGCGGGCGGGGCCGGATAGCCTTGGCTGGCACATACCATGAATGATCCCCGCCATGCCAAGCTGGCCAACCTGCTGGTCAAGTATTCCTGCGCCCTGCGCCGGGGTGACCGGGTGCTGATTGACGCCATTGAGATTCCCGACGAGTTCACGGTCGAGCTGATCCGGGCGGTGCGCCGGGCGGGGGCGGTTCCGTTGGTGGAGGTGCGGCATGGACGCGTCACGCGCGAGTTGCTGCGGGAGACGACCGCGGAGCATGCGGGGTTGGTGCGGGATGTGGAACTGTTCCGCATGAAGAAGGTGCAGGCCTACATCGCCCTGCGCGGCAGCGCCAACGCGAGCGAGACGGCGGACGTGCCCGGCGACCGGATGCAGCTTTACAGCAAGACCCTGCGTCCGGTCCTGAATTACCGCGTGAACAAGACCCGTTGGGTGGTGCTGCGGTGGCCGACCCCGAGCATGGCCCAGGCGGCGGGGATGAGCACGGAGGCGTTTGAAAACTTTTATTTCGACGTCTGCACCATGGACTATGCCGCCATGGCCCGGGCCATGAAGCCGCTGGAGCGGCGCATGAAGCGGGCGGACCATGTCCGGCTGACCGGGGCGGGCACGGACCTGACCTTCAGCATCAAGGGCATCGGGGCCAAGATGTGCGACGGGCGGCTGAACATCCCGGACGGCGAGGTGTTCTCCTGCCCGGTCAAACATTCGGTCAATGGAGTGATCCAGTTCAACACGCCCACCCTCTATGCAGGCACCCGGTTTGAGAACGTGCGGCTGGAGTTCCGTGACGGGAAGATTGTCAACGCCACCGCCAACCACACCCGGCGCCTGAACGAGATCCTGGACACCGACGAGGGCGCCCGTTACGTGGGCGAGTTTGCCCTGGGCTTCAATCCCCACATCCTGAACCCGATGTGTGACATCCTGTTCGACGAGAAGATCGCGGGGTCGCTCCACTTCACCCCCGGGCAGGCCTATGAGAATGTGGACAACGGCAACCGCAGCGCGGTGCATTGGGACATGGTGCTCATCCAGCGGCCCGAGTGGGGCGGGGGCGAGGTGTGGTTCGACGGGGAACTGATCCGGCGCAACGGGCGGTTCATCCCGGCGGATCTCAAGCCGCTCAATCCCGAGCGGCTGAAATAGGGCGGGCCGCCCCCCCTGCATGCTGCGCACCGAGTTTCTGCCCGCCCGGCTGGAGGGTTCCCGTTCCCTGCTGGTGGCGCTGCACGGCCTGGGCGACAGCGCGGCGGGCTATCGCTGGCTGCCCCAGGCCCTGGGGCTTCCGTGGATGAATTACCTGCTGGTGAACGCCCCGGATCCGTATTTCGGCGGCTACAGCTGGTATGACTTCAGCGGCGACGCGCGCACGGGCATCGAGCGGAGCCGCCGGCTCCTGCTGGACCTGCTGGAGCAGCAGCGGGCCGGGGGGTGGCCTCCGGAGGAGACCGTGCTGCTGGGCTTTTCCCAGGGCTGCCTCATGACCGTGGACGTGGGTTTCCGAGCCCCGCACCGCCTGGCGGGCCTGGTTGGCATCAGCGGGTATGTCCACGACCCGGATGAGCTTCTCCGGGACCGTTCACCGATGGCGGGCGACCAGCGCATGCTCTTCACGCATGGCACCCAGGATCCCCTGATCCCGCATGACGCGGTGCGGGGGCAGGTCCGGCAGTTGCAGGGCGCGGGACTGTCCATCGAATGGCGGGAGTTCCCGAAGGCCCACACCATTGTGGAGGAGGAGGTGGACGTGATCCGGGAGTTTGTGGCAGCGGGGCGTGCCCGGCGCTGAGGCCGCGCCGTGGGGGATCAGCGCAGGCGCAGGCGGAAGAACTGGTGGCTGCCCGTGAGGGGGAGCGTCACGGTATTCTGCCCGTTGTCGGGCACCGGGGCGATTGCCACCGGGGCCCAAGGCCCGAGCAGGGCGGACTGGGCTTCCAGGACGTAGTCCCCGGCCTCGATGGGCCACCGGAGAAGGATGCCATTGCCGGCCCGGGCGATGGTGAGCACGGGCGGGGTGGCGGAGGGGAGAACGGTGACGAGGAAGCTGGTGTTGGCGGTGTTGCCCTGGGGATCCCGCGCCGTGACGGTGATGACGGCGAAGCCCGACTGGCCGGGGGCATGGGAAACCTGGAGGGTGCGGGCGGCGCCGGCGCCTCCGAGGACGAGGTGGGAGGAACCGATCAGGACGGGGTTGGAAGAGGTGGTGGAGACGGAGAGATCGGCAGCCGGGGATTCCGGGTCGCTGACGGTAAAGGTCACGAGGGTTGAGGGCGTGCTGCCGGAGAGGAGTTGATCGGCGATGGGGGAGATGCCGGGGGCGCTGTTGATGGTGACCGTGAAGCTGCGGGTGACGAGGGAGTTTTCCGGCTGGCCATCGCTGAGGATGACGGTGATTTGGGCCGTTCCATGGGCTCCGGCGACGGGCGAGAGGGTGAGGGTTCCCGAGGAGGCGGGGCTTGTGTAACTGACGGCGGGGTGCGGGATGAGGGAGGGGAGGCTGGAACTGGCCGCGAGCACCAGGAGTTGGCTTTCACCTTCGCCGGCGCTGATCCCGGTCAGGGTGACGGTGGTGGGCGGGGCATCCTGCGGCAGCGAGAGGGGTCCGATGGGGTTGAGGGTGGGGGCGTCGTTCACGGGGTTGACGGTGACGGGGAAGGAGGCCGTGGTGGAATTGGTGCCATCCCCGACCGTGAGCGTGATGGTGGCGGTGCCCGACTGGTTGGGCAGGGGCGTGAGGGTCAGGGTGCGGCTGCCGCCACTGCCGCCCAGGACCAGGTTGGTGTTGGGCAGGAGGGTGGGATGGGAGGACACGGCTGACAGGGAGAGGCCTCCGGCGGCGGTTTCGGGGTCGGCGAGGGTGACGGGGAGCGGGCCGCTGGAGGCGTCCTCGGCGAGGGTGACCGGGCCGGGGGCAACGAGGGAAGGCGGGTCGTTGGCCGGGGCGACGGAGAAAGTAAAGCTGGTGTTGGCGGTGGTGGTGCCGTCGTTGACGGTGAGGGTGATCAGGCTGCTGCCGGACTGGTTGGGGGCGGGCGTGATCACGAGGGCGCGATTGGTGCCGTTGCCGCCGAGCGCCAGGTTGCCGGAGGGCACCAGGGTGGGGTTGCCGGAGGTCGCGGTGACCACCAAGGCGGCCGGGCTGGTCTCGAGGTCGGCCACGCCAAAGGGCACCACGGCCGGGGCGGCATCCTCGGTGGCGGCGAGGTTGCCGACCGGGGAGATGGTCGGCGGGTCATTGACGGGGTTGACCGTGACCAGGACGTTGAGGTTGGTGAAGGCGAAGGCGGTGTCCTGGACCACGAGGGAAAGGAGGGAGGAACCGGAGGCGTTGGGGGTCGGGGTGATGGTGAGGGTGCGGGTGGATCCGGAGCCGCCGAGCACGAGGCCCGTGTTGGGGATGACCGCCTGGTTGGACGAGGTCACGGTGACGACGAGTTCGCCGGCCGGGGTCAGCGCGTCGCCGACCGTAAAGCTGAGCGGCCCGAGGGTGGCATCCTCATTGAGGGACTGGGCGGACAGGCCGCTGATCCAAGGCTGGGCGTTGGCACTGGAGCGGACGGAGAGGAGAAAGGTGCGCACCGTGATGTTGTTCGAGGAACGGCCGTCATTGAGCAGAACGGCGACGACGCCGCTGTTGGTCTGGTTGCTGGCGGGGCGGAAGGTCAGCGTCCCCGTGGTGCCGCCGCTGTAGGTGGCAACCGGCGCGCTTTGCCAGAAGGCGGCAGGGAACGAATTGGTGGTGGTCAGGGTGAAGGGGGAATCGGACTCGAAGGCGTTGCCCGCGCCGATGCCGGTGAGCCGGAGGGTGATGATGCCGGGGCTGGCATTGTAGAGGGCGTTGGTGAGCGGGTTGAGGGAGGGCGGGTCATTGACGGCGAAGACGCCGAACGCGAAGGAGGTGACGTTGGAGGCAACGCCGTCGCTGACAGCGATGTTGACCGTGGTGGTGCCGAAGCGGTCCGGGGCGGGCTGCAGGATGGCGGTGCGATTGGTGCCACTGCCATGGATGAGGATGTTGCCGGCGGGGAGCAGGAGGGGGTCGCTGGCGTAGGCGGTGACGGCCAACTGTGCGGCGGGCGTCTCGGCATCCTGCACGGTGAAGCTGACGGTCCCGGCGACATCCTCGGCCGTGCGTTGGTCGGCGATGGACGAGAGGGACGGGGGATCGTTGGCCGGGACCACGGTGACGAGGAAGGAGCGGACGAGGACTTGGTTGGAGGTGCCGGTGTCCTGGACGGTTACCGTGACCAGGCTGGTGCCGGAGGCATTGGGAGCCGGGTTGAGCAGCAGGGAACCCGAGGCCTGGGGCGAGGTGTAGGAAACCTGCGGATGAGGCAGCAGGGCGAGGTTGCTGGAGGTGGCCGTGATGGAGAGGGGCTGGGCCTCACCGCCCCCCGCGCTGAGGCCGGTCAGGGAGACGGACTGGGAACCGGCGTCCTCGGGGATGGAAATGTTGGCGGGGGTATCGAGGGTGGGTGGGTCATTGACCGGGGCCACGCTCACTGCAAAGGAGCGTGTGCCGGTGCCGCCCTCGCCATCATCGATGACGAGCGTGACCGTGGCGGTGCCGGACTGGTCCGGCGCGGGCGTGACGGTGAGGGTCCGGTTGGCCCCGGTGCCACCCAGGATCAGCCTGGCGGGCGGGAGCAGTGTTGGGTTGGAGGATTGCGCGGTGACCGTCAGATTGGTTGCCGGCGTCTCGACGTCCTGCACGGTGAAGGGCAGGGGACCGGTGGCGGCATCCTCGTCGAGGGACAGGTCGGGCAGGCCGGACAGCATGGGGGGATCGTTCACGTTCGTGACCGTGACCAGGAAACTGCCCGTGGCAAACTGGCCTTCGGCATCCGTGACCCGGAGCGTGATCAGGGTGGTGCCGGCCTGGTTGGTCCGGGGAAGCAGCGTGAGCGTCCGGTTGGCCCCGCTTCCGCCGAGGGTCAGGCTGGAGGGGGGCAGCAGGCTGCTGTTCGAGGAGGTGGCCGTGACGGCCAGGTTGGCGGCCGGAGTTTCAAAGTCGCTGACGGTGAACGCGACGGTGAGCGGGGTGTCCTCGGCGGTGGCGCGGTTGGACAGCGGCGAAAGGGCGGGGGGCAGGCCGGTGGGGGAGACCGTGAAGAGGAAGCTGGCGGAAGCCTGGCCGCCGGCAGGGTCGGTGACGGTGAGGACGATGGTGGCGGTGCCGGAGCGGTTGGTGGCGGGGGCCGCGGCGAGGGTGCGCTGGCTGCCGGTGCCGGACACCACGAGGCTCCCAGCCGGGAACAGGGTGGGGTTGGAGGAGGCGGCGGCCACGGTCAGGGCCGTGACGTCGTTGTCGATGTCGCCAACGGAGAAAAGGAGATTGGTGGCGACACTGCGCGGCAGCGATTGGGGGCCGGGGCCGACGATGCCGGGGGCGTCATTGACGTTTGTCACCTGGACGGTGAACGACTGGGCGACAGACAATCCGCCGCCTGGCTCGGAGACGGTGACGGTGATTCGAGCCGTGCCGAAGGCATTGGCAACCGGGGTAAAGGATAGGGTTCCCCCGGGGCCGGGGCTGGTGAAGTTGACCGCGGGGTGGGGGATGAGCCCGGGATTATCGGAGAGGGCGGTGACGGCAAGCGGTTGGAGTTCGTCGGCGGGCCCGGCGCTGATGCCGGCCAGAGTGATGACCTGGGCGGGGGCATCCTCCGGGAGGGTCAGGTTGGCGAGGGGTGAAAGGGTGGGGGGATCATTGACCGGGAGCAGGGAGACCGTGAAGGACCGCGAGAACGTGTTCGACCCGGCGCCGTCGTCGCGGACAGTGACGGTGACGAGGGAGGATCCATTGGCGTTGGTGGCCGGGGTGAGGACGATCGAGCCGATGCTGGCGGGGCTGCTGTAATTGACGGTGGTGGCGGAGAACAGCGCGGGGTTTTGCGCCGTGACCGTGACCGAGAGCGCTTGCGACTCGAGCGGCCCGGCGCTGATGCCGGACAGGCCGATGAAGAGGGGGCCGGCGTCCTCGTTGGTGACAACGTCGGAGATGGCGTTCAGGGATGGGGCATCATTGACCGGGCTGACGGTCAAGCGGAAGGCATTGCTGACGGACCCGGCATCGGCGTCCGTGACCACCACCGACACCATGGCGGTGCCCGAGCGGTGGGGGGCCGGGGTGAGCAGCAGGGTGCGGCTGGCTCCCGAGCCGCCGAGCAGGATCCCGGAAGGCGGGAGGAGAAGCGGGTCGGAGGAGGAGGCGAGGACGGAGAGGGAACCCGGCGGCGTCTCGATGTCGCCCACAGCCACGGACAGCGGCCCGGCGGCGGTGTCCTCGGCGATCGACGAATCGCCGGGGAGGATCAGGGTGGGGAGGTCATTGACGGCTTGGACGGTAACCTCGAAGGAGTTGCTGGCCGCGAGTTGGCCATCCGACACCGTGACGATGAGGGTGGCGAGGCCGCTTTGATTGGTGGTGGGGAACAGGCGCAGGGACCGGTTGGCCGACGCCCCCCCGAGCACGAGGCCGACGGGGCTGAAGAGCGAGGGGTTCAAGGAGGAGATCGTGACCTGCAGCAAGGCGGGGTCGGTTTCCACATCATTGATGGCGAAAGGCAACTCGCCGCTGGCGATGTCTTCAAGGAGGCTCAGGGCGTTGAAGGAGGTGAGGGTGGGCCGGTCATTGACGGGGTCGACCTGGAGGTCCACAAAGCCCTGGGTCGTGCCGCCCCCGCCATCGGTGGCGGTCACGGTGATGCGGGCGGACCCGAAGGCGTTGGTGGCCGGGGTGATGGTCAGGGTCCGGTTGGTCCCGGACCCGGCGAGCGTCAGCGAGGACGGCCCCAGCAGGGCGGGGTTGTCCGACACTGCGGCAAGGGCGACCAGGGCGGCGCCCTCCACGTCATTGACGAGCAGGTTGAGGCTCAAGGAAGTGTCCTCGGGGATGCGCTGGGGACCGGGCAGGCCGAGAGTGGGCAGGTCGTTCACGGGGCGCACCTGTATGACCAGGCTGCGGGTGAGGGACCGGTTGGTGGGCCCGCCGTCATCGACGGTGACCGTGATGGAAGCCTGCCCGTAGGCATCCGGCACCGGGGTGAACCGAAGCACGGCGGTCGCTCCGCCGTTGGTATAGCTGATGGTGGGGTTGGGTATGATGGCGGGTGCGCTGGAAATGGCCGAGAGCACCAGGGACTGAATCTCGTTGGCCGGCCCAGGCGTGATGCCGGTGAGCAGGAGAGTCTGCGGCCCGGCGTCTTCATCGACCGCGACATCCGCGGGTTGGTCGAGGGTGGGAGGATCGTTGAGGGAAACCACGGAGAGATCGACCGTGGCGGTGTTGGTGCCACCGTCCGGGTCGGTCAGCAGCAGGGTGATGACCGCGTTGCCAAAGCCGTCGGGGGCCGGGGCGACGGGCAGGCTGCGGGTGGTTCCATTGCCTGTGGGCACGAGGCCGGCCGCCGGCAGCAGGGCCGGGTTGGAGGAACCTGCCGCGAGGGAGAGAGCCGAGGCGGGAGACTCGATGTCCACCACGGTGATGACCAGGTTGGTCGAGGTGTCCTCGGGGAGGGTGATGGCCGGGCCCACGGTGAGTTGCGGCGGATCGTTGATGGGGAGGACAGTGAGTTGGAAGCTGTCGGTGGCCGTGGCCAGGCCGTCACTGACCGTGAGGGTGATGATGCACACGCCGTGGGCATTGGTGGCCGGAAGGATGCGGATGGTTCGGTTGGGGCCGCTGCCTCCGAGGGTCACGCCCCCGGCGGGGACGAGCAAGGGGTTGGAGCAGGTGGCGGAAACGCTGAGCACGGCATCCGGGTCCGCATCCTGCACGGTGAAGGCCACCGGCCCGGTGGATTCATCCTCATTGATGGCGCGGTCCGGCAGGTCGCTGATGAACGGGGGATCATTGACGGGCAGGACCGTGACCTGGAAGGTGCGGGTGCTGGAGGCCAGTCCGTCGGTGGCGGTGACGGTGATGGTTGCGGTGCCGGACTGGTTGGTGGCGGGCAAGAACTGCAGCGTGCGGTTGGCCGGCTTGCCGGTGACCGCCAAGGCGCCGGGCGGAATGAGGACGGGGTTGGAGGAGGCCGCGGTCACGGTCAGGAACAGGCCGAGGTTGTCGGGATCGGTCACAGTGACGGGAATGGCAGGGCTTGCAGTGTCCTCATCCAGGGCCAGGTCGGCGATGGGATCGATGAACGGCACATCATTGACCGCGAGCACTTCCACTTGGAGCAGGTTGGTCACGCTGACGCCGTCCGAATCGGTCAGGACGCAGGTCAACTGGGCGGAGCCGAAGCGGTTGGTGGCGGGGTGGAGAATCAGGGTGCGGTTGGTGCCGGTGCCCTCCCAGGAAAGGCTGCCTGGAGGGAAGAGGGTGGGGTTGCCGGACAGGACGGCCAACTGGAGGCGGGCGGGTTCCTCCACATCGTTGACATAGGCGGGCAGGGACGCGGTGGTGTCCTCGTCCAGGCTGCGCGAGGAGGGCATGGCCAGCACCGGGGGGTCGTTGACGGGGGCGACCTGCACGAGGAAGGAGCGGGTCACGAGGTTGTTGCTGGCCGCTCCATCCTGGATGGTGACGGTGAGGGTGGCCTCGCCATGCGCATTGGGCTGCGGCGTGAACCGGAGGACCCCGCTGGAACTGCCGTTGGTGTATCCGATGACCGGGGTGGGGATGAGCGCCGGATTGCTGGACTGGGCGGTCAGGGTGAGCGACTGGGCCTCATTGGGCGCCCCCGGGGAGATGCCGGAGAGGGTCACCGACTGGGGTCCCGCATCCTCCTGCAGGCCCAGGTTGGCGAGGGCATCCAACGTGGGGGCGTCGTTCACGGCGTTGACGGTGAGCAGGATGCTGCCGGCGTTGGTCGCCCCATCCGGATCCGCAAGGAACACGCGGAGTTCCGCGGTGCCGGACTGGTTGGCGGCAGGGGTGACCGTCAGTGTCCGTGCCGACCCCGTGCCGGCGAGGGCGAGTCCGCTGGGCGGCACGAGCACGGGATTGGAGGAGATGACCTGCAGGGTCAGGTTATCCGGGCCGGATTCCACGTCCCCGATGTCCAGCAAGACCAGACCGGGCCCATCCTCATCGAGTTGGAGCGAGGGGGGGACTGCCAGCGCGGGCGGGTCGTTGACCGGGCGGACGGTGAGGAGGAAGGAGTTGGCGGTGGTGGCTTGTCCGTCGCTGACGCTGACGGTGATGAGGGAGGAACCGTGGGCGTTGGTGGCGGGCAGGAGCGTGAGTTGGCGGGTTGCGCCGGTGCCGGCGACGGTGATGCGCGCATCGGGCAGGAGGGCCTGGTCGGAGGAAGTGACGGTCAGCAGGAGCGCGCTGGCAGGCGTCTCGACATCCCCGAGGGTCACCGCCAAGGGGCCGGCCGGCGAGTCCTCATCCACGGCCAGGTCGGACAGGCTCGAGAGGGTGGGCGGGTCATCCACGGGTTGCACCGTGACCAGGAAGATGTTGGTGGCGGTGAGGGCGCCGTCGCTGACCTGAACCGTGATCGAGGCCGTGCCGAACTGGTTGGTGGCCGGAAGGACGCGAAGCGAGCGGTTGGCGCCGGCCCCGGAGAGCGTGAGGCCGGCCTGGGGGATCAGCGTGGGGTTGGAGGAACTGGCGCTGACCTGCAGGGCGGTGGCCGGCGTCTCCGCGTCCTGGATGGTGAAGGCGAGGGCGGGGCTGAGGGTGTCCTCGTTGATGACCAGGGCGCTGATGGGCGAGAGGGAGGGGGAGTCATTCACGGGGTTGACCGTCACCTCAAAGGCGGCATTGGTGGTGCCGCCATCGGCGTCGGTGGCGGTGACGAGGATCTCGGCCGAACCGAAGGCGTTGGTGAGCGGGCGCAGGCTGAGGGTGCGGTTGGTGCCGCTGCCCGACAGCAGCAGGCCCGCCTCGCTGAACAACTCGGGATTGGAGGAGAGCACGGAGAGGGTGACGGCAGCGCCGCTTTCCACATCGCTGACGGACAACGCCAGGTCACGGGTGGTGTCCTCGGCCATGGTCTGCGGGCCGGGCACGGCGAGGATGGGCAGGTCGTTGACCGGGAGAATGCGCACGGTGAGGGACTGCGACACGGTGCGATTGCTGCTGGCCCCATCATCAAGCGTGAGCGTGAGGGTGGTTTCCCCGTGGGCGTTGGGAGCGGGGGTGAAGCGCAGGAGCGCGGTGGTGGCGCCGTTGGTGTAGCTGACGGTGGGGTTGGGGATGAGGGCGGGATTACCGGAGGCGACGGTGAAGGTCAGGACCTGGCTCTCGTTGGCGGCGCCGGGGCCCACCCCGGACAGGAGGATCACCTGCGGCCCGGCATCCTCGTTGGTCGTCACATTGGGGATGGGGCCGAGGGTGGGGGGGTCGTTCACGGGCAGGACCGTGACGGCAAAGCTGGTGGCGTTGGTGCCGCCCTCGGGGTCGGTGGCAATGACGGTGACAACGGCGGAACCGAACTGGTCGGCGGCGGGGACGAGGGTGAGGGTTCGCGGGGAGCCGGCCCCGGCGAACTGGAGGCCGGAGGGCGGGAGCAGGGAGGGATTGGAGGAGGAGGCGGCCAGGGTAAGGGCGGAGGCCGGGGACTCCGGGTCGGTGAGCGCCACGGTGACATTGGTGGTGGTGTCCTCGTCGAACGTCCGGGACGGCAGCGGCGCCAGCGCGGGCGGGTCGTTGACCGGGCGGACGGTGAGGAGGAAGGAATCGGTGGTGGTGCCCTGCCCATCATTCACCGTGATGAAGATGCGGCAGGAGCCGGTGGCGTTGGCGGCGGGCACGATGGTGAGGAAGCGGTTGGAGCCGGTGCCGCTGAAGGTGATGTTGGCAGGCGGGACGAGGGAGGCGTCCGAGGAGGAGGCGGTGAGGGTGAGGGCGGTGGAGGCCGACTCCAGGTCGCCCACGGTGAAGGCGTAGGGACCTGCGGTGGCATCCTCGTCCGTGAGACGGTCGAGCAAGCCGGCAACGACCGGGGGATCGTTGATCGGGAGGACCGTGACGGTGAAAGCTCGCGTGGTCACGTTGTTGGAGGAACCGTCATCGATGGCGGTCACGGTGAGGACGGCGGTGCCGCTGGCATTGGGGGCGGGGGTGAGGGTGAGCAGGCCGGTGGGCCCCCCGCTGTAGGAGACGGTGGGCGCGGGGATTAGGCTGGGATTGCTGGAGGAGGCGGTGAGGAAGACCGCTTGGATCTCATTGGTGGCGCCGGGGGTGATTCCGAGGAGAGCGACGGAGACCGGGCCGGCATCCTCGTTGACCGAGCGATCGCCCGGTTGGGTGAGGGTGGGTGGGTCATTGACCGGCGTGATGGAGAGGTCGAACGCATTGGTGGCGCTGGCGCTGTTGGTGTCGGTGACGACGACCAGAATCGTGGCCGTGCCGAACTGGTTGGTGGCCGGGGTGACGGTGAGCGTGCGGTTGGCTCCGCTCCCGCCGAACACGAGGCTGGCGCCGGGCACGAGGGTCGGGTTGGCCGAAAAGCCGGTGACGCTCAGGGATGTGGCGGGAGTCTCGATGTCACCCACGGTGAAGGGAATGGGGCCGGTGGAGCCGTCCTCCGGCACGCTGCGGCTGGTGAGGCCGCTGACGCTGGGCGGGTCGTTGGCGTCCAGGACGGTGACGAGGAAGTTGATGCTGGCAGTGTTGGTTCCATCGCTGACGGTGAGGGAAATGGTGGCGGTGCCGTGCTGGTTGGGGGCGGGAGTGAGGGTGAGCGTGCGGGAGGCGCCGACGCCGCCAAACACCAGGCTGGCATTGGGGATGAGGGAGGGATTGGAGGACGCCCCGGAGACGGCCAGCACGGCGGCGGGGGTTTCGCTGTCGTTGACGGAGAAGCTGACGTTGGTGGTGGTGTCCTCGGCCATGGTGATTGGGGCGACGGCGCTGAGGCTGGGCGGGTCATTGACGGGGAGGATGGTGAGCAGGAAGGAGTTGGTGGCCGAGGCCCCGAGGGGGTCGGTGACGATGCGCGTGATGGCGACCGTGCCATTGGCGTTGGCGAGGGGCGTCACGGTGACGTTGCGGTTGGACCCACTGCCGCCGAACAGGATGTTCGCGTGGGGCACGATGGACGGGTTGGAGGAGATACCCGACAGGACGAGGCTGCCGGCCGGCGTCTCAAAGTCGCCGACGGAGAAATTGACCGGGCCGAGGGAGGTGTCCTCACTGATGGTGCGGTCGGAGATGAAGCCCAGGGTGGGGGCGGCATTGGCGAGCAGGCTGACGATGGCGGTGTTGTTGGCGGGGAGGGTGTCCACCGAGGCCGAGGCGGCCACGGTGCGGTTGGTGAGGTTCCCGGGGGCGTTGGGGCGGGCGGTGATTTGGATGGTGGCGACGCCGAGGGGCGGAAGCGTGCCGAGGTTGCAGGTGACGACGCCGGCGTTGTGGGAGCAGGTGCCCTGGCTGGGCGAGGCGGCCACAAAGGCGGTGTTGGGGGGGAGAGTGTTGGTCAATTGCAGGCTGGTGGCGGAATTGGGGCCGCGGTTGGTGACGGCCAGGGTGTAGGCGACCTGGTTGCTGACCGTGACGGGGTCGGGGGCGACGGTGGCGGACACGGCGAGGTCGGCGGCGGGAAGGACGGTGGTGGTGACGGAGGCGGAGTTGTTGAGTGGGGTCAACTCGGGGCCGTTGGCGGAGGCGCTGAAGGACAACGAGGGCGAGCCGTTGGTCAGGTAGCGGACGAGCAGGCTGACCGTGGCGCGTCCCTGGTCCCCGACGGTGCCGAAGTCGCAGGTCACGATGCCGTTGGTGGTGCCGCAGGATCCCTGGGAGGGGGTGACGGACAGCAGGGTGGCCGTGGGGGGAAGGGTGGCCTGCAGGCGGACACCGGTGACGCGCTGGATCTTGTTGTTGGTGGTGATGACGGTGGCGGCGTAGGTGACGTCGGTGCCGGCCACGGCCGGATCGGGAGTGTCGGAGGCGAGGACGGAAAGGTCGCTGGGCGGCGAGACGCGGCCCCACCAGGTGCCCCAGCGGTCGATGGCGTTGACGGGACTGGAGGCGTATTCCTGGAGGGTCCAGAGGTCGGTGTCGTCGTTGGGGTCGACCACCGCCGCGCTCCAGTCGCCCCAGCGGGTCAGGCCGAAGTCGTCCGGGGCGTGGAACTTGGCCTCCCCGGCCTTGAGGACGGAGTCACCGCGCAGGGAACTGAAGAGGTCGGCATCGATGCGGAAGGAATAGTTGGCGCCGGGGAACTGGGTGGGGCCGAAGCGGGAGTAGCCGATGAGGACGTCGTTGCGCCGGTTCACGGCGATGCTGGGGTAGGCGAAGTGCCGGCCGGTGGCGGTGTCCTCGATGCGCCCGCG
Source organism: Verrucomicrobiota bacterium (assembly GCA_046048995.1). Taxonomy (GTDB): domain Bacteria; phylum Verrucomicrobiota; class Verrucomicrobiia; order Limisphaerales; family JADJPG01; genus JBJOEZ01. Next base: position 20,327 of record JBJOEZ010000016.1, on the reverse strand, counting down.
CTGGATGACGACGCCGTTGAGGGTGATTTCCCACCACTGCACGGCGGCGCGGGTGGGTTGGCCGCCGGGCGGGACGAACACGGTCTGGGCGAGGAACAGGGTGTTGGCGTCGGGGGAGACGCGGTAGACCACGTTGCCGATGCGGGAATCGCCGAGGTAGATCCGGTTGGTGGTGCCGGCCTGGGGGGCGAAATTGTCGTCGTTGAGTCCGTAGCTGTCCCAGCGCGGGGTGCCCACGGGCAGTTCCCGGCTGAACGAGTTGAGGTTCAGTTCAAGGACGTTGTTGGCGTTGGTGGAGAGTGTGTAGACGGCGAGGTAGCCGCCGTTGGTGGTGTCGCCGTTCCAATTGCCGACGAGATAATTGGTGGCGGCCGGCCCGTCGAGGGCCACGGCGGGCACGGGAATGTTGACGGGTGGGCCGATGTCGTTGCGGGAGAAGCGGAGCAGCGGCGGGGTTGAGGTGCCCGCGTAGAGGGCGGCCTTGTTGAGGACGAAGACGTCAGCACTGGCGTGGAAGTAGTTCGTGCTGTCGAACATGTTGGCGGAAATGATGACGGAATCGCGGCTGAGCCCGAGGTTGGGGGAGTCCGGGAAGACATCCGTCTGGAGGTCGGTGGGGAGAAAGTAGCGGTGCCAACCGGCGGTGGGATCGCTGGACTGGGAGACCGCGACGAGCAGGCCTGGATTGGTCAACCCCGGGTTGGCGGTGCCGGCCAGAACCCATCGCTGGGCGGCAGGGTCGTAGAGCACCCGCGGGTCGTAGACCACCGGGTTGCCATTGGTGCCGAGGTTGCTCCAGAAACTGGCGAGGCTGACCAGGGACAGTTGGGTGCCCGCGCGATTGAGAATCTGGACGGCGCTGGCCACGACGGTCATGAGGTGGTTCGTGCCGACGGCGCCGCTGGTGTCCGGGTTGTAGGTGGTTCCGTCATCCATGACCGCCTGGAAGCTGGCCGAGGGGGGCGGGGAAGGGGGGGAATCCGCAGGGAAGAACCCGGCCGGGGACAAGGCGTCGCCGGAGCTTGGGCTGGCGTCCGAGTAGATGGGCCGCGTGGAGGGGCCATCGCCCTGGAGGGAGGGTGACACGGGGGGGAGGCTGCGCGGATCCCGTTCGCGGCGGAGCCTGGGTTTGCTGCGGGCCGAGGTGGCAGGGGTTCCGGGCCCCAGGGGCGGCAGCGTGTTGACCGTCACATCGGGCTTGCGGGTGGCCTGGCCGGGCACCCCGGGGGTGGCGGGGAAACCCTCGGCCGCCCGCAGCGGCGTTGCCCCAAGGAGGCACGCCCAAAGCAGCCCATGGAACAATCGACGGACGGGCAGCAGCGAGGCGGGCCTTCCTGGCCCCGGTTCAAGGGAGAAAACGCGACGCGACATGTCCTGACGTTGATTGCAGGCAGGACGGGAGGGAGGGGGAAGCCTTTTTTTGCCAGCCCCGGGGCACCCGCCCGTTGACCTGTCATATATCGGCATAAAAGCACCCGGACTGCGTGCCTTTTGAAGCTGCTGCCGCGGGGCGTGGGAACCCTGGGTATGACAGAAGCGGGCCGGACTGGTTCAAAAAATGCCCACTGCCACCAGGCGAAAAGTGGCCCGGGTCAATCCTCCCGGACACGATAGAAGCGGCGGGGGGCGGCTGGATTGGCGTCCACCACGGTCACGACATTGCCAGTTCCGTCGAGGGTGGCGAGGGTCTGCCAGGCCCCGGCGTTGGCCTCGAGGCGATATTCGACCACGTAGCGGCGAAGGGCCTGGCTGGGGAAGGTGATTTGGAGGGAGGAACTGGCCTGGGTCACGGTGGCAATGACCAGGGGCGGATCCACCTCCAGAAGCGCGGCAGGACTGGTGGCCGACCCGACCGGATTGGACACACGCACCCGGTAATTGCCGGCATCGGCGGTTTGGACCGGGGCGAGGGTGAGGATCCGGTTGGTCGCGCCGGGCACCGGGAGGCCTTCCCGCAGCCATTGGTAGCCGAGGGGGGCTCCCCCGCTGGCCAGCACCTCGAGTTCCGCTGACGCTCCGGCCCGGACTTTCAGTCCCCTGGGAGGAACCACGATGACTGGCGGGTCCGGGATCTCCGCGACCGTGACCTGGAAGGTGCGGCTGGAGGAAAGCCCGCTGCCGTCCGTGACGGTCACGGTGACCTGCGCGACGCCCCAGCGGTTGGGCAGGGGGATGAGGCGCAGGTTCCGGTTGGTGCTGCTGCCGCCGAGGATGACCTGGGAGGCCGGGAGCAGGGAGGGATTGGAGGAGGCGGCGGACAGGACCAGGTTGACGCTGGCGCTCTCGGAATCCGAGACGGTGAAGGACACGGGGGGGCTGGCTTGGTTTTCCTCCATGGCAACGTCCGGGATGGGGGAGATGTAGGGAGGGCTGATCGGGGCATTGACACTGAACACGAGGCGTGTGGTGGTCTCGGCGCCGGACGGGTCCCTGGCGGTGAAGGTGATGGTGGCGGTGCCGGATTGCAGGGGCAGGGGGGACAAGCGGACGGTGCGGTTGGAGCCCGTTCCCCCGAATGTGATGGCGGTGTCCGGCAGCAGGAGGGGGTTGGAGGAAGTGGCCCTCAGTTGCAGGTCGGAGGGTGGGGATTCCGGATCCATGAGGATCAGGGGCAGTTCCTCGGAGACGACCCCGAGGATGTTGGAGGCCGTTGGCGCAAGGAGCAGGATGGGCGGGTCGTTCAGGGCCACCACCTGGATGTTGAAGTGGGTGCTGTTGGTGGCCCCTGCGGCATCGGCCACGGACAGTGTGATGACGGCATTCCCGGCCCGGTTGGTGGCGGGGGTGATGCGCAGGCTGCGCTCCTCGCCGTCACCGAACACGACGAGGCCGTCCGACGGGACCAACCCGGGGTCCGAACAGGTGGCGCTGACCACCAACGGGGACGACTCGGCATCCGGGTCGCGGACCAGCAGCGGCACCAGCAGAGTGACGTCCTCGAAGAGGGTCTGGGACGGGACGGGGGCAAAGGACGGCGGGTCGTTGCCGGGCACGAGGATGACGCGGAACGACTGGGTGATGCTGCCGGATATGGCTTCGCCATCCCAGACGACAACGCTGACCACGGCGGTGCCCGTGGCATCGGGCAGGCAGGCAAAGGCCAGCGTGCCGGTGGGAGCCTGGGGCAGGTGGTTTACCGAGGGATGGGTGATCAGGTCCGGGCGGTCCGTGGTGGCATTGATGGACAACCGTCCCCCTTCGTTGGGTGGGCCCGTCCTGAGGCCCGCCAGGGTGACACTGTGATTGCCGGAGTCCTCCCCGACTGCGAGGTCGGGGAGGGTTGCCAACTCAGGGGGATCGTTGATGGGCGCCACGGTGACCACAAAGGACCGGGCGGCGTGGTTGGTCAGCGCGTCGGTCACCGTCACCGTGACCACGCAGGCCCCGAATTGATTGGTGGCTGGCCGCAGGGTGAGGGTCCGGGTGCCGCCAGTCCCCGCGAGGAGCAGCCCGGAGGCAGGCAGCAGGGTCGGGTCGGAGGACACAACCGAGAAAACACAATCGTCGGGGGACCCGCTGCCGCCCGACGCTGCCAGGGACACGGGCAGGGAAATCGCATCCTCGGTCAGGAACTGATCGGGGATCTCGGCCAAGACCAACCGCGGCGTCACCGTGACGACGAATTGTCGCGAGGTGAAGGCGTTGGTCCGGCCGCCGTCGGCAACCGTCACCTCGATGACGGCGGTGCCGGGGGATTTGGCCAGCAGGGTCAGTTCCCCGCTGGCGTTCGGGCTTTGGTAGGCCACCGAGGGGTGGGGCACCACCGCCGGATTGAGGGAGGAGGCCGTGATGGAGAGGTATTGTGATTCAAAGGGATCCCCGTCGCCAATGCCGGACAAGGCGACCGGTTGCGGCGCCGAACCGGCCATGAGGGTGAGCGCCGCCGGGGTGGCCAGAGTGGGCGGGTCGTTGACCGGGCGGACGACCGCCAGCAGGCGGTGAACCGTGCTGGCCCCGGCCGAGTCCGTGGCCGTCAGCGTGATCAGGGATTGCCCCGACCGCTCGGCGACCGGGTTCAGGGACAGGGTGCGCTGCGCGCCGGTCCCGCCGAGGGAAACCCGGTCGGCGGGCAGCAGGGTGGCATTGGAGGATACGACCGAGAGGGCAAGCCCCTCGGGGATCGTGGAGTCGTCGGCGAGCAGGATGGTCACGAGCGTCGAGGGCGTGTCCTCCTCCAACTGCACGTAGGAGGGGGCGTTGAGGGTGGGAGGCAGATTGGTGGCGGAGACCTCGACCAGGAAGCTGTTGGAAGTCACGCCGCCCTGCGGATCCTCCACGCGCAGGGTGATGGTGGCCGTGCCGAGTTGGTTGCTGGCCGGGGCGAGCGTGAGCGCGCGGTTGGTGCCCTGTCCGCCGACAAGCAGGCCGGCTGCCGGGATGAGATTCGTGTTGGAGCAGAAGGCGGTGAGAGTCAGGCGGTCAGCGGTTGCCTCCTTGTCCGCGACCTGGACCGGGATCAGGCCGCTGATGCCGTTCCAAGGCAGCCTTTGGGTTCCGGGGGCCAGCAGGGTGGGCCGGTCATTGACCGGGGTGACCACGAAGTTGAAGGTGGTGGCGGCAAAGGCGAATCCGCCGTCGATCACGGCCACCCGCACGCTGGCCGTCCCGGATTGGTCGGGCTCGGGCAGCAGGGTGACCGTCCGGTTGGATCCGCTTCCGCCAAAAGTGATGCGCTGGGGCGGGATGAGGGCCGGGTTGGAACTGAACGCCTGCAGGGTCAGGCTGGCCGCGGGGGTGGTGGCGTCGCCGACGGTGAAACCCAGCGGCCCGGCCGCGCTGTCCTCGCTGATGGTGGGACTGGGAATGGGTCCGATGGTGGGAGGAATCTGGCCGAGGTGATAATAGGCGGTGAACGAACGGGAACTGATGTTGTTGGAGGCGGCGCCATCGTTGACGGTCACCATGATCAAGGCGGTCCCGGCAGCGCGGTTGACCGCGTCGAAGGTAATGGTGCCGGCGGAACCGGCGCCGGCGTAGGTGCCGCTGGTGGAGTTCACCAACGCGGGGTTGGCGGACGACACCACCACCTGGACGGTGCCGGTTTCATTGCCGGGCCCTGGGCCGATCCCGCTCAGCGTGATCGTCTGGGCGGGCGGATTGCCGGATCCATCGACCAGCACGTCGGCAATTGGATCGAGGCTGGGAGGATCGTTCACGGGGTGGACGGTCAGCAGGACCGTGTTGGTGACGGAATAGAGGCCGTCCGTGGCTGTCACGGTCAGCAGGGTGGTGCCGACCGCGTTGGTGGCGGGGTGGATGTGCAGGGTCCGCTGGAAGCCGCTGCCATCGACCACCAGGCCGCCTGCCGGGACCACCGCGGGGTTGCTGGAGGTGGCGTTGACGACGAGTTGGAGCAGCGGGGTGTCGCGGTCGGCGATGGCAAAGCGCAGGCCCAGGGGGGTGTCCTCATTCACGGAAGCCTGCGGCGCCAGTCCGGTGAGCATGGGAGCAGGGCCGGGGGGGACGACCCTCAACAGCGCCCGGCGGCTGGAGAAGGCTCCGGCCACGTTGGTGACCACGACCTGGTAAAAGCCGGCCTGACCGGGTTCCACCTGGGGCAACCGAAGGACCGGGTTGGTGGCACCAGGCAGTGGTTGTCCCTCGAAAAGCCACTGGTAGAAGACCGGGCCGGGACCGGTGGCTTGCGCGATTAGTTGCACCTCGTCGCCCGGGACGGCGTCCTGGTCGAGGGGTTCGAGGACAAGCCATGGGGCGGCTGGGCTGCCGGCATCCACCCTCAGGGTGAAACTGGCCGTGGCGACACCCCCGCGCCCGTCCTCGACCAGGACCGAGATCCCGGCGACCCCGGCGCGTCCAGGGCGCGGGGTGAGTGTGAGGACACGGGTTCTTCCGGTGCCGGTGAATTGGAGGCCGGCGGCATCCACGAGGTTGGTGTTCGAGCTCGTGGCGCTGATGGAGAGTTCCGTGGGCAGGGTATCGGGATCGTCAATGGCGACCGGCAGGCCGAGCACGCTGTCGGCCTGCATCACCACCTCCGCCGGGACGCGCACCTGTGGAGGGTCGTTGGCGGGCAGGATGGTCACGAGGAAGCTGGTCCGCGCCGGCTGCTGGCGCCCGTCGCGCACCGTCACGGTGAGGAGGGTGGCGCCAGTGGTGTCGGGGACGGGCACCACCCGGAGGGTCCGGTTGGATCCCGCGCCACCAAACGTCAGATGGTCGGGCGGAAGGATGTCCGGGTTGGAACTATGAACCGCCACCGTGAGTTCCCCGGCCGGGGTCTCACCGTCCACCACCGTGAATGGGATGACCAACCCCGTGGAATCCTCCGCCAAGGCCTGGTCCGGGACGGGGCTGATCCGGGGTGCCCCATCCTCCGGTTCCACGGTGATGCGGAATGTCCGGCTGGCGCTCAACCCGTTCGTGTCCCGCACGCTGACGGTGACCACGGCCGTCCCGGTCCGGTTGGTCGACGGCAGCACGTTGAGCGTCCGCGTGGACCCGGTGCCGCCCAGGATCAGGCCGGAGGCCGGGATGAGCGCGGGGTCGGAACTGGATGCCGCCACCAGCAGGGCCGAGGCCGGGGAGAGGTCGTCGCCGACAGCGAAGGCGCAGGCCAGAGGGACGCCCTGGAAGGTGGAGCGGTCGGGCAGGAAGCCCAAGGTGGGCGGATCATCCACCGGACGGACGGTCACTGTGAACGTGCGGGCGCGGGTCTGAACACCGCCCCCCCCGTCGTCCGCGGTCACGGTGATCTCGGCCGAGCCGTGGGCCCCGGGGACGGGTTGCAGCGACAGGGAAGCGGCTCCATTGATCACCGGGGAAACGATTTCCGGGTGGGGCACGAGATCCGGCCGGGAAGAGGAGGCCCGGAGAGAGAGCGACTGCACCTCGTTGATCGATCCGGAGGTGATGCCTTGGAGCGGCACCGTCCTCGGCCCCGAACTCTCCAGCACCTCGAGGGACGGCAGCGGGTCAAGAGTTGGGGGGTCGTTGACCGGCCGGATGCGCACCGGCACGGTGTGGGACGCGGTGGCGCCCAAGGCATCCGTGGTCCACAGCGTGACCTCGCAGTTTCCAAACCGGTCCGGCGCCGGCGTCAGGGTCAGGGTGCGCTCCGCTCCCGTCCCGGACAGGCCAATGCCGGATTCCGGGAGCAGGTCCGGGTTGGATGAACGGACGCTGACCAGCACGTTGCTGGGGCCGCTCTCCGGGTCCAGGGCGAGGAACGGGCGCGCGCTGGAACCGGCGTCCTCGTCCAGCAGCACCTCGGTGAGCCCCGATATGTAAGGCGGGTCATTGACGGGAAACACCGTGAGCCGGAAATCCCGCCGGTAAGACAGGCCCCCGCCGTCGGTGACAATGAGCGCAATGCTGGCGCTACCCGAGGCGTTGGTGGCCGGTTGCACACGCAGGAACCGCACCTGGCCGGTCCCCTCGAGCCTCAGGCTGGCGGCGGGGAAGAGTTCCGGGTTCGCGCACGAGCAGGTCAGGGTGAGTTCCTCCGGGGGCGTCTCCAAGTCGACGATCGAAACCGGCACGAGCACGGGGGTGTCCTCCGCGGTGAAGACCTGCGCCAGGGGTTGGATGAGCGGGGAGAAGTTCAGCGGCCGCAGCCGCACCGTGAAGCTGCGGCTGAACAGGTTGTTCGTCGCCTCGCCGTCATTGGCCGTCACCGTGAGCACCACCTGGCCGGTCGCGCCCGGGCTGGGCACAAAGGAAAGCCAGCCCTCCGTCGCGCCCGGCGCATACTGCACGGTCGGCTGGGCCACCAGGCCGGTGCTGCTGGAGGAGGCGGACAATGTGATCACGCCGGGCTCGTTGGGGGCCCCGGCGGACAGTCCGGTCAAGGCCACCAACTGCAAGCCCGCGTTCACGGGCACATCGAGGTCGGCCAGAGGATCGACCGTGGGCGGGTCGTTGACCGGTTGCACCGTGAACAGGAAGGTCCGGGTCGCCCGGCCGCCCTCCTCGTCCGTGACCGTGACCGTGATCGGTGTTTGCCCATGCTGGTTCGTCCCGGGCTGCAGCGTGAGCAGGCGCTCGCTTCCGGTGCCGGAGAACACCAAGCCCGCGGCCGGCACGAGGTTGGTGTCGGCCACCTCGGCGGCAAGAACCAGGGCGGACGCCGGGCCGTCGGGATCCGCCACCGCGATGGCCAGGGTCACGGGTTCGTCCTCCGGGGTCAGCGTGTCGGCCACGCCGGTCAGGGTGGGTTCCTGGGCAAGGCTGAGGGTGGCGGTGGCGCTCAGGGTGGTCCCCACTTGATTGGTCACCCGGACCGCATAAGCGCCCGCCTGGCCGGGGGTGAATCCGCTGAGAAGCAGCGTGGCGTTGGTTTCCCCGGGCAGGGGCAATCCTTCACGCAGCCATTGGTAACGCAGCGGGGCGTGCCCCGTGGCGGCGACCGTCAAGGCGACCGGCGCACCGGCAAACAGGCGTTGGCTGGCCGGTTGGCCCACGATGACCGGGGGAGCCAGCACCGCGACGCCGGACTGGGCGATGTTGTCCCCGGCCACGAAGTCAAAGGACATGGAGCGTGCGGCGGCCTGGGCGGTGAGCACGCCCGCGCTGCTGGCCGCCAGTTCCACGCGAATCCCGGCGGAAGCCCCGGCGGGAAGATCGCCGAGGTTGCAGGACAGGGTGCCATTGGTGACGGCGCAGGTGCCGCGGGATGGGGAGACAGCGGCGAACGCCACCGTGCCAGACCATTGGACACTGGCGCTGGCGGCGCGGGCGAGGGAGGGGCCCTGGTTCGATACGGTGAGGAAATGCACCTGGTTGCTGGTGGCGCCGATGGGGCCCGGGGGTGCCTCGAGGGACACGGCGAGGTCTGCGATCACGTTGGCCTCGGCCTCGAGGGTGGCCTGGTTGTTGGCCGGAACCGGGTCGATGGCCTGGCTGGTGGCGGTGAGCGTGCTGCTGAGGAACGCGGGCTGGGTAGGCTGCCACTGCCACACGACCGAGGCCGAGGCCCCCGGGGCCAGCGGTCCGAGGTCGCACTCCACCTGGGTGCCCGACACCTGGCAGGAGCCTTGCGAGGCCGTCGAGGATAGCAGCAGGACTCCGGGGGGCAGGGGTGCGGAGAGGCGCACGGCGGCGGCCGGACCCGGGCCGAGGTTGGCCACGCTGGCCTGCACGGTCAGCACGCTGCCGAGGACCAGACGGTTCGTGGACGCAGCCGCGGTGAGGGCCAGGTCCGCGGCCTCCAGCACCTGGATGATTTGGGTGGCCGTGTTGTCACCGGTCCGCAGATCCGCATCGTCGCTGGCTGCCTCGGCTGTGTTGGTGAAATCCCCGGTGACCAGCGCCTGCAAGGTCAGGGACAGGAGCCGGCCATCCATGGGTGCCAACGCCGGCAACCGGCATTGCACCAGGCCATCCTCGTGCGTGCAGTCACCCCCGGGAAGGGTGGCCGAGACAAAGCGCAGGCCGGCGGGAACGCGATGCGTCCACACGACGCCGCTGGCCGAGGCCGGGCCGCGATTGGTCACCATGGCAAGGCGCAGGATTGATTGGTCGATCCGAAACGGTCCCGCCGCCGGCACCCACGCCACGCCCAGGTCGGCCATCGGGCTGCCAAGGCTCAGCAGCAGGTCCCAGCCCCCGGCCAGGTTCCCGCTGTCGATGGGGGAGTCGTCCATGGCATACAGCGCCCAGGCGCCGTTCGGATCCTTGCCGGAGAAGACCCCGAGGGTTTGTCCCCAGGGCGCCGGGGGGGCTGGCGCCGGGAAGGCATCGGCGCCGGAACCGAGGTTGGTGGGACGATAGGGTCGGCTGACGATCTGCCCCGAGGACGGCATGGGCAATTCCGCCGCGTCCTCCAGCGTGAGGGTGACATCATTCAAGGGGATCGCGCCCCCAACGTCGGACATGAGCAGGCAGGATTGCCCGCCGGGTCCCACCAGCAGGAGGTCCAGATCGCCGGGGTAGGCGTGGGTAAGACCGCGGAGCACGACCTGCACGCGGGCCACGGTGCCGGTCAGGCCGGACACGGTGATGAGGGAGGGATAGGGCATCCCCTTCCCGGGGCTCTCCGCGGTGGCATCCTCGATGCCGATGGGCTGGTGGTTGGTGTGGACGAACGGTGGCGTCATGACGACGGTGCTGTCCACGCGGCGGTTGTTTTCCAGGGACACGTCTGCCTCCGCCGCCCCGGTGCTGGCCGAGAGGGTGAAGAGGCCCGGGCGATCAAAGACGACCGAGACGCTGACGGTGGCCACCTGCCCGGCGGGCACGGCACCGAGGGCGCAGAGAACCTGCCCGGCGGAGGTCGAGCAGGCGCCGCGGTCGGTGCTGACGGCCAGGATGCGGGGCACACCGGACCATTGGTTGGTCAGCCATACGCCGCTGGCCCCGGAGGGTCCATGGTTGGTGACCTGGATGGAATAGAGCACGGCGCTGCCGGCGGGCGAGGGGTCCGGCGTGTCGGTCACAGTGATGGCGAGGTCAATGGACGGCCGCACCGTCACCACGTGATCCTCCACTTCGCCGTCGTTGGCCGGCCCATCGCTGGCGAGGCCACCCGCCTGGCTGAAGCGAAACCGGCCGAAGGTGTTCGTCACCGCCGCCCACGCCGGCACCGCGAAGGGGAACCGGTTCACCCCGGCCAGCACGGGGACTGAGGCCAGGATGGCATCCCCGGTCTGCATCCAGCTGCCGTCCGCGCCGAAATCAATCCAGGCATCGATGAAACCCGCCGCCGTGGCGGACACCTCGACCTCCGCCATCTGCCCGGGACGCAGGACACCGGGGAAACGCACGCCATCCTCGTCCCCACCATCGCCATTGGCCTGCGCGCTGGGCTGCCCGTCCGGTTCGTAATCCGCCAGTCCACCCAGCCGGAGGCCCGGCACGAGGCGGTGCCATGCTCCCTGGAAGGCGCGCCGGGTCGGGTAGCCCCACTCCTCCGGCGCATCCCCAAAATCCGCCTCCACCACGGTCAACGTGGCAACCACACCGGATACCGAGCCGCCCAGGTTGGTCGCGACCAAGCCATAGATGCCGGCGTCCGGGGTGCCCACGGGATGGATCGTGAGCAGGTCGTTGGTGGCACCCGGCAGCGGGCCCATCCCCTCACGCCACCATTGCAGGTGAAAGGGCGGGGTGCCGCCCACCGCCGCGGCCAGCGTGGCGGGTCCGCCGGCGAACACGTTCGTGATCACGGGCGGTCCGTCCAGGAAAGGCGGGACGAGCAGGCTGAGCCGGGCCGGGGCGCTGATCACCTCGCCGAGCAGGTTGCCCACCCGCGCGCGATACAGGCCGGTCTGGGCCGCCTGGACATCCGGGATCACCAGGGTCGCATTGGTCGCCCCCGGCAGATCGAGGCCATCGTGCTGCCACTGGTAGTGCAGCGGATCCGTGCCGGTCGCCTCCACGGAGAACTGCGCCGCGGACCCGGCCAGCACCGTCGCGTCGCGCGGGGGCACCACGATCCGGACCGGCACCAGCACGACCAATTCCGCAGCCGGGGACAGGGCCGCGCCCAGTTCGTTGGTCACGCGGACCGCATAGAGACCGGCATCGGCGGTGGAGGCCGCGGGGATCGTGAAACTGGCGTTGGTGGCGCCCGGGATGGCCTGCTGGCCGCGAATCCACTGGTGGCGCAACCGCGTGCCGGAGACCTCGACCTGGAACGTGACCAAGTCCCCCTCCACCGCTGTGCGGTTGGCGGGGCCGCCAAGAATGACCGGGGGCAGCATGGCCTCGAGGAACAGGACGGCCTCGTTGTCAGCCGGGTTGGATTCGTACTCGGTGCTCCACACCCCGGCCAACGGGGTCCATGCGCCGGGGGCGGTGGGCATCACCTGGAACCGGAGCTCCGCGAGTCCGCCGGGGGGCAGCGCCCCGAGCAGGCAGGTCACCGTGCCATCGGCGTGGGTGCAGCTGCCCTGGGTGGATTCGGCGCCCACCCACAGCCAGCCTGGTGGCAGCGCGTTGCTGAAGGTGACCCCGCCGGCGCCCGAGGGCCCGCGGTTGGTGATGCCAAAGGCAATCCACGCATTGCTGCCCACGCCCACTGGAGCCGGCCGAGGGTCCGTCAAGACCGCCAGGTCGATGACCGGGAGGATCTCCACCGGATGATTCTCGACTTCCCCGTCCGGAGCCTCCCCCAGGGGCGAGAGGCCGCCTGATGCGCTGAAGCGGCAAAGAAGCTGGCTGGCCCCGGGCCTGGCCTGCGCGGGGACCATGAATTGGGCCTGGTTGGTTCCGGCCGCGAGGGGCAGGCTGGAGAACACCCGCTCGTCCATCCCATCCCATGTCCCGTTGCCGTCATGGTCCAGCCAGGCGTCCAGATATCCCGCCGCCGAGGCAACCACCTGCAAGCGCGCCACGCCTGCCACACGGACCGGGTCCAGCAATTGAACGCCGTCATCATCCTCCGCCGGGTCACTGCGGTCGGGTTCAAAGGTGGCGGTGGCTCCGAGATGGTAGCCGGGCTGCAGGCGGTGCCGCGCGCCGTCCCGCGCCAGCGACGCGGGGTAGGGCGGATCCGGGGCGTCCCCGAAGTCCATCGGGACGACGACCAGTCCGGCGGCGGTGCTGGTGACCGTTCCGATGCTGTTCCGGACCTCGACGGAGTAGGTGCCGGCCTGGGCGGGTTGTGTCGCGGGCAGGACCAGGGTGGCATTGGTGGCGTCAACGAGGAGCGTCGTCTCATTGAATCGCCATTGATAGAGCAGCGGGTTGCTGCCCTCCGCCAGCACGGTGAAGGTCGTGGTGCTGCCGGCGAGATTGGTCTGGCTGCGCGGTGGGACAAGGATGGATGGCGGGGCCAGCACGGTCAGGCGGGCTGCCTCGCTGAGGATGGCACCGACCTGGTTGCTGACCCGGACCTTGTATTCACCCTGGTCGGCAAACTGGGCCTGTGGGATCACCAACTCGGCGTTGGTGGCACCGGCCAGTTCCATGCCCTGCCAGAACCACTGATAGTGCAGTGGAGGGGCGCCTGAGGCTGTGACCTGCCACTGGGCGGCGGTGCCCTGTGGCACGGTGACGCCAAGCGGTTGGCCCAGGATGCGGGGGGGATCAAGAACAGTGAGGATGACCACGGCGGCGTTGTTGCCGGGCAGTGGGTCATATTCGCTGGCTTGGATCTCCAGACGGTTGGTCAGCGTGCCGGCTGCCTCCGGGATCCCGGTCAGGGTGACCATGGCAGCCGCCCCGGGGGCCAGTTGCCCGAGACTGCACTCGAGCCGGCCTGAGGTAAGCATGCAGTTGCCCTGGGTGGAAACAGCGGACACCCAAGTGACCCCGGTGGGCAGCAGGTTTGTGAGTTGGATTCCCGTAGCCGGGGAAGGGCCTGCGTTGCTGGCCAGAATCGAGCATGTCACGTTACTGCCGACGGCGACAGGGTCTGGCTGGGCGATCAAACGGGCAACCAGATCAGCGGCCGGTTCAACCACGATCCGGTGGTCCTCCACCTCGCCATCGGGGGCGGGGCCGGTGAAGGACAATCCCCCCACCGTGCTGAACCGGAATCGACCGATGGCTGCTGCCTGTGCGGTCGCTGGAACGTGGATCAGGATTTGGTTGGTGCCCGCCACCAACGCATGGCCCGACACCAGCACATCCCCGGCGTCCGCCCAGGATCCATCCGCATCCCAGTCCACCCACGCATTCAGTACGCCTTGGGTCGAGGCCACCACCAACACCCTGCCTGGCTGCCCCACGCGCAGGGTCTCCGGGAAGAGCACCCCGTCCTCATCCGACAAGCCATCGAGGTCATCGCCGGCCGCATCCGGGCCCGGTTGGCCGTCCAGTTCATAGTCCACCGTGCTCCCCAAGTGAACGCCTGGCCACACGACGTGGGAGGCCCCTTCCGCGGCGCGCAGCACGGGGTAGGGCGCTGGCGCGTCTCCCAGGTCCAATACCCGCACGGTGAGGGCAGCGGCGGCGCTGAAGGTCACCCCCGCCGCGTTCGACACGGCCACGTCATAAAGGCCGGCGAAGGCCGGGGAAGCGGCGGAAATCAGCAGCAGGCCCGCCGTCTGCCCCGGCAACTCCACGCCGTCCCGGCGCCATTGGTAGCCAACCGGGCCATCGCTGCTGGCCACCACCGTAAACGTCGCGGAATCCCCATTGGTGACCGCAGTGGGCTGGGGCTGGGCCAGGATCACGGGCGGTTGCAGAAGCGACCAACGGGCCGGCGGGGAACTGGTGATGCTTCCATAGTCGTTGGCCGCCACCAGGCTGAAAAGCGCGCCGGTGTCGTCCGGCGTCATGGGGCCCACGCGCAGGCTCCGGTTTGTGGCGCCCGGCACGGGCACCCCGTCGCGCAGCCACTGGAAGCGAAACGGAGGAGTGCCGGCCACCCCTGCCTGGAACGTGGCATACTCGCCCAGCCAGGTGATGGCCTCGGCGGGCTGGAAGATCCACTCCACCGGCTCATCAAATGACGTGGGTGGCAGCACGCCCGGGGCGTAGCCGAAGAAATCAACATCCACCGCGCCGCGCTGGGGGGTGCTGCCCAGGCCCAGCGCCAGGTAGTTGGCAAACGGGAGGTCGCTGCCAAGGCCGGCCGTGACCTGGAACACCGCACCAGTCCGGCTGCCATCCCGGTAAATGGTGACCGTATGCGTGCCGGGGTCCAGGCCGTTGGCCCGAATGGTGATCCAGAACTCATGCCACAACGTCGGGTCGAGGGGCAGGACATTCACGGTGCCGGGCTCCCCGGGATCGACAAACGAGGAACGCACATTGCCGTTCAGGTTGTTCATGTGCAGCCCGGCCTGCCCAAATGGAAACGCGACGCCGGGGCCGGTGTCCTCCGCGGCACCGTGCAGGCTGAAACTGATGATCAGCCCGTTGTCGCCGGATTGCCGCAGTCCAAACATCCCCTTGCCGTCGCCCGCATTCACCCAGCCGTTGGGGGCGTTGGTAAGTTCGAGCAGCGGGTCGGACGCGGGAGTCAGGCGCGCCCGGAAGGTGAGCGTCACGCCGTCATTGAGCAGGGTCGCTGCATGGCCGACCTGCGCTGCCTCCAAGCCGAGGTCGCGGGTGAAATAGAACCGGCGGTTGTCGGTCCCGGAACCTGCCACGGCGACCGCGTCCTCCAAGGTCAGGATGCCTTGGCTGGACTCAATGCCGCCGGGCTGGCCATTGCCCGGACCCCGCCCCAAGCCATCCCACGAGTCCAGCCCGTTGAAGCGGCTCCACGTCCCGTCCAAGGCGTCGGTCAACCCCGCCCCGGCCAGGCTGCCATCCAACAGATAGGCCCACCCGTCCGGCGGTGGCGGGTAGCGGGGTTGCCCCTCCACCCGAATCACCAACTGCGCCACCCGGCTCGTCACCGCACCCACCCCATTCGTGATCACCACCGAGTATGCGCCGGCGGAGGCAGGTTGAAGATTGTCCAGAACAAGGACGGCGTTGGTCTGGTCCAGGAGGGACGCGGAGTCCTTATGCCATTGGTAGTGCAGGGGGGCGGTTCCCGTGGCCATGACCTGGAAGGTGTGGCTCTCCCCGGCATACGCGGTGCGTCGCACCGGTTGCTCCACGATGACCGGCCCCTCCGCGGCCCTCACCGCCGTCGCGGCGCAGAGAAGCCACAACCAAAGCCCGCAGGCCCCGGGCCACCTAGGCGCAGGGATAGCCCGGAATGCCATGCGGGCAAAGCGGAACTTCGGCATACAACAATGCAGTGGGCCGGGGCGGTCGGCCATAGCGACACCCCATGCGCACAGAGAGACATCGGGACGTTTTGGGCCGGCCTAGACCCTACTTATGGACCCGTGATTTGCAACTGGCAGCCCCTAGGTGATTTCACGAGGTCTTGCATACGCAGGTTCCGTCCCCCCCCCCGGGGGGGGTGGGCAGCGTTTGCCCACCGGATGCGCGTCCACGGACCGCATGGGGAGTCCCCAACGGAGGATGGAAGGCGGCATCGCTCCTGCTGCGAAGCCTGATGGGCGCAGCCCAATACTGCCGCATCATGACCAGCAAGGACCTGCTTTACGTCGGCATCATCGTCATCGCGACCTTGGTGGCCTACTGTCATGGCTATTTCTCTGGCTTTGGCCGGGCCCGGAGGATTTACGAGTCTGTCCTGGGCCGGTCGGATCCCGGGCAGGCGGATTCAGCCCCCCAAAAAAAGGTGGTGGTTGCTGGGCATCCGACCGGTTTGGGGCCGAGCGGGTTGAGCCTTCCGGCACCGCGCAACCGATTGTCAGGGCAGGGTCTGCGCGGCGACTTTGGCAATAACTAGTCGGACGCAGGCTGCGGGGCAGGGGAGGCCGGGGGAGCCCTGATTGCCTCATCCGCAAGTCACCCGGTATGGAGCAAACGAGGGGCATTTTGGTTGAAATAGAGGGCGGGAGGGACTATCAGAGACAAGTTCCGGGCCAGCAGGACGTTCCAAGGATGTGGCGTTGTTCGGTCGCGGCAACGCCATGCTCACGTCGTATTTGAGACACTTCCGCGTTAGCCTGCCCATCGTGGGCGGATGCCTGTTGTTTCTGGGCGCATCCATGGGTTCTGCCACCGGGGCAGGCGGGCAGGCAATCCATGCGGCGGAGGTCTTGCGGAACTTTGGGCAGGTGCCACTGAGGTTTGAGGAAAACGGCGGGCAATCCCACCCGGAGGCGCGATTTCTTTCCCGCGGCCGCGGTTACACCCTCTTCCTGACTGGCACGGAGGCCATCCTGGCCTTGCGGGAACGCAGTTCGCCGCCAAGGGAACCGGCAGGCAATCCTCTCCGCCGAAATCGTGGCGCCAAGCCAGCCAACCCGCATCAGGTCCAGAATCTCCTCCGGATCGTCCCGGTCGGCGCCAACCCCAATCCCCGCCTTGCAGGTGAAAACCTCCTGCCGGGGGAAACGAGCTACTTCCAGGGCAATCAGCAGGCCGATTGGCACACGGGGCTTCGTTCCTACGCCCGGGTGCGCTACGGGGACCTCTACCCCGGCATTGACCTGGTCTACTACGGCAACCAAGGCCAGTTGGAGTTCGACTTTGAGGTGGCGGCCGGCGGTGATCCCGGGGTCATCCGGGTGCGTTTCGAAGGAGCGGAGCGCCTGGAACTGTCCGCGGAAGGAGAATTGCTGGTCCATTTGCCCGGGGGACACATCCGCTGGAAGGCGCCGGTGGCCTACCAACAAACGCCGGCGGGTCGCCGTGAGGTGGACTGCGCCTTTGTGACGGAGGGGCAGGGGGAGGTGACGTTCCGGCTGGGCGCGCATGACCCGCGGTGGCCGCTGACCATCGACCCGCTGCTGACCTACTCGACCTACCTTGGGGGCGCGGATCAGGACCTTGCACAGTCCATCGCGGTGGACCGATTGGGGCAGGTGTATGTCACCGGGCAGACCGATTCGCTGAACTTCCCGACCAACCGCGCGTTCCGGGGCACCAATGCCGGCAACGCCGAGGTGTTTGTGACCAAGCTCAACGCGAGCGGTTCGGCCCTGGTTTACTCGACCTTCCTGGGCGGGGCGCGGGCGGACGTGGCCTTTGGGATTGCCGTGGACGCGGGCGGCAACGCCTGCGTGGTCGGGCGCACGGCCTCGGCGAACTTCCCCACCCAGAATCCCGTGCAGTCCAGCCTGAATGGCACCAATGACGACGCATTCGTGGTGAAGCTGGGCACCAACGGCACAAACCTGATCTTTTCCACCTATTTCGGCGGTGGCTTCAACGAGTCCGCCTATGGCGTGGCGGTGGACACCGGGACCAACAACATCTACGTGACCGGCGAGACCGCCTCGCCCTCAACAGGCAACCAGGGGCAGCGGTTCCCGGTCCTGAATGCCTTTCAGCCGGACCACGGTGGATTCACGGACGCCTTCGTGGCGAAGTTCAATGCCACGGCGGCCACGGTGACCTACGCCTCCTACCTGGGCGGGGGCGATGACGACATCGGGCGGGCCATTGCGGCGGACGCCTCGGGGGCGGCCTATGTTTGTGGCGAGGTGTTGTCGTGTGATTTCGGGTGCCTGCAGAACTTTCCCGTGACGGCCGCCCTGCAGGCGGCCTACGGGGGATCGCTGAGCGACGGGTTTGTGGCCAAGATCAACGCGGCGGGCACCGCCAAGACGTGGGCGACCTATCTGGGCGGCACGAACACCGACATGGCGTTTGGCATCGCCGTGGATGCGGCGGCCAATGTCTATGTGGCGGGGGCGACCAGTTCGGACAATTTCCCGGTCACCAGCAACGCCTGCCAGGCGGTCATTGGCGACGGCAACGGATTCACCGCGGATGCCTTCCTGGTCAAGATTCGCAGCAGCGGCGCCACCCTCGATTATGGGACTTACCTCGGGGGTGACATCCGTGACGAGGCCTATGCGCTGGCGGTGGATGCGGGAGGCAATGCGCACCTGACCGGGGTGACATTCTCGGACGACTTTCCGCGGAAGGATGCGGGAGTGCAGGGGGGATTTGGCGGCGACTTCGACGCCTTTGCGGCCATGATCAACCCGGCCTTGGCGGGGAGCAA
Organism: Verrucomicrobiota bacterium; assembly: GCA_046048995.1. Classification (GTDB taxonomy): domain Bacteria; phylum Verrucomicrobiota; class Verrucomicrobiia; order Limisphaerales; family JADJPG01; genus JBJOEZ01. The sequence goes on along the minus strand of JBJOEZ010000016.1, from coordinate 1,933 downwards.
TTCGCTCATCTATTCGACCTACCTCGGCGGGCCCCGGGGCGAGGCCGGCAACGGGGTTTGCGTGGACACCAACGGGAATGTCTACGTGGCCGGCCAGACCCTCGGAACCAACACCTTCACGCCCCGCCCGGGGGCGCCCCAGTCCACCTATGGAGGCGGGGCCTCGGATGCATTCGTGACCAAACTCACCCTGCAGCCCCGGCTGCAGTGGAGCCGATCCGGGACAAACCATCTCGCCCGGTGGCCCACGTTTCCACCCGGCTTCAGCCTGGTCGCCGTCACCAACGCCCAGCAGTCCAACTGGACCGCCGTGGCCGGCGCCATCACCTCCAGCAACGGGTTCAACCAGGTCACGGTGACCAACGCCGGCACCCGCCGGTTCCTGCGCCTGCGCAAGCCCTGAGCCGCGCCGGGCGCCGCTCAGGCCGGGCCGGGATCCTTCCGCGCGGCCTTCACCTCCAGGTGCAGATCCCGCAGTTGGCGGGGCGTGGCCGGGGCCGGGCTCTCCGTCATCAGGCACTGGCCCTTGGCCGTCTTGGGAAAGGCAATCACGTCGCGAATGCTGTGCGTGCCGCACAGGATGGCGATGAGGCGATCAAAGCCGAGGGCGATGCCGCCGTGCGGGGGCGCGCCGTAGCGGAATGCCTCCAGCATGTAGCCAAAGCGGCTGCGGGTCTCATCGGGGGGGATGGCCAGGATGTCCTCGAAAATGGTCCGCTGCACGTCCGGTTGGTGAATCCGGATGCTGCCGCCGCCCAGTTCCACGCCGTTGACGACAATGTCGTAATGCTGGCCCCGCACCTTGCGCGGATCCGTCTTGAGGAGCGGAATATCCTCGGCCACCGGCGCCGTGAAGGGATGGTGGCTCGAATACCAGCGGTTCATCTCCTTGTCGAAGGCCAGCAGTGGAAAATCCACCACCCAGAGAAAATCAAATCGATTGGGGTCGATGACCAGCTTGCCGGCGACGCGCAGCACCTCGGCACAGTAGAGGCGGATTTTGCCCAGGATCTCGCAGGCGTTGAGCCACTGATCCGCGGCGAACAGGATCAGATCCCCCTCGGCAATGCCCAACTTGGCGGTCAGCGCCGCCTTCTCCGCCTCCGAGAAGAACTTCACGATGGGGCTCTTCCATTCGCCCCCCTCGACCTTGATGAAGGCCAGGCCCTTGGCCCCATGGCTCTTCGCATGCTCGGTCATTGTCTCAATCTGTCCCTGGGTCGCGCAGGCCAGCCCCTTGGCGTTCAGGGCCTTGACCACGCCACCCGCGGCCACCGCGCCGCTGAAGACCTTGAAGCTGCTCTGGCGGAAATCCTCGGTCAGGTCCACCAGTTCCATCCCAAAACGCGTGTCCGGCTTGTCGATGCCGAACCGATTGAGCGCCTCCGTGAACGGCATGCGCTTGAATGGCGTGGGAATATCCTGGCCCAGGGCCGTCTTCCAGACGCGCTTGAGCAGACCTTCAATGAGCGCGTAGAGATCCTCACGATCAATAAAGGACATTTCCAGGTCCAGCTGGGTGAACTCCAGCTGCCGGTCCGCCCGCTGGTCCTCGTCCCGGAAGCACCGGGCCAGCTGGTAGTAACGCTCGACCCCGGCCACCATCAGGATCTGCTTGAATTGCTGCGGCGACTGCGGGAGCGCATAGAACGTGCCCGGATCACGCCGGTTGGGCACGAGGAATTCGCGCGCGCCCTCGGGCGTGGACTTGAACAGCACCGGCGTCTCGACCTCGAGAAAACCCTGCTCATCCATGTAGCTGCGCGTGGCGATGGCCACCTTGCTGCGCAGGCGCAGCGCCCGGATCATTTCCGGCCGGCGCAGGTCCAGGTAGCGGTGCTTCAGCCGGAGTTCCTCGTTGACCTTGCTGGCGGCGTCCGGGTCGTCCACCGGGAACGGCAGCACCTCGGCCATGTTCAGCACCTCCAAAGAT
>JBJOEZ010000015.1:0-75116 GCA_046048995.1 Verrucomicrobiota bacterium | reverse complement strand
GCCAAAACGCCGGGCATCCACCGCAATCCGGTAGGTGGTGCCCTGCACCGCCTGGAAGACCACCACGTTGACCGGGGGGGTGAAGTTGGCGTCGCCGCGATTGGTCACCAGGGTCAGGGCGTTGACCGCGTTGCCGGTATAAATGGCCAGCAGCGTGTTGAAATTCATGTTCGTGACGAACATGCGGACGGAGGCCGACACCGCAGGGGTCCAGTTGTACCAAACCGACCGGCCACCCCCGTTGCCCGCATGGTTTGGCTCGCCCGATTCTTGGCCGGCTGCGCAAGGGCGGGAAGGGTGCTACCGGCGGCCAAAACGACAAAAACGAGGAGAGAGCGGAGATACTTCATGGTCGGGACACTACTGGGGATGGAGGACAGCATGTTTCCTATCAGGAACGGCGCAAATTACTAGCGGAGAATGCGATGGAACGGCCGACAGACCGCGCGAAATGCCCCAAGTTACGCCAAGATTATGCTGGCGCCACTGACCACCAGGTTCTCCAGCCCGGCCCGCCGCGTCGCCACCGCCCCCCCACTGGCCTTGGGCCTTGCAGCGCCTGGGCAGAGAGGGCGGATGGCATGGCAAGGCGAGACCAATCGTAAATACCTTTCGGAAAGGGTTTTAAGTAGAAAAACCAGGGTTTTAGGGGGTCTTGGCAAACCGACTCACCCCTCCCAACACCACCCCCGATGGAAACCCCAGCCCTCGGATTTCGCGACTTCGGGCCTTCGGGATTTCGTTCCCTCCTCTCCCGGGTTGTCGGCCCGGTTCCCACCCGCTACAACTGCCGCCACAACATGTTTGCCAAGCCCATCGACCCCGCCCTGTTCACCGGGAACCGCGAACGTCTGCGGCAACTCCTGCCCCCCAACGCCCTGGTGGTGTTGAACGCCAACGACGTCCTGCCGACCAACGCCGACGGCACCCTGCCCCTCCGGGCCAACTCGGACCTGTTCTACCTGTCCGGGGTGGAGCAGGAGGAAAGCATCCTGGTGCTCTATCCGGACGCCCATGACGGGCGGCACCGGGAGTTGCTCTTCCTGCGCCAGCCGGTGCCGGAACTGGAGACGTGGGAGGGTCACAAGCTGTCCAAGGCGGAGGCGCGGGCGGTCAGCGGGATTGAGAACATCCATTGGCTGGGCGAGTTCCCCCGGCTGTTCCACCGCCTGATGTGCGAGGCGGAGCATGTTTTCCTCAACGCCAACGAGCACAAGCGCGCCGTGGTCGAGGTGGAAACCCGCGAGGCCCGCTTTGTCGCCGACACGATGCGGCGTTATCCCCTGCACCACTACCATCGGCTGGCCCGCCTGCTGCACACCCTGCGCGTCGTCAAGTCGGAGCCGGAAATCGAGCTGATGCGCGAGGCCTGCGCCCTGACCGAGCGCGGGTTCCGCCGCGTCCTCCGCTTCCTCAAGCCGGGCGTGAACGAGCGCGAGGTCGAGGCCGAGTTCGCCCATGAGTTCATCCGCGGCGGCGGGCGCTTTGCCTACACGCCCATCATCGCCAGCGGCGCCAACGGCTGCGTCCTCCACTACATCGAGAACCACACCGAATGCCGCCACGGCGAACTCCTCCTGCTCGACGTCGCCGCCGCCAAGGCCAACTACAACTCCGACCTCACCCGCACCATCCCGGTCAACGGCCGGTTCTCCCGCCGCCAGCGCCAGGTCTACAACGCCGTGCTGCGCGTGCTCCGCACCCAGATCGCCGCCCTCACCCCGGGCAAGCTGCCCAAGGACTGGCAGACCGAATCCGAGCAGCTCATCGAGAAGGAACTGGTCGACCTGCGCCTGCTCAGCCTGAACGACATCAAGCGCCAGGACCCCGGCAACCCGGCCTACCGCAAGTACTTCATGCACGGCGTCGGCCACCCCATCGGGCTCGACGTGCATGACGTCGGCCACACGACCGAGCCCATCCAGGCCGGCTGGGTCATGACCGTGGAACCCGGCATCTACATCCGCGAGGAAAAGCTCGCCGTCCGCCTCGAAAACACCGTCGTGGTGACCGAGGACGGCATCGACGACCTCATGGCGTCCATCCCGCTGGAGGCCGACGAGATCGAGGAACTCATGCAACGCCGCCGGCGCTGACCCGGGGCCCCGCCCGCCCCGCCCCCCTCCCCCGCAACGGGGAGAGGGCCGGGGTGAGGGGTGGGGCGGTTGGCCATGCCACCCACGCCGTGCCCCCGCCGTGCCGATTGGCCGGAACCCGCGCCGCGGTTATATTCAGACCAGCCTGACCACGATAGCCACGCCCCTATGACCCGCCAGCAAGTCCTTGACCTCTACTTCATGGAGAACCGCGCCAAGCTGATCGACATCGCGGCGTTCCTCGACCGGGTGGACCGCGCCGAGGGCGCGGCGGACTTCCGGCTGGACGCCTTCCGGCAGGCCCTGCGGGAGCTGGGCGGCGCCGGACCGGACCGGGCCAGGCAGGTGCTGCTGTCCCTGAGCGATCCCACCACCGAGCCCATTGCCAAGGCCCCGGGCAAGGGCGCCGTCGGCGCCTGGCCAGGCCAGTCCTGACCCATCGCCTCCACCTTCCCTGCCCATGCGCTACATCGAACCCCACGGCCACATGGTCAGCCGCACGACGGATGACTACACGGACATGGCCGCCGCCGGCTGCGCCTGCGTGTGCGAACCCGCCTTCTGGGCGGGCTACGACCGCAGCAGCGCGCAGGGCTTTTACGACTACTTCTGCCAGCTCACCGACTACGAGCCCCGGCGGGCCGCCCGCTTCGGCCTCGCCCACTACACCTGGCTCTGCATCAACCCCAAGGAATCCGAGGACGTCACCCTGGCCACGGAGGTGATTGGGCTCATCCCGAAGTTCCTCGACCGGCCCAATGTGCTGGGCATCGGGGAGATTGGCCTGAACAAGAACAGCCGCAACGAGCTCAAGGTGCTCGAGATGCATGTCGACCTGGCCGCCCGCACCGGGCAGCTGGTCCTGGTGCATACCCCGCACCTGGAGGACAAGCTGAAGGGCACCCGCCTCATCCTCGACGTCCTCAAGGCCGACGGCCGCCTCCGGCCTGAGCGCTGCATCATTGACCACGTGGAGGAACACACCGTCGGCCTCGTCCTGGACCGGGGCCACTGGGCGGGCATGACCCTTTACCCGGAGAGCAAATGCACGGCCGCACGCGCCGCGGACATCCTGGAGACGCACGGCCGCGAGCGGCTCTGGCTGAACAGCGCCTGCGACTGGGGCGTGAGCGTCCCCCTGGCCGTTCCCTACGCGGCCCTGGAGCTGCGCCGCCGCGGCTGGACCGCCGCGCAGGTCGACGAGGTCATCTACCAAAACCCCCTGCGGTTCCTCGGCCAAAACCCGAGGTTCCAGCTGGCCGGCGCCTGAACCGGCCGGCCGCCTGACCCACCCACTCACCCGCTTCGCGCATGGCCGGACCGTCTGCCTCCCTGGGTCCGATCGTGATTCTCGGGGGGACGGGCTACGTGGGGCAGGCGTTCCGGCGGGAGCTGGAGCGGCGGGGCTTGCCGGCCGAGGTGTGGTCGCGGCGGGAGGTGGATTACACGCGGTGGGACACCCTGCTGGCCCGGCTGCGGGCGCGCCGGCCGCAGTTCCTCATCCACTGCGCCGGCCACACCGGCCGGCCCAACGTGGACGCCTGCGAGGCGCAGCCGGCGGAGACCCTGGCGGGCAACACCCTGCTGCCCCTGACCGTGGCCCATGCCTGCCTGGCCGCCGGGCTGCCCTGGGGCCACGTCAGCTCGGGCTGCCTCTACAATGGCGCCTGGCTGCGCCAGCCGGATGGCTCATGGCGGGTGGAGCGCGACCTGGCGCGGCCGGAGGTGCGGGCCCGGCTGGAGGCCGACCCGGGCGGCGTGCGCGGCTTTGCCGAGGAGGACCCGCCCAACTTCTCGTTCCGCCAGCCGCCCTGCAGCATGTATTCGGGGAGCAAGGCGCTGGGCGAGGAGGCCATCGCCGGGCTGGGGGAACCGTATGTGTGGCGCCTGCGCATCCCGTTCGACGAGCGCGACGGCCCGCGCAACTACCTCAGCAAGCTGCAGCGTTACGCCCGGCTCTACGACAACGTGAACTCCCTCTCGCACCTCGGCGACTTCGCCTGGGCCTGCATGGAATTGTGGCGGCTCCGGGCGCCCGGCGGGATTTATCACGTCACCAACCCCGGCCATGTCACCACCCGGCAGGTGGCGGGGCAGTTGCACGAGGCCCTGCGGCTGGATCGCCCGTTCCGTTTCTTCGCCGATGACGCCGAGTTCTACGGCGAGGGCGGCCATGCGCCGCGCTCGAACTGCATCCTCGACACGGCCAAGCTCGCCGCCGCCGGCGTGCGCCTGCGCCCGGTGACCGAGGCGCTGGCCGACGCGCTGCGCCGCTGGCAGCCCGAGGCCGCGCCGGCGCCGGCCCCCCGCTGACGACCCCCGCCGGGCTTCAGCGCAGGGTCTTCAGGTAGGCAAACAGGTCGGACACATCCTTGGGCGGGAGGGGTTCCAGCAACCCCTCGGGCATCAGGCTGGACCGGGTGTGGCCCGCCCGCTTCACGTCGGCCTGCGGGATGCGCAGGTCCTCCGTGTTCTGGCGCCGCAGCACAATGGCATCCTTGTCCTGCGACACCAGCAGGCCGTCGAGCACGTCGCCGTCCTTCAACTCCACCCGGTAGGCCCGGTAGCCGGGTTCCATGGCCGCGTTCGGCGTGAGGATGTTGCGCAGCAGCGCCTCCACCCCCAGCGCGCCCGCCCCGTTCAATACCGGCCCAATCTGCCCGCCCTGCCCCGCCACGCTGTGGCAGCCCTGGCAGACCGACCGGAAAAGGGCCTGGCCCTTGGCCACATCGCCGCCCTGCTCGGCCAACCCATGGAACTGCTCGAACTTCGCGGCGATCGCCTTCGCCTCCGCCGCCGTCAGCAACGCCGGAAAATCCGTGGTCTTCACCACCTTGGCCCCGCCCTGCAGCTTCCCCCACGGTCCCGCCCCCGGGAAAAAATGCACCAGGCCCTTCGGCGTGGGCTCCCCGGCCAGGCTGCGGTCGAAGTCCGCCCGGATCTCCGCCGCCGTCCGCGCCCGGTCCCACACCCGGTATTCCGTCAGCCAGCCGTCCGTGCCCGCGTCCTTCGGGATGGTCCGGCCAATGTCCACCCCGGCAAACGCCGCCGGGCTGGCCTTGTCGCCCGTCGCGTCGAGTTCGCCGTTCACATAGATCCGGAAGATGCCCTTGGCATCGCGCGTCACCGCATAATGCGTCCACGCGCCGGGCACCGCCTTCTTCCTCGCGATGACCACGTCATGCTGGCCACCCGCCACCCACACGCGGAAGAGGCCGTTGGCGAAGTTGATGTCGATCACGTCGGGCGCCCCGAGGATGCCGTCACGGTTGCTGATCTCCCCCTCCAGCCTGACCCAGCACTCGACCGTGAACGGGCCGGCCAGGGTGAGGTTGGCGTTCACGTAGCTGGCATCCTTGCCGTCCAGGCGCAGGGCCGGCCGGAACAGCGTCGCCATGTCCTGCAGGAGGGCGGCCAGTTCCCGGTCGTCGCCGAGCACCGCCTGGAGCTTGTCCAGCGCGGCCCCGTCCAGGTCATCCCGCGGAATGGTTCCCTGGCGCACGGACTGCACCAGCGCGGCGGCCCCGGGCTTGGTGCCGGTCAACGCGGCCAGCGCCGTGCGGCGCGCGGCGGCCGGGAGGCTGGGATAAAGCCCGGCCAACTGGCGCGGCCCGTCCGGGTTGCGCGCGGCGGCCAGCGCGGCCAACGCCGCCTGCTGGTCGGCCGCCCCCCCCTCGCGCGCGATGCGCGCAAACAGGTCCACCCGATCCGACTTCAATTCCTTCAGCGCGCCCAGGGCGGCCAGCGCGTCCGGGCGCAGCCGATCGGCCCCCGGCTTGGCCGCCGGGCCCCAGCCCTGCTCCACCACCCGGGCCAGGTCCGGCTCCACGCTGGCCAGCTGGAAGGCGTTGGCCAGGCGGATGCCCAGCTCGAGCGGGGCGGCCCCGCCCTGCGCCAGCAGCTGCCGCGCGGCGTCGGTGAGCAGCGGGGTGACCTTGGCGGCGTCGAGCTTGGTGCGGACCTTCAGGAGCGCCTCGATGGCGCCGGTGCTGCTGGCGGGATTCTTCAGCACCTGCTGGAGGGCCGCGCCCGCGCCGGGTTCATCGGGGAACTGGGCCAGGCGGAGCAGTTCCTCCTGGTTCGGGGGGCGGGTGAGCCGTGGCAGGGCCTTGGCGAGCTGGGCGGCGCCGGCCCGGGGCTCGAGGGCCAGGGTGGCCAGGACGGTGTTCTCAAAGGAGCGGGACTGGGAATCGAAGGCCAGGAATTCCCCGACCTGCCTGGGCTGCCGCTCGAGGAAGAGGCGGACGAGGTAGCGCTCGAACTCGCGATCGTAGGCGGGCCCCACCTTGATGGGCTTGCCGCTCTGCGTGCTCTTCATGGTGGGCGCGTCGAGCGGGGCCAGGTCGAAGGCGTTGATCAGCACGCGCAGGGCCTCCTGCGCCAGGGTGCGGCCGGCCGGGGTGGACGCATCGGCGGCGGCCAGCGCGCGGCCCGCGGTGCGCAGCACCTCGGCGCGGACCTCGGGCTCGGGGTCACGCTGCAACCCGGTGTTCCCCACCAGGCGGTAGGGGCTCAGCCCAAGTTCCCCGGCCGCGCGCACGGCCTCGCGGCGCACATGGCGGTCGGCGTCCCGCCACAGGCCGCTGACCACGGGCGCCTCCAGCGCGCGCAGGGCTTCCAGCGCCCACAGCGCGGCCACGCGGCGGCCGGACGCCTGGGCCTTGTCCGCCAGGAGCGCGCGCAGGCGCGGGGCCAGCTCCCGGAGGCCGCGGTCCCCGATGGCCTGCCAGGCCAGATGGCTCTGCACCGTGCTGGGTCCGCCCAGCTTCGCCAGCAACTGCTCCGGCGGCAGGGTCGTGAAATCCGGGACGTCCAGCGGACGGAAATCCGCCGGGCGCACGCGCCAGATGCGGCCGCGCTTCTTGTCGCGCTCGGGATGATTCCGCGGGACCTCGTTGTGCGAGATGATCTTGTTGTACCAGTCGACCACGTAGAGGCAGCCGTCCGGCCCGAGGCGCAGGGCGACCGGGCGGAACATCTCGTCGCTGGACTGGATGAAATCCGGGAGCTTGTTGATGGCGTAGCGGCCGCCCTCGCGCCGGGGCTGGATGGCCTGGATTTTCCGGGTGATGGGGTTGGCGATGTAGATGACGCCCGCGTAGGCCTCCGGCCAGCCGGTGGCATCGGTCATGGCCAGGCCGCTCAGGCCGGTGCCGCCCATCGCGAAATGCGGGGCCGTCCCGGGGAACTCCGGGGCGTAGCTCTTCCACTGGGCCTGTGAACAGCCCGGGTAGTTCGCATACTCATGGAACGGCATGGCCGGGTAGCCGTAGTCGTTGGCCTCCTGGATCCAGGTCTCCCCCTCCATGGTCAGGTGCAGGCCCCAGATGTTGCAGGGGCCCTGCGACGTGATGTCGAAATCGCTCCCGTCCGGGCGAAACCGCGCCATGCGGGTCTGGTCGAACTGCACCTCCTTGCCGCGCGTGGTCTTCACCTTCCCATAGTTGAAGGCGCCCTGGGCAAACCACAGCCAGTTGCCCGGCGCGCGCGTGAACTGGTGCGGGAACAGGTGCGAGTCCTGCACGCCAAAGCCCGTCAGCACCACCTCCCGCTTGTCCGCCTTGCCATCCCCATCCGTGTCGCGCAGGAACACAATGTCCGGCCCATGCTGCACATACACGCCGTCCCGGTAGGGCAGGATGCCCAGCGGGATCGCGAGGCCGTCCGCAAACACCCGCGGCTTGGCCGCGTAGCCCGTGGGCGACCGGGGATCGCGCGCGTGCACCAGCACCTTGTCCTTGGCCCGGCTGGCATACAGCTCCTTCGCCACCGCCGGGCTCTCGTTCGCGTCCACCGGATACTCCAGCGCCGTCATCGTCCAGAGGTTCCCGCGCGTGTCCCAGTCCACCGCGACAAACTTGCCGTAACCGGCCTCCAGGTCCTCGGCCGCCACCAATTCGATGACGAACCCGGGCGCCACCGTGAACAGGGCCCGCTCCTCCTCCGGCGCCAGCGGCTGTGCCTTGCCCGCCGTCTGCACGGCCGCGCGGTTGGCGTCGTTGTGGACGGCCGCCTTCCTCGGGGCGGGCGCGCCGCGGAAGATCTTCCCGGGAGGCGTGGCCGGCAGCTCCTCCAGGGTCACGTTGCGCACCTGCACCACGGCCTTGCCGCCACCGTGCACCTGGATGCCGAACTTGCCCCAGTCAAAGTTCGGGAGTCCCGTGTCCGCCTCCACATAGTCCACCCCCTGCACCCCGTTGATCCACGTGGTGATGCGGGCGCCGTCGGCGCGGATAACATAGTCATTCCACCCGTTGACCTTGAGCACCGGCCGCAGGGCCTTCATGTCGGAGGAGGCCATCAGCTTGTTCCGGCGGGATTCGTCGTAGATGGCGCCATACCAGCCGGGCTCGCCGTAGTCACACTGGTAGCCGATCATCTCGGAGTTGTTGGGCACGCGCTGGGACCGGATCTGAAAACCCGAGTTGATGAAGCCGTTGGACCCAAGCAGGCGTATCTGGAAGCGGATGATGAAGTTGGTGTAGTCGCGCGTGCTGGCCAGGAACTCGTTGCGCTTGACGGTCTCGGTCAGCGACCCGCCGGTCAGGGCGCCGTCCTCCACCCGCCAGATCTTCGGGTCCCCCTCCCAGCCGGCCAGGGTCCGGCCGTCAAACAGGGACACCGTGCGCACGGGATCCGGCGGCGCCTCGGCCGCGGAAAGAACGGTGCAGGCAAACAGGCATGAGGCGAGGACAAGTGTTCTCTTCATAAGCTGGGTGCTGAGGGGTCGATGATGCCGACGGGCGCGGGCCCTTGGCAAAGCCAAAGCGCAGACGACGTAGCAACCCGCGTAAGCGGGTTGGGGCCGCCGCTTCAACCCGCTTACGCGGGTTGCTACGTAGCAGCGGACGTCAGTCCGCTGGGGCCCTCTCCCCCTCCTCAACCCGCTCACGCGGGTTGCTACCGTGGCGGGGCGGGGGTGACGAGGCGGTAGACACGGTTGGTGGACCAGACGGGGTCGGGGACGGATTCCACGCGGCTGTTGGTGCGGGCGACGACGTCGGCCAGGCGGACCCAGGGTGCCCCGAGTCCTTCGGCGGCCTGCACCGTGTAGGTGCGGTTGCTGACGGCCTGGAACACCACGGAGGCCTGGCCGGGCGCGGCGGAGAGGCGGACCTGGAGGTAATCCGCGGCGTTGGCGGGATCGGTGCCGGCGGTGTATTCCTGCGCGTTGCTCAGGCCATCGCCATCGGTGTCGAGGTCGCGGTCGCCGGCGTTGCCGGGTTGGAGGCCATGGCGCGTCTCCCAGTCGTCCGGGAGGCCGTCGCCGTCGGTGTCGGCGACGGTGATGACATCGGCCAGCGCGCTGAAGGTGCCGGAGGGCCGGGCCCGGTGGCGGATGAAGATGCGGTAGCGGTTGGTGCCGGGGACGTTGGTGGCGGTGAAGGTGTGGAAGTCGGTGAAGCGCGTGGTGACGTTGGTGGCGAGAACAATGGATTGGCGCCGCCATTCGTTGGTGAAAACGGGGGGGTTGCCGGTGTAGCTGGCGCTCAGCGTCACGCTGCCGCCCACCACGACCGTCTGCGGGACGGGTTCCACCGTGATGACGGGGGCGATGAGCACGGTGAGGTTGGCCCCGGCCAGGGCGATGCCGACGTCATTGCTGACGATGACGTCGTAGTCGCCGTCATCGGCCAGCTGGAGGTTGGAGATCACGAGGGAGGCGCTGGTGGCGCCGGGGAGGATCAGGCCGTTCTTGCGCCAGCGATAGGCGAGCGGCTCGTCGCCGCGGGCCTGGACGGAGAACACGGCGGTGTTGCTGGCGGAGAGGAAGAGGTTGGTGGGGCCGGCGAGGATGGAGGGTGGGATGGCCACGCGGAGGAGGGCGGCGGTGCTGACGCTGGAGCCGCCGGGATTGCTGGCGATGACGTCGTAGGAGGCGGTGTCGGCGGACACGGCGTAGGGGAAGGCGAGGGTGGCGTTGGTGGCGCCGGCGAGGGGCAGGCCGTGGCGGCGCCATTGCCAGGAGATCGGGCCGGGCCCCGCGACGGCGGCGGCCAGCACGGGCGCGGCGCCCTCGAGCACCGTTTGGGCCTGGGGCTGCAGGGTGAAGACCGGGCGCGCGAGGGCGGGGGTGTCATTGGTGCGGCCGGGCGTGGGGGCGATCCCGGCCCAGTGCAGCGGCTCGTTGCCGTGGAGATCCGGGGCCAGCCGTTGCAGGGAGTGGCCCCCGCCGTTGACGGCGCCGGACGGCCACGGCACGGCGGGGCCGTAGGAGACGCGGTCGGCCACCACCAGCGGGACCAGGCCGGACTCCGGCGTCTCCGGTTGCCGCAATTCGACGGTCTCGCCGGCGTCGTCGAGGCGTCCGCTGAAGGGGCCGAGGACCGGCACCGAGGCCGGGACAGCCCAGCGCGCCTGGAAGGCGGCCAGCAGGACGGGGTCCGCCGGGTTGAAGTTGACCAGGAGCAGGAATCCGCCGGGCGGCAGGGTGACCCCGGGGGGCAGCGTGAAGCGGACGCCGCCGTCCACGCGCCAGGTATGGGCGGGGTTGGCGGGGTCGAACAGGGCGACGTGGGTGGAGGCCGTGTTGAACAGCTCGAGGAATTCGTCCTCGGAACCCGGGCCGGCCGGGCCCCGGTAGAGGATTTCGTTGAGGACCACCGGGCCAATGCGCGGGGCGGGGTTGGGCGCGCCGAGGCTGGGGGCGATGAGGGTGGGATAATCGATGCCCTGGCTGGTGGGGAACCGTCCGAACGGCCGGCCGGGCGCGGCCGGCCCGAAGGCGGCCCTGGCGCGCGGGCCGATCAGGTTGCCGCCGGCATCCGCCGCGCTCAGCCACACCTCGCCGTCCTGCAGGGCACTGAGGGCAAAGGGCGTGGAGCCCGCGTTGAACTGCGCCTGGCTGACGACGAGGTAACCGAGGGGCGGCACAACGCTGTTGTCCGGCAGCCGATGCCTGCGCGGGTCATCCGCGCGGTCGCTCAGGAACCAGCCGCCGACATTCACCGGCGCGGGGCCGGTATTGAACAACTCGACGGCGTTGCCCGAAGGCGCGTCGGCGCGCGTGAGCACCTCCTGGATCACCAGCCCGGGCAGGACCGTGTAATTGGGTGCGCCGGGGCTGGCGGCGTTGGGGAACCGCACGCTGTTGGAGGCTCCATCGGGCAGGCGGCCCTCGGAGACCCCGGCCAGCTGGGTGCCGAAGGTCACGGTGTCGATGATGGTCCCGCCGTTGGCGGCGTAGAGGCGCAGCGCCTCGCCCGCGGCCTCGAGGCTGAAGTCCACGTGGTCCAACCCCTGCTCGGGGTCGCCGTCGGCCAGGTAACGCGCGTGGCTGCGCGGCCCGATGAAGCTGAGGGACGGAATGCGGAACCGGTTGGTGCCATAGAGCGAGAGATCGTCGGTGAGGTAGAGGCCGCCCAGGTCCACCGGCAGGTTGGTCGGGTTGTACAACTCCAGCCAGTCCGGCCCCGCGGCCGGGTCGGCCATCCATTCGTTGAGGCGCAGGACGCCGGTGGCGCCGAGCGCGGCGGCAAGGCCGTTGGAGGCGCCCGGGGTGGGCGCGGCCAGGAGGCGCCATTGCCCGGAGATCAGCCCGATGGATCGATCGGCCACCTGGGGCCCGTAGCGGACGGAGTGAACCAGCTGGCCGACGGCATTGAAGAGGTGCACGGCGCCCGCCTCGCCCGGCAGCGAGCGGCCGGTGTTGAAGTCGCCCGCGTTGGTGGAGGCCGCGCGGTCGCCATCGCACCACACCACGACGTGGCCGAAGGCCGGCAGGGTCGCGCCGGCGGGGAAGATCCATTGCCCCGGTTCCATCCCGTCCACGGCCAGGCTGAGGCCGGCCAGGCTGGCCGGCGCGGCGCCGGGGTTGAACAGCTCGACATAATCCGCCACCCGCCCGGCATTGGTCACCGCGCGCACGTTGCGCGCCAGCACCTCATGCAGGACGGGACCGGTCCACGTCGACGCGTAGTTGGGCGCCTCCGGGCTGGCCGTGGTGGCAAAGAGGGTCGTGGACAGGCTGCCATCGGGGAGGCGGCCTTCGGACGCGCCCTCGGCGAGGGCGCCGTAGGTCACGGATTCCAGGCTTTGCCCGGTGGCATCGTGCAGGGCGAGGATCCCGCCGGCGGCCGGCAGCTTGAAGTCGAGGTGATCCGGCCCCACGGCCTCGTCGGCGAACAGCTGGAGGAAGCCGGACGGCGGGAGGAAGGCGGGGCGGCCGAGGCGCTGCGCGCCGTTGCTGCCGCGGATCCACATGCCCTGGAGGGCGGCCGGCAGGGTGGTGTTGCGGTTGAACAGCTCAAGCCAGTCGGGCAGGCCCGGGGCCGGGTTGGGCAGCCATTCGTTGAGCCCGATTTCCATGGGGGTGGCGAGGGGGGCGGCGGTGTTGGGGGCGTTGGTGGACACGAGCGTCAATTGCCACGCGGCGCCGCCCGCCACGCGCCCGAGGGAACGGTCCGCCACCTGGCGCCCGAAGGTCACCGCATCGACCCGCTGCCCGAGGGGATCGAACAGGAACACCGCGTCGCCGTCCGGGTCGAGCTCGAAGCCCGCGTGCAGGCCGGGCGTGAGGTTGGTGGCGCTGTCGCACCAGACCACGAGGTAACCGCCCGCGGGGACGGTGGTGCCGGCCGGGAACATGAACTGGCCGGGCACCCCGTTGTCGCCGAGGCTCCATCCGGCCAGGTCGGCGGCGGCGGCGCCCGCGTTGTGGAGCTCCACGAAGTCCGGCCGGGTGCCGGCGTGGAGGACGGCGTTGCTGTTGAGGGCCAGCACCTCGTGCAGGCGCAGGGACGGGAGCGCGGGCGCGGCGCTGCCGGCGCCGGGCGTGCCGTGGACGGCGGCGCTGGGGCGCCAGTTGGCCGGGTCGTCGGGGTCGCCCCAGGGATCGTTCACCTCGAGGGAGGCCCCGGCGCCATCGGCCGCCACCGGCCAGCCCGCGGTGTCGCGATAATCGACCGTCTGCACCACCTGCCCGGCCGCGTCGCGCAGGGTGACGCGCTCCCCGCCGTTGGCGAGGCTGCCGCTGTAATGGCCGGCCACGGCCACGCCCGGGTAGCGGGCCGCCCAGGCGGCGGGGTCGGTGTTGCTGGCGAGGACGGCGCGGGCGCCGGCGGCCAGGCGGAACCCGGCCGGGAAGACGAAGCTGACCGCGTCCTCGACGCGCACGCCGCCGAGGTCGAGTTCGGTGGCGCCGAGGTTCTGCAGCTCGACGAACTCGTGGAGGGCGCCGCCGGGCGGGTTGTACATGATTTCCACCAGGCGCACGGGCAGGCCGAGGGTGCCGACCTCGAACACGGCCTCGGCGAGGGCGCTCCAGTTGGTGCCGAGGAGGGTGCGGGCCTTGAGGCGGGTGGACTGGGACAAGACCAGGGGCGCCGCGTAAAGGCTGGCCGTGTTGGACACCGCGCCGGAGAACGGCACGCGCGGGTCATCGCCGTTGGTGGTGTAATGGATGGACCCGCCGAGGGGGGCGGCGAGCGTGAGGGTGAACCCGGGGGCGATGCGGCCGCCGTGCTGGCTGAGGACGGGCGCGTTGGAGGACAGGAAGCTTCCGTGCAACGCGTTGGACGCGCCGTAGAGGCCGTATTGGTTGAACTGGCCGAGCATGACGGGCAGGCGGTCGCGGGCCCAGGCGAGGATCTCCGTGTCCATGGAGGGGATCCACCCGAGCAGTTCCTGGCGCAGCTGGTTGAAGCGGTTGGTGAGGTTGGCGCCGGAGAGGGCGCCGCCGTTGAAGAAATGCCGCTGGATGCGATCGGCGCAGAGCAGGCGGAACTCGGGGTTCTGCACCAGGCGCTGGTAGAGGCGGGCGATCTCGGAATTGACCGTGCTGTTGAGGCCGGCGTCCTCGGTGCCGGTGCCGGTGAGGGCGAAGGAATCGCGGGTGACGGCGAGGTTATAGATGCCCATGGCCCACTCGGCGTCCCAGACGATGAAGCGCCAGCGGGCGGCGGGGTTCTCGCGCTCGCGGGCGGCGCGCCAGTTGTTGGCCGGCCAGTCGCCCATGGCCACATAGGCATTGAGCAGGCAGTAGTCGGCGAAGTTCTCCAGGTCGAGCCGCCGGGCCACCTCGCGGTAGACCGCCGGGTCCCGCAGGCTGGCCGCCGTCTGCTGCGTCCACACGTAGTTCAGCAGGCTGTTGAAGTCGTTGCGGTCGCCATCCACCACCCCCAATCCCTCGCTGCTCACGGCATAGCTGGGGCCGACCACGTCCCAGTCGGGGCCGCCCCCCAGGTGGGACTGCATGAAGCGGCTGTTGATGCGCTCGGTGGGGTTGTAGATGGGGAGGATGCTGGTGCCGCCGGGGTCGTTGGTGTGCAGGGCCCCGTTGCGGAGGACGAGGGCGAAGGTGCCGTGCGCCGCCACCTGTCCCATGTCATGGGACAGCCGCCGGGTGACCTCGTCGCGGATGAAGGGGTTCACCTTCTCGTTGTTGCCGGCGCGCAGGACGATCTGGTTGAAGGAGTCCACCGGGGTCAGCGGGAAGAGCGGCGCCTCCAGCCGGCCGGGGCCGTAGTCGCCGCGGAAATAGAGGCGGAAGGAAAACTTCGTGCTCGGGATGGTGCGCGGCCGCTGCCAGTCGCTGCCATTGATGCGGATGCCCGCGTCCACCTGGAAGCCGCCCTCCCCGCCCGGCACCAGCCACTCGACCGCCACCGGCCGTTCCCAGGCGATGCCGTGCTGGGACGGGTTGTGGTAGTCGGTCGCGGGATTGTTGGTGACGAAGGCGGTGCCCTCGCTGCGCCCGGTGTTGGGGAACATCCCGAGGATGCCGGCGCGGCCGGTCCAGTTGCTGGGCGCGGTGGTGACGTTGAGCACGGGCAGCGTGCGCTGGGGTGCGGTCAGGTGGAACAGGTAGCTGTGGGTCGCCACCCGCGACGGCAGCAGGTTGGTGCGGAAGGCCGCCGCCCGCAGGACCACGGAGTTGGTCAGGCGCAGCGGCTGGGTGTAGGGCTCGCCGGTCGCCGCGGTGGGTTCCGACCCGTCCGTGGTGTAGCGCACGGCCGCGCCCGGGGTGGCGCAGGAGAGCACGAGGCTGAAGGGCTGGCTGTAGAAACCGCGAGCGGAGCTGGCCTGCACGGGCGCGACCACGCCCGTGATGTCGCTCGGGCCGTTGGGGGCGCCCGGGGTGGGCGCGGCGAAGTGGCGGAAGGCGCCCTGGGGATCGAGCCCGTAGGAGTAGTCGTTGCGCTGCTCCGGGTAGCCTGCGGCAAAGCCGCTCACGAGCACGCGCGGGGACTCCGCGTTGTAGAGCCCGAGGAACTCGCCGTCGGCGGCCAGCTGGAAGTTGGCGTGCAGGCGCGCGCCCGGGCCCGTCCCCCGGCGGTTCTTGCCCGACGCATGCACCAGCAGGTGCTCGCCCGGCCCCAGGACCCGCGACGGGAACAGCCACAGGCCCGGCGTGTCCGCGTCGTCGCTCAGCGACCAGCCCGCCAAATCGACCGCGAACGTGCCCCGGTTCCGGATCTCAATCCAGTCCGTCGGCTCGCCGTCCTCGTCCAGCAGGCCCGCCACGCTGGCGGCCAGGAACTCGCTGATGACCACGTCGGCCAGCGGCAGGCCGGGGTCGATGACATTGGTCCAGGAGCCGCCGGCGAAGGGGTTGGGCGCCGGGGCCTGGTCGGTGATGCCGTGGCCCGGCACCCACGCAAAGACGGCGGGGCCGGGCGGCAGGGCGGTCCACTGGAAGACATGGGGACCGCCCGGGACGCGGCTGAGGGTCGTGGCCGGCTGGCCGTTGGCCTGCAGGTCGCCGGCGTCCACCCCGGTGACCTCCTCGCTGAAGGTGACCTCCACCTGGCTGAGCGCCCGCACGGGCAGGCCGGGGGACGGGAAGAGCCCGCTGACCACCGGCGGCACCGTGTCGACCAGCGTGTAGGACCACGTGGCCCCGGGCGCGGAGGCGTCGAAACGGTTCTGGCAGACGGACAGGTCGCGGATGCCGTGGTCGGGCGCCCAGCTGAAGTCGGCCGTGCCGAACGCAACGGGCGGGAAACGGAACGTGTAGGTGGCCCCGCTGCCCGCGACCTGCGCGACCGGCTCGGTGTTGATGCGCAGGTCGTTCGCCTCCACCCCGGTCACCGGCTCGCTGAAGGTCACCGTCACCTGCTCGAGCACCGGCCGGGTGCCGGGTGCCGGGTCGACGGACACCAGCACCGGCCGCGCCGTCTCGCCTTCCAGCGTGGAGATGGCGCAGTCGAACCCGAAATCGCTGCTGCCCAGCGAGGTGTTGAACACCTGGATGGCCACCAGGTTGGTGCCCTCGCGGAGGAAATCCGCCGCGGACCCCACCACCGCCGCCTCCCATGGGGCCGGATCGACCGGCTGGTTGGTCGCCAGCGTCGTGCGCGTGACCGCCCCGGGCTCCACGTTCACGCGCAGCACCTCGACCCCGTTCACCCACACGATGAACCCGTCGTCGATGAAGTAATCAAACCGCAGCGCGCAGAAGGTGGACAGGTTGCTGACGACCATCGTGCGGCGCAGGAAAATGCAGGAATAGTTGTTGAGCATGTCCCCCAGCTGGGTGCCCCCGGGGCGGACGTCGCCATACCAGAACGGGGCGGCGGCGTCGGCAAAGGCGGTGTCGCTGAAGTTCGTGCCCTGCCAGGCGGCGGGGTCGGGCAGGGACGCCTCGTTGGTGCCGCGCAGGAAACGCCAGGTGGCATTGGTGGGGACCAGCACGGCCGCAGGGGCGGCCGCCGGCGCGAGCAGGACGGCCAGCAGGCAGAGGATCCCCGGCCAGGCGGACAGGCGAATGGGCATGCCCGCGCTTATAGCACGGAGCGGCCGCCGGTGCACCCCGGAAGTGGGGGCGCCGCGCGTGCCGGGCCGGCGCCGGCGCATCCGGCTTTTCCTTGCCTCCGGCGGCCGGCCTTTCCGACAGTGGGGCCATGCATCCCCGGTCCCCCCTGCCCTGCGCCCTGCTGTTGCTCGCCGCGTTCACCGTGGCCGGCGCGGGCGCCAACGCGCCCTCCGACACGCGATCCTGGCCGCAATTCCGGGGGCCGGACGCCCTGGGCCATGGCGCGCACCCGGGCCTGCCCGACCGCTGGGGCACCAACCAGAACGTGGCCTGGCGCATTGAGGTGCCCGGCCGGGGCTGGTCCTCGCCGGTCGTGCAGGGCAACCGCGTGTTCCTGACCACCGCGGTGAGCGAGGGGGAAATGGAGCCGCCCAAGAAGGGCCTCTACTTCGGGGGCGAACGGAAGGAGGTCCCGTCGGCGACCCACCGCTGGCTGGTGCTGGCCCTGGACCTGGAGACCGGGCGGGAGGTCTGGCGCCGGGAAGCCCACCGCGGACCGGCGCCCAACCAACTGCACGTGAAGAACACCTACGCCTCCGAGACCCCGGTCATCGAGGGGAACCGGCTCCACGCCTACTTCGGCAACGTGGGATGGTTTGCCTATGACCTCGAGGGCACCCCGTTGTGGCGGACGAACTGGCCGGCGGTGAAGACGCGCTACGGGTGGGGCTCGGCCGCCTCGCCGGTCGCGCACGACGGCCGCGTGTTCGTGGTGAACGACAATGACGAGCGCTCCTACCTGGTGGCGCTGGACGGGCGGACGGGCCGCCAGTTGTGGCGGGTGGACCGGGATGAGAAGAGCAACTGGGCCACGCCCTACGTCTGGCGGAACGAGCGGAGGACCGAGCTCGTCACCTGCGGCAGCCGGCGGGTGCGTTCCTATGACCTGGAGGGCCGGCTGCTCTGGGAGCTGCGCGGCATGTCGTCGATTGCGATCCCCACGCCCTTCGCGGGGCATGGCCTGCTCTACGTCAGCTCCGGGTATGTCGGGGACCGCACCCGGCCGGTGTTCGCGATTCGGCCGGGGGCGTCCGGGGACATCTCGCTGCAGGCGGGCGAGACCAACAACGCCTTCATTGCCTGGCACCAGCCGGCGGCGGGGCCCTACAATCCCTCCCCCCTGCTGGTGGGCGACCGGTTCTATGTCCTCTACGACTTCGGGTTCCTCGGCTGTTATGACGCGCGCACGGGGCGGATGCTGCATGACAAGGAACGCATCCGGGAGGGGCGGAGCACCGCCTTCACCGCCTCGCCCTGGGCGGCCAACGGGAAGGTGTTCGCGCTGAGCGAGGACGGGGACACCTATGTGTTTGCGGCGGGGGCGGACTACCGGCTGCTGCACGTGAACTCGCTGGAGGAGATGTGCATGGCCACCCCGGCCCTGGCCGGCGACCGGCTGCTCATCCGGACCCTGACCGGCCTTTACTGCCTCCGGAAGACAGTCAGCGAATGAGCGGGTGAGTGGGTGAGTGGGTGAGCGAATCAAGTCCGCGCGGAGCCGCACCCGTCAACTCTCCAGCTCCTTCACCCGTTAACTCCCCGGGTCCATCTTTCCGTTTGGCCTTTGGCCGGGGGTGGGGCATGGTGACGGCGCGGAACGGGGGGTGGGCTCCGGCCGGAATTGCGGCATGCGACGCGTTTTATTGATCGACGACGACACCGAGTTGCGGGAGGCGCTGGCCGCCTACCTGGGGCAACGCGGGTGGGATGTCCACACGGCCGGGGACGGCGACGCGGGCCTGGAGGCGGCGCGCCGGCTGCGGCCGGAGGTGATTCTCTGCGACATGTACATGCCGTGCGGGAACGGCTTCCGGGTGTGTTCCGCCATCCGCCAGCAGGGGGAGCTGCGGGATGTCTTCATCATCGGGATGTCGGGCAACATGTTCGATGACACCCGCAAGAACGCGCTCGAGGCGGGGGCCAACGAGTTCATGCTCAAGCCGCTCCAGCCGCGGCCCCTGCTCGACCTGCTGGAGGGCGTGGCCGTGCAACGGGCGTCCGTGACCTCGCCGGCCGCGCCCGCCCCGCCGGTCCTCCCCGCGCGCCCCGCGGGCGGCGAGAACTTCCTCCGCTTCTGGGGTGTGCGCGGGTCCATTGCCACGCCGGGCCCCTCCACCATCCGTTACGGGGGCAACACGGCCTGCGTGGAGGTGCGGGCCGACGGGGAAATCCTCGTGCTGGACGCCGGGACCGGCATCCGGCCCCTGGGCGCCGAACTGACGCGGGAGTTCAAGGACCAGCCCCTGGACCTGTCGATCCTCATCACCCACACGCATTGGGACCACGTGCAGGGTTTCCCCTTCTTTGCCCCCGCCTACAACCCGCGCAACCGGATCCACATCCATGGCTTCGAGGGCGCCTGGAAGAACCTCGAGGGCATCTTCTCCGGCCAGATGGAGAGCCCCTACTTCCCGATCGGGCTCAAGCAGATGCCCGGCAACATCGTGTTCGAGGAGTTGCGCGAGATGGAGTTCCGGGTCGGGCGCGTCGGGGCGCAGGCCGCCTTCATCAATCACCCGGGCGTCACCGTCGGCTACCGCCTCAACACAAGCACCGGGTCGCTCGCCTACCTGCCCGACCACGAATCCTGCTTCCGCATGCGCAGCCTCGCCGGGGGCGGCCGCGCCCCGGCCACCCCCGAGGAACTGGCCTTCGCCCGGCGCGAGGACGAAAAAACCCTCCGCTTCCTGCAGGGGGTGGACGTCCTCATCATCGACGCCCAATACGACCTCGAGGAGTACCGGGACCGGGTGGGCTGGGGCCATTCCTGCGTGGACGACACGGTGGAGATGGCGGTGCGCGCCGGGGTGGGGCACCTCTTCCTCTTCCATCACGACCCGGCGCACGACGACGCCAAGGTGGACGCCATGGTGGCGCACGCGCGGGAGGTGGCCGCCTGGCATGGCGGGCGCCTGCAGGTGTCCGCGGCCCAGGAAGGGCTCAAGGTTCCCCTCGGGGCCCTGAAGTGAACGCGGGGCGGCCCGCTTCCCGGCCTGCCGGACTCAGCGGCGCAGGCGATAGAAGCGCTCGCCGCCGGACCCGGTGGTGACGGCGCGCCAGCCGCCCGGGATGGCGGTGATGATCGCCGCCGGATCATCGACAAAGGCTCCCGGGCTGCCGAGCGCGGGGGCGCTTTGCAGGCGGAAGTCGGAGGGGGCCCCGCCGCCCTGGGGGCTGACGAAGTCGATCTGGACCTGGTTGCCCCCGAGGCGGGTGACGCTCTTGATCTGGAAGTCCAGCATCACCACGCGGACGTTGTCGAAGAGGGCGAAGTTGAGGTCGGACCCGCGCGAGGAGAACTGGTCGTTGTAACCGATCAGGACGTTGCCGCTGGCAAAGGGCGTGCTGTTGGTCAGCTCATAGATGACGAGGTCATTGACGGTGAGGGTGACGCGCCCGTCCACCTGGCGCAGTTCCACCTCGGCCCAGGTCTTGGTCAGCGAGTTGCTGGCGCATCCAATCGAGCCGGCGAAGGTGTAGGGGGGGGCGGTGATGATGGAGGTGAAGGCGGTGGCCGCGCGGTTGGTGAGCTGGCCGGGGACGGTGCCCGTGTTGGTGGCGGTGTAGGCGGCGTAGTCGCCGTTGTTGCCGCCGGAGCCGTTGATGGCCACGAACAGGCCGTCGTTGCCGCGGGTGGAGGGATGGGCGGCGGGGTTCTGGCTGACCCAGTTGGTCAGGGTGCCGGAATGGTTGAGGCCGGCCAGCGCATGCTCGGTCTGGTTGGAGTTGCCGAGGTTCATGTAGAGGTCGAACCGCAGGGCGTAATTGCCGCTGAAGGACTGGCCGTTGGGATAGAAATTGATGCCGGCCGCCACGGGCGAGGGGTCCTTGTTGACCGTGACGTAGAGCCCGCGGGTGGTGCCGCCCGAGCGCGGGGCCGGCGGCACGCCGAGCAGGCTGTAGTCGAACGACCACTGCACGGTGCGGTCGAGGACCCCGTTGGTGGACCCGTAGCGCTCGGTCCACGCCGCGCTGCTGTCCGTCTCGAAGTTGTCGCTGAACAGCACCATGGCCGCCGCCTCGTCGTCATCGACGATCGTGCCGGTGGCCGTGTCCGGCGCGCCGGGGACATAGGGGTCAAAGCCCGGCAGCACCTTGACCACCACCGTCTCGTTCCCCTCCACGTCGCCATCGTCCACGATGAGCACGTCGTTGGTCACCGTGACGGCGCCCTGCGGGAAGATGATGGCACCCGGGAGATCCTGGAAATCGAGGTTGGGCGTGGCCGTGCCGAAACTGGCGCCCACGGTGACGAACAGCTCCACGTTGGTGTCGCCGCGGCGGGTGAACACGTAGCGCAGGCCGTCCGTGCCGGCAAAACGCTCGAGGGCGGTGGCATCGGTGGCGGCGACGTCGATCACGCAGGGCTGCTGGTCATCCACGATGTCCAGGCTGGCCGTGACGGGGGTGTTCAGGTCGTAGGTGGCACTGCCCAGCAGGGTGAGGGTCACGCGCTCGGTGAACTCCGCAAGGCCGTCGCTGAGGGGCGTGATGAGGACCTCGACGCCGGGGGCCCCGGCGGGGATGACGGCGGAGAGGATGTTGGTGACGTAGTCCACGCCGTTGGAGGCGGTGCCGGTGAGGGTGTAGAAGACGGTGAGGTCCACGCTCAGGTCGCCCTGGCGCTCGATGGAGAAGGCGCCCGGGATCGGGCCGGCCTCGCGGGCGAGGTTGGTGGTGGTGACCACGGTGACCCCGGGCGGGCGGATGAGCTGGAAGGTGCCGTCGGAGCCGGTGATGGCGGTGGTGGTGCCGCCGGGGGAGAAGACCCGCATGAGGCCGGCGCCGGAACTGAGGGCGTAGAGGTTGCCGGCCCGGTCGAAGGCCACCTCGCGGCCCTGCCCGGTCGTGGTGTTGAAGCCGGCCAGGACCAGCCGGTTGGTCAGGTCGGGCAGCCCGTTGGACAGCAGGGGCAGGATCCAGATGCCGTTGGTCTCGATGTTCATGGCCGCCAACAGGCTGCCGTCGGGGGACACATCAATGGAACCCGTGGCCTTGAGCAGGTCGTTGGTGGCGATGTTGCCGGTCACGGAGCGGCTCTCGGTCAGGGAGAGCCAGAGGATGGTCCCCGCATCATTGGCCACCCACACCCCCGACTCATTGCCGGCCGAGCGGTTGTTGCTGAGGTAGAAAAGCCCGTTGGTGCCCCGGGTCATGTCCATGGTCTGGCTGGTTGTGCGCAGGAACGTGCTGGGGTGCAGGGCGATCTTGGTGGGCAGGACAAAGGGACCGGGCAGGGAGGATCCAATGTCATGGCGCCAGAGGGTCTGGCGCATGGAGGCGGTGGCAATGGCGGGGTCGTCCTGCAGGTCCTCATCGACCGCGAAGATCTGCAGGTTGCCCGCGTCGAGGGAACCCTGGGCGATGGCGGCCACGATGCTGCCATGGATGCGGCTGGCGGTGACGGGGAACGTGGAACCGGCCGGGCCGCCCAGGACATTCGTGCCGCCCACGACGTCCGGGTCCGTCATGTAGACGGAACCGCTGACGTCGGACCAGTCGCAGATGTAGAGGTTGCCGTCCTGGCCGACGCTGAGCCGCCAGGGACTGGCCGAGACGCTGGCCCCAAAGCTCAACCCGCCGGTCAGGGCGCTGTCACCCTGCCCGAGCACGTCGCTGAGGTCGGAGGCAAAGACATAGATGCCATCGCCGACCGGGCGGGCGAAGGGGGTGTTGGTGGTGGAGGAATTGGAGACGTAGACGCGCCCGAAGTGGGGGCTGGCCGGGTCCGTGTTCACGGCGAGGCCGCGCGGGTTGTTGAACCGGAGCGAATTGTTGTCCGTGCTGATCTGCAGGGTGGTGGCGCGGCCGGGCGCGGCGGCGGTGCGGTAGCCGGGGGGCGCGGCCTTGGAGACCAGCACCTGGAAGGGGCCGGTGATGGCCAGCGTCTCAACGTTCACCCCGGCCGGGCGGGCGCCCAGCACATTGGTGGTGGCGCCGCCGTTGGACACGATCTTGACGACGTCGGCCGACTCATTAAGCCGGAAGGAGATGGTGGTGCCGCTGTTGGTCAGGTTGCAGGCGTAGGGCACGGCCTGGACCGGCAAGGCGGCGGCCAGAAACAGCGCGGCCGGGACAAGGCCCAGCGCGGACAGGGACGGGGCGGAGGGAGACACGTTCATGGGGTTCCTGAGAATACAGGGTTTCTGACTCTAGTGCGGTCATGGTTAGCAGAAACACGCCGCGTTGGCACGGGGTTTTTTGAGGTTTTGGCGGTGGGGGGCTTCCGGCCGGGAGAGCCCGGGGGGGCGCCCCCCGTTTCCCGGCTTCCGTGACCCGCCCCACCCCCCTACTCTCCCGGCGCATGTTCGAGTTGCTGAAGACCGACACCACCTCCGCGGCCCGCCTCGGTCGCCTGACCACGACCCATGGGGTGATTGACACCCCCGTCTTCATGCCGGTCGGCACCCAGGCCAGCGTGAAGGCCATGGACCCCCGCGAGCTCGACGAGGCCGGCACCCAGATCATCCTGGGCAACACCTATCACCTGAACCTCCGCCCCGGCCTCGAGATCATCACCGCCGCCGGCGGCCTGCACCGGTTCATGAACTGGCCCAAGCCCATCCTGACCGACAGCGGGGGCTTCCAGGTCTTCAGCCTGGCCAAGATCCGCAAGATCCAGGCCCACGGCGTCCAGTTCCGCTCCCACCTCGACGGGTCCCTCCTCTTCCTCGGTCCCAAGGAGGCCATGCACATCCAGCGCGTGCTGGGCTCGGACATCGCCATGGTCTTCGACGATTGCCCGCCCCACACGGCCACCGCCCGAGAGGTCCGCGCCGCGGTGGACCGCACGGTGCGCTGGGCGGGGGAATGCCGCGACCAGCCCAGGGCCCCCGGCCAGCTCGTCTTCGGCATCGTCCAGGGCGGCGCCCACGCCGCCCTCCGCGAGGAATGCGCCAAGGCCATCACCGCGCTCGGCTTTGACGGACACGCCATCGGCGGGGTCAGTGTGGGCGAGCCGGAGCCGGAAATGCTTCGCGCGGTCGAGGCCACCACCCCGCATCTGCCCGCCCACAAGCCCCGCTACGCCATGGGCCTCGGCACCCCGGCCCAGCTGGTGGAGCTCGTTGCCCGCGGGGTCGACATGTTCGACTGCGTCATCCCCACCCGCGTGGCCCGCAATGGCAGCGCCTTCACGCGCGCCGGCATGATCAGCCTCAAGGGCGGCTGGGCCAAGGCCGACTTCCGGCCCATCGACGAAGGCTGCACCTGCTTCGCCTGCCAGCGCTTCACCCGCGCCTACCTCCGCCATCTCCTCAACGTGAACGAAATCCTCGGCCTTCGCATGCTGAGCGTCCACAACACCCATCTCTTCCTCCAAATCATGGCCGACATGCGCGCCCACCTCGCCGCCGGCACCTTCGGCCAGTTCCGCCAGGAATTCATCGCCGGCTACACCCCCTCCCGCCGCGTCCTCGCCGCCCGCCAGGCCGACCGCGAGAACCGTTGAGCCCTCCTCCTCACCCATGACCTCCCTCCCCGCCGCCACCCTCGCCGCCCTCTGGCACGACGCCGACGCCCGCGAGTCCGCCCTCCGCCAGGTCATCACCGAACGCCTGGCCGAACGGCCCGCCCCCGCCCTCGAGGATCACGTCGTCGCGACCTACTTCCTCGCCCTCCGCTCGTGGAGCCTCGAGCACGCCGCCAAGGAAATCAGCTACCACGCCACCAGCGGCACCAAGGACATCCCGCCCGGCTCGCTCCTCGCCCAGTGCACCGGGCGCGCCGCGGGCATCGACGCCTTCGACAGCACCGGCCGCCTCGGCCTGCTCCACATGGCCTATCCGCTGAAGATGCTCCTGCAGCCGGACGGCCACCTCACCTCGACCGATCTCCTGCACACCACCGCCGGGGCCATCCTGTTCGACATCTACGAGAACCAGGATGTCCGGCTGGTCTCGCTCCAGATCCCGGAACGCGTCCTGCGCACGTTCCCCGGCCCCGCCCACGGCCCCCAGGGCCTGCGCGCCCTCAACGGCTTTGGCCCGGAGGAACCCGCCTTCGGCACCATCCTCAAGCCCACCGCCGGCATCACCCCGGACACCGTGGGCTCCCTCGTCGAGGAAGCGGCCGCCTGCCCGCTCTTCCTCTTCGTGAAGGAGGACGAGAACCTCTATCCGCGCCTCGATTACTCGCCAGTCAAGGAACGCGCCCGCCGGGCCGCCGAGGCCATCCGCCGCGCCCAGGACCGGCGGGGCGGACGCGGGCTCGTCTTCGCCCCGCACGTGACCGGCGCGCCGCACGAGATCCTCGAGAACGTCCACGCCGCCCTCGACGCCGGGGCCACGGGCGTGATGTTCAGCGAAAGCTTCGCCCTCGGCACCGTGCGGATGGTGCGCGAGGCGACCCGGAACCGGCCGACGCCCCCTGCCCTCTACGGGCACAACGCCGGCATCGGCGTCCGCACCCGGGGCGGGATTTGGCGCGAGGTCATCGACCTCCTCGCCCGCCTCGACGGCATCGACTTCCGCCAGACCGCCCCCGTCCGGCGCGGCCCGCCCTTCATCTATCCCCACGGCACCGAATGGGTGGCCAGCGAACACACCCTCACCCGCCCGCTGCCCGGCATTCGTCCGGTCATGATCGCCCGCGCGGGCGGGCTCGATCAGGGCAACATCATCCTTAACCTCCAGGACGCCGAGGCGCGCGGGTTGAGCGGGTCCATCCTGTTCCTGGCCGGCAGCGCCATCAACTCGATCAAGGACGCGGCGGGACGGCCCGATCCGAAGCGCGGCGCCGAGGCCATGCAACAGGCCCTCGAGGTGCACCGCAGCGGCGAGTTGCGCGGCGTGGGCGCGGAGGAACACCTGGGCGCGCTCACCGCCCTGGCGGAACGGAAAAATCTCGCCGCCCTGCGCGAGGCCCTGCGGCAGCGGTATCCGTGAACGGCCCCAGGGCCGGGGCGAGTGGAAGGTGAGTTCCCCCTGAAATCCTCGGGTGCGGTCAGCGGGCCGGAGGCCCGTGCGCCGGTGCAACCGGGGCTTGCCGGGCGGGGGCGGCGGCGGACAACATCGGCCCGATGAACATGCGGCTGTTTTCGTGCATCCCCCTTCTGCTGGTCCTGGCCCTGGCCCCGGGGTGCTCGGTGAGGAAGTTCGCCGTCAACCGGCTGGGCGACGCGCTGGCGGGGGGTGGGTCGACGTTTGGGTCGGACGACGACCCGGAGCTGATCCGCGCGGCGGTGCCGTTCAGCCTGAAGCTGATCGAGAGCCTGCTGGCGGAGAGTCCGCGGCACGAGGGGCTGCTGCTGGCGGCCTGCTCGGGGTTCACGCAGTATGGCTATGCCTTCGTGAAGCAGGACGCGGACGAGCGGCAGGACACGGACCTGGCGGCGTCGGAGGCGGCGCGGTTCCGGGCCCGGAACCTGTTCCTGCGCGCGCGCGGCTACGGGTTGCGGGCACTGGAGGAGCGGCATCGCGGGTTTGCGGCCGAGCTGCGCCGGGAACCGAAGGCGGCCGTGGCGCGGGCCGGGCGCAAGGACGTCCCCCAGCTGTATTGGCTGGCGGCGGCGTGGGGGGCGGCCATCTCGGTGAGCAAGGACGACCCCACGCTCATCGCCGACCAGCTCATCATTGAGGCCCTGCTTGACCGCGCGCTCGCGCTCGACGAGGCGTGGGACCGGGGGGCGATCCATGGGCTGCTGATCAGCTATGAGATGGTGCGGCGGAGCGCGTCCGGCGACCCGGTGCCGCGGGCGCGCCGGCATTTTGAGCGGGCGCTGGAGCTGGGTCAGGGCCGGCTGGCGGCGCCGCTGGTGACCTATGCGGAGGCGGTGGCGGTGGAGACCCAGAACCGGGCGGAATTTGAATCCCTGCTGCAGCGGGCGCTGGCGGTGGATGTGCATGCGCTGCCGGAGGCCCGGCTGATGAACACCCTGGCCCAGCGCCGGGCGCGCTGGCTGCTGGGGCGGCTGGACGAGCTGTTCCTGCCGGTGGCGGACCCCGGCGGGGCGGCGCCGGCCGGCCAATAAAAATGGCGGGATTTGGGCGGCGGGATGGGGCAGTCTGTCCCCCGGCAAAACCATCTGAGACCCTGATGAACCTGTTGAACCTGCGCATCCTGTTCCTCGTTGGGCTGGCCCTTGGCCTGGCCCCGGCCGCGCGCGCGGCCGTGACCGTGTCCCTCGGCACCCTGGCGCCCGAGGGGACCACCTACCACAAGAGCCTGCTGGAGCTGCGCGAGTCGTGGCGGAGCAACGGGGTGAACCTGCGCCTCTACGCCGGCGGCAAGCTGGGGGGCGAGGCCAAGATGGTGAGCCAGATGCGGCTGGGCGCCCTGGACGCGGCCATGGTGACGGCGACCGGCCTGACCGAGATTGAGCCGGCCGTGACGGGCCTGCAGAGCATTCCCATGTTTTACCGCACCCTGGAGGAGGTGGACTACGTGGGCGACAAGCTGGCGCCGCTGCTGGAAAAGCGCATGGAGGCCAAGGGATTCGTCGTGCTGTTCTGGTCGGATGCCGGCTGGGTGAACTTCTTCTCCAAGAAACCGATCCAGACCCCGGAAGACCTGAAGAAGACCAAGCTGTTTGTCTGGTCGGGCGACACCAGCATCACGGAACTGTGGCGGGTGCGCGGTTACCAGCCGGTGCCGCTGGAGACGGCGGACATCGTGCCCATGCTGGACACCGGCCTGATCCAGTGCGTGCCGATGCCGCCCTTTGCGGCGCTGGCGGCGCAGATTTACGATCGGGCCCCGCACATGCTGCAGCTGAACTATGCCGTGCTGAAGGGCGCCCTGGTGATCCGCAAGCCGGTCTGGGACAAGATCCCGGCGGCGGCCCGGCCCGCCCTGCTGCAGGCCGCGGCGGCCACCGGCCGGGCCAACAAGGCGCAGGCCCGCGCGGAGAGCCTCAAGTCCATCGAGGCCATGAAGGCCAAGGGACTCGTCGTGACGCCCGTCGGCCCCGAGCTGGAGGCCCGGTGGCGGGAGGAGGCGGCCGGGTTTTACCCGAAACTGCGCGGCGGATTCATTCCCGAGGATATCTTTGCCGCGGTCGAGAAACACGTGCAGGAGTTCCGCGCCAGCCGGCCGGCGGGCCAGCCGTAGGCGGGTCCGCCGCGCGGCGGCCCGGCGCGGCCGGCCCGACTTCCTGAATCCATGAGTGACGTTCCCGCCTCCCCTCCCCTGCCCGCCTGGCAGCGCGGACTGCGCGCGCTCGAGCATGGCCTGCTCGGGACGGTGCTGGCGGCGCTGGCGCTTGTGCCTCTGGTGGAGGTGCTGCTGCGGCGCACGGCCGGCCTGGGCATCCAGGGGTCGCAGGCGTTCGTGCAGCATTTCACCCTGCTGGTGAGCGTGCTGGGCGGGGCGCTGGCCGCGCGCGAGGGGCGGCTCCTGACCCTCTCGACCCTGCCCACGCTGCTGCCGCCGCCGGGACGCCGCCTGGCCGAGGTGTTCGGCAACGCCGTGGCGGCGGCGGTGAGCGCGGTGCTGGCGGTGGCGGCGTGGCACTTTGTGCAGGCGGAATCGGCGGGCGCCGTGCTGGCCTACGGCATCCCCAAGCGGGCCTTCCAATGGTTCCTGCCCGCGGCCTTTGCGCTGGTGGCCGCGCGCCTGTGGTGGCGGTCGGCGCCGGACACGCGCGGGCGGCTGGCGGGGTTGCTCCTCCTTGGCGGCCTGGTCGCCGGGGCCTTCCTGGTGCCGGCCGAGCGCCTGCTTTGGCCCGGGCTCATCCTGGTGGCGGCGGCCACCGTCCTGGGCGCGCCCATTTTCGTGATGCTGGGCGGCGCGGCGCTGCTGCTGCTGCACGGGTCGGGGCGGCCGGCCGCGCTGGTGCCGAGCGAGCATTATTTCCTGGTGACCGACGCGGTGCTGCCGAGCCTGCCCCTGTTCACGCTGGCGGGCTATTTCCTGGCCGAGGGCGGGGCCAGCCGGCGGCTGGTGCGGGTGTTTGAGGCCTGGGTGGGGGGACTGCGGGGCGGGCCGGCCATCATCACGGTGCTGGTCTGCGCCTTCTTCACCTCGTTCACGGGCGCCTCGGGGGTGACCATCCTGGCCCTGGGCCCGCTGCTGCTGCCGGTCCTGCTGCGGGCGGGTTACCCGGACCGGAGCGCACTGGGCCTGGTGACGGGGGCGGGCTCGCTGGGCCTGCTCTTCCCGCCCTGCCTGCCGCTCATCCTTTACGCGGTGATTGCGCAGCGGGCGTTGCAGGACGTGGAGCTGCCGCCGGGCCTGCCGATGCCGGACGCGAGCATCAACGCGCTGTTTTTGGGCGGGCTGGGGCCGGGGCTGCTCCTGCTGGGGTTGTCGGCGGCCTACGCCATCCGGGTGGCCCCGGCGACGGACCGCGCGCGGCCGGCCTTTGCCGCGGGGGCGGCGGGGCGGGCCTTGTGGGAGGCCAAGTGGGAGCTGCTGTTGCCGCTGGTCACGCTGGGCGTGCTGTTGACCGGCGTGGCCACGCCGGTGGAGGCGGCCGCGGTGGCCGCGCTCTGGGCCTTTGTCACCCAGGTGTTCGTCCATCGCGACCTGCACTGGCGCCGGGACGTGCCCCGGGTGCTGGCCGAGTGCGGGCTGATCATCGGGGGCGTGCTCTTGATCCTAGGGGTGGCGATGGGGCTGACGAAGTATTTGATTTTTGCGGACGTGCCGACGGCGGGGGTGGAATGGATCCGGGGCGCGATTGAGTCGAAGTGGGTGTTCCTGCTCCTGTTGAACCTGTTCCTGCTGGTGGTGGGCTGCCTGATGGACATTTATTCGGCCATCGTGGTGGTGGTGCCGTTGATTGTGCCGATGGGCCTGGCCTTCGGGGTGGACCCGGTGCACCTGGGGATTCTGTTCCTGGCCAACCTGCAGTTGGGGTTCCTGACCCCGCCGGTGGGGATGAACCTGTTCCTGGCGTCGTATCGATTCCAGCGCCCGATGGCCGAGGTGACGCGGTCGGTGCTGCCGATGGTGGGGGTGCTGCTGGTGGGGGTGTTGTTGATCACCTACGTGCCGGCGCTGACCACGACCCTCCCGAAGCTTTTGCGGAAGCCTGCACCAACTGCCCCCGCACCGCCTGCATCCGGTGGATGACCACCTGGGCGACGCGCTGGAGGAGTTCGAAGCCGAACTCATGGTCGCGGTTGCTGGCGACGAGCAGGTGGGCGCCGTCGAGGACGAGCAACCGGCAGCGTTCGACGGCCCGCGCCTGAAACTGCCAGACGAACGGGGGGAACAACCACGACCAGCCGAGCGCCTCGCCGGGGCCGAGTTCCTGGACGAGGACATCAGGCCGGCCGGGGGTGTGGTATTCCAGCGCGACGGTGCCTTCCACGATGAGGTGGAACCGGTTGGCCGGATGGCCCTGGGCAAAGATGATTTGCCCGGGTTCATGGATGGCCTCGGTGGCCCCGTGGGCCAGGATCTCGACATACTCGCGCGGCAGGGAGCGGGCAAAGGGATGCTCGGCGATGAGGGCGGCGAGGGAGGGGGTCTCGGTTTTCATGGGCGGGGTGCGGGGGTGAGGTGGGCCGCGGCCAGCAGGCCGGGCGTGGGAACGGGAACGGCGGGAACCTGGGCGCGGGCCATGCGTTTGCCGCGGACAAACTTGTGGCAATCGACGCAGCTCATGGTCAGCCGCACGTAGGCGAGGGTGGCGGCATCGAGGTTGCGTTCCGCGGCGGCCCGCGCGAGCGCCTCAGCCTGGCGCCGGTAGGTCAGGCTGTGCTGGGTGTAATCGGGGTTGTCCATCACCTGCCAGGGCGGCTCCAGGCTCATGGCGGCCAGGCGCCGCGCCCGACCCTCCACGAGGGCGAAGTCCTCCAGCGTGATCCCCTCGAGCACCTTCTGGGTCAGCCCGAGCTTTTCCCGCATGAACTCCTGGGCCGGCCGCGACGGCTTGGGCTGGGCGGGGGCGACACCGGCCAGGGACAATCCCAGGACGGCGGCGAGGAGGAGGGACACGGCGGGCACGGCAGGGACGGGTTTCATGGCGGTATGGGTGGAAGGGGCAACCGGGCGGCGGGCCTAGCGGGCGACTGACTTGCCCCGGGTGGCCTTGCCCCGGCGCAGGTTGATGAACTCGTGTTCCTGCTGGCGGACGATGAAGACCGGGCAGGGCGCGCGGCGCACGACCTGTTCGGCCGTGCTGCCCAGGAACATGTGGGCGAGCCCGGTCCGGCCGTGGGTGGAGAGGACGATGACGTCGGCATCCAGCTCGCGGGCGGCATGGAGGATTTCCGTGTCGGGGCGGCCGAGCCGGAGGGCGGTTTCCACCGGGGCCTGCTTGGCCACGGAGGCGCGCAGCGCGGCCAGTTCGCGGGTGGCGGACTCGCGCATCCGCAACTCGAGGTCCGCGACATCCACCAGGCTCATCTCGGCCGGAGGCAGGAATGGCGCGACCACATGGAGCAGGATGATGGACGCCTCGAACTCCTTGGCGAAGGGGAGCGCGTAGCGGAGCGCCTTGCGGGAGCAGTCCGAGAAGTCGACCGGCACAAGGATGCGCTTGAGCTTGAACATGGAGAGCGGCCCCAGGTCGGTGACGGCGGGGCCGGCGGGGAGTTGGCGCTCGCGGGCGCCGAGTTCAACGACCACCCCGCCCCCGCGGGATTTGCGGACCGGTTTGATTTTCATGGGCTTGGTTTCCTTTGCCTGGGCTGCGGTTGAGGAAGGAGGGCGTGTGCGGGCGCGGTTCAGGCATCGACCCGCAGCAGCGAGTTCTCGCCGCCAAAGGGGTTGGGGGCGCGCCCGGGGCAGGCCGGGTCGGGCTTCCACTCGCCATCCACGACGAGGCGGTATTCGTGCAGGCCCGCCGGGAGCATCAGTTCCTTGACCCAATGGCCCGGGCTGACCTCCAGCATCTCCGTCACCGACGGATGCCAGTCGTTGAAGGAGCCGGCGATGTAGACCTCGCTGGCGCGCGGATCCCGGTATTCGAGGTGGACCCGGACGGACGGACGCGGGGTGGCGGCAGCCACCGGACGGGCGCGCCCACCGCGGGTGCGGGAGGTTGGGGTCGAAGGAGAAGCGGCCTTGGCGGTCATGTGTGATGTGATCCTTGGGTTGTTCACCGATGGGCCACGCCGGCCCTTCAAGCAATGTCATTGAACCTCAGCGGGGCATTTCGTGCTTCACCGATGTTGCCCGACCTTGCCCTTCACTTGCCCGCTGGTCAGGGCGGGTGAGGACAAGATCCGGAGCCTTTTGGACAAGCAGGGCCGGGCGGGTTTTCGGGAGAGGGTGCATCGTGTCGGCGGTTGGATGGGGATTGTGAGTTGTTTCTCAACCCGCCAACCGGGCGTGGCGCTGGAACTTGGCGGAACCGGCGCCCGCCCCAGGATTTCTCAGACCGCCACAACGAAAACGTTCATCACTCAACCAAACCACGGCGCCTGCGGGCGCCGAACACATCCCATGCCTGCCGCCACCCACAAACTCGGAGCCAATCGCCGCGAACTCACCCGCACCCCGCGCAAGAAGGACAAGAACTTCAAGCAATCCCGCGACATCCGCGAGGACCGCGGTGAACGGAAATCCAAGACGGTCGGACTCCTCCGGCGCGGCCGCTGAGCCGCAGCACTCCAGTCGGGGCTGATGACCGATACAAATAGCCAATGACCAATGATGCCTGGCGCACGGGTGATCGGTCATTGGCTATTGGCTATACGAATTGGTCATCCACCCTCCCCTACCTCCGCAAAAGCTGACGCGCGCGCGGTCCAGGGGTATCCCCACGCCCGGGCCCTTCCCCAGCCCACGGCCATGCGATAGCGGTGCGCGGTCGTTAGGGCTGATGACCGATACGAATAGCCGATAGCCAATGACCCATGATGCCTGGCGCACGGGTGATCGGTCATTGGCTATTGGCTATACGAATTGGTCATCCACCCTCCCCTACCTCCGGAAAACTGGCGTGCTCGCGGCCCAAGGGTATCCCCAAGCCCGGAGCCCTTCCCCAGCGCACGGTCATTCGACAGCGGTGCGCGGTCGTTAGGGCTGATGACCAATACAAATAGCCGATAGCCAATGACCAATGATGCTTGGCGCACCAGTGATCGGTCATTGGCTATTGGCTATACGAATTGGTCATCCACCCTCCCCTACCTCCGCAAAGCTGGCGCGCGCGGTCCAGGGGTATCCCCACGCCCGGAGCCCTTCCCCAGCGCACGGCCATGCGATAGCGGTGCGCGGTCGTTAGGGCTGATGACCGATACGAATAGCCGATAGCCAATGACCGATCCAACAGCGCACGGCTGGGACTGATTTATTTACTCATTAATTCCCCAATGCCGGGGGGAGACCTCGGCGGCGAGGGAATCGAGGATGCGGGCCAGCGCCATCTGGCGGGCCCGCTCTTCCTGGCGGGTTGTGCCGGCGTCGAGGCGGCCTGGAGCGAGGTTGCGGGGGGACTCGGGTGGGGGGAGAAGTTCCAGGAAAGGAACCTCGGGGAGGGACATCCGTGTGGCAGCGTTCATGGGGACACACTGCCAGCGGAGGGCGCGCCGGGAAATTGGCAGGGCGGCTGAACGTGTTTAGGGCGATTGCCTAGCGGAATCGGAGGGATTCCGATGCCCGGGCGGCGGGTCAGGCGGGGGGCTTGGGGGCGTGGGGGGCAGATCGGCGAAAGTGCGGCGGAGGAGTTCGGCCTGTTGCGCGCGATGTTCCTCGAGCAGGCGGCGCCGCACCGCGCGGAGGTCGACGAGGGCGATGAGCAGGGCGGCCGAGGTGAATCCGAAACAGGCCAGCCAATAGAACGCGAAGCCCAGTCCCTGCAGGTGGGGGCGGAGCAGGGTTTGTCCGGCGACGAGGAGGGCGGCCGCCCCGGCGAGGAAGAACAGGCCGAGCCAGCGGCGGCGGGCATCGGCGGCGCGGCTCATGGGCGGGTGGTGCGGGGTTGGCGCGGCGGGTATGCGGCCTCAGGCGCGCGCGGTCTCGGGGCTGCGCGGAACGTGCTTGAGGATGTCGGCCAGGATGCGGTCCGTGGTGACGCCCTCGGCCTCGGCCTCGAAGTTGGGGAGGAGACGGTGGCGGAGAGCCGGGGCGGCGGCGGCCTCGATGTCCTCGAAGCCGACATTGAAGCGGCCTTGGGCGAGGGCGCGGACCTTGCCGGCGAGGATGAGGGTCTGGGCGCCGCGGGGGCTGCTGCCGAAGCGGAGGTATTGATTGGTGACGGGGGCGGCGGTGGGGGTCTGGGGATGGGTGGCGAGGATGAGGCGGACCACGTAATCCTTCACATGGGAGGCCACGGGCACCTCGCGGACGAGTTCCTGCAACTCGAGCAGGCCGGGGCCGTCGAGGACGCGGGCCGGCTGGACGCGGCGGCCCTCGGTGGTGCGGTGGATGACCTCGAGCAGGTCGGCGGCCCCGGGATAGCCGACGAGGAGCTTGAAGAAGAAGCGATCCAGCTGGGCTTCCGGCAGCGGGTAGGTGCCCTCCTGGTCGATGGGATTCTGGGTGGCGAGGACGAAGAACGGCTCGGCCAGGCGGCGCACCTCGCCGGCCGCGGTGACCTGTTTTTCCTGCATGGCCTCCAGCAGGGCGCTCTGGGTCTTGGGGGTGGCGCGGTTGATTTCGTCGGCGAGGACGATGTGGGCGAAGATGGGTCCGCGCTGGAACTGGAACTCGCGCCGGCCATCGGGGTTTTCGACCACGAGGTTGGTCCCGAGGATGTCGGCCGGCATGAGGTCGGGGGTGAACTGGATGCGGCTGAAGGACAGGTCGAGCACCTCGCCGAGGGTGCGCACGAGCAGGGTTTTGCCGAGCCCGGGCACGCCCTCGAGCAGCACGTGCCCCCCGCCGAGGATGGCGGTGAGGGTGCCCTCGACGATGGCGTCCTGGCCGACCAGCACCTTGCCGATCTCGGCGCGCAGCCGGGTCCAGGTTTCGCGGAACGATGCGATGCGGGCTTCGGTGTTCATGGGCGGGCGGGGGCGGCGAGGGATGGCGGCTGGGGGCGATTCTTCATGGGGGGCCGGGGCTGTCGAGCGCGTTTGCGGCGGGGACCTGGGCCGCCGGGGCGGGCGCGAGCGCCTGCAGGACGCGGCAGAGGGCCTCGAGGCGCGGGGTGGCGACGCCGGCCTGGCGGGCGTGCCGGAGCGGTTCGAGGAACAGGCTTTCCAGCTCGAGCACCTGGCCGCGCTCGAAGTCCACGAGCGTGGAGGCCCGGTAGGCGCCCATGGAACGCGTCCGCTCGATTTGTTGGTGGGCGAGGGATTCCTCGACTGGATAGCCGAGGCGGTGGGCGGTGGCGATGACCTCGTGCATGAGCTCGCGGACGAGGGATTCCCAGGGCGGGTCGCCGAGGAGCGCGGCGGTGTCGCGGCAGGGTTCGCGGGGGTGGATGGGTTCCGCGCCGGGTCCGAGGGCCGCGAGGCCGGCACAGGAGGCGACCCCCAGTCCGTTGAAGGGGATGTTCCAGACCAGTTTTTCCCAATGCGCCCGGGCGAGGTCCCCGGTGACCTCGCAGGAGACGCCAGCCTGCTGGAAGAGCGCGGCCAGTTCGTGGGTGCGGGGCTGGGCGGGGCGGCCGAACTCGCCGAGGACGATCCGGCCATGGTCGAGGTGATGCACGACGCCGGGGGCGATCCGGTTCAGGCAGACGAAGCAGAGCCCGCCGAGGATTTGGTCGGCGGGGAAGAGGGCGGCCAGTTGTTCCTCGTTGCCGAGGCCGTTCTGGAGGGTGAGCACCCGGGTGTGGTGGCCGACGAGCGGCGGCAGCAACCGGGGGAAGGCGTGGTTGGCGGTGGTCTTGAGCCCGATCAGGACCAGGTCAGCCGGCCCGATTTCGCCCGGGTCCTGCGCGCACCGGGGGCGGGCGGTGAAGTCGCCGGCGCGGCTGCGCACCTGGAGCCCGTCGCGCAGCACGGCTTCGTAATCGGACCGCAGGAGGAAATGCACGTCATGGCCGGCGCGGGACAGCTTGGCGCCGTAGAAACCGCCCAGCGCCCCGCACCCCACCACGGCAATCTTCAACGACATGGGTCGAGGGTGGGCAAGGGCGGCGGGAAAGGCAAGGGGGTGGCAGGCGGGCGGCGGGCAGGCGCAAACCCTTGCGCCACAAAGCAAAAAGGCACCCCGGCCGAGCCGGGGTGCCTTGTGAGGAAACGAGAGTCGGATTACTTGGAGCCGAGGATGGCGTCCTTGGCGGCCTTGGCGACGCGGAACTTCACCACGCGCTTGGCCGGGATCTGGATGGTCTCGCCGGTGGCGGGGTTGCGGCCTTGGCGGGCCTTGCGGTTGACGAGGACCAGCTTGCCGAGGCCGGGGAGGGTGAAGCTGTTCTTGGCATTCTTGTAGGCCAGCTCGGCGATGTGCTCGAGGATCTCACCGGCCTGCTTCTTGGTGATGGTCGCCTTTTCGGCGATGGCGGCGGCAATCTGGGACTTCGAGAGGGCTTTGTTCTTAGCCATGTTGGTGTGTGTTTGGAGTTG
The DNA here is from genome assembly GCA_046048995.1 of Verrucomicrobiota bacterium. GTDB lineage: Bacteria > Verrucomicrobiota > Verrucomicrobiia > Limisphaerales > JADJPG01 > JBJOEZ01. The sequence continues at coordinate 38,913 of JBJOEZ010000015.1, read as the reverse complement.
GTGTTGCTGTTAGTTTTCGTCACTCACGTGGCGACGTGGGGCGATTAAATCGCGCCGCCAAGTGGCTGCAAGGAGAAAAATGGCGAAAAATCGAAGAATTTTGCAGTACCCAGGCTCCCGGTCATGGGGCGGAGATCAGGCGCGGCGGGAGCGGATTGCGTCGAGGATTCCGGCGATGACCTCGTTCCTCGGCTTGGCGCCCTGGGGTCCGCCGTGGTGGAGACGGACGCTGACGGCGCCCGCTTCCAGGTCGCGCGCGCCGATGACGAGCATGGTATGGACGCGGGCCTGCTCGGCGTCGGCGATCTTGGCCTTGATGGGCGTGGCGCTGAAGTCGGCCTCCACGCGGACCTGGGCCGCGCGCAGCTCCTCCACGATGGGGCGGGCGTAGTCGATGAGCGCGGCGTCGTCGTTGAGCGTGATGACGCGGACCTGGTCGGGGGCGAGCCAGAGCGGGAAGTTGCCGGCGTAATGCTCGATGAGGAAGCCGATGAAACGCTCGTGCGTGCCGAGGGGGGCGCGGTGGATGCAGAGGGGCGTCTTGAGCGTGTTGTCGCGGTCCTTGTATTGCAGCCCGAAGCGGGCGGGCACGGCGAAGTCGACCTGGTTGGTGGCGATGGTGAACTCGCGCCCGATGGCGCTCCAGACCTGCACGTCGATCTTGGGCCCGTAGAAGGCCGCCTCGTTGGACACCTCGACGTAGTTGATGCCGCTCTCCTGCAGGACGCGGCGGACCATGTCCTCGGTCTGCCGCCAGAGCGCGGGGTCATCGACATACTTTTTCCCGAGGCCCTCCGGGGCATGCGTGCTGAAGCGCATCTGGTACTTCTCGAGCCCGAAGATCCGGAAGTATTTCAGGTACATGTCGTTGACCGCCCGGAACTCCTCCGCGAACTGCTCGGCCGTGCAGTAGATGTGGGCGTCGTTCATGTTGAGCGAGCGCACCCGCATGAGGCCGAACAGCTCGCCGCTCTGCTCGTAGCGGTAGCAGCAGCCGTACTCGGCCAGGCGCAGGGGGAGGTCGCGGTAGCTGCGCGGCTGGGCGGCGAAGATGCGGTGGTGATGCGGGCAATTCATCGCCTTGAGGTAGTAGCGCTCGCCGAGCGCGTCCTGCTCGAGGGTGATCTCGACCGACTCCTTTTCCAGGCGCTCGATCTCGACCTGGTCAGCCCCGGCGACGGGATGGGAGTGGCCCCCCTTGAGCTGCATCAGGCGATCGACATTGGCGAACTTGCGGCGGGCCAGTTGTTCGTTGCGCGTCCGGTCCTGGTCCTCCAGGAGGGCCATGGGCGGGAACATGCTGTCCGCGTAGTAGGGCAGGTGCCCGGAGGTGCGGTACATCTTTTCCTTGGCCAGGTGCGGCGTGCGGACCCGCACATAGCCGGCCGCGAATTCCGTCTCCTTGGCCAGCTTCTCCAGTTCCTCGACGAGGACGGTCCCCTTGGGCAGCCAGAGCGGCATGCCGGGGCCGACGAATTCCGTGTCGATGGCGAAGAGGCCCATCTCGGCCCCGATCTTGCGGTGATCCCGGCGCCGGGCCTCCTCGAGCATCTTGAAGTACTCGTCGAGGGCGGTCTTGTTCTTGAAGGCGGTGCCGTAGATGCGCTGGAGCTGGGGCCCCTTCTCGTCGCCCTTGTAGTAGGCGGCGGCGACACTGGTCAGCTTGAAGGCCCCGATGTTGCCGGTGCGCATGACATGCGGCCCGGCGCAGAGGTCGAGGAACTCGCCGTTGCGGTAGTAGGAGATGGGCTCGCCCTCGGGGATTTGCCGGAGAAGATCCAGCTTGAACTTGCTGGCGTTCCCCGGCCGTTCGGCCAGGCCGCCCAGCCGGCCGCTCTGCGCGTCGGCCACCGCCTGCTCGCGCGTGACGGTGACTCTCTCAAAAGGGTGGTTGGCCTTGATCTCCTTCTTCATCTCCGCCTCGATTTTCTCGAAGTCGTCGGGGGAAATGCGATGGGAACACTCGAGGTCGTAGTAGAAGCCGTTCTCGACGGGCGGGCCGTAGGCGAACTGGGCGTCCGGCCACAGGCGGAGGATGGCCGTGGCCAGGACATGGGCGCAGGAATGCCGGATGCGCTCCAGTTCGGTCATCTTGGCGCGGTCATCGAGGGTCTTGCGCTCGGGGGCGGACGGGGCCGGCGGATTGTCTTCAGGCATAACGTGCGGGCGGATTAGACCATGGACGGGCCGGCGTGAACAGGCCGGAAGCGGGCGGGGGCGAGATTCAGGCGGGCGGGCGCAGGGCCTCGAGGGCCTGCTGGAAATCCCGGGGCCAGGGGGCGGTGAACAGGCGGCGGCGGCGGGTGCGGGGGTGGAGGAAAGCCAGGGTATGGGCGTGGAGGAGGACGCGCGGCGGGGTGTAGCCGGTCTGCTCGACCAGGCGCCGGGTGGGGCGGGCCCCGTAGGTGTCGTCGCCGGCCACCGGGTGGCCGAGGTGCTGGAAATGGACGCGGATTTGGTGGGTGCGCCCGGTGTGGATACGGGCCTCGACGAGGGTGGCGTGGTGGAGGCGCTCGCGGACCTGCCAGGAAGTGTGGGCGGCACGGCCGTCGGCCTCGTCCGCCACGGCCATGCGCTTGCGGTGGGAGGGATGGCGGGCGATGGCGGCGTGGATTTCGCCGGAGGCGCGGGGGAGATGGCCGCAGAGGACGGCGAGGTAGGCCTTCTCGACGGTGCGCCCGGCGAACTGCTCGGAGAGGGCGAGGTGGGCGGCGTCGTTCTTGGCCACGACGAGGCAGCCGCTGGTGTCCTTGTCGAGGCGATGGACGATGCCGGGGCGGGCGACGCCGCCGATGCCGCTGAGGCGGCCCCGGCAGTGGTGGAGGAGGGCGTTGACGAGGGTGTGTTCCTCGTGGCCGGCGGCGGGGTGGACGACGAGGCCCGGGGCCTTGTTGAGGACGAGGAGGTCGTCATCCTCGAAGAGGATATCGAGGGGGATATCCTCGGGGCGGGCCTCGGCGGGGCGGGCCTCGGGGAAATGGACGGTGACGCTCTCGCCGGCGCGGGGGGCGTGGGTGGGCTTGACCGGGCGGCCGTTGACCTGGATGTGGCCCTGTTCGATCAGGCGCTGGAGGGTGCCGCGGGACACGGCGGGGTAACGTTCGCCGAGGTATTTGTCGAGGCGTTGCCCGGGGCGGGACTGCTCGATGGTGAACTGCTCCGTGCGGGGATCGGTCATCGCGGGGGCGGGGCGGCCGGGGCGGGGGTGGAGGGGGCGGGCCAGCCGCGCCAGGAGAGGACGAAGAGCAGGCCGACGCCGATGCAGATGGCGCTGTCGGCGACGTTGAAGGCGGGGAAGCCGGCCTCGGACCCGTCGCGGCGCTTGAGGTAGAAGTAGAGGAAATCGATGACGTGCTGGCGGCTGGGGAGGACGCGATCGACGAGGTTGCCGGCGATGCCGCCGAGGATGAGGCCCAGGCAGGCGCGGCCGCCGCGGGTATGGATGCCGAAGTGATGGCGGGTGAGGATGAGGGCGAGGAGGGCGACGACGGCAAAGACGGCGAGCAGGCCGTTGTTGCCGGTCCACATGCTGAAGGCGGCGCCGGTGTTGCGCCAGTGCACGAACTTGAAGAAGCCGTCGATGACGATGCGCTGGTCCTCGACCCCGAGGTAGCGGAGGACGATGAGCTTGGTCAGCTGATCAAGGGCGAGGATGCCGAGGGCGAGTCGGGCAACGCCCCAGTTGGCTTGCGGCGTGGGCTTCATGCAGGCTGCGCGCAGGTGTGTAGAGGGGGCCCGGGGAAAAGACAAACGGCAAATGCGGGATACGGTGCGCGCGGCATCGGGACCCGGGCCGGGGCGGGGGCGAGGCGACGGGAGGGAGCAGGCCGGGTCAGGAGGGTCTCGCAACCCACTGGGTGGCGCTGGCGCGCAGGGCCTTGGCGCTGGCCAGGCCGAGCTTGTTCTTGATGCTTTCCCGATGGGCATCGACCGTCTTGGCGCTGATGCCCAGGCGGGCGGCGATCTCGCGGTTGCCGAGGCCGGCACCCATGAGTTCAAAGACCTTGAGTTCGCGGTCGCTGAGGCGCTCCACGCCCCCGGGGCGATTCATGGCTTCGCGGTCCTGGAGGTAACGGCGGACCAGGTTCATGGCCATGCGGCGGCTCAGGTAGAGTTCGCCGGTGAGGGTGGACCGGATGGCCGTGAGCACCTCGGCGGAGTCCGCCTGCTTCATGATGTAGCCCAGGCTGCCCGCGCGCAGAGCCCGCTCGGCATAGGTGTCTTCGTCACCCTCAAACATGACGAGGATGCGCAGGCCGGGAAGTTCCTTGCGCAGACTCTTCAGCAGGCCAAGGCCATCCTCCCCTTTCAGCGCGAGGTCCAGCAGCAGCAGGTCGGGCTTCAATTCCCCGGCCAGTCTCCGCGCCGCCGCGCCATGGTCCGCCTCACCACAGCAGACCAACCCCGGCACGGTGTTGATCCAGTTGGCCAGGCCACTGCGGAAGAACTGATGGTCATCGACCACAAGAATCCGGGCCCGGGAGGAATGGGAGTCGGAAGCCGGGCTGCGGCCAGGCGTTGAAATGGGTTGGGGAGGTTCCACAAATTCCTTGGCGCAACAGCCTTACAGGCCGTCGCCGCACCACCAGATTAAGAAATCGGCGCCGCCCTGAATAGAGGCATTTACCCTAGGTAGATGCCTTCTTCACTACGGCGTTTTTCTGTGGACATCCGGGGTGGGATCCCGGAAAACGACGCGCATGGCGGAGGTCAGTGGAGAACAGTGGAGATATTGTATCCCCAGCCAGAAAAGGTTCCTTCCGGTTTGGTTTCCGGTGGGAGTCTTGGTGGCAGTGCTTTGGGGTGGTGTGATGTCCTGGCCGGTGATTGCGGCGGGGGATGGACGGTCCCGCCCGGCGCGGGAGGAGGGGTGGGGCGGCGCGCGGGGCAAGGTGGATAGTGCCGCAGGGGTGCTGGCGTGGTTGAGCGTCTTGACCGGAGGTGGTTTGGCGGCCATGGCGGGCGGCACCATGCCGGTGCGGACCAAGCCTGGGCAGGCGCCGGCGGACGCGTCCCTGCGCCAGTTGGGGGAGGATCTGCACGATGGTCCCATGCAATTGCTGCATGGACTGCAGATGTTCCTGGCGCGGAAGCTGGCCGAGTTGGGCGGGGAACCGGCGGTTGCCGCCGCCCTGAAGGAGACTGCGTCCCGGGTGGATGAAATCCTGGTCGAGTTACGGGCCTTGGCGGCGCCCGGGGACAAGGTTGGATGCCCCGTGGATGTGGGCGAGGCCCTGGCATCGACGGTGGCGCGGCTGCAGGGTTCCACCGCCATTCCCTTGTCGCTGGACGTGGAAGCGGGGGCGGTTGGGCGGCTCTCGGCCGCGCAAGGCATCCAGGTTTTGTGGCTGGTGCGGAGCGCCCTCACCAACTGTCTCCGGCATGCCCGGGCCGGGAAGGCCCTGGTGAAACTGGAGTCGGCCGGGGAGCGCCTGCGCGTGGTGGTGCACGATGACGGGGACGGCTTTGACCCGGTCACCGTGGGCGAGGCGGGCCTCGGGCTGCGCTCGATGCGCCAGCGGGTGGCTGAATTGGGAGGCACCCTCGAAATCCAATCGCGGCCCGGCGGCGGCACCCGCGTGGTGGCCGAGTTTCCGTTTATTCCGGCATGAAACCTTCCCTCATTCGCCTCCTGCTGGTTGATGACCATCCCGTGGTGCGGGCGGGGTTGCGGTCCCTGCAGCAGGCGGCGGACATCGTGGTGGCCGGGGAGGCATCGACGACCGAGGAAGCCTGCGCATTAGCGGCCGCCACCCCGGCGGATGTGGCGCTGGTGGACATCCGGCTGGCGGAGGAGAGCGGGGTGGAGTTGTGCCGGAAGCTGAAGGCCCGGCAGCCCGGCCTGCGCGTGCTGTTCCTGAGTTCCTTCGTGGAGGATGACCTCGTCCTGGGCGCCCTGGAGGCAGGCGGGGATGGTTACCTGCTCAAGGATGGGGACATGGACAAGCTGGAAGCGGGCATCCGGGAGGTGGCGCAGGGCGGGACCGTGCTGGACCGCGAGGTGACGAAGCGCTTGGTGCAGAACCGCACGGGGGCGGCCGCGAAGTCCGAGGGCGGCGTGCAATCCTTGACGGAGAAGGAGCTGCGCCTGCTGGCGGAGGTGGCCCGGGGCCGGACCGACAAGCAGGCCGCCGCCGTGCTGGGAGTGACCTTCAAGACCGCGCGCAACTACCTCGACCGCATCTTTGCCAAGCTGGGCGTCCACACGCGCACCGAGGCGGCCCTGATCTACATGCAGCACGCCAAGCGCACGGGGCGGCACCGACGGGGCGCCTCGGAGTCTTGACGAAGGGCCGGCACCCGGCCGTCCGCTCACGGCGGCGTCAGCACCAGGCGATCAAAGCTCAGGTTCCGGTCCGAGGAGGCGGCGTTTTTGCCCGTGACGGTGAACCGGAGATATTTCGTGCCGGCCGTGGTGAAGGTGACGGGCACGGTGTAGGCGGGGATGTTTCCGAAGGTGATGGACGGCGCATACTCGTCCTTGGGCCCGTCGATGTTGGCATAGGTCCCGGTGAGGGCATCGGCGACAGCCAACTGCATGATGCCGCGATCGGACGCGCGCTTGGCGCTGATCTGGATGCCATAGGTGCCGGGGGCCCCGACGGGGAGGGCGAAGGTGATGTATTGGCCGTTGGCGGTGGACCGGTAAAGGACGCTCTTGCCACCGGAAGCCAGCGTGTCGCTTTTGATGCCAATGGAGGAACCCGAGTTGGCGGCCACGGTGAGCTTCTCGAATTCCGCCGTGATGGGGGTGGCGGTGACGGCGGTGTAGGTGGCGGTGCTGACCGGGCTGTCCGCGTAGCCTGGGGCGTAGGCGATGGCCTTGACCGTGGCCGGGCCGGCCAGCGTGAAGGGGGCGGAATAGGGGATGCCGTAGGCGGAGGTGGGGATGGTGCCATCCGTGGTGTAGCGAAGGAGGGCACCGCTGGTGGAGGAAGCCAGGCTGATGGCCGGCAGGGTGGAGTAGGCCCCGCCGGGCGGGGTGAACACTGGCGCGGCGGTCACGGGCAGGACCACGGCGAGCGTGGCCGCGCTGCTCAGGGTGGTCCCCTGCGGGTTGCTGACCGCACAATCGTAGCTGCCGGCGTCACTGGTGGTGGTGGCGGGAAGGGTGACGGTGGCCGCGGTGGCCCCGGCCAGCGGCAGCCCGCCCTTGCGCCACTGGTAGGAGAGCGGCTCGCCGGTGGCCCCGACGGAGAAGGAAGCGGGTTGGCCGGCCGTGACGGTGAGGCTCTGCGGTTGGCTGACGATGACGGGGGGGGCGGGGCCGGAGGAGCGGTAAAGGAGCAGGCGCGGGCCGGGCGTGGCGGTCCGGTTACCCTCGCGCGCGATGAACCGCAGCCCGTCCGCCTGGCGATCGCCGACCGTGCGGCTGGTGGTTGAGTCGAGCGTGTGATCCCAGCGATGGTCCTGCACGATGAGGAAGGAAGCCTGGCCGTCGGCCTGGGCGCGGACGAACTCGGTGACGTCCAGGAGGCGTTCGGCGAAGTTGGTGCCGGAGGCCCACCATTGGCCGAGGATGCGGGTGCGGACGCCGGGATTGGCCACCACGTTGTGGGCGATTTGCCGGCCGGCCGCCACGTTCTGGCGGAGCCCGCTGGTGAGGGACGCCCAGGTGACGGAGGATTCCGTCCAGGCATCATCCTCGAGCCCATAGATGTGCGCCTGGACGGGGGAGGCGTTGCTGAGGGTGCCGGCCGTCATGCTGAGCAGGACCCGCTGCAGGTCGGGGCCGGGGGCGGAAGGCAGGGCGAAGCGGACGACGGCGACGCGGCGGTTGTTGACCACGCTGTCGGAGCGGACGGGGAGGACGGTGCCCGTGCCGGCGGTCTTGCTCTTCTGGGTGCCGTCGCCGAGGGAGGCATCGGCGCTGGCGGCGACCGTTTCCGGGGCGCCCTGGACCCGGGCGTGGATGGAGACCAGCCAGACCGCCTCGGCGGGCAGGGTGGCGGCGGAGACGAGGCCGGAGGCGAGGGAGGTTTGGCGGACGACGGCGCCGCCGTGCCCGGCGGTGGCGCGCTGGTCGGTGCCGCCGCCGGAACCGCCGTTGCCGCTGACCTCCTCCACGGTGACGAGGCTGCCGTCGGGCAGGCCGAGGGCGGAGAGGTTGAGGCCGAGGCTGACGGCGGTGGTGTTCTTGTTGGCCACGAGGACATGGACGACCTCGGCGGCGGTGTCGCGGCTGGCGAGCACCCAGACGTTCGGGCCGGCGTCGCTGGCGGTGTCGAGCAGGGGCCGGCCGCCGCGGGCGGCCTTGTGGAAGAGGCGGAACGCCTCGCCGCCCTTGGTGATGCCGCCGTAGTTGTTGGCCCCCGAGGTGTCGTTGTTGCCGTAGTGGGTGCCGTTCTTGGCCACCAGGTAGCCGGTGTCGCGGGCCGTCTGGCCGAACTTGAACAGATAGAGCTGGCTGGCCCCGGCCCGGCTGAGGGCGATGGAATTGGCGGCCAGGGCCACGAAATCCGAGGGCGTATCCAGGGTCTCCCGCCGGCCGTCGTAGGAGGCCCCGGTGCGGACGTTGTACTCCGTCAGCGCCAGCGGAAACGGGGTCTCCCCGGGCATGTCCGCCGCCATCAGGCCGGCCAGCGCGGCGTAGTCGTTCAGGTAGCCCGAGGAAGTCCCCGTGTCCTCGGTGTACATCGAATACTTCTGGTAGTTGTAGACGTTGAAGTTCCACCAGCCGGGATCCGCCACGCCGCCCAGCCCCTGGTGCCGGTTCTGCACGGCATACTGGCCCCAGTAATCGCCCCCGGCATAGTCGTTGTATTTCGTCGCCCCGTTGGCGGTGTTGGGGGCGAAGATCTCCGAGACCATCGACTTGCCGGTGCGGGCGTTGATGTCGGCCACCGCGGCGCGGATGGCGTCGGCGCACACCTGCAGGCGCAGATGCCAGGCTTCCACGCTGATGGCCGGAGTCCAGCCGTTGGGCTCGTTGAAGATGCCGAAGCGGCGGACATCATGGTTGGCCGCGAGGCAGGCGGCCTGGGCGTAGTAATGCTGCCAGAGTTCCCAGAGATTGGGCCAGTCACTGGGGCCGGCGAGGGGAAAGCGGCTGGGGCTGGCGGTGAGATTGGCGAGGATCTCGACCCCCATGGACCGGAGGGCGGGGAAGGCATGGTTGACGGAGAACCGGTTGTTGCCGGTGGCCACGGTGCCGTAGGCCGCCTGGAAGGCGGTCCAGTTGACGAGGGTGGGGTCGAGCGGTTGGGCGGGGTTGCTGACATTGGCCCGCAGGGCGGCCCGTCGGCTGAGGAAGTCGGCCTGGCTGGCCACGCCATCGCCCACCGGGGCGAGGTCATCGACGGGCTCGATGTCGGAGACGCTCAGGAAGACACGCGCCGCCTGCGCCCCGGTGTAGCGCCACCAATCCGCCGCATTCGAGTCCGGCATGAAGTGGCCGAGATTGCAGCCCAGGACGGCCGGGGCCGGGCCGGAAACGGTGGGGAAGACCGTGACCGTGCCGCCGGGGGCGGCCAGGGGGGCCAGGACCAGGGCCGAAACCAGACCGAAAACAGACCAAGGGTTCCGCAGGGATGACATGATGAACGGGGGAATGCCGGGAGAGCGGCGGCAGGACGGTAGACGCGCAGTCCCCCCGGGTCAAGTGACGGGCCATCCCGGCCGATGGGAAGAGGCAGGAAGCCCGGCGAACGCGGCCGGGGCTGTTCTGTTTTGCTTTCCCGACCCGGGTTTCTTCGCCTTAATTCGCCCGCATGATCATCGCCCGCTCCCCCCTGCGCATCAGCCTCGGCGGCGGCGGCACGGATTTGCCGAGCTATTACGAACGCTTCGGCGGATTCCTTATCAGTGCCGCCATCGACCAGTACGTCTACATCACGCTGCACCGGACCTTTGTGCCGGAGCTGATCCTCAAGTATTCCAAGCTCGAGCGGGTGGCGCGGGTGGAGGACATCGAGCACCCGATCATCCGCGAGGCGCTCCGGTTGGTCGGGGTGGAGCCCGGCTACCTCGAGATCACCAGCATGGCCGACATCCCGGCGGGGACCGGCCTGGGCAGCAGCGGCAGCTTCACCACCGCGCTGCTCAAGGCCCTGCATGCCTACCAGAAACACCTGGTGCCCAACGCCGACATCGCGGCCCAGGCCTGTGACATTGAGATCCACCGCCTGCGCGAGCCCATCGGCAAGCAGGACCAGTACATCGCCGCCCTGGGGGGCATCACGTGCTTTGAGTTTCACCCGGACGGGCGGGTGACGGCGGCCCCGGCGCGCGTCTCCGAGGAGACGCGCTACAACCTGGAGGACAACCTGCTGCTTTTCTTCACCGGCTACAACCGCAGCGCGTCGGCCATCCTGAAGGACCAGAACGAGAAGTCGAAGCAGGACGACGCGGCCATGCTGGCGAACCTGCACCAGACCAAGGAACTGGGCTATGCGTCGCGCGAGGCGATCGAGACCGGCAACCTGCGCGAGCTGGCGCGGCTGATGGACGAGCACTGGCAGCGCAAGCGCGCGCGCAGCTCCGGCATGAGCAACGCGCAGATCAACCAGTGGTATGACCTGGCCAAGTCCAGCGGCGCGCTGGGCGGCAAGCTGATTGGCGCGGGCGGCGGCGGGTTCCTCATGTTCTATGCCGAGGAAGGCAAGGCGCGGCTCCGGCACGCCATGCGCGAGGCCGGCCTCAAGGAGGTCCGGTTCCGGTTCGATTTCGAGGGCACCAAGCTGGTCAGCTCCTGAGCCCCGGCCCCGCCCATGTTTCCCGTCGCCCTCCTCGCCGGCGGCCTGGCCACCCGCCTCCGGCCGATCACGGAAAAAATCCCGAAGGTGCTGGTCCCCGTGGCCGGCCAGCCCTTCCTGGCCCACCAGTTGGCGCTCCTCCGGCGCCAGGGGCTGACCCGGATCGTGCTGTGCCTCGGTCACCTCGGCGAGATGGTCCGGGACCAGTTCGGCGACGGCTCGGCCCATGGCGTGCGGCTGGAGTATTCCTTCGACGGCCCCAAGCTGCTGGGCACCGGCGGCGCCCTCAGGCAGGCCCTGCCGCTCCTGGGCGACCGCTTCTTCGTGCTTTACGGGGACAGCTACCTCACCGAGCCCTTTGGGCCGGTGGCGGACTTCTGGGTGCGCAGCGGCCGGCCCGCGTGCATGACGGTCTACCGCAACGAGGGCCTCTACGACACCAGCAACGTGGTCTTCGCGGACGGCGTGATCCAAACCTATGACAAGACCCGGCGCCTGCCGGAGATGCGGCACATCGACTACGGGCTGAGCCTGTTCCAGGCGGGGGTCTTCGAGGAATGGCCGGCGGACCGGGCCTTTGACGTGGCCGAGGTCATGCGGCGGCTGGTCGAGCGCGGCCAGATGGCGGGCTGGGAGGTGAAGGACCGCTTCTACGAGATTGGTTCCCACGCCGGCCTGGCCGAGCTGGAGCAGCTCCTCGGCCGGCCGGAGCCCGGGCGCCCTGCCTGAGCCGGCCGACCCCGCCCCGGGGCCGGGGTCTCCCCGATCATTTCCCCCGGCCAGCGTCCCGCGTGGGTCGGACCGCAGGCGCTTGTCGAGCCGGGCCTGCGCGAGTACTCTGGAGGCTCATGAATCAGGCCGGCCAGAACGGCATCCCCCCGAACGGGGGACCGCGGGCGTGGGGGATCCTCCCTCCCCTGCCCGGCCGGCTGCGGCAGGCCATGGTGATCCTATGGCTGGCGGTGGGCGCGCTGCCGGTGGCGGGGCAGACGCGGCTGCTCGGCCTGGACATCTCGGCCTGGCAGGGAAACATCTCGGCCACCACCTGGACCAACCTGCGCGTACTGGAGAACCGGCAGTTCGTCTTCCTGCGCTCCAGCCGGGGCGGGACCACCGGTTACTACAACCAGAGCGACCCCGCCAACACGAGCGGGCTGAACACCAACTCCCAGCGCTACGACGATCCCTATTTTGTCCAGAACATCAACCGGTCCACCACCGCCGGGCTCCACGCCGGGCCGTATCACTTCTCCCGGCCGGACATCATCGAGACGACCCGCAACTCCGGCGGCGTGGCCAACACCGGCACGGATGAGGCGGACCACTTCATCCAGATGGCGGGCCCGTGGATGCGGCCGGGCTACCTGGTGCCGGTGCACGATTTCGAGGCGGGGGACGGCGTGCGCACGGACGAGCAGATGGCGCAGTTCTGCCTGGATTTCTCCACCCGGATCCACGAGCGGATGGGCATCCGGCCCGCCATTTACATCAATGGCAACTACGCGGCGAACATCCTGGCCATGGCGTCCGTGTCCCTGCGCCAACAGCTGGCCCAACCCCCCGCCCTGGTGCCCGGCGTGGCCGGCCCGGCTTATCCGGTGTTGTGGAGCGCCCGGTGGCCGAACCAGACCGACCCGGACTCGATCAATGTGCAAACCGGCGAGCCGAAGGACGGCTACACCGGCATCTACGGGCCCTGGGACGATTATGGCGTGACCCATCCCTGGGCATTCTGGCAGTACGCCAGCACCGGGCGGCTGCAGAGCTTCAACAGCGGGAACAGCGACCTCGACTTCAACGTGGCGCGGGGCGGGATCGAGTTCCTCAAGGACCAGCTGGTGCCCGCCGTCTGGCTCCACAATGCCGGCGGCGACTGGTCGACGCTGACCAACTGGAACAGCGGCCAGGCGCCGGTCGCCCCCGTGCCCGGCCCGGGCCAGGTCCCGCCCGTGGGCACGCAGACCCTGCCCGTGCCCCGGCTGCCCGGGGCCGCCGCCGCCGGGCTCACCTCCGGCACCAACGACACCGTCATCCTCGAGCGGCCCGGCACCAACATCACCGTGACCGTGTCGTCCGGGACCCATGTCATCCGCAAGCTCTACCAGCGCGAGACGCTCCAGCTCAGCGGCGGTTCCCTGTCCATCCTCTACGTGCCCTCGCCCGATTCCACGCCGTTCTCAGCCCAGTTCTCCGGCCCCGTGACCCTGGGCGTCGGGGCCAGCCTGCGCGTGCACACACTGCAGGTGGACGCCGGCCGCACCTTCACCCTCAATGGCGGCGCGCTGGCCTTCCAGACCCTGCTGCTGGCGCCCTCCACCAACAGCCCGGCCAGCCTCACCCTCGGCGGCGGCGTGGGCATCGGTCCGCTCGCGACGGCGACCGCGGTCGTGGCCCGCGGTGCGGGCGCCGGCAATGCGGGCGGCATCGATCTCGGAGGCGGCACCCGGACCCTGACCGTGAGCAACGGGCCGGCCGAAGTCGACCTGTCGCTCGAGGTGCCCGTGGCCAATGGCGGGCTGACCAAGGCGGGTCCCGGCACGCTGCAACTCACCACGGCCGGCACCTACGCCGGCAGCACCCTCGTGTCCGCCGGCCGGCTGCTCGTGCAGAACACGAACGGGTCCGCGACGGGGCCCGGCCTGGTCAATGTGCAGGGCGGCACACTCGGCGGCACCGGCACCATTGCGGGCGTGGTGGTGGTCGGCCCTGCGGGCGTCCTTGCCCCGGGCTCCGGCGGACCCCTGCCCGGCCGCCTGACCCTGCAAAGCCCGCCCACGCTCGGCGGCACCCACTGGCTGCGCATCGACCGCAACGGCGGCAACCCGACCTGCGACCGTCTGCTCCTGACCACCGGCACGCTGACCCTGGGAGGAACGCTGGTGGTGACCAACATGGGGGCCCCGCTCACCGGGGGCGAAGTCTTCCCCCTCTTCGGCGCGGCGGCGTACGCCGGAACCTTCGCGGCCATGTCCCTGCCCACGCTGGGTCCCGGGCTGAACTGGGATCTGGGCGAACTCGCCAGCCACGGCCGCATCCGGGTCAACCGCAACCCCGTGGGCACGACGCTGTCCTTCACCAGCAGCGCCCCGGCGGTGCTGGCCATCCCGCTGTCCAGCCTGGCGGCCGGGGCCGTGGATGCCGATGGCGATGCGGTCTTTGTCTCCGCGCTGGCGGCCACATCCACCAACGGCGTGCCGCTGGTGGCCGACGGCGGTCTGCTCCTGTATTCCAACACCTTGAACGTGGCGGACCAGTTCACCTACACGCTGGCCGATGGCCGCGGGGGACAGGTAGCGGGACTGGCGCGGGTGGTGCCCAGCCCGGCCGGGTGGTTCACGGGCGCCCCGGTGATGGCCGACGGCGTGGTGCGGTTGACGCTGGCGGGCCAACCGGGCCGGACGTATTTCCTCGAACGCTCCGTGGGTCTGGTGGAATGGCGGACTGTTGGCACCAACACGGCGTCGCCGGGCGGGACGCTGGAGTGGGAGGATCGTTTCACCGACCTGGGCGCGCCCCCGGCGCGGGCCTTTTACCGCCTGCGCTGGGCGCCCTGAGAGCCGGGGCGGGGCTCAGGGGTCTTCCGTGATGCTGCTGACCTTGGCCGCCGTGGCCTTGCTCTCGAGGACCAAGGCCCGGAAACGCCACTCCTGCCGGGGTTCCAGCACATCCTTGTAATCGGTGGCGTTGCGCAGGGACCGCCCGTTGGCATCGGTGAGCCCGATCTCGATGCGCACGCCGTAGCGGGCATGATCGGAGTCGTTGCGGAGGGTGCCGGTGGCGTAAATGAGGTTTCCGGAGCGGGCCTTGTCGAGGGTGACGGGCCCGGCCTTGAGGTCCTCAAGGGACTTCGGGCGGGCCGGGCCGGGCGTTTTTGGGGAAACGGCCGCGGTCGGCGGGGCCTGACTGCCCTCCAGCGCCGCCATTTTGCCGGAAAGGCTGGCCGGCTGGGAAGGGGGCGGCGTGGGGGTCTCACGCTGGAGCCACCACCAAATCCCGGCGGCGGCGGCGCCCAGGCCCAGGATGGCGGCGAGGATGGGCACCACCTTCGACCGGCCGGCCGGGGCGGATTGCCCGGCTTCAGAAACGGAGGCCTGGGTCTCCGGCGCGGCGGCCGGACGTGGGGTGAACGATGTGCCACCGCCCGCGGAAGCGCGGCCGAGCAGGGTTTTTTCCCCGCAATGCGGGCAGGAGACGGTTCGGCCGATGCCCTGGGCGGGGAATTCGATATTGCCGCCACAAACCCGGCAGGGGCATTTCAGGTAGCCGGTTTCGCTCATGATGGGGGACGGCCGCGCCGGGCGGCCGAAGAACGGGGGGAGTCAAGCACAGGCCCGTCGGGAAGTTCAAGCCGGGCCGGGTTGAAAAGAGAAAGAGCCGCGCGGGGAGGCGCGGCTCGAGGGCACGAGAGGGGGGATGGCCTCAGGAGGCGCCATCCAGGCCCCAGTCATTGTGCTTGATGAGTTCCTTGATTTTGCGCCGCTCATAGCGGTGCTTTTGCGCCTTCATGGGCCGATCATCGGCCTTGCGGAACGGGTGCTTGGGATTGCGGATGAGTTCAGTCACGGCCTCGAGGGGTTTGCTCATGGGAGGTGGTTCCTTTCATCGACTCGGCTTTAGAGCGAAAGCGATGCCAACACGACGAGGTGGGTGGACCGTCCCGGGGCGGGACAGGGGCATGCTTCCGGTGCTCCGCAGCGCATGACCCGGATTGGACCGGGCGTGGGCGCCCGGGTTCAAACACCCGGGCGAAAAAAAACGGGTGGCGCGGGGGGTGGCGCGGGGCGGGTCAGCGGCTGACGAAAGCCCCTGATTTCCACTCCATTTCGCGGCGGCTGGCGATGAGGCGCAGGCCGGTTTTTGCGTAGGCTTGGCGGACGGCGGCGAACTGGCGGGTGAGGATGCCCGCGAGGACCAGGGTGCCGCCGGGACGGAGGCGGGCGAGGATGCGATCCCGCTCCTGGATGAGGAGGTCGGCCATCAGGTTGGCGCAGACAACGTCATGTTTCTGGACAACAACTTTGGGCAGAGAGGTCAAATCCCGACAGGCGAGGGCGAGGCGGCGGCGGACCTGGTTTTGACGGGCGTTGGCGGCGGCCACGCGGACGCTTTCGGGGTCGAAATCGAAGGCCTCGACCGGCCGATAGCCGAGCTTGGCGGCGGCGATGGCGAGGATGCCGCTGCCGGTGCCGATATCGAGGAGCGACCGGGAATCACCGGGGGCGGGGCGGCGGTTGACGACCTGCTCGAGGCAGAACCGGGTGGTGGGATGCTGGCCGGTGCCGAAGCTGAGGCCGGGGTCGAGGATGACCACCTGCTGGGTGCGCCGGGGCCGCCGGCGGCTCCAGCTGGGCTTGACCAGCAGCGCGTCGCCGAATTCCATGGGCTTGAAGTGGCGCTTCCAGGATTCCGCCCAGTCCTCACGCCGCAAGCGCTCCACCCGCAGGCGGGGCGCGACCCGGACGAGCCCGCCGCGCACCAACCCGGCCAGGCCGGCCTCGAGCCGGGCCCGCACCGCCTCTGTCCAGTGGGACGGTTCATCCAGGTAAACCGAGGCGGCGGCCCGGCCGGTGCGGACATCCTGGTAAACGGAGGCCGGCGTGCCGAGCAGGTCACCCAGCAGGGCGGCGGCGGCATCCTCCGTGTCGGGGGTGACCGGCACGGAGATTTTCCAGAGGGGGGTCCGTTTCATGGGAGATCGCGCCAGGGCGCGAAGTTGAGCAGGGTGAGCTCGGTCTTGTGCGCGTGCCGTTCGACCCGGGTGACGCTGGCGTAGTCGATCTCCAGCCCGGCCGTCTTGGGCAGGGGCAACTCGAGGAGGATGGACAGGGCCATGCGGATGACGCCGCCATGGCACACGACCCCGACCGTCTGGCCGGGATGGTCGCGCAGGATTTGCTCGAGGCACGGCGCAACACGGGCGCGGAAGTCGGCCGCGGATTCGCCCCCGGGAATGGCGCCCTCCTCAATCTGGTCCAGCCACTGGAAGGCGCTGATCTGGAAGCGGGCATGCACCTGTTCCCAGGAGAGTCCGGTCCAGTCCCCGAAATCGACCTCGCGCAACCCGGGCAGGGTGACCGGGGGCTGCGGGCAGTGGGACAGGATGGGAGCGAGGGTCTGCTGGGCGCGGCGCAGCGGGCTGACGTAGACCGCGTCGAGGGGGCGGTGCCGGAGATAGCCGGCCAGCGCGGCCGCCTGTTCATGGCCGCGGGGCGACAGGTTCATGTCGATGCGGCCGCCAAAAACGCGATGGTAACGCTCCTCGACTTCGCCATGGCGAAGGAGGACCAGCCGGACAGGATGAATCATGCGGGAAGGGGGGGGCGGCTCAGGCGAGGGCGGCTTTCTGCAGGTCCAGCAGTTGCCGGATGCCGGTGCGGCCGAGGGTGAGGAGGGAGCCCAGTTCCTGCTCGGAGAAGGTGGCCTCCTCCCCGTTGCCCTGCAGTTCGATGAAGGCGCCATCGGCATTCATGACCAGGTTCATGTCCACCGCGGCGGCGACGTCCTCCGTGTAGCAGAGATCCAACAGCGGCCGGCCCTCGACGATGCCGGCACTGACGGCGGCCACGGGAGACAGGAGCGGGCTGGAGGCCAGGAGCCCCTTTTCCATCAAGTGTCGCACGGCCAGGGCCAGGGCCACAAAGGCCCCCGTGATGGCGGCCGTGCGCGTCCCGCCGTCGGCCTGGAGGACATCACAGTCGGCCCAGATGGTGCGCGGGCCCAGCTTCTCGAGATCCAGCGCGGCCCGCAGCGACCGCCCGATCAGCCGCTGAATCTCCTGCGAGCGGCCGTCGATTTTGCCCTTGGAACTGTCCCGCGCCTTCCGCTGATGCGTGGAGTAGGGCAGCATCGAGTACTCCGCCGTGATCCAGCCCCCGGTTACCCCTTGCTCCTTCATCCACCGTGGCACCGTCTCCTCAATGGTCACCCCGCAAATCACCCGGGTGTTCCCCCACTCAATGAGCGTGGAACCCGTGGCGTGGGGGGCAATGCCGTTCTGGAAACGGACCGGCCGCAGCTGGCTGGGTTGACGACCGTCGCTGCGCGGCGGGGAAACGGGGGTGAGGTTGGCCATAACAGGCGGGGAGGCTACGGACATCCGGGGAAAGATCCAAGCATCCAAGCCCCGGCCCCAAAAAACCCGGAAAAAGAGCCGTCAACCGGGGAAATAAACGTTGTTTCACCCCCCCCGTTTTCCTAATGTTAGGCATTGTTTTTATGGGTGAGCCGCCCGCGGCCGCACCCTTCATCCGGCTGACGCCAAACCCCTCTGCGATGGAGACCGAAACGACCGAGCCAACGCCCGATTCGGGCACGAATTACGACGCTTCCAAGCTGGGCAAGCTGGAGGGCCTGGAGGCCGTCCGCAAGAAGCCCGGCATGTACATCGGCGGCACCGATGAACGGGCCCTGCACCACTGCGTCTCCGAGGTGCTCGACAACTCGGTCGATGAGCACCTCGCCGGGCACTGCACCCGCATCGATGTGGTCATCCACATGGATGGCTCGATCGGCATCCGCGACAACGGCCGCGGCATCCCGGTCGATATCCACCCGCAATACAAGATTCCCGGGGTCGAGATGGTGCTCACCACGCTCCATTCCGGCGGCAAATACGGGCAGGGCGGCTACAAGTTCTCCGGCGGCACCCATGGCGTCGGCGCCAAGTGCGTCAACGCCGTGAGCGAATGGTTCGAGGTGGAGGTCTCCCGCGGGGGCCAGGTCCACCACATGGAGTTCGAGCGCGGCAAGACGATCAAGAAACTCGAGGTGACCGGCAAGGCCAAGGGCACAGGAACCCTCATCACCTTCAAGCCCGACCCCGAAATCTTCCGCGAAACCGTCGAGTTCAAGTCCGATCGCATCACCACGCGCCTGCGCGAACTGGCCTTCCTCAATTCCGGCCTGGAAATCACCTTCATGGACGAGCGCCTCACCGAGGCCAAGCAGGAGACCTACTACTACAAGGACGGCGTCGAGGAGTTCGTCAAGCAGCTGAACAAGAGCAAGGAGGTCCTTTACCCCAAGCCCATCGCGCTCCGGCGGCAGGTCAGCGAAAAGGCCGACGACAAGCAGTTCGAAATCCACGTCGAGGTGGTCCTGCAGTACAACGACTCCTACAACGACCAGGTCCTCTGCTACACCAACACCATCCATAATCCCGACGGCGGCACCCACCTTTCCGGCTTCCGCAACGCCGTCACCCGGTCCATCAACCAGTACGCCAAGTCCAACAGCCTCCTGAAGGAAAAGGACCCCCAGATCACGGGCGATGACGTGCGCGAGGGCCTCACTGCGGTCATCTCGGTCAAGCACACCGACCCGAAGTTCGAGTCGCAGACCAAGGTGAAGCTGCTTTCCCCCGAGGTGGAGGGCGTGGTCAGTTCGGTCACCTATGACGGGCTGATGGAGTATTTCGACGCCAACCCCGGCGTGGCGAAGAAGATCCTGGAGAAGGGCCTGAACGCGGCCCGGGCGCGCGAGGCCGCCCGCAAGGCGCGCGAGGCGGTGCGCAAGAGCGCGCTGACCGGCGGCGGCCTGCCCGGCAAGCTGGCCGACTGCTCGGACCGCGACCCCGCCAACACCGAGATTTACATCGTCGAGGGCGACTCCGCCGGCGGCTCCGCCAAACAGGGCCGCGACCGGAAGTTCCAGGCCATCCTGCCCATCCGCGGCAAGCTGATCAACGTGGAGAAGGCCCGCCTGGACAAGGTGCTCCAGAACAACGAAATCCGGACCATGATCACGGCCATCGGGACCGGGATCGGTGACGGCGAGGGCGAGGGCGCCTTCGACCTCGCCAAGCTGCGCTACCACAAGATCATCATCATGACGGACGCGGACGTGGACGGGTCCCACATCCGCACGCTGCTCCTGACGTTTTTCTACCGGCAGATGCCGGCCCTTGTCCGCCAGGGCTTTGTCTACATCGCCCAGCCGCCCCTCTATTCGATCGCCCGCAAGAAGCGGACGGAATACGTGGACGACGACCTGCAGCTCAACAAGATCCTCATCCAGATCGGGAGCGAGGAAGTGCGCCTGAAGAACCTGGCCGACGGCCGGGAGTTCACGCAGAAGCAGCTGGAGGAAATCCTCGAGCTGCTGGAGTCCCTCGACAAGCACGCGGCCTGCATCCGCAGCCAGGGCGGGGACTTTGCCGACTATGTGGAGCAGCGCTCACGGAGCGGGGAGTTCCCGTCCCACCTGGTCAAGGTCCGCGAGGGCAACCAGGAAACCGTCCATTATTTCGTGACCGGCGATCAGCTGGAGGAGTTCAAGTCGGCCAACGGGGATCTTTTCAACGGGGACACCGAGGTGGAGCGGCGCCGGGAAGGCCCGACCCGCCGGGCGAGGCACGCCGACCTGCACCACGAGGCGCGGGTGGTTGGCGAACTGGTGGGCAGGCTCTCCCGCAAGGGGCTGGGTGTGGAGCACTATGCCGCCCAGGATCGCCCGCTCTTTGAGCTGATTGAGGGCGAGGGCGAACGCGCCGTGGTCACCCCGCTGTTCTCCATCCCGGAAATCCTGGCCGGAGTGAAGGCCGTCGGGAAGAAGGGCATCCAGATCACCCGCTTCAAGGGGTTGGGCGAGATGGACGCCAAGGAACTCTTCGAGACCACCATGAACCCGGCCAAGCGGAAGCTCCTGCGCATCGACCTGACCGACGCGGTCGAGGCGGAGGAGATGTTCACCAGGCTGATGGGGGACGAGGTGGAGCCGCGCCGGCAGTTCATCGAGGACAACGCCCTCAACGTGCGTAACCTCGACGTGTAAGCGGCCCGGGGCCGGGCGCCGCCCGCCTACTTGGCGAGCACAATGGCGTTGTTGAGAACCCGGAGCTCCAGCTTGTCGCCCTTGAGCACGGCCTCGGCGGTCATGGGGTCATCCCCGGTGCGCGTGATCCCGATGGAATAAGCGCCCGAGGACTTGCGTTCCCAGACGCCCGAGGCCCGCCGCAGGAACTGCATCGCCTCCAACTGCCGCTTGAAGGCGGGGAGCATGTCCGCGGTGACGACGGGGATCTTGGGCAGGTTGAGGTGGAACTTGCCCCCGGGCACCACGGTGAGGGTCGTGTCCTTGAAGAAGGCGGAGAGCATGCCGCGGACGAGCTTGGCCTCCTGCAGGCTCATGTTCGGCTTGAGCCGCTTGGCCAGGTTGAAGGAGGCCGCGATATCCACTTCCCAGCGGCCCAGGAGAGGCTCATCCCCATACTTGGCCGATTCGCCCGTCAGGAGGTAGCCCCGGAGGTCCGCGTAGTCGCCCTCCAGCATCGTGTCGAAGTTGTCATACCACTCGCGCGTGTCGACCAGCGGCTTGATCACCTCCTGGCTCCGGAATTCCTGCAGGTTGGGGTTGGAACTGGTCCAGAACTTCTGGAACTCCTCGCTGTCGGCGATGGCCGAAAACTCCTGCTTCTCGCCGAGCATGAGGAAGACGGGGTAGGTGGAAAGACGCCTCTGCAGGGAGGGATTGTGAAAGATGAGCCCCAGGACATCGGCCCCGTCATAGTACTTCTTCGCCTGGGGCAGGAACCCCGCCACCGCCCGGTCCATCCGGGTCGCCTTGAGGTCGAGGGCCAGCCGGTTGAAGGTCCGCAGGAAAAGGTTGTCCTTCTCCGGCATGCTGAACTGCACGGTGAAATAGCCCACCATGTAAATGACGACGGAGAGGGCCACGAGGTAGACGAGGGCGTTGAGCAGGCCAAGGGAAACCCCAATGCGGCTGTTCATGCGCTCAAACAGCAGGCGGGCGGTGTCGGAGGCCTTGTATTTGTAGTAGGTGTCGACCTGGCGATGCACCGCGATGCCCCCCGCCTTGAAGGCGGCCAGCACGCCCACGTAGGCGGCAAAGGGCCCGAGGAAGGCGAGGACGACGGGGTGATCGATGCCGAAGATCTTGAACAGGGCCGCCGCCACCCCGCCAAGGGGCACGGCCAGGAGCAGGCCCACGATAAGCCCGACGAACGTGAAGACCGACCGCAGGGCGCCCATGTAGTAACCGGCCGTCCCCATGCCAAGGAAGAGAAGGAGCGCAAGGATCCAGATGAGCATGGGGGTGAAGGTAAAAAACAGCCGTCCCGAATGCAGCAAAAAAACGGCCCGGGCGGCACCGTCAGGCGGCTGGGAGGGAGGCGCCGCCGGCCTCGGCCACGGGGGCTTGCCAGGGCACCTCAAAGACGGCGACGGGATGGCGGATGCCCTTGAACTGGGCCGGGGGATGGGGAATGCAGGCGGCGGCCAGGTCGGCATCCTCCCGCAGCAGGGCGCCGTAGGTGGCCTCGCCGATGAGGATGCGGCCGCGCCCGGAGTGGCCCTCGAGGCGGGCGGCGAGGTTCACGTCCAGGCCGAACACGGTGTAGTTGGAGATGTGCCGTTCGGAGCCCATGAGGCCGATGGAGACGATGCCGGTATTGATGCCGGTGCCCATGGAGAGGATTTTCAGCAGGGGCAAGGGTGGTTCCCCGCGGGCGGCCCGGGCCGTGTTTTCGCGCTGGCGCCGGCCGTTCTCGGCGACCCGGCGGAGGTTCAGGGTATGGACGGCGCGCTGGGCATCGATGGCGGCGCGGACGCACGCCCGGGCGTGCTGGGGGTTGGGGGTGGGGGCGCCCCAGAAGGCCATCACGCAATCGCCAATGTATTTGTCGAGGGTGCCGTCGTGCTGTTTCACGACATCGGCGATGGCGCCGAGGTAGAGGTTGACCGTGGCCAGGACCTCCTCCGCCTCGCGGTCGAAGCAGGCCTCGGCCTCGCGGCCCCGCAGGGCCTCGTTCTGGATCCGGGCCTGGGCCCGGGCATGGCTTTCGTCGGTCATCTCGGTGAACCCGCGCACATCGGCGAAGAGGATGCTGACCTCGCGGGCGGATCCGCCGAGGGACAGGTGCTCGGCCTTGAGCAGCTCATTGACCACGTTGGGGGAGACGATGCGGGAGAAGATGGCGCGGATGCGGCGGCGCTCGCCCTGCTCGAAGACGACCCGGCAGGCGAGGAGGACGAAATGGGTGCCCAGCAGGGTGACGCACGGGATGACCACCGGCAGCCAGAGGCGGGACTCGAGGAAGTAGTGGTTGGCCACGACCACCCAGGCGACGGTGGCGGCGGCGATGGTGACGACCGCCATGAGGGCCCGGAGGCGCCAGGTGATCAACCCGCTGAGGACGCCGAGGGCGAGGATGAGGACCAGCTCCGCCGTCAACGGCAGGTGATGGATGAACCGGCCGGTGATCAGGGAATTGGCGATGTTCCAGTGGCGGCTGGCGAGGAAGGTGCCCTTGTCGAGCGGGGTGGCGCCGAAATCGGTGAGGTCATTGCCGGAGGCGGTCGAGCCGACCACGGCGAGGCGGCCCTGCCAGCGGGGCGCCAGGTCATTGGTCCGGCCGAGCTGCCGCGCCAGGTGCTGGTGCAGGAGGCTATGGAAGGATTCCTGGAGCAGGGCGGGATGCCCAAGGGGCAGGCTCCAGTTGATGAAGAAGCGGTGGTCGCGATCGACCGGGATGATGCGGGTCTGCCCGCCGGGCCCGGGCAGGACCACGCGGCCCGGCTCAAAGCGCGCGGCATCGAGGTCGAGCTGGAGGTGCCGGGCGGCCAGCACCACGCCCAGGTCCCAGCCCCGCATCCGGGTAAAGGCGCGGGTCATGGGTTTCACCCCGGCCGGGAAAGGCAGCGGGCGGCCTTCCGCGGCGCTGACCAGCTCAAAGAGGGTGGCCTGGTTGAAACGGCCCTCGGCATCCACCGCGAGCGTCACTGCCGGACGGCCGGGCGGGGCGTAGCGAATGCGGTTGGTGTCGAACTCGAAGTGGTCCAGACCGCGGCTGGCCCGGAGAATGAGGGGGTGCCAGACCAGGTAATCCTCGCACACGGCCACGCGGCGGAGGATGCCGTCGGAATCCCGTCGGGCGGTGATGTCCCCCACCCGCCACGCGTTGGTGCGAAACTGTTCGTGGGGGAGCGCCTGGGCATCGCCCGCCAGGATGACGTTGCCCGCCTCGCGCAGCGCGAGGGCCAACCGCTCATCCGGCGTGCCGGGCGTTCCATCCGGCATGGCGGCATGGTCGCGCCGCTGGTCCGGGAAGAGCACGTCATAGGCAATCGCCTCCGCACCCTGGGCCCGCAGTTCCTCGATCACCCGGGCATGCACGAAGCGCGGCCAATACAACCCCGCCTGGAAACCCAGGGAGCCATTGGCCACCTGCTCGATCGACTCGTCACTGATGAAGACAAAGCCGAGGTTGGTCGCCACGGGCGCAGGATGGTGCAACGCCTGGCGGGCGCGCCAATCGTAGGTCATCCATTCCAGCCGCTGCAGGGGACCCAACCCCTCCTGGTGACGGCCCAACCCGTGCAGCAGGGCGAGCAGGCCGATCAATCCCGCCCCCAAGGCGACCGGCAGCAACTGTTGTTTCTTCAGTCTCACGCAGGGTGGGCAAAGAAAAAGCCCGGAACAGCGCTGGGCCATCCCGGGCTCGCAGAATCAGGAACCAACGCCGCGGCTCATTGCGCCGGCGGCGTGCCGGGAGAGACAAACGGCTCGGCCGGAGGCACCCCGGGAGGCACCCCCGTCGGGGGAACCACGCCGGAACGGCCCGGGATCTGGTCGACCACGCGGCGGGTCAGGAGTGTGAGGTCCTCGGGCGCGGGCTTGATGCCATCCGTGGGCGTGAAAATCACGGCCGGCGGGGCGCGCAGGACGTAGGGAGTCGGCTGGCCGCCGGTCGGGGCGTGCACAAAAATCAAGGTGCCATCCAGCAGGACCCAGGAGGAATCCGAACGGCCGCTGCCCTTGGTCCCGCGGATGCCGGCCACCCCGTTGGGGACCTTGATTTCATAGCGCGAGGCTTGGGAGAGCTTGTTCACATTGAAGAACATTTGGCCTTCCGGGAGGTTGACCTGGATATCCACGGCCGTGTCGGCGCCCGTGTCGGTCACGGTGAGCCGGTCCAGCCCGAAGGTGCTCTTCTCCGCCACGCGGACGACCCCGGCGCTCTTGCCCAGGAACAGGTCCACGGTCGACTCCGGGCCGGTCTTGATGACGGCGCCGCTGGCCAGGGCCATGCCCACTTTCAAGGGGCCGGCCGGGCCGCCCGCCACGGAATAGGTGGCCGTGCCGGTGATGCCGCGGACTTCCGCCTTGCCAGGAACAGTTTGCCCGACCGCCAGGAAAGGAATGCTCAGCCCGGAAACCAGGGCAAGCAGGGCCTTCAGGCAGGTGGCACGTCGTGGTGTGGTTTTCATAAGTGGTTCAGAGTCAATCGCGCGGCTCGGCTGGAATCGGACGTTAGAGTTTCAGTTTATGATGTCAACGGAATAATCCGGAGGCGGTCCAGACCGCATTGACAGCTTCTTGAGAGCAATTAGCCGGCCAACTTCCGGGAATCCCGTGCGCCAGGCGTTTTTCAGCGCAAAACGGGACCGGGGCCCCCATTGGTCTGCCGTTGCCGGGCCACATCGATGTAAAACGCAGGCAGGGGGTTGCGGTTGGTATCACTGCAGAGGCTCATCGACTTGTTCAGGAGGGCGACAGCCGCCTCGTAGCGTTCCTGCTGAAACTCATACCAGCCGAGTCGGGCCAGGGTGAAATAGCCGTTGGGGTCCAGGCGGTTGGCCTGGGCAAAGGCGGGGGCAGCCTCGGCCCCGCGCTGCAGCCATTGCAGGGACATGCCCCGCCCCAGATAGGGGTGGGGATGGTATGGATTGAGGTCGCTGGCCTTTTGGAACCAGGTCAGGGCCCTCTCGGCCAGCGCCTCGTAGCCCGGGAGCCCGGCAAAGCTCTGCAGGCGCAGTGCCTCGCCCAGTTCATAGGCGGTCTCAAAATTGGCCGGTTCCGCCGCCGCCGCCGCCTCCAGGGCCGCCAACTGTTGGCGACCCAGTTCCCCCAGCCGCTCCGGGGTGGCGGAGGCCGATTCCCGCTGGATGGCCCGATGGACCTCCTGGACACGGTCCAGGCGGACGCATTCCACCGTCCGCCGCCAGCTCTGCCAGCCCAGGTAAGCCAGCCCGGCCGCCAGCACTGGCAGGACCACGCAACGCAGCGGCAACCGGAGGGTGTGCCAGTAGCGTTCGCTGGCAAACCGGTAATAGCCCGTCACCAGCGCCATCAAGGCCACCGCCAGGAGGGCGACGGCCGGGATGTGCAGGTTGAAGTCGGTGAAGGAATGGACCAGCAGGGCCAGCAGGCCCAGCGACCCGCCCAGCACGAAGGAGGTCCGGTTGCTGTGCCGGCTGCCCAGGTCATTTTGTGAGCGCTGCACGTGCTTCCAGCCATGGAAGACCTGGAAAAAGAAGGCCCCCCAGCACGCCAGCACGAGCGCCCCGCCCACCACGCCCCAGTCGACCAGGGTGTTCAGGTAGTCATTGTGCACCCGCTCCGGGCGGCCCTGCAGTTCCACGTCCGCCGGGCGGTAGGCGCGGAAACGCGTGTCAAAGTGGTTGGGGCCCACGCCGAACCAGAAATGGTCCCGCCACATCTGCCGGGCCGGCTCCCAAAGCCGGAACCGCACATCCTCAAACTGCCGGGCCAGGGTGAACCGCTCAAACCGGTCGGGGGACGACCGCGCCCGCGTCAGGGCCACGCCGAAGACCGCCCCCATCAACAGGAGGACCAGCACCGACTGCTTCCAGAAATCCCGCTGGCGCACCATCCAGAAAAAGAGGGCCACCAGGCTGACCGCCGCCGCCACCCATCCGCCCCGCGAGAATGTCACGGTCAGGCCGGCAAAGATGACAATGGCCGCATACCCCAGCACCACCCGCATGACGGGGGTGAACCGTCCGGTCAGGGTGAAGGACAGCGCCAGCGGCAGGACCATGGCGAGGAAGCAGGCGGCATGGTTGGGGCTGTAAAAGGTGCCGGACCCGCGCTTGCGCATGCCCTCCGGCTTCGGGATGTTCCACACGTAATCCGACCCGGTCAGGAATTGGAACAGCGCGTAGCCCGCGATGGCCGCGGCCAGGAACACCAGGGTCAACCCCATGATCTGCGAGGGTTCCTGCTTGTGCAGGTTGTTGACCACGGCAAAGAAAAGGACCGCGTAGACAAGGATGCGGATCATCTCCTGGCGCGCCAAAAACTCCACGTCGGCGGTCAAATACCGGCCCACGGCATAGCCGACAAAGGCCAGCACCGGCCAGCAGACGGGCGGCCAGAGCAGGCGATGCTTGGGATTGATGAAGAACCGGGCAACCCAGACCCCCAGCAGCGCCACCGTCAACCACTGGACCACCACGAAGTCCTGCGGCCGCGCCGCGCCGGTGGCCGCCGCGGCAAACACCACCACGGCCATGACCAGCGCCAGGATGGCGCGCTCACATCCCGTGTCCAGTTGTTCCCGGTCCATGGCTCCTCCCACGTTCAATCAGCCCCGCCGCACAGGCTCCTGCGGCGGCCTCCACGCCCCGGGCGTCAGCCCAGATACTCGCGCGGATCCGTAATCCGGCCGGCAATCGCACTGGCCGCCACGGTCATCGGCGAGGCCAGGAACACCTGCGATTCCTTGTGCCCCATCCGGCCGGGGAAATTGCGGTTGGTCGCGCTGATGCACTTCAGCGGCGTGTTCATGCGGCCAAAGGTGTCCACCGGCCCGCCCAGGCAGGCCGCACACCCGGCGTTCTCCGTCATCTGCACCCCCGCATCCACCAGGATGTCCCAGACCGTCCGCTCCCCCCAGCGCGCCGACTGCAGGTCATGCACAATCTCCGGCGTCGCCGGCACCCCAAAGGTGTCGATGCTCACCCGCCGCCCCTGCAGCACCCGCGCAAACTCCAGGAAATCGCTCGTCTTGCCGCCGGTGCATGACCCGATGTAGGCCCGGTCCAGCTGGATCCCGCCCAGTTCCTTGGCCTTCTTCCGCTGGCCCGGATCCGGATGGCACGCCACCGTCGGCTCCAGCTTCGACAGATCCACCGTCAACTCGTAGCAAAAGGTCTCGTCCGCATCCCGCTCCACCGGCTCATACGTGGTCCGCGTCCCATTCAGCCGGGTCCGCTGATCCACATAGGCCTTGGTCTGCGCGTCGAACTCAAAAATGCCGTTCTTGCCCCCCGCCTCAATTGCCATGTTGGCCACGGTCATGCGGTCATCCATGGACAGCGCCGAGGCCCCCGGGCCGTCAAACTGCATCGCCCGATAGGTCGCCCCGTCAAAGCCAATCTCCCCAATGCAGTGCAGGATGATGTCCTTGGCCATGACCCCCGGCTGCAGCCGGCCTTCCAGCCGGAAATGCATCGTCTCCGGCACCTTGAGCAGCAACCGGCCCGTGCCCATCACGAACCCCGCATCCGTGTTGCCAATCCCCGTCGCAAACTGGTTGAACGCCCCCGCCATGCAGGTGTGCGAATCCGTCCCGAAGAGGATTTCCCCCGGCCGGGTGTGCCCCTTCTGCGGCAACGCCGTGTGGCACACCCCCGCATAGCGGGAGCCATACTGGCGCTTGAGCAGGCCCTTGGAGGGATCGAACACCCACTTGCCCGCGGGATCATCAATCACATCGTAGAAATAACGGATGCCCTGGTCCCGCACAAAGTCCCGCAGGATGTCCACATTGCGGTTGGACTTCGAGTCGGCGGTGAAGATGTAATGATCCGGAATGATGACCACCCGATCGCGGTCCCAGACCCGGGCCTTCTCGCCGAACTCGCGCTTGAACACCCCGATGGTCCCCGGCCCGCACACATCGTGGGTCATCAACACATCCGTCTTCACCCACACATTGTCGCCCGCCTGCACACGGGCCTTCCCGGCCGCGCGGGCGAGGATTTTTTCGGTCAAGGTCATGAAGCCTCAGGCTAACTCCCGCCTCACCCCCTCTGCAAGTGCGGAGGCAGGCCCGGCGGCCCAGCCGGCCGGGAAGACCGGCGCCCTCCGCCGCCTCGCCGCCGGCCTGGCCTGCCTCGCCCACCTGGCCGGGCTCCCCCTCCCCGCCGCCGGGGACATCGACATCGATGCCGCCCCCCATCACTACTCCACCCGCACCCCCTCCGACCGGTTCACGCAGCTCATCCCCCGCCTGGAAGCCGGCACCCTCCTCCCGGAAGGCGCCGACCCCGGCGAAAAGGCCGTCCTCAAGCGCCTCCTGCAGACCCTCGGCATCCCGGCCTCCTCCCAGCTCCTCGTCTTTTCCACCACCAGCCTGCAGCTCAGCCTCATCTCGCCAGCCAATCCCCGCGCGCTCTATTTCACCGACGACCTTTACCTGGGCTACATCCCGGGCGGACGCATCGAACTCGTGTCCCTCGACCCGGAGTTGGGCGCGATTTTTTACATCTTCGACCTGCCCCGGCCGGGCGCCCCGCGGCCGCCGCGCGTCGAACGCTCCGGGCGATGCATGAACTGCCACGCCGGCGAGGACACCGGCCATGTCCCCGGCCTCCTCGTCAAATCCGTCATCCCGGGCCCCTCCGGCGGCAGCCTCACCGCCTACCGCTCCGGCCGTCACGGCCATGACATCCCCTTCGCCGACCGCTTCGGCGGCTGGCACGTCACCGGCCAGCACGGCATCACGCAGCACTGGGGCAACCTCACCGGCCGGCTCCAGGCCGGGCAGCTCACCACGCTTTCCAACCTCCCGGGCGCCCGCTTCCGCTTCGACCGCTACCCGGCCGCCACCAGCGACATCCTCGCCCACCTCCTCCATGAGCATCAGGCCGGGTTCGTCAACCACACGGTCGCCGCCTCCTACCAGGCCCGCTCGCTTCTCCATGCCGCCGGCTCGTCCGCGTCGCCCTCCCTCGACGCCGCCCTCGATGCCCTCGCCGAACCGCTCGTCCGCTACCTCCTCTTTGCCGACGAAACCCCGCTGCCTCCCGGCGGGGTCGAGGGCGACCCGGCCTTCCGCGAGGATTTCCTCCGGTCCCGTCGACCCGTGCAGGGACGATCCCTCCGCGACCTCGACCTCAAGACCCGGCTCCTCCGGCATCGCTGCAGCTATATGATCTACAGCCCCGTGTTCACCGGATTGCCCGCCCGGTTCAAGCAGCGTCTCTACCAGCGCCTGGACCGTGCCCTCGCCAGCCGCCCGGGCGCGGCGGACCCCGTCTTCGCCTACCTGCCACCGGACGAGAAACAGGCCATCCGCACCATCCTCAAGGCCACCCTGACCGACCTTCCGCCGGGCTGGTGACGAAGGGTCTGGGGCAGGACAAATCCTTTGACGACACAATAGCTGGGGTGCTAGTTCTCCCACGGCCACCATTCCATGTGGAGTTGCCGGCCCACCCTTCATGCGTTGCCCGAAATGCGGCCATCAGGACGACAAGGTCATCGATTCGCGCTCCTCGCGCGAGGGAGAGACCATCCGTCGGCGCCGCGAATGCCTGCAATGCACCCACCGCTACACCACCTACGAGGTCATTGAACGACCCCGCCTGGTGGTCATCAAGCGGGACGGGCGCACCGAGGATTTTTCCCGGGAAAAGGTGACGTCCAGCCTCGAGAAGGCCTGCGAGAAACGCCCGGTCACGCGGGAGGCCATCGCCAGCACGGTCGAGCGGTTGCTGGAGGATCTGTCCCAGGAATACGACCGCGAGGTGCCCTCCGAGGCCATCGGCTCCCGCGTCATGGAAATCCTGCGCGCCCTCGACCCCGTCGCCTACGTGCGCTACGCCAGCATCTACCGGCGGTTCGAGGAGGCCACCGACTTTGTTCAGGAAGTCAAAAAACTGGAGCGACCCCATGATACGCTTACGGCCCGACTGCCTGGTATTTGAGACCGCCACGGGCGAAAGCATCCCCTGCCCCGTCCAGGAGGTGACGCTCGAACTGCTCGGCGAATCCGCCCAGTGGGTCGATTCCGAGATCGTCAACAACGCCGCCGCGGCCGTCCTCCATTATTTCCGGGTGGAATGCGGCCAGGAAAACGTCTCCCTCCCGGAATTCGCCGCCGCCCTCGAAAAGGTGCTGCGCGGCATGGGCTTCCAGGTCAAGACCTCCGCCCCGCCCGACGCCGCCCCGGATGGGCCCGGCACGCCACCGGCCGCCAGCACCCCCCCCGCCCCGGCCCCACCCTCGCGGACGGTTCTAGAAACCGACTTGTGCGCGCTGGCCGTCGAGACTTCCTCCGGGGGCGAACTGTTCTTCCTCCCGCGCCTGCGCGACGAGATTCGCCGACGGCTGGACGGCAACCCCTGCGTGCTCCGCTTCCACAACCTGCGCGCCTGCGTCCGGCACCTCACGGGCGCCAAGCGCTGGAACCCCCGCTGCCGCGCCCTCGAGGACCGCATCGTGGAATACCTCCGCACCTGCCTCGGCAATGAGCGCACCGCCGAGGGTTGCGCCCTGGTGGTGGAGTAGGCAGCCAACCGCCGGCGCCGGTCCGCCCCGCCCCTTGCCCATGACCCTCTTCGAAAAAATCATCGCCCGGCAAATCCCCGCCCGCCTCGCCTACGAGGATGATCAGGTGCTGGCCTTCCACGACATCAACCCCCAGGCACCCGTCCATGTCCTGATCGTGCCGAAGAAACCCCTCCCGCGCATCGGCCTGGCGGAGCCAGCCGACCAGGCCCTCCTGGGCCATCTCCTGCTCAAGGCGGCCGAGGTCGCCCGCCAACTCGGCCTGGCGGAGTCCGGCTACCGGCTCGTCATCAACCACGGCCGCGATGGCGGCGAGTCCGTGCCCCACCTCCACTGCCACATCCTCGGCGGCCGGCCCCTGGGCTGGCCCCCGGGCTGAACCCAACGGCCCCCACTCAACCCGCCTGCGGCTGGCCCGCCGGACCGCACGCCGACACCTCCAGCACCGGCAACGCCGGCTGGGCCGGCCCGGCCACCGTCAACTCCAGCGTGGCGCAGGGCACCGCCTGGTCCGCCGCTTCCAGGCGCACATGGGTCGCTCCCGCCTCCCGCAACGCACCGCCCACCACCTGGAGGGCCAGCTCCGGGCGGTTGCAGTCCCGGCTCAGATGGCCCAGGTAAACGTGCCGAAGGGTGTCGGAGGCCACCTCCCGGGCCAGCGCCCCGGCCGCCTCGTTGGAAAGATGCCCGTGCCGGCTCAGGATGCGCTGCTTGATCGACCACGAGCGGCGGGTGTCCTCCTGCAGCATCTTCACGTCGTGGTTGGCTTCCAGCACCAGGGCCTGGGCCGGCCGCACCCGGTCCATGGCCAGCCGGGTCGCATGGCCAAGGTCGGTCAGGAAACCCACGTTGCCCCCCGGCGTCCGGACCAGGAACCCGACCGGGTCCGAGGCGTCATGCGGCACACTGAAGGTCTCCACCTCCATGTCCCCCACGACAAACGAGGAACCCGTGCTGAAGATGCGGAAATCAAAGGTCTCGTCCCGGAACTGCAGCTGAATCGCCTCGCGGGTCAGCCGGTTGCAGTAAACCGGGATGCCCAGGCGCGCCGCCAGGACCGCCAGGCCCTGCACGTGATCCACATGCTCATGCGTGATCAGAATCCCGCTCAAGTTTTCAGGGGTTCGTCCGATCCCCAGCAGGCGCTGCCGGATCTGGCGCGCACTCAGGCCCGCGTCGATGAGCAGGCGGGCGTCCGCGGTCTCCAGGTGCGCGCAATTGCCACTGGAACCGCTGCCGAGAATGGTGAGGCGGGCCGCCACGCCGCGAGGCTAGGGACGGCCCCCCGCGCGGTAAAGCGCGAATCCCCGCCCGGCCCCGGACACGCGACAAAAGCAAAATCCGTTCCGCTTTGGTCTTGAGCTGAACTTGACGGCAACTATCTAATCCGCCCGTGGCACAAGGCCTTTATTTGTCGCAGAAGCTGGCGATGCAGCAGGTGCTGGCACCCCAGCTGCAGCAGTCGCTGGCCATGTTGCAGGCCCCCACGCTGGAGCTGAAGGCGCTCGTCGAGCAGGAGCTGCAGCAGAATCCGGTGCTGGAGGAGGTCCAGATGGAGATCTCCGACGACGCCCCGGAGGCGGACGAGGGCCTGGCCCGGGATGCCGACACGGCCATCATCGGCCATGGGGACACCCAGATGATGACCCAGGCCGACCCGGCCGAGCCGCCCACGGACCTCAAGTTTGATCCGGCGACCGAGAAGGCAGGCAACGAGCCGGTGGACGATTTCCAGGCGGAGTTCGAACGCCTGACCCAGCTCGACCAGGAATGGCGCGAGCACTTCAGCGCGACCAATCTCCCCTCCCGCAACTCCCCGGAGGACGAGGAGCGGCGGCAGTTCCTCTTCGATTCCATCACCAGCGGCACCTCCCTGCAGGAGCACATCCTCGAGCAAGTCCGCCTGTCCGAGCTTTCCGACGCCCAGCGGCCCGTGGCCGAGATGATTCTCGGGAACATCGATGACTACGGCTACCTCAAGGCCAGCCTCGAGGAGCTCGCGGCCTCCACCAGCATCCCGGCCGACCAGATTGAAGTGGTGCTGAAGGTCATCCAGACCTTCCACCCCGTGGGGGTGGGCGCCCGCGACCTGCGCGAGTGCCTGATGCTCCAGCTGGAACGGCAGAACCGCACCCACACGCTCGAGTACCGCATCCTGCGCGACCACATGGAAGCCCTCGGCAAGCGCCGCGTGCCCGAGCTGGCCCGCGGCACGGGCGCCGACACCGACGAGGTCCAGGAGGCCATGGCCCGCATCGCCCTCCTCGAGCCCCGCCCCGGCCGCGCCTTCCTCCCCGACAACGACCAATACGTCTCCCCGGAGGTCTTCGTCACCAAGTCCGGCGAGGACTACCTCGTCACCAGCAACAACGAGCAAATCCCCCACCTCCGCATCAGCAACACCTACAAGGATCTCATGTCCCGGCCCGACGCCTCCAGCGAGGAGCGCGAATACATCCGGGAAAAAATCCGCGCCGGGAAATTCCTCATCAAGAGCCTGCACCAGCGCCAGACCACCATCCTCAACATCGCCCGCGAAATCGTGAAGCGGCAGAGCGAGTTCATGGAGAAGGGCGTCGCCGGCCTCAGGCCCATGACCATGGTCCAGGTCGCCGAGGTCGTCGGGGTCCACGAAACCACCGTCAGCCGCGCCGTCTCCGGCAAATACATGCAGACGCCCCAGGGCATCTACGAGATGAAGTACTTCTTCACCTCGGGCATCCAGACCGCCACCGGGCAGGACATGTCCAACGCCTCGGTCAAGGACATCATCCAGGAAATCTTCAAGGGCGAGGACCCCACCAAGCCGCTCTCCGACCATGAGGTCGTCCTCATGCTCGCCGAGAAGGGCATCGTCATCGCCCGCCGCACCGTGGCCAAGTACCGCGGCGAGCTCAACATCCTCCCCTCCAACCTCCGCAAGGTCTACTAGACCACCCCGGAGCGCGGGCCTCCGGCCCGCTTGGAACGTGCGGACGGAGCGGCGGGGGCCCATGGTCCGCGGTGCCCTCGGGGAAGCGGTAAGCGGGCCGGAGGCCCGCGCGCCGGCCACCCCTCAAGCCGTCACCCCATACACCTCCACCAGGCCGTAGTCCGGCCATTTCCCGTTCTTCCGCCGTTCCTGCGCCTTGGCCTTGGCCAGGAACAGCCGGGACCCGTCCGCCGCAAACACCGCGTCCGTGATCCGGTGCTTGGCATCCAGGCTCCGCAGGTTGCGGCCATCCGCCGCGTCAAACAACGCGAGGTTCCACTGCCCCTGCACCAGCCGGCCCGCCATGACAAAAAACTTCCCCCCGGGATGAAAGGCCAGCGCCTCCATCAACCCCTGCCCCGACTCGCCCTCGTGCGTCTCGTCCACCTTGCGCCCCTCCCGCCACGCATACCGCTGCCACCGCTGCGTCCCGTTGCCCGCCATCGGATCCCGCATCGGCCCCATCCCGCACACATACAAATCCTCGCCGCCCGGCGCGAACGCCATCGCAAACACCCCGCCCAGGTAATGATGGCTCTTGATGATCCCCCAGCTGGTCAAATCCGCGTTCTCCCAGCGCGCCACCTGCCGGCCGGTCGCCACCTCCCACACCCGCACCTCGCCCATCAAGTTGCCCGCCGCCACATGACGCCCGTCCGGCGTGAACGCCACCGCCTGCACCGGCGGCACATGCGCAAACTCCCGCACCAACTCGCCCGTGCGCGCGTCCAGCACCTTCACCGACGGTTCCCGCTCCGGCGCCGGCTCATACTTGTAGCCCCCCGCCTCATACCGGCCCGTCACCGACGCCACCAGCGAGCCATCCGCGCTGACGTCCATGCCCCAGCTCCAAAACTCATGCACGCGCTGCGACCGGATCGTCTTCCGCGCCGCCACATCGTGCCACTGCAGGACGCCATCATACCCGGCCGAGATCAGGGTCGCGCCGCCCGGCAGCAGGGCCACCCCGCTCGCATAGCTCTCGTGCCGGCCCAGCAACTCCACCCGGCCCGCCTCCACGTCCACCACGTAAACCCCGCCATCCTGGCCGGCCGCAAAGATCGTCCGCCCGTCCGGCGCCACCTCCAGCGCCAGCACGGCCCCCGGCAGCGAAATCTCCTTCCGGCGCTCCAGCCTGGGAACGTCCGCGCCGGCTTGTTTATTGGGTTCAGCCATGGCGTGGGGCCCTCAGGCCAACACCTCCCGGATCGGCGCCGCCTTCTCCTCCACCCGGTGGAAGGTCGGCAGGTCCGGCAGGTCATACAACGCGTAGGGGTCAATCCCCAGCGCCGTGAACAGGGTGGCAAACAGGTTCTTCTCGTTGAACGGCCTGTCCACCACCTCCACCCCGTCCTCGTCCGTCGCCCCCACCACCACCCCCCGCCGGATCCCGCACCCGGCCAGCGCCAGGCTCCAGGCGTCCGGGTAATGGTCCCGGCCACGGGCCGGGTTAATCCACGGCGTCCGCCCAAACTCGCCCATCGCCACCACCAGCGTCTTCTCCAGCAGGCCCCGCTCGCGCAAATCGTTGACCAGGTGGAACAGCACCCGGTCCAGCTCCGGCACCAGCATCTGGTAAATCTCGTTGTGGAACACATGGCTGTCCCACGGCATGCCGTTGGCCACCATCACAAACGGCGCCCCGTTCTCCACCAGGTGCCGGGCCAGCAAGGCATGCTGCGCAAAGGCCCCCGGGCCGTAGCGTTCCCGGTCCTTCGGCGGCAACCGCTCCAGGTCGAACAGGTCCGCGCAGCTCATCAGCCCCTTCACCCGCTCGAACACCGCGTTCTGCGAGGCCGCCGCCGCGCTGCGCCGCTCGTTCTCATACTTGCGCGTGAGGAACCGCCGCAGCGCATTGCGCGCCTCGTGGTCGTCCGCCGACAAATCCGCCGCCCGCGCCACGTTCTCAATCCGAAACTCCCCGCCCACCCGCACCGGCGCATACTCCGCCCCCAGCCAACCCGCCCAGTTGCCCGCCTTGAACTCCTTGAACTCGTTGCCCTCGGGGCACGGATCCAGCAGGACAAAGTTGGGGATCGGACTGTCGAGATGCCCCAGTTGCTGCGCCAGCACGGAGCCCAGGGTGGGACGGATGAAGGGCGGGCGCGGCTCGGCCCCGCGGTTCAGCAGGTTGATCCCCTGCAGGTGCTCGCCCTGCTTGGTCTTCATCGACCGGATGATGGCGAGCTGGTCGGCGATGCCGGCGCACTTGGGCATCAGCTCCCCGAAGTGCACCCCGGGCAGCTTCGTCCGGATGCTGCGGAACGGCCCCGCCGTGGGCCGGCCGGGCTTGGGATCCCACGTCTCAAACTGGCTGGGCGCCCCGCAGAGCCAGAGCAGGATGCAGTGTTTCTGCTCGCGCCGGGCCTGCTCCACGAACGCGGGCAGCGAAAACAGGCCGCCCCAGCTCATCAGCGAGAAGGCGCCCGCCCCCGCCACGCCGTGCAGGAACTTCCGGCGGTGCATGGCGTGATCCGCCCCGCCACAAGCGGGGTTCGGGAGATGGGAAAGCGGGCGGGGCATCGGGGGATTCAGTGGTTGAGCTGGAACTCCGCCCCGGCCAGCAGCGCCCACAGCAGCTGGCGCACGCCGTCCTCCGGCGACCGTGCCGCCATGTATTCGCGGCACGCCCTCGCCTCCTCGCGGTCCGGCTCGCGGCCATAGACGGTGACAAACGCCTCCCTCACCCGCGCCCCCGCATCCGGCATGCCCACCAGCCGCGCCGCCAGGTTCGTCCCCGCCGGCTTGACCAGCGCGTCGAGGAACCGGGCGTTGGACAGGAACATGGCCTGCTGGAGCGAGGCGTTGTACTCGGCCGGGAACAGGTCGGGGAACTGCGCCACAAACGCCCGCTGCAGTTCCTTCGGGGTGAATCCCGCCACGCGTCCCGCGGCATCCGGCGCATTCCCCGAGGCCAGCAAGAGCGAGCGCTGCAATTGCTCCGCCGTCAGCGGCTTGTCCAGCGACCGGGCAAAGGCGTCCGGGGACGCCGCCTTGCCCCGCGCGGGCAGGCGCGAGTCCAGCTGGTAGGCCCGCGTGTTGGCCAGCAACCGCACGAGTCGCTTCACGTCGTGGCCGCTCCGCTCAAAGTCCCGCGCCAGCCAGTCCAGCAGCTCGGGATGGCTGGGCGGATGCTTCGAATCCATCAGGTCCACCGGATGCACCAACCCGCGCCCGAACAGCATCGCCCAGACCCGGTTGACCATGGCGCGCGCCAGCAGCGGGTTGTCGCGCGTGACCGCCTCCGCCAGCGCTTCCCGGCGGGAAAACTTCGGGACGGAGGGACGGTCCACCCGCTCGGCCTCGCCCTTGCGCTTGCCACCCTTGTTGGCCGCCCCCTTCCCCTTGTCCTTCTCGGCCCCGGCGGGCGGCGGCACCCGGTAGAGTTCCGGCGCGTCCGCCTCCTTCGCGCCCTCCTTCGGCCAGGCCTCGTCCACTGACCGGCCGTTGAAGAAGACCAGCCGCGCCGGCTGCGACTCCTTCTGCAGGTTGGCAAAGCTGACAAAGCCGCCGATGGCGGACTCGGCCACGGCGGGCCCGGCGGGCGTGGTCACGTTCCGGCTCCGGTTGAACGCCGCCACCATGCCCCAGTAATGGGCCTGCTTGATCTCACGCGCCACCATGTGGTCGTGGCACTGGGCGCACTTCATCTGCACCCCAAACACCACCGGGGCCAGCGCTTCCGCCGCCGCCTGCGCGTTGTTCTCCCGCTCATACAAAAACCATACCGCGCCCCGGTCCTCCGGCCGCTCCGGGCGCGCCACAATCAGGTCGCGCACCACCTCGTTCCAGGGACGGTTCCGCCGGAAGGCGTCCTCCAGCCAGGCAAACCAACGCTCGTTCTGCCGCCGATCCTCCCAGGCCGGCCCCCGCCGATCCATCAACACCGGATCAAACACCTCGCGCAGGTGCCGCGCATACTCCTCCCCCGCCAGCAACCGCTCAATCAACCGCGCCCGCTTGTCCTTCGCCCGGTCCCGCACCAAGGCCTCCGCCTCCGCCCGGTCCGGTATCCGCCCCGCCAGATCCAGATACACCCGGCGCACAAACACCTCGTCCGACGCCCGCTCCACCGGCGCGACCTTGTCCCGCTTCCAGGCCAGCTCCAAAAACCGATCCACCACCTGCTCCGGTGCCATGGTCACCGGGGGATTCCACGCGATGGACGCCTTGGCCGGGACGGACGGCGCCGGGACGGCGGGAACGGCGGCGCCCGGGGCTGCCGCCACCACCGGCAGTTTCTCAATCCACGTCCCGATCAACCCCGCCTCCTGCTCGTCCAGCTTGCGCCGGCTGCCCGGGGGCATGCGCAGGTCGGCCGACGCCTGCAGGAATTGGTAAAGATGACTGTCCGCCGGCCGGCCCGGGACCAGCGCCGGGCCACGGTCCCCACCCCGCAACATCGCCTGCAGCGTGGTCAGGTCGAGGCCGCCCTTGGTCTTGTTGGGGTTATGACACTCCGTGCAGTGCGCCCGCAGCAGGGGTTCGACATGAGCGTCCCACAACGCATCCGCGGCCACACCCCCCGACCGCGCCAGGACACAGGCCACCAGCGCCGGGAACAAAACCCGGCGGACAAACGACGGACGTCGATGGGGCAGGAGCCCGGACATGCGCGGCACGACTGGCAACTGGGACAACAGGGCGCATTATGACGATCCGAACGCCCCTGACAATCAATCGAATCGATGCCCCGTGAAACCGCGCGGACCCGGGTTGAGCCCCACCCGGCCAACCCGCTCACGCGGGTTGCTACACTGGGGCGGCCTGCGGACGTGGGTTGAGCCCCACCCGGCCAACCCGCTCACGCGGGTTGCTACACTGGGGCGGCCCGCGGACGCGGGTTGAGCCCCACCCGGCCAACCCGCTTACGCGGGTTGCTACACCGGGGCGGCCTGCGGACGTGGGTTGAGCCCCACGCGGCCAACCCGCTCACGCGGGTTGCTACACTGGGGCGGCCTGCGGACGTGG
>JBJOEZ010000014.1:0-76701 GCA_046048995.1 Verrucomicrobiota bacterium | reverse complement strand
CGGACAAAACACTTCCATGCATCGAGGATGGATTCTTGCACCACGTCCTCCACCTGGTCCGGGGCCATTCCTCCCAGCCACCGTAACGCCACCGCATGGGCGATGGGATAACACTGCCTGAGCACCGACGAGCCGTCACTTCGCTCAGTAGATGTGGCAGGGCCTCCCATGGCGTTAGTCTGCAGGACCGGTGGCCCCGCCACAAGGCCCTTCCTCCATCATTCCGCAAAAATCGCGTCATCCATGTAAGAAAGTTTCCCGCCCCTGCGATTCCCTTGCTGACGGGCGAAGGCACACGCCGCCCCGCCTGACCAACCATCAAACCATAGGAATCGCCATATGAGCACCCAACCTCCCGCCCCCTGGACCGATATCACCCTCGTCGTCGACCGTTCCGGATCGATCTCCAGCATCCACAAAAGCCTGCTGGCCGGCATCAACCAGTTCCTCGCCGAGCAGGCCAAGGAAGCCGGCCGCGCCCGCATCAGCCTCGTCCGGTTCGACGATCAGTATGAGCCCGTCTGGGAACGCATCCCGCTGTCCGAGGTCCTGCCCCTGCAGGACGGGGACCTCGTGCCGCGGGGCGGCACCGCGCTCTACGACGCCATGGGGCGCACGTTGGAGCGCACGCACGATTACATCAACCAACTGGCCCCGGCGGACCGCCCCGAGCGCGTCGTCATGGCCGTCTTCACCGACGGGCACGAGAACTCGAGCCGGCGCTTCACGCACGCCACCCTGCAGGATCTCATTGGGCGCCGGCGCCAGAAGGACGACTGGCAAATCCTGTTCCTTGCCGCCAGCCCGGACGTGGTCGAGGAAGCCCGCCACCTCGGGGTCGATGACAAACTCTGCATGCAGTATGAGGCCACCGATGCCGGCACGGCCGAGGGGTTCACGCACCTGAGCCATACCGTCAGCAGCCTGCGCTGTTCGTCCCCGCGCCCGCCTTCCCGGAAGAACCCCAAGGAATCGACTGCACGCTAAGGAGACCACGCCCGGGGCATCCCGCCCGCCGGACCCGGCCCCGCGCCGCGTCCACCGGCGGACCGGGGTGCCCTGGGCCCCATGGCCGACAGGCCACCGCGCGCGGGTAGCAACCCTCGTGCTGCGAGGGTTGTCCCAGGATCCTTTTAGCGCGAGGACCGCTACCCCACGGGTAGCGCGGGTCCCGCGGGACCCGCCCGCCGGGCTCCGGCATCCGCTCGGAATCCCAGCCCCAACGGGGCGATTCAATACAGCCCGGGGCAACGCTCCGGGTAACCGGTCCCCACATAACCCAAGCCCTGAAAGGGCGATCCAACCCACCCCCCGGCCGTCCCGGGAACGCGGGGTTATGACAGGCCCGCCGGTTGCGGCGGGCGCAACGACGCAATACGACAACACGACACAAGACGGGGATGAACCCCGGGAAAGGACAAGACACACCATGGCCATCGATTACGAAGCGTTCCGCGAAACCCTGCGGGCGCAGAAGAAGATTACCGCAAAGAAAAATGCCGAATACCTGCAGGATGAGGACGCGTTGATCAACGACCTCTCTGACGCCGAGACGGTGTTCTCGCTGTGCTGGGACAGCAATCGTCCAGGTGGTTCGGGGGCTATTTGGATCAACGAATTCAAAGGCTTCTACTTTTGCACGTCGTCCGACTACGACCCTGAAGGGCCCTTCGAGTCGCTGGATGACGCCTTGGCATGTGAATGGTTCCATACCCCCACCCCGAACCCTGAAATCACCTGCCAAAAGCTGCCGTTGAATGAATTGCTGGCCATCGCCTCCAGCCTGGTGTCCGAGGAGGGCGAAGAGGTCTACATCAACTCTGAGCGCTATGTGTTGGAAGAAGACGAGCTCGTCCGGGTGAAGGCGACGGAGTGAGGGGGATAAGTTCAGCAGGTGGCTCTCAGGGGAGGGGCAGGCATGGTTCTCGCATTGGCATTGCCTTCCACCTTGAGTCGAAGCCTGAAACCCTTATCCTCCGGTCCTCCGGGAGAGGTTTGCCTTTTAACCACTACAAATCCATGAACAAGCACCTGTGTTTCATCCTTCTTTGCCTGGCCGCTGCGTCAGCCCCGGCGCAAAACACCATCGTCTCGACTCACACGGTCTTCCCCCTGGTGGTGACCAATGGAGAGCAGGTGGTCACCCTCCCCAACACCAACGCCATTGCCATCCCAGCCGGATTTGGTGTCCGCGTCAGCTCATTCACCCCGCGCTCATGGTCTGGCAGCTGGACCTACGGAAACATCTATGTGCAACGGGACGGCCTGCGGTGGCAGGTTCTCCAAGGCGACGTGGTGCAGGGCCCTTGTGTGTTCGACCTGATCACCTCGAAGCCCTTTGATCCGAGCCTCATCGGAACCAATCCGGCGAGCCTCACGCTGGAACGGTGGCGCACGCCAAAGGTTCCGCCTGTCCGCTAGCAGCTCCGGCGGGCGCCTCGCCACGCCGTAGGCGGCAAACGTCATGCCCGCCTGATTGCGTCGCTGGAGGCTGTTGGTGGCCGTCGGGGGGCGCGTGGGATTAAAACGCCCCTGCAGGGCTTATGGTGATATGGATCCGGTTTTCCCGGGGCGTTGCCCCGGGCTGGATTACCACGCCCCGTTGGGGCTGGGGATAGCAGACATCGCCGGGTTCTGCGGATCCAGGTGGAACCCACGCTGCCCGCCGCCTTGCGCCCGATTGTCCCGCCCTGACAGGGCGGGTCATGAATCCACCTCCACACCCGGGCCTTTGGCCCGGGCTCTCAAATCCCGGGCTTACAGCCCGGCCACAGGCGTGCTCGAGCCTGACTCTCAGGGCTGAAAGCCCGTCATGTGATAGCCCGGCCCGCAGGGCCGGGGATGCGCCACCTGCCTGTCCAAGAGCCCTGAAAGGGCGACACCTTCGCGGTCGAACTTGCGTGATGCACGCGGAGTGTTTCCCCGGGTCACCGGTCCGATTCCTCCCTTGGTGGCCTTTACGGCATGCCCCAGGCCTCCATTTCCCCGGGTTTTCCAGCAAATGAGAGGACTTTTACCTCGGAGGGGACGCGATTCCCTGCCGATATACCCAAGGTGAGCCTGCGCCAACAACACGCAAAGCATAGCTGGCCGGTCGCCATCCCGTGCAGCACGAGCCGGTGGCATCGGAAGTCGCCGCAAACGCCAGGCCTCCCGCACGGCGCACCGTCCGGAAGGCGGTTTCCCAACCGCGTCCGCAAAACCTTGTTCGTCCTCCTCGCCCTGTTGGGAAGCGGGGTCGGTCCCTTGCCGGCCCAGTTCAGTCTCACCACCACGAACTACACGCAGAATTTCAATTCGCTCGGCACGAATGCCACGTCCGCCTGGAGCAACAACGTCACGCTGCCCGGCTGGTTTGCCAGCGCCCAGTTGGTGACCAACCCGACGGCCATTTTGAACCAGAATGGCTCCACCGCTGGATCCGGAACGTGGGCGAACTTCAGCTCGTCGTCGACGAACACCGACCGCTCCCTGGGCTGGATTGTGGGCAACAGCACGGCCAGTGAACTGGGCAGCATGGCGTCGTTCGGCTTCGGGCTTTCCAACTCGACCGGGTTGAGACTCGGGTCGTTCTCCCTCGGTTATGTCGGCCGCGAGTGGCGTGGCTACTCGAACAGCACCGCGAAACTGAGCTTCCAATACAAACTCGGTGGCACGTTCAACAACGACCCCGTCAACGCGGTTTCCGGCGGGGGGTGGACGGATGTCCCAGCCCTCAGTTTCGTACTGCCCGTCACCAACGCAAACACCGCCGTCAATGGGTTGGTCGCGCCGAACTTCACCGCCATCAGCAACACGGTGGCCGGCCTTACGTGGCTGACCAACCAGGTGCTCTGGCTCCGTTGGCGGCAGGAGAACCTTCCCTCCGTGGACCCCCAGATGGCTGTCGACGATGTGGTGTTCACCGCGTCGGCATCCGTGGTGTCGGGCAATTACTGGTCCGCCGTGCCGGGCGGCGGTGGCACCGGAACGTGGGCCGCCGGGGGCACGAACTGGGCGACGGATTCAGGCGGCGCCGGGGTCGGCCGGACCCAGGGTGAAGGCACCCTGATTTTCGCTGACAACGCGGGGACCGTGACGGTCAGCGGCGGGGTGGGCGTCACCCAGGGCATGATTTTCCAGGCGACAGGCTACCGGGTGCAGGGCGACCCCATCACCCTCGCCGGCGCGACGGTGGGCAGCAATTCCATCCGGGTCGAGGCGGGCGTCGTCACGGTGATGGCATCCGCACTGGCCGGAAGCAACGGCCTGGCCAAGGCGGGCACGGGCCGCCTGGTTCTCCCCGCGGCCAACAGTTTCTCTGGTGGCGTGGAGATTACGGATGGAACCCTCGAGATCGCCAGCGACTCGGCCCTGGGCAATGCCGCCAACGATTTGGTCAATCACGGGGCCCTCAAGACGACGGCCAACCTTTCGCTCGCCGCGAGCCGCGATGTCAGCGGCAGCGGCACTTATGACATTGGCCACGGCACGACCCTCACCCTTCTGGGCAACGTCAATCACAGCGGCACGACGCTGGCCGATTCGACGGGCGTCGGCGTCGTCGTTTCCAACACGCTCAGTCCGGGCGGCACGCTCGCCATCGCCAACGGGTCCGGCACGCGCAACCTCGGCTTCATCACGTTCAACGCCGCCCGCACGCTCGAGGCCGGGGCTCCAG
Organism: Verrucomicrobiota bacterium; assembly: GCA_046048995.1. Classification (GTDB taxonomy): domain Bacteria; phylum Verrucomicrobiota; class Verrucomicrobiia; order Limisphaerales; family JADJPG01; genus JBJOEZ01. The sequence goes on along the minus strand of JBJOEZ010000014.1, from coordinate 72,041 downwards.
TCAATGCCACGGGCCTGAGTGCCCCCGGCTTGACGGCCGGGATGGCCAGGGTCAATGCCGACCTTGTTTTCACCACGACCGGCGCCAAAACCGTCCACGTGCCGGCGGGCGGCACCCTGGCCATCAACGGCGCGCTGACCAACAGTGCGACGAGCGTCAACCCCCTGGCCAAAACGGGTGGGGGAACCCTGATCCTGAGCGGTCCAAACAACATGGGGGCGCTGAGTGTGGGGTTGTCCGCCGCCCTGCCCACGGAGGGCGGCATCGTCATTCTCGACAACAGTGTCGTCGGGAGCCAACCGCGGGCCATCCAGCATAACTACGGGAATCTCGTCGCCACCCGGAATCTCGTCTTCACCAACGGCCTTTCCATCGGCGGCCGCGCCAACGGCGTGGCGGTGCTTTCCGGCGCCGACATGGAGTTCCGGGGTCAATCGGCGTTCTTCAAGGCTGCTGGCACCACCGGCGAACTGAGGCTGAATGTGGAAAACACGACCACCTTCTCCGGCGGATTTGGCCCGGCCACGGGCGGAGGCACTGCCACGGGAGTCACCCTCGGGGGGAGCGGCAGAATCATCCTCGACGGCGTGGGCGCCAGTTTTCTCGACCAGGTCACGCTCACCGACACGGTCGAACTCACCATGAAGGGTTCGTTGGGCTCCAGTTTGACGGTCGGCCGCAGCGCACTTCTTTCGGTGGAGGGCACCAATGCGATCGTCGGTGGCGATCTCCATTTCGAATACGGCGGCAAATACCGGCTGAACACCAACCAACCGACGCTGACCGTCGATGGTGTCTCCGTCTCTTTTGGCGGTTTCAGGGTCGACGACATCGTCGGCTTGAACAGCGACACGCCTCTCGGCGTTTATGTGCTGTTCAACGGGAGGGTCAGCGTTTTTTCCGGAACCCTATTCAACCAAGGCCTGCTCAACGCCGCGAACGTGGGCGGCGGCAAGCTTGCCTATTTCACGACCGCCAACCTGGAGTTGAACGTGGTGCAGGCGATTCCCGAGATCCGGGTCCTCAATTCCGACGGTGTTCCCACCAATGCCCTGCCGTACTTTGCTGCCTTCGTGAACACGCCTGCCAGCGCGCGATGGTTCACCGTCCTCGGGACGAATCTGACGGCCCCGATCGCGGTTGTGGCTTCCGCCGGTTTCCAGGTTTCCACTGACAACGCCACGTGGGGGGCCGCCACCGCGCTCGCCCCCAGCAACAACAATGTCAGCGCCAAGGTCTACATCCGCATGGTCGTGAGCCCTGTGGCCGGATCCGTCTCGGGCACCGTGACGCTGTCCAGCGACCGCGCCACCAACAAGACCCTCGCGGTTTCCGGCACGGTTTGGTCCGCCTACGCGGCTTGGGCGGCCTTCCACTTGTTGTCGGGCAGCGAGGCGCTGTTGACCGCCGATTTGGACCACGACGGATTCGACAACGGCAGGGAATTCGCCTTTGGCACCCATCCGCGGATATGGAACCGCACCCTGTTCACCACCACGTTGTCGAATGGGGTTCTTCGTTCGTCCTGGAAAGGCCCGGCCGAGGGTGTGATTTACGTTGTGCTGACCACAACCAACCTCGCCACCACGCCCTGGGCCGCCCCGACGCCGCCCATCCCCATCGACACGACGGTGGAGGGCATCATGAGCTTTACCAACGCGGTCACGGGCACCCGGTTCTTCGGCGTCCGCGCCATGTTCGACTGACCGCGCTCGACTGGACCGCACCGTGTGGAGGAAACAGTGTCCCCGCAGTTGCCGGAAGGGGGGAGAGGGGTGTGAAATCCTGCTTGGATGGGGCAAAAGGAAGGTGGCGGAGAGAGGGGGATTCGAACCCCCGATACGGTTTTACCCGTATAACGGTTTAGCAAACCGCCGCTTTCGGCCACTCAGCCATCTCTCCACGACGGATCCCGCGCAAGCGGGATGGCATCGCGGAGGTTTTATCGGCCCATTTGCGGGCATGGTCAAGCCGCTTGTCGGCCGCCGTCGCCACGGAAAAGAAATCAAGAAAGGGCTTGCGCGGGTGTCGGGCCCCCTTAGAGTGCCTCTCCCGGATCGCGGGGTGGAGCAGCCCGGTAGCTCGTCAGGCTCATAACCTGAAGGTCCTAGGTTCAAATCCTAGCCCCGCAACCAATTTGACCCCTGTAGGCCTCGGCCTGCAGGGGTCTTCGGTTTTTAAGGCAGGGGGTGGGCTCGCAGGCCCGCCCCCCCAATCCGTTGGCGCCGTCTGTTGGCCCGGTTCTTCCAAGGCGTTCCCCGTGTCCGGGGTTCGCGGTAAGCGGGCCGGAGGCCCGCGCGCCGGGTCAGGCGAGTTCGAAGCGGTCGAGGTTCATCACCTTGACCCAGGCCGCGATGAAGTCCTGCACGAACTTCGCCTGGGCATCGCCACACCCGTAAACCTCGGCCAGCGCGCGCAGCTGGGAGTTCGAGCCGAACACCAGGTCCGCGCGCGTGCCGGTCCAGCGCAACTCGCCCGTCCTGCGGTCGCGGCCCTCGAACAGGTTGGGGTCGCCGGCGACCGCCTTCCACTCGGTGGCCATGTCGAGGAGGTTCACGAAGAAATCGTTCGTGAGCGCCTCGGGGCGGCGGGTGAACACGCCATGCGCCGTCCCGCCCGCGTTGGTGTGCAGCACACGGAGGCCGCCCACGAGCACCGTCATCTCGGGCGCGGTCAGGGTCAGGAGCTGCGCCTTGTCGATGAGCAGGGCCTCGCCGGGGACGCTGTACTTGCCCTTCAGATAGTTGCGGAACCCATCCGCGATCGGTTCCAGCACGGCGAAGGAGGCCACGTCGGTCTGCTCCGCGGTGGCGTCCATGCGGCCGGGCGTGAAGGGCACGGTGACGTCATGGCCGGCGTTTTTGGCCGCCTTCTCGAGGCCGACGCCGCCCGCCAGCACGATGAGGTCGGCCAGCGAGACGCGTTTGCCGCCGGCCTGCGCTTGGTTGAAGGTCGCCTGCACGCCCTCGAGGGCGCGCAGCACCTTGGCGAGGCGGGCGGGTTGGTTGACCTCCCAGTCCTTCTGCGGGGCCAGGCGGATGCGCGCGCCATTGGCGCCGCCGCGCTTGTCCGACCCGCGGAAGGTGGAGGCCGAGGCCCACGCGGTGGAGACCAGTTCCGGGACGGAGAGGCCGGTCGCCAGGATTTGGGCCTTGAGGGCCGCGACGTCCCTGGCGTCGACCAGGGGGTGGTTCACGGCGGGGATGGGATCCTGCCAGATGAGGGTCTCGGCGGGCACCTCGGGCCCGAGGTAACGCGCGCGCGGGCCCATGTCGCGGTGGGTCAGCTTGAACCACGCGCGGGCGAAGGCGTCGGCGAACTGTTCCGGGTGGGCGAGGAACCGGCGCGAAATCTTCTCGTAGGCGGGGTCAACGCGCAGGGCGAGGTCCGTGGTGAGCATGGCGGGCGCGCGGCGCTTGGAGGGGTCGTGCGCCTCGGGGACCGTGTTGGCCCCGGCGCCGCCCTTGGGCTGCCATTGCTGGGCGCCGGCCGGGCTCTTGGTCAGTTCCCAGTCGTAGCCAAAGAGGTTCTCGAAGTAGTTGTTGCTCCATTGCGTGGGCGTGGTGGTCCAGGTGACCTCGAGCCCGCTGGTGATGGCATCGCCGCCCTTGCCGGAGCGGAAGCTGCTCTTCCAGCCGAGGCCCTGTTGCTCGATGGGGGCGGCCTCCGGCTCGGGGCCGACATGCGAGGCGGGCCCGGCGCCGTGGGTCTTGCCGAAGGTGTGGCCGCCCGCGATGAGCGCCACCGTCTCCTCGTCGTTCATGGCCATGCGTCCGAACGTCTCGCGGATGTCGCGCGCGGCGGCGAGGGGGTCGGGCTTCCCGTTCGGGCCCTCGGGATTGACGTAGATGAGCCCCATCTGGACGGCGGCGAGGGGGTTCTCAAGGTCGCGGTCGCCCGAGTAGCGCTGGTCACCGAGCCAGATTGACTCGGGGCCCCAGTAGACATCGTTGTCCGGTTCCCAGACGTCGGCGCGGCCGCCGGCGAAGCCGAACGTCTTGAAGCCCATGGTCTCGAGGGCGACGTTGCCCGCGAGGAGCATGAGGTCGGCCCAGGAAATCTTGCGGCCGTATTTCTGCTTGATGGGCCAGAGGAGGCGGCGGGCCTTGTCGAGGCTGGTGTTGTCCGGCCAGCTGTTGAGCGGGGCGAAGCGTTGCTGGCCCCGGCCGCCGCCGCCGCGGCCGTCGGCGATGCGGTAGGTGCCGGCGCTGTGCCAGGCCATGCGGATGAAGAGGGGCCCGTAATGGCCGAAGTCGGCCGGCCACCAGTCCTGCGACTCGGTCATGAGGGCCGCGAGATCCTTCTTCAGGGCGGCGTAGTCGAGGCTCTGGAACTCCTTCGCGTAATCGAACGCGTCGTCCATCGGGTTGGACTTGGTGGAATGCTGGTGGAGGAGATCGACGCGCAGCGCCTTCGGCCACCAGTCGCGGTTGGTCGTGCCGCCCCCGGCGGCGTGTTGGGGAGGGGTGCCCGAGAAGGGGCATTGGCTGGCGTCATTCATGGTCAGGTTCGGGTTCAGTGGCCGGCGCACGCGGAGGCGCGCCGATCCTTCGGCTGGGACGTTAGGTGGACGGATGCCACCGGACAACTGGAAATCCCGGTCCCGCGCGGTGGGCGCGCCGTGTTTTGCGGCTTGTGGCGGCGGGGGCTTCCGTGGCTATGCTGGGGCAACCCCGTGATGCATTGCCATGGCTGAACTCCACACCCCGAACGCGCACCCGACCCCGACCCCGGCCCCGTTGCCCCGCCGAAAGTTTCTCGCCAGCACCGCCGCGGCGGCGGGCCTGGCGCTGTGGACCCGCTCCGCGGGGGCGGCCGCCGAGGCATTCCAGCCGCCGGCCACGCGGTATCCGGATCCGCGGATTGTGGTGTTGGACCCGCGGTTTGGCCGTTACAAGGTGGGCAACACGGTCATCCAGCGGCTGTATCATGATCCCGGCATGCTGTGGGCCGAGGGTTGCGCGTGGAATGGGGTGGGGCGTTACCTGTTGTGGAGCGACATCCCCAATGACCGCCAGTTGCGCTGGATTGAGGACGACCAGCGCGTGACGACCTTCCGCAAGCCGGCCGGCAACAGCAACGGGAACACGTTTGATTTCCAGGGCCGGCAGCTGGCCTGCGAGCATGGGAACCGGCGCGTGGTGCGCTATGAGCATGACGGGTCGGTGACCGTGCTGGCCGATCGCTGGAACGGGCGGCGGCTCAACGCGCCCAACGACGTGGTGGTGCATCCGAACGGGGACATCTGGTTCACCGACCCCGGCTACGGGAGCATGGGGAACTACGAGGGGCACAAGGGCGACCTGGAGGTGAAGGAGGCGGTCTACCGGATTGATGGCCGGGACGGGAAGCTGCACCTGGTCACCGACGAGGTGAACAAGCCGAACGGGATCTGTTTCTCGCCGGACTACCGGCGGCTCTACGTGGCGGACACCGGCGGCGGGGATCCGAAGCCCATCCTGGCCTGGGACGTCACGGGCGAGGGGAAACTGGCCAAGCGGCGGGTCTTTTGCACGATGGACTACGACCAGCGGATGGGGGTGGCGGACGGGCTCCGGTCGGACGTGGACGGGAACATCTGGGCGGGGTCGGGCTGGGGAACCCGGGTGGTGGGGGCGCAGCGCCAGCCGGACGGCCAGGGCTACGACGGGGTGCATGTGTTTGCGCCGGACGGGCAGCGCATCGGGCTGATCCAGTTGCCGGAGATTTGCGCCAACGTGTGCTTCGGCGGCGAGAAGCGGAACCGCCTCTTCATGGCCGCCAGCCAGTCCCTCTACGCGGTCTACGTGGAGACGCGCGGCGCGCACATCACCTGAGCGGGCGCGGCGTCCGGAAAAAGTGCTTCGGGCGGGCTGACATCCGGGCTAGGGTGGGGGGTGTGGTCATGGAAACGAACGAGATGCCTTCCCTGCGGCTGGCCGGGGTGGGCCGTCCACGGTGAGCGCCTGGCGCCCGGGCGCGGCCCGGCTGAGGTTGTGCCCTTGTTTTTCCCCTGCCTGATCCCCTGATGAACCTGGATTTGGAAACCCGTCGTCGCCGGACCTTTGCGATCATCTCGCATCCGGACGCGGGCAAGACGACCTTGACGGAGAAGTTCCTGCTCTATGGCGGGGCGGTGAATCTGGCGGGGTCGGTGACGGCGCGGAAGAACCAGCGGGCGACGACCAGCGACTGGATGGAGCTGGAGAAGAAGCGCGGGATTTCGGTGAGCTCGACCGTGCTGCAGTTTCCCTACCGGGACTACTGCGTGAACCTGCTGGACACGCCGGGTCACCGGGATTTCTCGGAGGACACCTACCGGGTGCTGACGGCGGTCGATGCGGCGGTGATGGTGATTGACGCGGGCAAGGGCATTGAGAGCCAGACGCGCAAGCTGTTTGAGGTGTGCCGGCAGCGGGGGATTCCGTTGTTCACCTTCATGAACAAGCTGGACCGGCCGGCGCGCGAGCCGTTGGAGCTGCTGGACGAGCTGGAGAGCGTGCTGGGGCTGCAGGCGTATCCGGTGAACTGGCCGCTGGGGGACGGGCCGGGGTTCCGGGGGGTGTATGATCGGCGGACGCGGGAGGTGCACTGGTTTGAGCGGGTGCCGGGCGGGGCCTACCGGGCGCCGGTGACGGTGCGGTCGCTGGAGGCGGTGATGGGGGAGGACGGGCTGGCCGAGGACGTGCACCAGCGGGTGGTGGACGAGTTGTCCGTGGTGGAGGGGGCGGGGGCGGTCTTTGATCCGGCGCGCATCCTGGCGGGGGAACAGACCCCGGTGTTCTTTGGCAGCGCGGTGAACAACTTTGGCGTGCAGCTGTTCCTGGATTCGTTCCTGGACCTGGCGCCCGGGCCGCGGGCGCGGGTGGTGCAGGGCCGGGAAGTGCCGCCGGCGGGCGGCGGGTTCTCGGGGTTCATCTTTAAGATTCAGGCCAACATGGACGCCCGGCACCGGGATCGGCTGGCCTTCCTGCGCATTTGCTCGGGCCGGTTTGAGCGGGACATGACCGTGGTGCACACGCGGACCGGGAAGCGCGTGCGGCTGGCCAGCTCGCACAAGCTGCTGGGGCGCGATCGGGAGACGGTGGACGAGGCGTTTGCGGGGGACGTGGTGGGGCTGGTGGGCCACTCGGATTTCCGCATTGGGGACACCTTGGCGGAGGAGGCGGGGCTGGCCTACGACGAGATCCCGCGGTTTGCGCCGGAGACCTTTGCGTGGATTCACAGCGCGAGCACCGCGCAGTTCAAGCGTTTCCGCGAGGGGCTGGACCAGCTCCTGCAGGAGGGCGTGGTGCAGTCGTTCCTGCTGCAGAACGCGGCCCAGCGGGTGCCCCTGCTGGGGGCGGTGGGCCCGCTGCAGTTCGAGGTGGTGCAGTACCGGCTGGAGACCGAGTATGGGGCGGAGTCGCGCCTGGAAGCGGGCCCTTGGAAGCTGCTGCGCTGGGTGACGGCGGGGCAGCCGGACGAGTCGACGCTGCCCTCGGGCGCGCGGCTGGCCACGGACGTGGCGGGGCAGACGGTGATCCTGTTCACCGAGGAATGGACGTGTGATTTCTTCAGCCAGCGCCACCCGGGCATTGCCCTGAGCACGCTGCCCCCGCGGGCTGCGGCGATGGCCTGATTTTCTTCCCGGGGCGCGGGCCCGGGGCCCACCTATTTTTCCCATGACCGACTTGAAAGAACAATTGATGGATCTTTTCCGGCGCCCGGATTCCGGGGCGGCGGACCTGGCTGAGCTGCGGCGTCTGTTGCGCGTGGCGCCGGGGCGGGTGCCGGAGCTGCAGCGCGTGCTGGCCGACCTGGAACGAGCGGGGCAGGTGGCGCGCATCAAGGGCGATCGCTACATCCTGCCGCGCGAGGCGGACCTGATTCCGGGGCGCATCCGGATGAACCGGCAGGGCAAGGGATTCCTGCAGCCGGACGATCCGGGGCTGCCGGAGGTGGCCATCCCCGAGGGCGCCACCGGGACGGCGCTGCATGAGGATCGGGTTTTGGTGCGGCGCGAGGTGCGGCCGCGGGGCCTGCGGGCGGGGGAAACGGGGCCGCTGACCGGGGAAGTGGTGCGCATCCTGCAGCGGCGGCGCACCCACCTGGTCGGAACCCTGCAGCAGGGGCGCCGGTTCCGGTTTGTGATTCCGGACGACCCCCGGATTCCCCATGACATCCTGGTGCCCGACCCGGCGCCCGGGGCAGGGGCGGGGGCGGGGGCGGCGCGCCCGGGGGACAAGGTGGTGGTGGCGTTGCGGGAATGGGAATCGCGCCAGACCAGCCCGGCGGGGGAGATCCTCGAGGTGCTGGGCGCCCCGGACGCCGAGGGGGTGGACATGCTGTCGGTGCTGCGCCAGTACGGACTGCCGCGCCAGTTCCCACGGGAGGCGTTGCAGGAGGCGCGGGCCTTTGGGGCGTTGGTGGACCCGCGCGACGGGCGCGGCCGGGTGGACTGCCGCGGGCACCAGGTGGTGACCATTGACCCGGATGACGCGAAGGACTTTGACGACGCGATTTGCCTGGAGGCGGCGGAGGGGGGGCAGTGGCGGCTGTGGGTGCACATTGCCGACGTTTCGCACTATGTGAAGCCCGGCACCGCGCTGGACGTCGAGGCCCGCCAGCGGGGCAACTCGACCTACCTGGTCGACCGCGTCATCCCCATGCTGCCCGAGGCGCTCAGCAATGAGCTATGCTCGCTCAAGCCCGGGGTGGATCGCCTGACCAAGTGCGTGGAGTTCCTCCTCGCCCCGGATGGCCAGGTGCTGGGCACGAAGTTCTTCCCCGCCCTCATCCATTCCCGGCGGCGTTTCACCTATGCGGAGGCGCTGGCCATCCTGCAGCAGCCGCCCGGGCCCGACCCCATCGCGGCCATGCTGCACCACACGCACCAGTTGACGCAGCGGATCCGGCGCCGGCGTTTCCAGGCCGGGTCGCTCGAGCTGGACTTCCCGGAGGCCAAGATCCGGCTGGATGAACGCGGGCGCGTCCTGCGCATCGAGCGGATGGAGAACGACGTCTCCCACCAGTTGATCGAGGAATGCATGCTGCTGGCCAACGAGGCCGTGGCGGCGCGCCTGCAGCAACTGGGGCGTCCCGCCCTGCATCGCGTCCATGAACCGCCCGAGGAGCGGCGCCTGGTCGATTACCGCGAGGAGGTGCTCAGCCACAACGTGCCCTGCGGCAACCTGGTCCGCCCCGGCGAGGTGCAGAAGCTCCTGCACCGCCTGCGCAGCCTGCCCATCGGCCAGGCCCTCCGCATCGGGCTGCTCAAGTCCCTCATGCGCGCCCGCTATGCCGTCGAGCCCCTCGGCCATTACGGCCTGGCCAAGCGCCATTACACCCACTTCACCTCCCCCATCCGCCGCTACGCCGACCTCGTCGTCCACCGTGCCCTCTTCGACGGCCAACCCGCCGTCCTGCCCGCCCTCCGCGAGGTGGCCGAGCACATTTCCATGACGGAACGCAACTCAGCCGACGCCGAGCGCGACAGCAAGGACGTGAAGCTCTTCGCCTTCCTCAAGGCCCAGCTCCGCTCGGGCCGGCCCGAGGCCTATCCCGCCCTCGTCACCGACGTGCGCAACTTCGGCTTCTTCGTCGATGTGCCCGGCCTCGCCATGAGTGGACTCGTCCCCCTCTCGGCGGTCGCGGAGGACTTCTTCGTGTTCGATGAAGGCCGCAACCACCTCATCGGCCGTCGCACCCGGCGCATCATCCGCCTCGGGGATTCCGTCCAGGTGCAGGTCGCCAAGGTCGATGGGTTCAAGAAACAGGTCGACTTCCGCCTCGTCCCCGCGCCCCGGTCCGCCCGCCCACCCTCCGCGCCCCGCCGCGAACCCGCCCCGCCAACCGGCGACCGGCGTGGCGACCAACGCGGCGGCCAACGCGGCGGCCAACGTGGCGACCAACGCGGCGACCAACGCGGCGGCCAACGCGGCGGCCAACGCGGCGGCCAACGCGGCGGCCAACGCGGCGGCCAACGCGGCGGCCAACGTGGAGACCAACGTGGAGGCCGGCCCGAGGCCGGGCGGAATGTCCAGCCCCCGGCGCGGTCCACCGGGCAGCCGCAGGGCGGGCGGCCTGCAGAGGGCAGGGGAGGCTCCCATGGTCAGCCCCAGCCGCGGGGCAGCTTTACCCCGGGCCCGCGGGACCGGCGCCGGCGTCACCGCTGAACCACCGGCTCGGCGCGGGTCGCGGGCGTTGGCGCGCCTTCGTTTTCCGCGGAGATGGCCAGGTGTTCGCGCAGGGTTTGGAGCAGGGATTCCAACTCGTCGGCGAAGGCGTCGAGCAGGCTGGTGGCGTCCGCGTTGTCCGTGCGGAGGGTTTCCTGTAATTGGCGCGCCGTGTTGGCGAGGTCGAGGGCTCCCACGTAGCCGGTGATGCCCAGCAGTTGGTGCAGTCGCCGGGCGGCCGCCGGGCGCCGGCCTGCGGCCAGGTCCCCGCGCATTTGCCCGGCGAGGTCGCCGAACTGCGCGACGAACTCGCGCACCATGCGCCGGTGCAGCCTGGCGTCCCCGCGCAGCGCGCGCGCCGCATGCCCGGTGTCCAACCCGGGCACGGAGGGGAGGCTGGCCAAGTCCGGAGCGGCCGTCGGGGCCATGGGTTCCGGCGCGGGGGCCGCCGGTTCCGGGGAGGCGGGCAGGCAGCGGACCAGCGCCGCGACGAGGTCATCCACATCGACCGGTTTGGGGAGGAAATCGGTCGCGCCGGCCGCCAGGGCTGTGGCCCGGGTCTGTGGTGAGGTGTCGGCCGTGCAGGCCAGGATGGGGAGGGTGGCATGACCGGGCTGCTGACGCAGGCGGCGGGTCGCCTCCAGCCCGTCCAGCTCCGGCATCTGCAGGTCCATGAGCACGGCATCAACCGGGGCGGGCCCTGTGCCCAACTGCGCCAGGGCGGCCACGGCCGAATCGACCAGCAGCGCGGTGGCACCCTCCTCGGTCAACACCCACTCCGCGAGCCGGCGATTCAGGGGGTTGTCATCCACCACCATCACGCGGCGCCCGGCCAGAGGACGCCGGCCGGCCTGCGGTTTGGCTGCGGCGGCCGCCGCGGCCTCGGCCGGGGCCTGGGCGCGGGGGAAGGGTAGTTCCACCCAGAAGGTGCTGCCCTGGCCGGGTTGGCTGTCGGCCCCGAGGGTGCCGCCCATGAGTTCCGTCAGCCGGCGGCAGATGGAAAGACCAAGGCCCGTCCCGCCGTAGCGCCGGTGGATGCTGGCGTCTGCCTGGGTGAACGGCTGGAAAAGCCGGGCGAGGGTCTGGGGCGGGATGCCGGGCCCGGTGTCCGTCACCGTGAAACGCACGCGCACGTGGTCGGCGTCGGCCAGCAGGATCTGGGTGGTCAACTCGACGCCGCCATGCTCGGTGAACTTGATGGCGTTGGAGGCGAGGTTGGCGAGGATCTGCTGGACCCGGACGGGGTCGCCCAGCAGGGGGCCTTCCACCGGGGCGCCGGCGGGCGGGTGAACCTCCCAGCGCAGGCCGCGGCCGTGGGCGGATTCGCGGAAGAGCGTGTCGAGGTGCGCCAGGAACTCCGGCAGGGTGAAGGCCTGGCGCTCCAGCACCAGTTGGCCGGCCTCCACGCGGGAATAATCGAGAATGTCGTTGAGGATGCGCAGGAGCGATTTTCCGGCTTGGGCCACGTTTCGGACCAGTTCCGCCTGGGCGGCGGACAGGGGTTGGCGGCCCAGCACCTGCACCAGGCCCAGCATGGCGTGCATGGGGGTGCGGATTTCGTGGCTCATGTTGGCGAGGAACTGGCTCTTGGCCGCCGTGGCCTGTTCCAGCTCGGCCGTGCGCAGGCGCACGCTGCGCCGGAGCGTCAACGCCCAGGACAGCGTCAGCACCACCAGCAGGCTGACGGCCACCGCGATCCAGCCCAGCACGGGCGCGTAGTCGGGTGGGGGGGGCTTCAGCACGGCGAGGTCACCGATGTGGGCCAGGTGGATGCGGAGGGCTTCCTGGTCGGAATCCGGCCGCGGCCGCTGGTCGAGCACGCCCTGCACGCGCACCCGGCTGCCCGGGGCAGGCACCCCGGCCTGGGCCGGGACGCTGCGCACCATGCCCTCGAGCAGGCGGTCGCCAGCCTTGAGGTTCATGCGCAGCGAACCGGAGTCATCGGCCCCGCGCGCGGTGCCCAGCAGCGTGGCGTCCAGGGCCACGCGCCGGTAGTTGAACGGGGCCTCCACCACGTGCTTGGCACCAAGCCTGCGCGGTTCCGGGAGCGGGTTGCGGCCCAGGCGCCGCAGGTCGTGGGCATGGAAGACCACCGCGTAGCTCTCGTCCGCGCGGCCGGCGGATGGGATGAAATCCCGTTGGGGCAATCCTTCCGCGGCCAGCCGGTCCCCGGGTTCCACGGATTCCGGGCGCAGGGTCCGGACCAGCATTCCCCCGGTCTCGTCCTGCAGGAAGAAGGTGCGTTGGGACAGGACGGCGGTCACCACGCCCTCGATCGAGGCATACTCGGCGGCGGAGGGATTGCCATGGTATTGGGACAATTGGCGGATGGACCGCTCGCTGTATTTGGGCTGGGCCAGGGTGGGCGACTTGGCATCCATGCGCTCAAAGGTGTCGCCGAGACCAGCCACCATGCCGCCGGTCGTCGCCAATCCGCGCGGGTTGACCAAGGGACGGCAGATGCCCGTGACGCGGAGTCGGGTGCCGGCTGACTTGAGCAGCCATTCCAAATCCGGGCGTCCGGTGATGTAAACGGGCAGCGAGCCGTCCTGCAGGGCAAGGCCGATGACAAAGCTGCCTTCGGTGGGGACACGGGTGTTGCGCAGCGCCACGTTCACCACACCATCCACCACCACGCGCAGGCCGTCCCAGCGTTCGTCCATCAGGTCCTGCGCCGTGGCCGGGCGGGGTTCCGGCAGGACCACGCGGTCGAGCACGGTCAGGTTGGACACCACCACGATGGGCCCGGAAACCCGGGTGGAGGTTCTCCCTTGAATCTCCACCTCCTGCCCCAAGGGCAGTCCCGCGAAGGCGGGGTGCGGCATAAGGTAGACGGCCGCCTGGTCGTCCTGCACATACATGTCGCCTCCAGATTGCTTGCCGCCGGTCAGAAACCCCCGGAAGCGCACCGGCCACCGGCTTTCGGCCTCGGCGGGATGCAGCGCCTTGATGGCCGCGATGTTGGTCAGGACCGCGCGGGATTCCGCCGCGCGTGCGACGGGGGCCAGGAGGCCGAGCAGGAGCAGCCACCCGGCCAAACGACGGAATGACAGCAGTCTGGGCATGGGTCCATTCCCTGGAACTGGGCAGCAGTCCGGGAATGCGAACCACGGTGCGGGAGCCGTCCTTGGGCGTCAAGCGGCCGTGACCGAGGACGGGGGGTGCCCGTTTTCCGGCTTCCGCCGCCGGCGCGCATCCCGCACCTTCGACCCCATGCAGACGGCCCTTCTCCTGCCATGAAATCGCTGACCGAACACCTGTGGTTTGAAGTCAAGGGACGCCGCGGCTTCATCAACATCACCGAGACCGTCGAGGCCCTCGTCCGCCGTTCGGGCGTCCAGGAAGGACTTTGCCTGGTCAACGCCATGCACATCACCGCGTCCGTGTTCATCAACGACGAGGAGACCGGCCTCAAGCAGGACTACGAGGCGTGGCTGGAGAAGTTGGCCCCGCACGCGCCGACCTCGCAGTACCGGCACAACCTGACCGGTGAGGACAACGCCGACGCCCACCTCAAGCGCCAGATTATGGGCCGCGAAGTCGTGGTGGCCGTCACGCAGGGCAAACTCGACCTAGGTCCATGGGAACAGATCTTCTACGGCGAGTTTGACGGCAACCGCCGCAAACGCGTGCTGGTGAAGATCATCGGGGAATAAGCGACGTGGGCATCCCACCTTCCACGCCACGCCACGCCACGCCGTCCCGGCTATAAGTTGGGTACTGGAATCAGGCCGGGCGCCCGTGCCGTCGGCAGGTCAGCTTGGCATTGCGCCTTATCCACAGGACTTTCGACGCGGTCCGGTTCCGGTCCCGGTGGCGTGACAGGTCGTGGGTGGGCGAGGGGTTCCTGCGGGGTTGCTTGACGGTGGCTCGAACCAAGCCTGAAATGACTGTGTGCTACGCATCCTAGTTGTTGAGGATAGTCCGGCCCAGATGGTCCTGCTGGAGGACATTCTGTCTGCCCAGCCCGATTTCAAGTTGGTGGGCTTGTATGCGAGCGCCGAGGAGGCCATCGAAAAGGCGTTGTGGCGGGAGGCGGACATCCTGTTGACGGACTTGGAACTGCCGGGGATGGCGGGCACCCAGCTGATCATCCACGCCGTGCGCGAGAATCCCAATCTCCTGCCCATGGTTTACACGGTGCATGAGGATCGCGAGACGGTCTTTGCCGCCTTGGAGGCGGGCGCGTTTGGCTATGTGGTGAAGGGGTCCAGCGTGGATCAGGTGGTGCAGGCCATTCGGGACCTGGCCAGGGGCCAGTCGCCGATCAGCCCGGCCATTGCGCGCTTCCTCATCACGGCCTTCCGCAACGAGCGGGTGCCGGATTCCACGCAGGACCTGTCGCCGCGCGAGGCGGAATTGCTCCGGTTGGTCGCCGCCGGCCTGTCGCACAAGGAAATCGCCGCGCAGTTGAACATCAGCGTGCACACCGTGCACGCCCACCAGAAGAACATCTACAGCAAGCTCCATGCGGCCAACCGGCAGGAAGCCCTCCGCCGGGGCCGTCTGTTGGGCTACGTCGGCGCGCCCGGCACCCCCGTTCCGGCGCCCCCGGCCGACAAACCCCAGGCCGGGTCCGAGCGCCGCGCCGGATCCTGATCGCTCCCCCCCTGTCTTCCTCCCGCCTTGGCCGGTCCCCGACCGGCTACCGGGGCGTCTCCACGGCCGCGCTGCCCTCCGTGCCCAGGATGTGGCCATAGCCCGTTGCATTCGTGCCGAGGAGCGTGAAGCGGACGGGGTGCACCACGAGGGTGGCCGGGTTGGTGAACACGCCCGACCACAGGCCGCTGGACGGGGCCAGTTGCAGGCTGCGAAATCCCTCACCCGCCAGGGTGAGGGAGGACAGGGTGGTCGTGGGACACCGGGTCAGTGGTTCCGGGCTTCCGTCGAGTCCGCGCAGGGTCAGGCAATATGGGGCGACCCAGGCGGCCGCATGGGTGGGTTGATACGGTGCGCCTTCGGCGAAGGTGGCATTGGTGAAGCCGGCCGGGAACGGCAGGGCCAGCGGGTCGGCGGGCCGCACCCAGGCCACCGAACCCTGCAGGGCCAGCGGTGCCGCATTGGTCAGGGACAGCCAGCCAAGCAGCGAGCCGCGGTTGCCGTAGACGGTGGGAGCCAGCGCCCAGAGCCCGTCGGCGGACACGGGGCTGGCTTGGGCCAGGCGGGTGCCGTCAGCCAGGGAGCCGGAGAGCGTGCCCACGCCGGTGGGCGCGATGGCCAGCGCGGCCACGCCATGTCCGGCGGGTCCAGTTGCAGGTCCGTTGCTGGGACCGGCGATGCGCAGGGTCCATCGGCCCGTCCATGGGGAGGGCGCGGCCGCGCTGAACACCGGCGGACGATGGGCCAGGAGGGTGGAACTCCAGCCGGGGCCGTCGAAGGTGCCGGACAGGCGATGGCCACCGGGGGCGAGTTCCAGCGCGAGGGCCAGGGTCGAGGCGGGTTGGCCGGCGGGGCTGACGGTCACGCGGGCGCGCCCGGCCAGGTCGAAGCGTCCGCTGAGGGCGGCTGTGGTGGCGCCGAGCCGGAGGCGCGCGCTGAAGGCGCCGCTTTCCGCCACCGTGACCGAGATGGGCCCGGAGCGTTCGTGGGCCGGGCCGGCGTTGTGCTCGAGGAGCCCGCGGTAGGCGCCCTTGGCGGCGCGGAAGGGGTTGGTGACGAAATGGGCGCGCAGGAGCAGGTTGGATTCCATGAGGAACGTGAGTCGGCTGCTGGCGCTGGTCAGGCCGCCGTCCCAGCCCGCGAAGAGGTGTTGGGGGGCGGGCGTGGCGGTGAGCGTGTAAGCCTGGCCGACCAGGAGCGGCAGTCCGTTCAGCACGGGGGAGACGGTGCCCGGGCCCTGGGTTTGGACGGTGATCGGGCTGACGGCGCGGCGGATGAAGGCGCGGGTGACGGCGGGCGCGGTGTTGGTGCGGAAGTCGGTGGCGATGACGGACAGGAGGTTGGTGCCGACCGCCATGGGCAGGGCGACGGACCAGGAGGCGAGGCCGGTGACGGGCTGCAGGGGGCCGTCGCCGAGGCGCCATTCCACGCGGGCCAGGCCGACGTTGTCCCTGGCGGTCCCGCGCACGAGGAGGGTTTCGTTGGTCACGACGCTGAGGGCGGCCGGGGAGCTGATGGTGACCGCGGGCGGGGTGGCATCCGGGGGTTCGCCCGGGTCGGTGCCGTCGGGGGCATGGTCGAGGGAGCGGGAGACCAGTTGGGCGTCGAAGCTCAGGCTGGGGCCGGCGGGGGAGAACCGGTGCAGTTCGACGGCGAGGAGGTTGGTGCCGGGAACAAGCAGGGCCGGGTCGACCGGGAACCAGGACCAGGCGTTCTGCAGGTCGTTGTTGGAGCCGGAGGCGGGGGTGTTGAAGGCGGCGGCCGGGGCAAGATGGCGACGGAGGATCTCGGTCCCGTTCAGGTAAACCGCGGCGCCGTCGGTGTAACACAGGCGCAGGACCAGCCGGTTGCTGCGGTCGGCGGCCGAGGCCAGGAAGGTGCGGCGGAAGTAGGTGGTGATGGGTTTGTTGGCCGGGTCGGAGCCGGAGCGGAGGAGGGTGCGCTCGTCCCCTTGGCCATAGCCGAGTTGGCCCCGTCCTTGGGACCACGCGTGGTCATCGTAGGCGGTGTCGCGCCAGGCGCTGCCGAGGTCGGAGCCATCGTCCTGGAACCGCCAGGTTTCGCCGGGGGCGACGAGGTGGACCGGGACCGCGGGAGCGGCGGCGTCGGTGCGGCGGAAGGCGAAGAGCGGTTGGTTGAGGCCCTCGCCGAGCGTGAAGTAGCCGCGGGCGGCGGGGTCGAAGGCGGCGGCTTCGCCGTTGAGTTCGAGGGGTTCGCCGAAGACGGGAGCCGCGGCGGCGGGGGTGCCGAGGGCGTCGCCGATCGATTGGCGCACGGCGCGGGACCAGACGGCGGCGTTGTTGCCGCTGCGCAGGAGAAGGAGCCGTCCATCGGGCGAAATGTCGCCGGCCGACACCTTGAGGAAGCCCACCGGGCGGACGAGCGAGAGCATCACCGGGCCGCCCGCGGCCAGGCTGGCGGCCGGGGCGCGGTAAAGGCCTGCGCTGCCGATCACCGCCTTGGTGACGATGTAGAGGTCGCCATGGATGGGGTCAATCATCATGGCTTCCGCGTTGTGGGGTCCGTCCGGGTAGGTGAGGACGATTGGCTGCACCCCCGGGGGATAGGTCAGCTGGAAGGGTTGGTCCGGGTAGATCGCGGGTTCGGGCAGGCGAAAGACCCGGATGCTGGCGCGGGTGGCGGTGTTGTCGCCGATGTCACCGAGGTAGAGGTAGTGGCGGGCGGGGTCGGGTCCCGGGCCGAGGGCGAGGTCTTCGGCGTCGTAAGCCGGGTTGTTGCCGACGGGCAGGATGTGGCGGGCGAGGACCGTGCCGTTGGTGGACAGGGCGAACAGGCTGCCGGGGAAGGTGGAATCGTTGTGGGTCCAGAGCACGCCGGGGTTTTGTCGGCTGACGGCCAGGCCGGACGCCTCGGTGATGTAGGGGGAGGTGACGGTGCCTGGGCTGCCGACGGCACCAAAGGAGGGGGCGGCGGGCAGGAGCGGTGGCGGGATCAGCCCCAGCAGCAGGGCCGCGGCGGGGGCGGCCCACCCGGCTTGGAACCAGCGTGCCATGAGGAACCTGCGCAACACCGCCGAACCTAGGGCCAGTCCGCCTTCCCTGCAACCCGCGGCTGCCCGGGGGACGGCCCGCCCTTGCCCCATCGCCCGCTCACCTGCCCACTGCCCTCGGTTCGGCCTTGAGTCGGGCGGCGGGGTTCACCACTCTCCGCGCATCACCATGAGTCACCTCGACCCCCACGGCATGGCTCCGGCTGCCCCCGCCCGCCCGGAGCCTCCGGCCCTGCCGGAGAACGCGACCCCGGAGGAGAAGGACGCCCACTGGCTGAAGCATGTCTACCAGGGCGACCAGCAGCCCCAGCTCACCCTGCGCGCGGTGCTGATGGGCGGGTTGCTGGGCATGTTCATGTCGATTTCCAACCTCTACACCACCCTGAAGCTGGGCTGGGCGTTTGGGGTGGCCATCACGGCCTGCGTGCTGTCCTACGTGCTCTGGAACGGACTCCGGCGCGCCAGCGGCGGACGGCTGACCCCCATGTCCCTGCTGGAGAACAACTGCATGCAGTCCACGGCCTCGGCCGCGGGCTACTCCACGGGCGGGACGATCGGCAGCGCCTTTGCCGCCCTCTTCCTGCTGCAGGGGACGCATCAGCCCTGGACGGTGGTGGTGCCCTTTGTCCTGTTGACGGCGGCCCTGGGCGTCTTCGTGGCCATCCCGATGAAGCGCCAGATGATCAACTACGAGCAGCTGAAGTTCCCCAGCGGCATTGCGGCGGCCGAGACCCTGCGCAGCCTGTATTCGCGGGGCGGCGAGGCGCTCCACAAGGCGTGGTCGCTGATTCTGGCCCTTGGGGCCGGCCTGTTGGTCGGGTTGCTCCGGGGCTATCCCATGCTGGTGCAGGCGCTGGGCGAGGCCAAGCGGGCCCCGGAATGGCTGACCCGCCTGGCCGGCAAGTTCCACATCCCGGAGGAGATCGCCTTCCGGTTCGGCGCGCAGGGCAAGACCCTGGCCGGCTATTCGTTTGAGCCGAGCGTGCTGCTGATCGGCGCCGGCATGATCACCGGCCTGCGCGTCTCGCTCTCCATGCTGGTGGCCTCGGCCATTCTCTACCTTGGCGTAGTCCCCTGGCTGACCCGGGTGGAAACCGAGCGGGGCGGCGAGGGGGCCTTTGTCCGCCCGCTCACCCGCCTCGACGTGATGATCGCGGGCTATGCGCCCGCCCAGTCCAACGCCGTGCGCGCCGTCATCCAGGCCGCCAACCCGTCCCTCTCCGAGAAGGCCCTCGCCCGCATCCTGGAAAAGCAGGACCGCCCGGTGCAGCGCCTGACCAAGAAGTCCGAGGCTGACCAACTCGAGGCGGCCCTGGTGGCGGCGGGCGCGCAGGTCACGCGCAGGACCGAGGCGGTCATCACACCGACCCGCTGGGCCCTCTGGTGCGGCACGGCCATCATGGTCTTCAGCAGCCTGGCCGCCATCGCCCTTCAGTGGCGCACCCTCCTGCGCGCGTTTGGCTCGGTGAAGAAGCGCGCCGGCGGCGCCGGGGATCCCATCGACCAGGTCGAGGTGCCCACCGCCTGGCTGGTCGCCGGGCTCATCCCCATCACCATCGGCATGGTCATCATGCTGAAGCTGGCCTTCGACGTGTCCCTGCCGCTCGGGTTGCTGGCCGTGGCCATGTCGTTCGTGGTCTCCCTGGTCTGTTGCCGCGCGACCGGCGAGACCGACACCACGCCCATCGGGGCCATGGGCAAGGTCACCCAGCTGCTTTACGCCCTGCTGCCGGGCTCCAAGGGGAACATCAACATCAACCTCATGTCGGCCGGGGCCACCTCGGCCGCCGGCGGTTCCTCCGCCGACCTCCTGACCGACCTCAAGAGCGGCTACCTGTTGGGCGCCAACGCCCGCCGGCAGTTCATGGCCCAGTTGGTGGGGGTGCTCTTCGGCACCCTGGCCATCGTGCCGGCCTGGTATCTGATGGCGCCGGACAAGGAAACCCTCGAGCAACGCTTCGCCATGCCGGCCGCCAACATGTGGCGCGCCGTGGCCGAGTTGCTGACCAAGGGGTCCAATGCCCTCCAGGAACTGCCCGCCCTGGCCAAGGAATCCATTGTGTTCGGCGCCCTCATCGGCGTCCTCCTGCCCGTGCTGGCCCGCTTCGTCGGGCGCCGCGAGCGGTTCCTGCCCTCGGCCATGGGCCTGGGTCTCGGCCTCGTCATCCCCTTCAGCAGCGCCCTCGCCTTCGTCATCGGCGCCGTCATCGCCACCGTCTGGGAATGGCGCAACCGCAAACAGGCCGACCTCTTCAACGTTCCCATCGCCTCCGGCCTCGTCGCCGGCGAGGGCATCATCCTCGCCATCATCGCCATCCTCAGCACCGTGGTCGGGTTCCTCGCCCTGCGCTGAGCGGCGCGCGGGCCTCCGGCCCGCTTAGCCCCTTCCGCTCCTCCCAGGGGAGCCATCCAGACCCCTGCGCACGTGGCAAGGGTGCGACGCTTGCCCTCCGGCACAGCCCATCACCCGGGATCTCACTGGATGGGGTGTGCAGCGTGATTGCATAGGGGAGTTCAGTGCCTTTCCGTCGGACTTGGGAGGAGTGGAAAGGCTAAGCGCGCCGGCAGGCGGGGGAAATGAAAAGCCCGGGACGCGGGCGTCCCGGGCGGTGGGGAAGGGGGTTGGGTCAGGCCTTGCGGGCGGGCTTGGCCTTGCCTTCGGGGGCGGGGGCCTCGGTCTTGGCCTGGGCCCCGTGGCGGGCGCTGCGTTTCTCGCGCACTTCCTTGCCCTTCTCGCCCGGCTTGGCTTCGGCGGCCGGCGCCTCGGCGGGGGTGGGGAGGGGGTTGAGGCTCTCGACCTTGACCTTGAGCTTGGCGTGGACCTCGGGATGGAGGCGGAGGTCGACCTCAAACTCGCCGAGGGCCTTGATGGGCTGTTCGAGGTGGATCTTGCGCTTGTCGAGGGCGATTTCGAACTGGTGCTTGAGTTCGTCGGCGATGGTCCCGTTGGTGACGCTGCCGAACATCTTGCCGTCGTCGCCGGTCTTGACCTTCACGAGGCAGGTGAGCTTGGTGATGCTCTTGGCCAGCTCGCTCATGGAATTGTATTCATGGGCCTCGCGTTCGGCGCGGCGCTGGCGCAGGACCTCAAGGCGACGCTTGTTGCCGGCGCTGAGGGGGATGGCCAGGCCCTGCGGGAGCAGGAAGTTGCGGGCGTAACCGGCGGCGACCTTCACCTGGTCGCTCTCGGCGCCGAGGCCGACGATGGGGTGGATGAGGATGACTTCAGTCTTGGGCATGGGAGGAGGGGGTAAGAAAAGTGGGGGAGAGAGTGGGGAACAGGTCGGTCAGGGATCAGAACGGGACGTCGTCGTCGGCCGGGGGTTCGTCCGCCCCGGCGCTGGCGGGGGCGGCGGCAGGGGCCGGGGCGGTGGAGCGCTGGGGAGCGGGGCTGCCCCCGGCGGAGCCGCCTTCGCCACCGCGGCCGCCGTCGAGGAAGGTGAACCCCTCCAGGACCACCCCGAGGCGGGAGCGTTTCTGGCCGGTTTGCTTGTCATCCCACTGGTCGAGGCGGAGCCGGCCCTCGACGAGGAGGGATCGGCCCTTCTTCAGGTACTGGGCGATGACCTCGGCCTGACGGCCGAAGGCGTCGATGTCGACGAAGGTGACCTCCTCCTTTTTCTCCCCGGTGTCGGTGGTCCAGTTGCGGTTGACCGCGAGGCCGAGTTTGCAGACGGCCTTCCCGTTGGGCGTGTAGCGCAACTCGGGGTCGCGGGTCAGGTTCCCGGCGAGGATGACTTTGTTGAAGCTGGCCATAAGGAGGGGGCGCCCGGCGGGCGCGTTGGCTTACTTGGCGGCCTGTTCCTTCGGCGTGGGGGCCAGGGTGAACAGGACGCGGAAAACGTCGTCGTTGAGGGCGAACTTGGTCTGGAGGGGCACCAAGGTGGCCGGCGGGCTGGTGAAGATGACGTTCACGTAGTGGCCGGAGCTGGCCCGCTTGTCGGCCACGCGGGAGAAGGGGCGCTTGTCCATCTTCTGGGTGCCCTCGATCTTGCCGCCGAGGGCCTCGATGTCCTTGGTGATGCGCTCGACTGCCAGCGTGACGCCGTCGTCCTTGCCGGTGGAGGTCAGGTTGCCGTTCAGGATGAACAAGCCTTCGTAACGTTTCACTCGCGTGCCTTTCTGTCGTTGGTTGCTTCGATCGTGCCGTTGAAGCGGTTCATCGCTTCCCGGGTCCCGGCAAAGAGCCAGCATTCAACCTGCTCGCAGCCGGTTTGCAAAACTTTTTCCAGCAGCGCCTCTTCGTCGGCGCCAAACGGGGCCAGCACCCAGCCGGCAATCTGGCGGGCGTCGTTCGCCCGCCGCCCGATGCCCAGGCGAAGCCGCGCATACTGGCGCGTGCCCAGGTGCTGCTCCACGGACTCCAGCCCGTGGTGCCCGCCGCTGCTGCCCTCGGGCCGCAGCCGGAGGGCCCCGAGGGGCAAATCCGCGTCGTCCACCACCACCAGCAGCCGTTCCGACGGCAGCTTGTGGAAATTCATCACCGCCCCGACCGCCTCCCCGCTGAGGTTCATGTAGGTCTGCGGCTCGCAGAGCACCACCCGGCGGCCGTCCCGTTCCGCCCGCCCAACCCGGGCGTTGAACTTCTTTTCCGCCGCCAGGGTCACCCCCCAGCGCTGCGCCAGCCGGTCCAGCAGCAGGAAACCTGCGTTGTGGCGGGTCCGCGCATAGTCCCGGCCCGGGTTGCCCAGCCCCACGATGAGATACGAGTCGTCCATGGGGGTGGACGGCGGGGAAGGCCCGCCCGGGCGGACGCCGGTTCGGGCGCGCCGTTACTTCTTCTTCTCGGCCGGCTTGGCTTCCTTGCCTTCCTTGGCGGCGCCCTTGTCCTCGGCCTTGGCGGCACCGGCTTCGCCCTCTTCCTTCTTTTCCTTGATCATCTCGACCTCGCCCGGGGTGCCGGCGGCGGCCGCGGCGGCGGCCTCCTGCTCCTCGGTCACGGGGGCGGTGACGGAGAGAACGGGGGCCTTTTTGTCGCCGAGGATTTCCACCCCGGCGGGGGCCTGAATCTCACCGATATGGATGGCCTTGCCGATTTCGAGGGCGGAGACATCGATGGTGACGGACTCCGGGAGGTCCTTGGGCAGGCAGCGCACCTTCAGCTTGTGCAGGACGTATTCCATGTTGCCGCCACCGGTCTTGACGCCGACGGCTTCGCCGAGGGTCACGACGGGCAGGTTGACGGTGACCTTCTCGGTCTCGGAAATCTCGTGCAGGTCGAGGTGCAGCATGGCGCCGCTGATGGGGTGGTGCTGGATTTCCTGCACCAGGGCCAGGCGCTTGGGGCGGCTGTCCTTGTCGACGGAGAGGTCGACGAGCAGGGCCTCGGAGGCGGAGTGGCTCAGCATTTCCTGGAGGGCCTTGCGGTCGACCTCGAGGGTCTGCGGCTGGGTCTGGCGGCCGTAGATGACGGCCGGGATGCGGCCGGCGTTGCGGAGCTTGCGCACGGCGTTGCGGCGGGCGAGGGTGCGCGGATAAGCGGTCAGCGGTAGAGGTTTCATGTTCAGTCCAGCTTCTGCAAAATCTTAATCTTCAGATAGTTGCCGTTTTTCGGGCCGGCCCCGGAGTTGCCCGCAGCCAGCCTTCAGCTGGTGCGCCCGCCCTTGAGTTCAAACAGCGACGTCACGGACGAATTGCTGTGGATTCGCTTGATGGCTTCACCCAGCAACCCGGCCACGGACAACGTGGTCAGGCGCAACCCGTCCAGCGCGGGGCGGAGGACAGTATCAGTCGTCACCAACTCGTCAATCTTTGATTTCCGCAGCCGTTCGATGCCCATGTCGCTGAGGATGGCATGGGAGACGCAGGCATAAATGCGGCGGGCGCCGCGCTTCTTGAGCAGGGCGGCGGCGTTGGTCAGGGTGCCGGCGGTTTCGGTGAGGTCATCGACCATGAGGACGTTCTTGCCGCGGATTTCGCCGATGACCGCCACGGACTCCACCTCGGTGGCGCTCTTGCGGCGCTTGGCCACGATGGCCAGGCCGGCGTCGAGGACCTGGGAGTAGGCGTGGGCCATCTTGAGCCCGCCCACGTCCGGGCTGACCACGACCAGGTTCTCCAGTTTCTTGTCCCGGAAATAGTCGTACATGACGGGGGCGGCGTAGAGGTGATCGACCGGGATGTCGAAGAACCCCTGAATCTGCTGGGCGTGGAGGTCCATGGTGAGGACCCGGTTGGCCCCGGCGGCGACGAGGAGGTTGGCCACCAGCTTGGCGGTGATGGGGACGCGGGGCTGGTCCTTGCGGTCCTGGCGGGCGTAACCGTAGAAGGGCATGACCGCGGTGATGCGCGAGGCGCTGGCCCGGCGCAGGGCGTCGATCATGATGAACATCTCCATCAGGTGATGGTTGGTGGGCGGGCTGGTCGACTGGACCACGAAGACGTCCTCGCCGCGGACGTTTTCCTCGATCTTGACGAACGTCTCGCCGTCCGGGAACGAGGTGACGGCGCATCGGCCCGGCTCGATGCCAATGCTCGCGCAGATGGCCCGGGCCAGGGGGACGTTGGAGTTGCCGCTGAAGATTTTCACGGTGTTGAACTGGAGCGCACAGTCGGTCGCCGGACCCGGGTTGCCGCGCCCGGTTGACCCACGTCAACCATTGGCCATGCGCAGCGGCGGGTCCGGAAAAAGAGGCTGGAGCCTAACAATGCCCCCCCCGGCTGCAAGGGATTTTTCCCGTCGCCCCGGGGCCTCGGCTTCTCCTTGGATCCGGCCCGGATTCCGGATATGTATGGCCGCCAGTGGCCGGGGGCGGACATGGCATTATGGTCCGCCCCAACCATCGCATCCAATCCATCATGCCCTGCACGCGTCTTCAGCTCGAGGAACGGGAACGGTTGATCCTGGCCCCCTTTGCCCAGTTCAGCGCGGAGACGCGCGGGCGGGTCCACCGCGAGGCGCCGCCGGAGCTGCGCACCCAGTTCCAGCGCGACCGCGACCGGGTCATCCACAGCCGCGCCTTCCGGCGCCTGGAATACAAGACGCAGGTGTTCCTTAACGGGACCGGGGATCACCTGCGCACGCGCCTCACGCACACCATGGAGGTGGCGGCCATTGCGCGGAACATTGCCCGCGCCCTGCGCATCAACGAGGACCTTACCGAGACCATCGCGCTGGCCCATGACCTCGGGCATTCGCCCTTCGGCCACAAGGGGGAGGAGGCCCTCAACCGCCTCATGAAGCCGCACGGCGGCTTCGAGCACAACCGCCAGAGCCTCCGCATCATCGAGATCCTCGAGCAGAAATACCCGGCCTTTCCCGGCCTCAACCTGTCCTGGGAGGTGCGCGAGGGCCTGGCCAAGCACCAGACCGGCTTCGACCACCCGCCTGGCGGCCGCGAGTTCCTCGCCCGGTCTCCCTCCCTCGAGGCGCAGGTCGCCAACCTCGCCGACGAAATCACCTATTACTCCCACGACCTCGACGACGGTCTCACCGCCGGGCTGCTCTCCGAGAAGGAACTGCGCGCCAACGTGGGCATCTGGCGCCAGGCCGCCACGCTGGTAAAACGGCAGTTCGGCAACCTCCCCGACGAAAGCCGCCGCTACTACATCATCCGCTGCATCATCGACGTGGAGGTCAAGACGGTGGTGGAGACCAGCGAGCATCTCATCCGCGAGGCCGGGGTGCAGAGCGCCGATGACGTCCGCCGCCAGCCCCGTCCGCTCGTCCGCTACGGCCCCGCCCTCAAGCGCGACAACGCCGAGCTGCGCGCCTACCTCTATCGCAACCTTTACTACAATCCCGAGGTCCACGAGCCCAACCGCCGCGCCGTCCGCCTCCTCGAGCAGTTGTTCCAGTATTTCATGGAGAACCCGGAGCAGATCGGGGACCTCGCCCGCCGCCGGGCCCGCACCGATGGCTGGCCGCGCGCGGTCTGCGATTACCTGGCCGGCATGACCGACCGCTACGCCATCCAGCAGCACCAGCGCCTCTTCGGCCTCAACGTCTGAGGCCCCGCCTCACCGCGCCGCGCCGCCTCCCACGCGGACCGGCCCCGACCACGGCGTCGAGATCGGCGGTCCATCGGTCTGGGTGGCGTCCGGGTGATGGCTGCGCGCGGTCAAAACCGTCTGCGCGCTGACCGGGACTGGATTGGTGTAGCGAAAGGCCTGCGGCGCGATGCCCCCGCCCGGCCGGCGCGGGTCGGACCCGTCCAGCGTGCAATACACCGCCCCCGGCCCGGGCCCGCCCAGCACCACCTCCCGCCCGCCGCCCGGCCGCGCCCGCTCCTCCACCCGCGGCGGCGCCACCAGCTGCCCATCAATGAAATCCACCCGGTTGGAGATCCAGTCCTTCATGTGCCGGATCTCCCCGTCGTAGCTCCCGCCCCGCGCCTGCAGCCCCCAGCGGCTGTATTGGCGGGGTTGCGCCTCGGCAATTTCCCCGGTCAGCCGGTCCATCAGCCCGTGCAGGTGCGCCAGGCTGAACTGCGCCCGGCGCAATCCCTGCCAGCGATCCACCCAGAGCTGCCAGAAGTCCGGGTCGCTGAAGAGCCGGGGCCACCACTTGCCCCCGAAAAACGGTCCCGTGCTCCAGCGGCGCGGGTTGGCGTCCCGCTCGTCCAGCGACCCCAGCGCCCGGTCAAAGTCCCAGTGCGGCCCGCACGTGATCCGCCCGCCGCGCGGCTTGTGGAAATAGGTGCTCAACACCATGGCGTCCACGTTGCCGCTCAACACCTCCAGCACATGGAAGTCAATGGCGGCCTCCACGTCGAGGTAGGCCCGGTAACCCCGGTCCCGATCCCGCCATTGCGGGCCCTCCAGCACCCGATGAAACTCCGCCAGGTAATCCTCGATGTATTCCCGCTGCCCCCGTCGCTGCGGCAGCCGCAGCACCTCCTCGCGCGGTTCCACGAACACGATGCCGCGGTCGCCCTGCACGTCCAGGCCCTCCTCCCCCGGGCCCAGCCGGTCGAACTTGAGCAGGTAGCCTCCCGTCACCGCCGGCGGCGCCAAATCCTCCGGCCCCAGCCGGTCAATGTCCACCCGCTGCGGGCCGATCCGGATCTTCTCCATCAACACATAGAGCCCGGCGTAATGGCGCCGCCCCAGCGGCCCGCCGTCGTGCTTCACGAACACCTCCACGAACCGCGTGCGCGGCGAGTAACGGCCCATTTGCCGGCTGAGCTCATGGATGAAGGGGTTGTGGATGAGGACCGGGTCGTAGGCGTTCGGCGCGTAGAGAATCCAGTCCGAGTCCGCCGGCAGGCCGAGCAGGGCCGCCGCGCGTTCCTGGTTGAATTCATCGAGGAACTCCAGGGCGAACCCCGGCTGGGGCATGCCGCCGGACGTGGACCCGCGCTGCCGGATGCCCGCCCGCAGGGCCAGGGCCGGCTCGTGGGTGAGGCGGGACCGCCCGCCTTCCGGCACCTGCACGCTCACGTGCACAAAGTGTTGCCGGGCCGACACCACCTGCCGCTGGCCCAGGGTGTCGAGCACCAGCAGGGGCAGGGGGGAGCTGAACGCCGCCGCGTTGGTATCCACGGCCGGGTAGGCCGCCGTGGCCGGCGGACCCGGCAACCGCCCGTCCTGATAGGCCCGGACCCGCAAGAGGGTCGAGTTGGTCAGGCGCAGCGGCGCCGTGTAGGCCGGGTCGTTCGTGGTCGGCAGCGTGCCGTCCCGCGTGAAATGGATGGTCGCGCCCGGGGCCGCCAGCGCCACCGTCAACGGTTGCTCAAACGGGCCCGGCGGCACCGAGAAGGTCACCGGCGGTGCGAAGCCCCGGCCGCTCCCGGTGTTGGGCCTGCCCGGCGTCGGCCGGGCCCACGCCCCCACCCAGTCCGGGTCGCCCAGTACGCGTCCCACCGACACATCCGCCTCCGGCCGCCCCAGTTCCAGCAGCGAAATCACATTGGTCGCCCGGTTCGCCAAGGCCACCCGCCGGGTTCCCTTGCCCAGCCGGAAGTTCGTGTGCAGCCGTGCCGCCGCGTTCGTGCGGTCCTTGCCCGAGGCCGCAATCACCAAGTATTGGTCCGCCAACAGGGCCACGTCCGGCAACCGCCAGCGCGCCGGCCGCGCCGGGTCGTCCGTCAGCCAGAAGCCCAGCAAATGCACGGTGCGCGGCGTCGGATTGTGCAGTTCAATCCAGCCCGGCCGCTCCCCGTCCTCGTCGGTCCACCCGCGCTCATTGCGCGCCAGGCACTCGGTGATCCGGACCGGCACATCCCCCTCCGCCGCGGCCAACCCGCCGGCCCCGCCCGGCCCGCCCCCATTGCCCAGCAGGGCCAGGCCCAGCGCCCATCCGGCGGCCCAGCGACCCCAGGAATGCCGGGGGGTCCGGGCAGGGCAGGGCGGGGATCGCATGGACGGTTTCTTACCGCATCCCGGCTGCCGATAAAACATCGGAGATCGTCGGCCCCGGGTTGTCCGGGGCGCCGGTTAATTTACTTGCCGCCTCCGGGCGACGGTCCCTAACAATCACGGTCCGCATTCGCCTATGCCCGCTCGCCAATCAACGCCGGGGAAGTCCGCCAAGCTCGGCAAGCCCGCCAAGGCCGCCAAGGCCGTCCGCGCCCCCAAAGCCAAGGCCGCCGCCAAGCCTGCCCTGGAACTCAAGGGCAAGGCCGCGGAACCGGACCCGTTCGAGGCCCCGGTGACCGCGGTCCCGCGCGAGGTGGAACCGGCGCCGGCCCCGGCGCCGGAACGGGAGCGGGACCGGGGCGGCTACGACGGCGATTCGGCCATCAAGCTCTACCTCCGGGAAATCGGGCAGGTGAAGCTGCTCACCCCGGCCGAGGAGATTGAGCTGGCGGCCAAGATCAAGGCCGGCGACAAGAAGGCCCGGGAGCAGATGATCAAGGCCAACCTGCGCCTGGTCGTGAAGATTGCCCATGATTACGAGGGCTTCGGCCTGCCCCTGCTCGACCTGATCAGCGAGGGCAACATCGGCCTGATGAAGGCCGTGGAACGGTTCGACCCCTCCAAGGGCGGCAAGCTGTCCACCTACGGTTCGTGGTGGATCAAGCAGTCGATCAAGCGCGCCCTGGCCAACCAGTCCAAGACCATCCGCCTGCCCGTCCACCTGGTGGACAAGATTTCCAAGATGCGGCGCGTGGCCATGAAGCTCCAGGAGGAATTCGGGCGCGAACCCACCGACGAGGAGTTGGCCGAGGAGATGGGCATGACGGCCAGCCGCGTGGCCCAGATGCGCACCGCCGCCATCCGCCCGGCCTCGCTCGACGCCCCCATCGGCGACGACGACTCCAACAGCTACTCGGAAATCATCGCGGACGAGAACGCCAAGACCCCCTACCGCGAGCTCGAGGACCAGACCATCACCAAGATGCTGCAGGAACTGGTCACCACGCTGGACCAGCGCGAGGCGACCATCCTGCGCTACCGGTTCGGCCTCGACGGCGGTCCCGAGCGCACGCTCGAGGAAGTGGGCGAGAAGTTCGGCGTCACCCGCGAGCGCGTCCGCCAGATCCAGAACATCGCGCTGAACAAGCTCCGGCGCATGATCGAGAAACTCGAGGCGAAGAAGAAGTAAGCCCGCCCGCGCCGCCCTGCCGCCCCCCCAGCCCCGGATTGCCCATGAGCAGCCCTTCCATTGCCGAGATCGCCCAGGCCATCCGCAACGTCCCGGACTTTCCCAAGCCGGGGATCCAGTTCAAGGACATCACCCCGGTGCTGGCCGATGCCCGGCTCTTCAGCGGCACGATTGACCTGCTCACGGCCGGCTTCAAGCGCGGCGAGGTGGACAGCGTGGTCGGCATCGACGCCCGCGGATTCATCTTTGCGTCCGCCGTGGCCATGAAGCTGCATGCCGGGTTCGTGCCGGTGCGCAAGGCGGGCAAGCTGCCCTTCAGCACCCACGAGCAGAATTACGCCCTCGAGTATGGCGAGGCCACGGTGGCCATCCACACCGACGCCATCCGCCCGGGCGCCCGCTGCCTGCTCATCGACGACCTCCTGGCCACCGGCGGCACCGCCGAGGCCGCCGCCCTGCTCCTGCAGAAGGTTGGCGCGCACATCCTCGAGGCGGCCTTCGTGATCGAGCTCAGCGGCCTCGGCGGCCGCCAAAAGATCCGCCACTGCCCCGTCCGTTCCCTTGTGGTCTACTGACCCGATGCCGTGCGGCGGGGTGCGCCGGGGTCTCCGGCATTGCCTTCCCCTCCCGCCCGCGGATACTCCGGGTGCGTGAGCGACCTCCTGAGTCCCGCCCTGCTCCGGCGCCTGGAGCAGTTCCAGCTGCTGGCCGCGCGCCAGGCCAAGACCGCGGCCCGGGGCGAGCGTCGCAGCCGCGCCCGCGGGCAGTCGGTCGAGTTCGCCGACTTCCGCAGCTACGTTCCCGGCGACGACTTCCGGCACCTGGACTGGAACCTCTACGGCCGTCTCGACCGCCTGTTCCTCAAGCTCTACGAGGAGGAGCGTGAGTTGCCGGTCCGGCTCTTCCTGGACGCCAGCGAGAGCATGAGCTTCGGCGCGCCGCCCAAGTTCGAGCTGGCCCGCCAGCTGGCCGCCGCCATCGGTTACGTGGCGCTCTGCGGCTTTGACCGCGTGAGCGTGACCGCCTTTCCCGCCCCGCCCGCCGGGCCCGGGGCCGCGGCCGAGACGGCCGCCCGGGCCGCGCTGCGCCAGGTGCGCGGGCGCGGATCCTCCCTGGCTTTCTTCCGCAACCTGGCCACCCTCCAGCCCCGCGGCGCCGCCTCGCTCAACGACGCCCTGCGCCGGGGCGCGCTGGAGGCCCGGCAGGCCGGGCTGGCCGTGGTCCTCAGCGATTTTCTCGATCCCGCCGGTTACGAGGCCGGGCTCACCGCCCTCCTCGGCCGCGGCTTCGAGGTGACCGCCGTGCAAATCCTCGCCCCGGAGGAGCTGAACCCCACCGCCTTCGGCGACCTTCGCCTGGTTGATGCCGAGACCGGCCAGCCCCAGGAGGTCACCTTCGGCCGCTACCGCCTCAAGGCCTATCGCCGGACCGTGGACAACTATGTCCAGCGCCTGCGCGAGTTCTGTTCCCGCCGCGGCATCCGGTTCCTCAGCATCCCCTCCGACGCCGACCTCCAGGCCCTCCTGCTGCGCCAGTTGCGCGCCGGGGCCTTATGGAAGTGAGTGAAGGAGTGAGTTGTTCATCTAGCGGGTGAGGGGGCATTCCTGGCTGGCACTGGGGGCTGGCGCTGGCAGAGTGGCGGCGGCAGGCGGCCCCTGCGTCGTTCATGTCCTTCCAGGAACCCTTGGCGTTGGTCTTCGCGCTGGCCCTGCCGGTGGTGGTGCTCTTTTACCTGTTGAAGCGGCGGCGCTCGGCGCGGCTGGTCTCGAGCACGGTCCTGTGGCAGCGCTTCCTGGCGGAGTCGCAGGCCAATGCGCCCTTCCAGAAGCTGCGCCGGAACGGGCTGCTGCTGCTGCAACTGCTGCTGCTGGCCCTGGTCGTGCTGGCGCTGGCCCGCCCGTTCTTCACCGGGAACACGCGCGCGAGCCGGCTGCGCATTGTCATCCTCGACGCCTCCGCGTCGATGCAGGCGACCGACGTGAAACCAAAGCGGTTTGAGGTGGCGCGGGCCGAGGCGCTGCGCTGGGTGGAGGGGTTGCGGGACGGGGAGCAGATGATGATCCTGCTGGCGGGCGCGACCACCGAGGTGCGCCAGTCGCCGACCACGGACAAGGGCGCCCTGCGCCGGGCCCTGGCCGGCTGCGCCCCGACGGATGCCGCCACCCGCCTGGCCGACGCGCTCAAGACGGCGGGCGCCTTCACCTTCGAGAAGAAGGGGGAGGAGACAGTGTCCTCGGGGGAGATCCACCTGTTCAGCGACGGCGCGGCGCCGGACCTGGCCGAGGTGGCCAACCGCAACCTGCCGCTGGTCTACCACCGGGTCGGCGCCGGGGCGAACAACGCCGGCATTGTGCGCCTTGACGTGCGGCCCAACCCGGAGGTCCCCGGCGAGCGCGCGGTGTTCGCCAGCATCGGCAACTTTGCGGCGGAGCCGCGCTCGCTCGAGGTGGAGCTGCTCCTCGACGGCCGGCGCGTGCAGGGCCGCCCGCTTGACCTGGCCCCCACCAACACGCAGTTGGTCCTCTTCAGCGTGCCGCAGGCGGCCGATGGCGTGTTCACCGTGCGCCTGGCCGGGGCGGCGGCGGACGACCTCGCCGCGGACGACCAGGCCAGCGTGGTCAGCCTGCTGCCGCAGCCGGCCCGGGTGCTCCTGGTGACCAAGGGCAACCGGTTCCTCGAAAAGGCGCTGCGCGCCGCCCCGGGCGTGCGCCTCACCGTGACGCCGCAGCTGGCCCAGCCGGATCCCCCCGCCGACATCGTCGTGCTCGACGACGTCGTCCCCGCCGCCTGGCCCCAGGCCAACCTGCTGGCCCTGCATGTGGCCCGCACCAACTGGTTCCCCGCCTGGGAGACCGTGCGCGCCCCCGCCATCGTGGACTGGGCCACGACGCATCCGCTCCTGCGCTTCGTCAGCTTTGACAATGTCCAGGTGGCGGAGAGCCTGGGCGTCCGGACCCCGCCCTGGGGCGTGCCGCTGGTCGAGTCCCCGGCCCATCCCCTCCTGCTCGCCGGCGAACTGCAGCGCCAGCGGATTGTCTGGGTCGGGTTCGATCCCCTGCAAAGCACGTGGCCGCTCCGCCTGAGCTTCCCCATCTTCATCGCCAATGCCGTCGATTGGCTGCACCCCGCCAGCACCCGCGCGGCCGATCGCCTGGTCTCGCCTGGCGCGGCCTTCCGGCTGCCGCTGGGCCAGCGCGTGCCGCAGGCCCGGCTCACCCTGCCGGACGGGCGCACCCGCCTGCTCCCCGTCCCGGCTGACGCCCGTGAACTGGTGGTGGGCGACACGATGCGCCAGGGCGTTTACCGGGTGGAGGCCGGGACCAACCAGGCCACCTTCTGCGTCAATCTCCTCGACGCCCAGGAAAGCAACATCCAGCCGCGTCCGGAACTGGCCCTCGGCACCTACGAACGCGTCGCCGCCACCCGCCTCCGCCGCGGCAGCGTCGAGATCTGGCGCTGGATGGCCCTCGCCGCCCTCGCCGTCCTTGGCCTCGAATGGTGGTGGTATCATCGCCGCACCGCCTGAACGCACGCCGCCCAGCCACGCGCTTGCCTCGCGTCCCCGTCTGGGGGATAACCTGCGCCGAACGCTGACCTTTCCCGAACGACATGAAGACGCCCTGTTGCCTTTCCGCCCTGCTGGCCGCGGCCTGGCTCGCCGCCGCCGCCGCGGTGGCTGCCGCGGACGCCGCCCCGGCCACGCCGGCCCGCCGCGATCCGCAGGCGCCGGCCGATCTTCGCCTGAAATGGCCGGCCGGCCGGCCGCAGCACCAGCGGCTCTCGCTGACCATGAACACCGAGACCGGCGGCGGGCCCACGCCGGGTCCGGTCCGGCAGGATGTGGCCCTGAGCATGGAATACACCCTCGCCCCGGCCGGCTTGCGCGAGGGCGGCGGGCAGGAACTCGAGATGACCCTCGGGGATCTCGACATGGCGGTGTCATCCGGCGGGCGGGAGGTGCTCCGGTTCGACACCCGGGCCGCGGCGGCCGGCGGCGAGACGGGCACAGCCACCCTCATGCGGGGCCTGGTGGGGGTGCGCCTCAAGTGCCTGCTCAACGCCAGCAACCGGGTCGAGCGGGTTGAGGGGTGGCGCGATCCCCTGCGCCAGGCCTCCGCCTCCGCCCCCGCCGCCGGGCGCGGCGCCATGGCCAGCATCCTCACCGAGGATTACTTCAGGCAGTTGGCCGACTTCGGGCGCATGCTGCCCCAGCGCGTGGTGCGGCCCGGCGAGTCCTGGACCAACCAGCAGGAGATTTCCCTCGGACCGCTCGGGCGCGTCATCCTCGACCTGGCCTACACCTTCAAGGCTTGGGAAACGCGGGCCGGCCAGGACTGCGCCGCCGTGGCCTTCACCGGCACCGCCCGCTCCGGCGCTCCCGGCGCGGGGGCGCCGTCCCCGTTCGGCCGCCTGAACGTCGAGGACGGCCGGATCTCCGGCACCTACTGGTTCAACCCGCAGGAAGGGCGCATGGTCGAGGCTGCCCTGCAGCAGGATCTCACCCTCGGCGTCGATCTGCCCGCGCTGCCCGGCGCCCCCGACAAGGCCCCCGGCAAAATCACCTCCCGGTTCCGCCAGAAGACGGACCTGAAATGTTCCGTTCCGGCCCCCCGCTGAACCGTCGCCGCCCTTGCCATTCCCCGCGCCCATGCACGTTTTCCTCAATGGCCACTGCGTTCCCGAGGCCGAGGCCCGCGTGCCGGTGGCGGACCGGGGGTTCCTGTATGGGGACGGCCTCTTCGAGACCCTGCGGGTCGCGGGCGGGCGTCCGCTGCACTGGGAGGCCCACCTGGCGCGCCTGGCCCGCGGCGCGGACATTCTCGGGCTCAGCCTGCCGTTTTCCTCCGGCGACCTGCGGTCGGGGGCGCGGCGGTTGGTTGAGCTGAACGGCCTTGCCGAGGCCGTGCTGCGCCTGACGTTGACCCGGGGTCCGGGCCCGCGCGGCTATTCGCCGCGCGGCGCGGCGACGCCCACCGTGGTGATGAGCCTGCATCCGGCGCCGCCCGCCCCGGCCGGGCCGGTGCGGGTGCTGATCTCCACGCACCGCATCGTGGCGGGCGATGTGTTGTCCACGCTGAAGACCTGCAGCAAGATCACGTGGGTGATGGCCCGGGCGGAGGCTGACGCGCGCGGGGCCGGCGAGGCGCTGCTGTTAAACACCGCCGGGCACCTGGCCGAGGCGACGGCCAGCAACCTGTTCTGGGTGCGGGCGGGTGTGGTGGCCACCCCGCCGCTGCGGGCCGGGGCGCTCGACGGCATCACGCGGGCGCGGGTGCTGCGCGCCTGCGCGGACCTTGGCATCCCGGCCGTGGAAACCGAGGCGCCGCCCGCGGATCTCCTCGGGGCGGAGGGCATTTTCCTCAGCGGCAGCGTGGCTGGCGTGGTGGACGTGGGCGAACTGGACGGCCGCCCCGTGCCGTGTTCCCCGCTGGCCGCGCGGATTCGGTCGGTCCTGGCGGCCGGGGACCAGGCGGGCTGAGGCGGGCGGCGCTCAGCGGATGAAGGACTTGGTGAAGTCCTCGCCGGAGATGGCGACGACCTTTTTCTGGAGCTTGGAGCCGGCGATGAGTTCCCCGAGTTGTTTCTCGAAGGCGGCGCCGTCCATGGGGAGGTCGAGCGTCTTTCCGAGCAGGGAGGAGTAGAGCAGGGCGTTGGCCAGTTCCACCGAGCCGAGGCCCTCGGCGCCCGGGGCGATGAGGGGGGCGCCGTCGAGGATGGCCTCGACGAAGTTCTGCAGGAGCGCGGCGTGCTGGTGGGCGGCGTTTTCGAAGGGGATCTCCACGTTCCAGACCTCCGGCCGGGCGAAGCCGGTCTGGGCGGTGCGGCTGAACTCGAGCATGTCGGCCTCGTTGCGGGTGAAGGTGAGGCGGTTGTTCTCCAGCACCAGCTTGCCGCGGGTGCCGCACAGCTCGAGGCGGTTGGTGCCCGGGGCCTCGCCCGTGCTGCTCACGAACACCCCGGTGCCGCCGTCGGCCCACTCGAGGTAGCAGGTGACATTGTCCTCCACCTCGATTTCATGGAACCGGCCGATCTGGCAAAAGCCGCGCACGCGGGCCGGCAGGCCGCACAGCCACTGCAGCATGTCGAGCTGGTGCAGGCACTGGTTGAGCAGGACGCCGCCGCCCTCGCCCTTCCAGGTCGCCCGCCATCCGCCGCTGGCGTAGTAGGCCTCGGTGCGGAACCAGTCGGTGATGATCCAGTTGAAGCGCACCAGCCGCCCGAGGTCGCCGTCCCGGATCAGCTTGCGGATCTTCAGGTAACGCGGCTCGACCCGCAGCTGGAACATGGCGGCGAAGACCTGTCCCGGCCGCGCGGCCGCGGCCGCCAGCAGGCGCTCGGCGTCCGCCTTGTGGGACGCGATCGGCTTTTCCACCATCACATGCAGCCCGGCCGCCAGGGCGGCCATGGCCTGGGGAGGATGCTGCGGGTGCGGGGTGGCGATGAGGACGGCGTCCACCGTGCCCGACCGGATCAGGGCGTCCGCGTCGGCGAACACCGCCACGCCCCGCTCGCGGTAGGAGGCGAGCTTGTCGGGGGAGGTGCTGCAGACGGCGGTGAGCTGGGCGCGGGGCACCCGGCCCTCGAGGAGGTAGGCGGCGTGGTGCCGGCCCATGTTGCCCATGCCAAGGATGCCGATGCGGATGGTCTTCATGCGGGAGGTGGGGAAGGCGCCCGCAGCCGGGCCGCGGGCAGCCGTTGAACCGGGGTGGCGCGGGGCGCGCCGGGCCGTGCTTACTTGAGGGCCTTGAGCCGGAGGTTGCGGAACTGGACGGTCATGGGCGGCCCGGCATGGACCTGCAGGGCGAGGATGCCCTCGGCCACGCTCTTGCCCGGGGTCTTGTCGAGCACGTCGACGGTGGCCTGGCCGTTGATGAAATGCTGCAGGTGCGCGCCCTTGGCGATGATGACGTAGTCGTTCCAGTCCTCGTGCTTGATGAGCGCCTGGATGGCCTTGGACTCGCCGGTCTTGCCGATCACCTGCTTCTTGCCGTCGGCGCCCCATTCCACGCGCTCGCCGCGCTGGGCCATGATGCCACGCCCGCCGGCGCCGCCGCCCTCGTCGTAGAGGATGCCGCTGTAGGTCTTGCCGGCCTCGAAGTCGGCCTGGTAACCGCCCACGCGCGGGCCGAAGGCGCCCTGCCCGAGGAGCTTGCTGCGGTATTGCACGCCGGAGTTGCCCGCCACGATGCGGTAGCTGAAGCGCAGCTCAAAGTCCGACACCTTGCCGTTGGTCCAGACCAGGAAGGTGTTGTGGGAAAGCTTGGTGTCCGGGTCGGTGCCGGTCTTGCCCGTGATGGTGCCGTCCTGCACGGACCACAGCTTGGGGTTGCCCTCCCAGCCGGCGAGGTCCTTGCCGTTGAAGATCGGGGTGAAGCCCGCCTCGGTGTCGGCGCCACGGACGGCCGCGGGGGCCAGGGCAAGCAGGGCGGAGGCGAGGCAGGAGAGCAGGAGGGGGCGGTTCATGGGTGCGTTATGGGTTTGAGCAAGGCCATTGATGGCGTCAACGCGGCGGAAAGACAAGCCGCAAGGCGGCCGCGTCACGGGACGCGGAAGCGAGGGTGTGGGTGGCTCAGGAGATCTCATCCCTCACCCCGGCCCTCTCCCCGTCAAGTGGAGGGGGAGGTCGGGGGCGTGT
The DNA here is from genome assembly GCA_046048995.1 of Verrucomicrobiota bacterium. Classification (GTDB taxonomy): domain Bacteria; phylum Verrucomicrobiota; class Verrucomicrobiia; order Limisphaerales; family JADJPG01; genus JBJOEZ01. The sequence continues at coordinate 35,172 of JBJOEZ010000014.1, read as the reverse complement.
CTCGCTGCGCTCACGGCACCAGCACGATCTTGCCATGGGCGCCGGGTTCGAGGACGGCGGCGTGGGCCTGGGGGGCCTGGGCGAGGGGGAGTTCGCGGCCGACGATGGGGCGGAGGGTGCCGTGGGCGAGGCCGGCGGCGAGGGCGGCGTGGAGGCTGTCGTATTCGGCGGGGCTGGCGTGGAACAGGTAGACGGCGCGGATGTCCGCCTCGCGCATCATCAGGTCGCGCGGGGTGATTTCCACCTTGCCGCGGCTGCCGATGACGAGGACGCGCCCGCCGCGGGCGAGCAGGGGGAGGTCGCGGCCGAGGTTCACGTTGGCGAGCATCTCGAGGAGGACATCGACCCCGCGTCCGTGGGTGAGGGCCAGGACCTGGTCGAGGTAATCCGGGGCGCGGTGGTCGACCACGTGATGGGCGCCCTCGGCCGTGGCGAGGCGGCGGCCGGTTTCGGTGCCGGCGCTGGCGAGGACGGTGAGGCCGGCGGCGCGCGCCATCTGGATGGCGGCGAGGCCGACGCCGCCGCTGCCGCCGTGGACGAAGACCGTTTCGCCCGGGCGCGCCTGGCCGCGCTGGAAGAGGGCGCGGTGGGCGGTGGCGTAGGGGATGCCGACGGCGGCGCCCTGGGCAAAGGAGAGGGCGGGCGGGAGCGGGTGGGTCGTGCGGGCCTCGGCGAGGGCGAACTGGGCGTAGGAACCGGTGAGCGTGCCGGCCAGGTAGACGCGGTCGCCCGGTTGGCGGGTGGTGACGCCGGGGCCGACCGACTCGATGACGCCGGCGCCGTCATGGCCGGGGGTCCAGGGCAGGGGCAGGCCGGGGTTGGCGCCGGACCGGAGGTAGGTTTCGACGGGGTTGACCCCGGCGGCGTGGATGCGGACGAGGACCTGGCCGGGGCCGGGGGTGGGCTGGGGGATTTCCTCGAGTTGGAGGACCTCCGGTCCGCCGAACCGATGGGCGCGGATGGCTTGCATGCGGCCCTTCTAGCGGTTCACCGCCACGCCGGCAATATGGGGGGCGTTGAGGCGAAGGGGCAGGCGCAGGTGTTCGATGGCGAGGTCGGCGAAGCCGGCCTGGGCGAGGGTGCGCCAGGTTTCGCGGTTGAGATGGCAGCCGTCGCCGAGGCAACGGGTCAGGGGGGTGCCGAGATTTTGCAGCCGGCGCAGGGGGGTGCCGGCGGGGGCGGCCACGTGCTCCAGGAACACGAAGCGGCCGCCGGGCCGGAGCACGCGCCGGATCTCCGCGAGGGCCCGGGCGACGTCCGGCACCGAGCACAGGACGAGGGTGGCCGCCACGAAATCGACGCTGGCGTCCGGCAGGGGGATGGCCTCGGCGCGGCCCGTCAGGAGGGTGGGCTGGATCCCGTGGTCGGCGGCGGCGCGGCGGAGGACGGGATGCAGGAAGGGGTTCGGCTCGAGGCCCACCCACTCAATGTCGTGGGGCAGCCACGCGAAGTTGGCGCCGGCGCCCGGCCCGATTTCGAGCACGCGCCCGCGGGCCCCGGCCAGGAGCCGTTGGCGGAACGGGGCGGTGAGCTCGAGGTAGCGCCGCTGGAAACGGGTGAGGACGCAGGCCAGCAGGCGCTGCCGCCACGTGCCGCTGGCGCCGGCGGCGTTCACTGCAGGGAGGCGAGGATGCGCTCGGCCGCGGCGCGCGGGTTGGGGTCGGCATAGATGGGGCGCCCGACGACCAGCCAGGTGGCGCCTGCGCGCACCGCCTCCGGCGCGCTCAGGGTGCGGCGCTGGTCGCCCGCGGCGTCGCCCGGCCCGCGGATGCCCGGCGTGACGAGGGCCATCTCCGGGGGCAGGGTCCGGCGCAGCACGGCCAGTTCCAGCGGGGAACAAACCAGCCCGCGCAGCCCGGAGGCCGCCGCCAGGGCGGCCAGCTTCTGCACCTGCGCCGCGGGGTCCGGCGGCAAGCCCACCGCGGCCATCTCGCCGCTGTCCATGCTGGTCAGCACCGTCACCCCCAGCACCAGGGGCGCGGGCCGCCCCAGTTGGGCTGCCGTGGCCTGCGCGGCCTGCTCCGCCGCCTTCATCATGGCCGGGCCGCCGCTGGTGTGGATGGTCAGCATCTGCACCCCCAACCGCGTGGCGCCCGCCACCGCGCTGGCCACCGTGTTCGGGATGTCATGGAACTTCAGGTCGAGGAACACCGCCGCCCCGGTGTCGCGCAGGCCCCGCACCATGTCCGGGCCCTCGGCCGTGAACAGCTCACTGCCAATCTTGAACGCCCCCACCACCGGGGCCAGTTCGTGCGCCAGCTTGAGGGCGCGTTCAGCGGTCGGGACGTCGAGGGCGGCGATGAGGGGATTGCGAAACACGGGAAAGGTAATGAGTTAGTGGGTTGGCGAATTAGCGAGTGGAAGCAGTGGGGACGCTGGAATGGGCGCGGAGCCAGTCGAAGTCGGCGGGGCCGGCGGGGATGAAGGTGCCGCTGGCGCCGCCGTGGACGGAGGGGCGGCGGGTGTCGGCCAGGGCCCAGCGATGGGTCTCCACGTGGCCGTCGGCGAAGCTCAGGTTGGCTGCGCCGTGGTGCCAGGACCCCGGCAGGTTGCCCCAGCGCAGTTCCGCCCAGCGGTTCATGAAAAAGCCGTCGTTGAGGGTGTCGGGATGCTCGTCGAGGAAGACGTAGATCTGCGACGGGTTGGGAATGTCGGTGGGCTTGAAGAACTGCGTGAGCTGCGGGTTGAACCGGTTGGTCAGTTCGCCGGGATCGCCGACGAGGGAGTTCATGGCCACGCTGCGCAGGCGGGGTCCATTGGCGGCCACGGACCGGTCGGAGGGACACTTGAAGACGGCGATCGACCCGGAGAGGTAGGGCCCGAGCTTGCCGGAGGCCAGGAGGGCCTGGTTGGTGTTGCCGTCGTTGTCCTGCCAGTCCTGCACGTTGTTGGCCCAATTCTGCCGCGTGCGCAGCGTTTCATGGATGCCGTGGTTGTTCACGTAGCGCCCCTCGTGCTCGTCGGTGTAGAGCGTCAGGGCCGTGTCCAGCTGCCGCAGGTTGGCCAGGCAGGCCACCGTCTGGCCGCGCTGCTTGCCGCCCGCCAGCACCGGCAGGAGCAACCCGGCGAGAATGGCGATGATGGCGATGACCACCAGCAGTTCGATGAGGGAGAAGCCCGTTGGGAACACCTCGCCGCCGCGCCGCAGCACGGCGCGGCCGGAGGTGTCGGTGTTCCGCACGGGAATCATGGGGCGGAGCATGCCAAAAGATCCGGCGCGGGGAGAGCGGAAAGTGCGAGGCCGCGGCGCGCGGGCCTCCGGCCCGCTTGGACCATCCGAGTCGTCATCCGGGGCCCGTCGATCATCACGCTCCCGCGGGGTGGCTCGTTAGGGTGAAGCGGGCCGGAGGCCCGCGCGCCGGTCAGGGTGCCGTCACGCGGGCGCGGTAGAAGCGCTGGCTGGCGCCGGGGGCGGGGTCGGTGACGAGGCCGGGCGCGGCGGTGGCGGGGTAGCGGGGTTCGTTGCCGGGGACGGGCAGGGGTTGCCAGGGGGCGCCGGGGCCGGGGTGGGGCGCCCACTCGATCTGCACGGCGCGGTTGGGCAGGCCGGGATGGGAGATCCGGATGCCCGCACCGGCTGGGCCGATGCCAAGGCCCCAGCGGCTGGGGGCGAGGTTGGGGTCGGTGCCGAGGACGTATTCCGCGCGGTTGTCGAGGCCGTCGAGGTCGGGGTCGGCGCCGGGCAGGGCGGCGGGGCTGTTGGTGCTGCCGAACCGGGCCAGTTGCCATTGCGGGAAGCCCTGGTAGGCGGGGAGGTCATTGGTGATCCAGCGCTGGAGCAGGGCCACGCCGAGGGGATCGACGAGGTGGCTGGCCAGCGGTGGCATCTGGCCCGGGCCGCGGGTGGCCAGGCGGGAGAGGAGCATGGAACGCGCGGGGTCGCCCGGCACGATGACGCGGTTGGCGGGGTCGGCGCCCGGGTTGTTGAGTGGGCCGAGGATGAGGCCGGCGGCGTCGGTGGAGATGCCGAGATCGGCGCGCCAGAAGCCGAGCCCGGGTCCGCCCGGCACGTGGCAGGAGGCGCAATTGGCGGCGAGGTAGGAGCGGACGCGCCATTCGAGGCTGGCCGACTCGTCGTCGGGCCGGGCCATGGCGCGCAGGGTGGCGGGGTCGGCCGTGGGGGCATTGAAGTAGCCGGCGCGGCGGAGGTGGTCGAGTTGGTTGCTGGTGCCGCCCGGGTAGGCGAGCGGACGGTTGAGTTGGGCGGTCTGGAACCCGAGCACGTGGCCGGCGGCGGGCGTGTGGCACTGCAGGCACTCGTTGCGGCTGGGGTAATGCCACACCTGCGTGCGCAGGATGCCGCCGTCGTGAATGACGAAGGATTCGTCGAGGCCCTCCTCCGGGACGAGGGCTGCGTTGGTGAGGGAGTTGCCCCAGCGATAAGTGACGCCGTAGGCGCCGTTGGTGGTCTTGACCAGGATGCGCGTCTCGAGGCGGATGCGGGACTCCGGCACGCCGTTGGTGAGCTCGAGGTCGAAGTGTTTCACCCAGCCGAGGCCGGCCGGGAGGGTCCAGTTGGACTCGGCGGCGAACCCGAAGCGCTGGTTGGTCGGGGCCTGGAACCAGCGCGACTTGTGGGCGCCATCGGACCAGAAGGGCACGTTCAGGTCGTAGGGGAGCATCCCGGCGTTGGGGGTGAGCGGGTCGGTGGCGCGGGTGAGTTGGTGGAGGTTGGTGAAGGCGCCGGTCTGGGCGAGGGTGGGCGGGAGGGCGGAGCCGGTGCTGGCGCCGGTGAAGAGGACCAGGCGCTTGAGGGTGTCCTGGTCCTGGTCGGCCACGAGGATGTCCCCGTTGCGGGGGTCGGTGCCGAACGCGGCGATGCCGCCCTCGCTGGCGATGCGTTCGAAGGGGACGACGTTGGTGCCGTTGGCGCGGAGCATCCAGACGTTGGGGGTGACATAGTCTGCGAAGACATAGGCGCCGGCCAGGTCGGGCAGGTTGGTGCCGCGATAGACCACGCCGCCGGTGACGGAGTAGCCCTGGTTGGTGCCGCCCCCGCGGCCGTAGGCGACGATGGGATGGTCAAAGACGACCCCGGCCGGCGCGCCGGTGCGCGGCCCGGCCACGAGTCCCTCGCGGTAGCTCCAGCCGTAGTTGCCCCCGCGCCGGATGAGGTTCACCTCCTCCTGGGTGCTTTGCCCGACGTCCGCCAGGTAGAGTTGCCCGGTGACGGGGTCGAAGCTGAAGCGCCAGGGGTTGCGCAGGCCGGCCGCCCAGAACTCCGCGCGCAGGGCCGCGGTGTTAAGGGCGGCGCCGTTGAAGGTGGTGGCCCCCACCCACGGGTTGTCGGGCGGGATCCGGTAGCGGATCTCGCGCAGCGGGTTGTTGGTGTTGGCCGGGTGGCCCGTCGGGACCAGGCTGCCCGGGCGCCCATCGACGTCGAGGCGCAGCAACCCGGCGAAGAAGTCCTTATCCAGCCGCTGGCTGTTGGAGTATTGGTCGTTGCCGCCCCCCTCGTCGCCCAGCGAGACGTAGAGGTAGCCGTCCGGCCCGAAGTGCAGGTCGCCGCCGTTGTGGTTGGAGGCCTCGTCGAATTGCTCGAACAGGATGACCTCGGTGGCGGGGTCGGCCGCGTCCGGGTTGGCGGCGCTGGCCTGCAGGCGGGACAGGCGGTTGTGCCGGCCGGTGCCGGCCGCCGAGGTCGCGGTGACGGTGTAGAAAATGTAGAACTGCCGGTTGGTGGCATGGCCGGGATGGAAGGCCAGCCCGAGCAGGCCTTCCTCGCCCCCGGAGAGCAGGGTGCCGGTCTTGTTCAGGAAGACAGTGCGGGTGGGGGCGGCGAGGTTGGTGATGACCGCGATGACGCCGGCCTGCTCGACCACGAAGAGGCGGTTGGTCTCGCCCGGCGGCGTGCGCAGGGCGATGGGGTTCACGAAGGAAAGCGCGCCGAAGGCGTTGGAGAAGGTGTAGCCAAAACGGGGGGTCGTGGCCGGCATGCGCAGGGTGGGCGGCGGGACGGGGTCCGGCACCGTGGCGCCCAGCCCCAGCCCGAACACGATGTCGGTGCTGGTCGTGGTGGTCTGGTGCACCTCGACCGCCAGCACGTTGGTGCCGGCCAGCAGGTTGGTCTCCACCACCGGGCCGGACAGCGTCGCCTCCTCCAGTCCCGCCGCCTCATGGTTGCTGGCCAGGGTGGCATAGGTGATGGCCGTGGGCGCGGCCGGCAGGTAGGCCCGGTGGACTTCGCGGCCGTTCAGGTAAACCACCGCGCCGTCATCCACCAGGTTGGTCAGGTGCAGCGTCACCCCGGCCGGGCTGTTCGTGAACAGGAAGCGCGTCCGGAAATAGTAGGTCGTCCGGCCCAGGGTGAGCACCGTGTTGGTCCGGGCCGTCACGAAGGCGTTGCCGGAGTCCTCCACCGCCAGGACGCCCCGTCCGGACGGCCAGGCCGTGTCGTCATAGGCCGGTGCGGCCCAGCCCACCCCGTCAAGGTTGGCGGTCTGGTTGTAGCGCCAGGCGTTCGTCAGTGTGAACAGCGGACGCGGGAGGGTCTGCGCCGCGCCCGGCAGCGCGGCGAGGATCAGGAGAAGCAGCGCCAGCAGGGCGGCCCGGTGGGGCATGGGTGTGTACTGACGCGGCATGACGGCGGTCGGTTGGAGACCCGATCTAAGCCCAGAGCAGAGCAGGTTTTGGAGCCGGAGGCAACCCGGGGCAGGGGGACGCGCGCCGGCCGTGGGTGAGGCGGTGGGGGGATGGATGCGGTAAGCGGGCGGGACGCCCGCGCGCCGGGGTCAGCGGTAGATGTCGACGAGGAAGAGGAGGGCCTCGCCGGGGCCGGTGTTGACGATGGCGTGGGGGACGTCGGCGCGGTAGCTGGCGGAGTCGCCGGGGCCGAGGACATCGGAGTCGGGGCCGGATTCCACGCGGACCTGGCCGAGTTGGACGGTGAGGAATTCGCGGGTGCCCTCGAAGTGGGGGGCGCTGCGGAGGGCGCCGCCGGGCTGGAGCTGGACCTCGTAGAACTCGACGTCCTTCTCGAGGTTGAGAGGGGAGAGGGTGCGGATGCGGCAGGCGCGGTCGGAGCGGTAGTGGTAGGCGCGGTCATCGCGGCGGATGACGCTGACGGCGGAGGAGGCGTCGGGCAGTTCGAGGAGTTCGCCGAGGTTCATGCCGAAGGCCTGGGCGATGCGGAGGGTGACGGCGAGGGTGGGGTTGGCCTCCTCGCGCTCGACCTGGCTGAGCATGGAGCGGCTGACGCCGCTGGACTGGGCGAGGGCGTCGAGGGACCAGCCGCGGTCCTTGCGCAGCTGTTTCACGCGGCGGCCGAAGTGCCGGCTGATGGCCTCGGCGGGCGGGGCCGGGCGTTCGGCGGGACGCGGGTTCTTGCGGGCGGCGCTCACGGGCGCAGATTGCGACGGACGGGCGCTTTTGACAACGCGATTGCAGGGGGTGGCGGCGGGGCAGCCAAGCCGCCGGTCCCCGGAGCCCCATTCGCTGACTCGCCGGTTCGTTCACGCGCTCACTTCCCTATGCCCTTGCCTGCCCGGCGCGCGCTGTGATGTCATCGCGCCCATGACGACGTTGTCCTGCGCGCGGACCATGAGGGTCCCCCGGGCCCTTGGGGTGGCCGCCCTGGCCGCCCTGCTCCTGCCGGCCGGGTGCGTGACCAACCCCGAGACCGGCCGGTCCCAGCTCATGCTGGTCTCCGAGAACCAGGTCACCCAGCTCGGGATCTCCAGCTTCAACCAGATGAAGAAGGAGGTGCCCATCAGCAAGGACCCCGCCGCGAACGCCCTTGTCCGCCGCGTCGGCGAGCGCATCAAGTCCGTCGTCAACCTTCCCAATGCCCAGTGGGAGTTCGTGGTGTTCGAAAGCAAGGAAGCCAACGCCTTCTGCCTGCCGGGCGGCAAGATCGGGGTCTACACCGGCATTCTGCCCATCACCAAGGACGAGGCCGGCCTGGCCACGGTGATGGGGCATGAAGTGGCCCACGCCACCCTCCAGCACGGCCGGGAACGCATGAGCCAGGCCGTGGCCGCCAACGTCGTGGGCCAGGTCGGAGCCGCGTTCGTCGATGCCAACAATCCCCAGTATACCCAGGCCTTTGGCCAGCTCTATGGGCTGGGCGCCAATGTCGGGGTGCTGCTGCCCCACAGCCGCAAGCAGGAGGCCGAGGCGGACTGGCGCGGCCTGGTCTACATGGCCCGCGCCGGCTATGACCCCGAGGCGGCCGTCGCCTTTTGGCAGCGCTTCGCCGCCCATGCCCAGAAGGCTGGCGGGGACAACACCCCAAAATGGCTGCGCACGCATCCCCTCGACAACGAACGCATCGAGAACCTCCGCCGCCTGATCCCCCAGGCCAAGGCCGAAGCCCAGCGACGCTGAGCGCCTCGAGTCACCCATTGTCCCAGTCGAACTCCCACTTTCCGTGCAAGTCCCCTTCCTCAACCTCGCCGCGCAATACCACGCCCTGAAGGACCAGTTGCTGCCCGCCGTGGAGCAGGTCCTGGCCGGTGCCCACTACATCCTGGGCCCCAACGTCACCGCGCTCGAGAACGAGATCGCCGCGCGCGCCGGGGCCCGCTTCGGCATCGGGGTCAACTCCGGCTCCGACGCCCTCACCCTCGCCCTGCGCGCGCTCGACATCGGGCCCGGCGACGAGGTCATCACCACGCCGTTCACCTACATCGCGCCCGCGGAATCCATCCACCAGATGGGGGCCACCCTCGTCTTCGCCGACATCGATCCGCGCACGTTCCTCATCGACCCCGCCGACGTGGCCCGGCGCATCACGCCCCGCACCAAGGCCATCATCCCGGTCCACCTCTTCGGCCAGGCCGCCGACATGGACGCCCTCGGGGCGCTGGCGGCCCGGCATGGGCTGCACCTGGTCGAGGATTGCGCCCAGGCCATCGGAGCCTCCCGCGGGAACCACCCGGTCGGGGGCATCGGGCGACTGGGTTGCTTCAGCTTTTATCCGACCAAGAACCTGGGGGCGGACGGCGACGGCGGGATGATTGTCACGAACGACGAGGCCCTGGCCAAGAAGTTGCGCATGCTGCGGGTGCATGGCATCGAGCGCCGCTATTTCCATGACCTGCACGGCTTCAATTCGAGGCTGGACGAATTGCAGGCGGCCATCCTGCGGGTGAAACTCCCCCACCTGGACGCCTGGAACGCGCGCCGGGCGGCCATCGCAGCGCGCTATGAGGCCGCCTTCCAGGGGTTGCCCGTGGAACTGCCGGTCACCGCGCCGGGCAACACCCGCCATGTCTGGCATGTCTACGCCCTCCTGACGGACCGGCGGGATGAACTGCAGGCGCATTTGGCCGAGCAGGGGGTGCCAACCATCATCTATTATCCGCGCCCGCTCCACCTGCAGAAGCTCTACGCCGACCGCGGTTGGCGGGAAGGCGATTATCCCGTGGCGGAATCCGTCTCCCGCCGCATCCTGCCCCTCCCCATGTACCCCGAGTTGACCGACGCCCAGGTCGACTACGTGGCGCAAAAAACCCGGGAGAAGTTGGTAAGTTAGTGGGTGAGTGAGTTAGCGAATGGCCTGAGGGGTGCCAGGCTGGCAGTGGCCGGCCATGCGTTAACCCACTCACCCACTCATTCGTTAACTTTTCCGGGCCTTGCGGTCCGCGCGCAACCGATCCGGCTGTCGGGGCGGCCCTGGGAGTGTCCCATGTGTTCCCAAGGCCGCCCCGGTCACGGCACTGTTGAATAAGGCAGGACAGTGCTGTGTGCTCCTGGCGTTGCCGGATCCGCATCACACGCGGACCGCATTAATCTCCATCCCGTCTCCTTGGCGGAGGAAATGTTCGTTAATCAATCGCCGTCGGCGGGGAGAGCGGACAAAATTTGTTGGCCCGAGCCAGGCCGGAAGCACGGGTGGGGCGCGTCGTTGCGGCCGCCGTTGCGGCCGGCGGGTGCCCGGCCTAGGCTTGGCGCACGATTTGCATGCAGCTTTCTGAATCCATCCAATGCCCCTTCTGCGGCCAGAGTTTTGACCTGGTGGTGGACACCAGCGTGGCGTCGCAGCGGTTTGTCACCGACTGCGAGGTGTGCTGCCGGCCGTTTGAGGTCGTGGCGGAATGTGAGCCCGGGGAAATCCTGGCCCTCGATGTCCTGGCGGGGTAGGGGGCACGACTCCCCAGCACGCGCATCCGGGGGGGGCGGGGTCTGGAGGCCCGATCTGGCCCAGGGCAGTTGCCCCGTTGTCGCCCGTCCGGACTTCTGCTAGGATTTCAGCCGTTGTCCACCCGTCCGTCCATTCTACTGGTGTTCCTCTGCCTCGCCCTTGAGGTGGGCGCGGCGGGTCCGTCCCTAATTCGCACGGTGGCGGGGGTGGGGCCGGAGGAAAAGCAACTGCCGATTTACCTGCTGCGTTCCCGCCGGGTGGAGGTGGATCCCGCGGCGTTGCCGGGGCCTTCGGCGGTGCCGGGCGCGCGCACGGTGTTGAACCTGTTTCCGGGGGTGGCGCCCGAGGTGGAATGGCGCCGGTCCGAGCGGCATGCCGCCCACAACCATGCCTGGCACGGGGTGTTGCCCGGGGATCCCCATGCGGCGGTCACCCTGACGGTGGTCGGGCCGTCGTCGATTCTCGAGGTGGTGTCGCCGGAGTTCGGGCACTTTGAAGTCCGCACGCGCAGCGATGGCACGAGCGAGGTGCGCCAGCTGCATCCCGAGCACAGCAGGGGGAACGGGCGCTGCTGTGTGCGGGAGCCGGGGGCGGCGGCGGGAGGTGGGGGTGGGGAGGACGCGATCGCGCTGGCCGCGGGCGATGTGGCGGCGGCGGGATCGACCATCGATGTGCTGATGATCTACACGGCTGCGGCCATGGACAAGGCGGGCGGGCGCTCGGACATCGTGGCCATTGCGCAGGCGGCGGTGAACGGGGAGAACGGGAACTTCAGCCGGAGCGGGATCCTGCACCGGATGCGCCTGGTGAACGCCCGCGAGGTGGGGCACACGGCGTCGGGCAACCTGAACACCGAGCTGGGCTGGGTGGCCGGCAACTCGACCGTGGCCTCCATCCGCAGCGACGTCGGTGCGGACCTGGTCGCCTTTCTCAGCGACAAGGATGACTTTGGCATCCTGGGGGTGGCCTTCCAGTTGAGCAGCAGCAGCGGGAACTCCGGCCAGGCTTTCTCGGCCAACTACTACGACACGGCGGCCGGGGTGTGGCCGCACGAGGCCGGGCACAACCTGGGCGCCGGGCACAACGAGGACCGCAACGATGGCGGGCTCTACAGCTATTCCTCCGGCCATCACTGGATCCATAACAGCAAGGAATACGGCAGCATCATGTCCTACATCGGGATCCGCGTGCCCTACTTCTCCAATCCCGACATCAACTGGAACGGCAACCCCACCGGCACCAGCGGCCGTGACAACGCCCGCACCATTGACAACACCGGGGACAACGTCGCCGCCTACCGGACCGCCAAGACCCTGATTGATCCCACGGTCAGCGTGGGCGCCAGCGCCAGCGGCCCCTACGAGTTGCGCCCGTTCACCTACACGATCACGGCCATCAACAACGGGCCCAGCACCGCCACCAGCGTGCGCCTGGCCGTGACCCTCCCGTCCGGGCTCACCCTGCTCAGCCACAACGGGGGCTCGGCTTTCTCGCCGTCCACGGGTTCGTGGAACGTGCCGTCCCTGGGCGACGGGGGCCGGACCAACCTCGTCCTCACCCTGCAGCCCAAGTTCGGTTCCCAGGGCCAGGGCCAGACCGTCAGCGCCACGGTGGCCTCGGTCGGCACCGGGTTCGTCGACTTCGACAACTACAACAACAGCGATTCGTTCACCGTCACCCCGCGGCCCGAGCCGGCCATCCCGCAGGTCCTCGTGGCGCCGGGGACCGCCTGGAAGTATTACGACGCCCTCGCCGCGCCGTCGTCGGCCTGGCGCAGCAACAGCTTCCAGGACGCCGCCTGGCCGGCCGGTCCTGGCCTGCTGGGCTACGGGGACGCCAACGGGGTCCTGCCGGCCACCACCGTGGCCAGCAACGGCCAGGTGACCACCTATTTCCGGCGCGAGTTCGTGGTCGGGGGCAACGACGACGCCGTCTCCCTCCAGGTCCGGCTGCAGCGGGACGACGGGGCGGTGGTTTACCTCAACGGGGCCGAGGTCTGGCGCGACAACATGCCGGCCGGGACCATCAGTCACCAGACGCTGGCCCTGGCGTCGATCAGCGGCAGCGGGGAAACCGCGTGGCTCACCAACTACCTGGACGTGGCCGGGTTGCGCGCGGGCACCAACCTGCTGGCCGTCGAGGTGCACCAGAACACCAACACCAGCAGCGACCTCAGCTTCCATCTCGCGGCCAGCCTGATGATCCGGACCAATCACCCGCCCACGGTGTCCCTCGCCAGCCCGACGGCCAACCAGGTCTTTGGCACCGTCCCCGCCCGCATCACCGTGACCGCCAACGCCACCGACCCGGAGGGCGCCATCGACCGGGTGGAACTGCGCCAGGACGGGGTTTCCTTCGCCGTCCTCACCAACAGCCCCTACTCGGCCGTGGTCTCCAACCTGCCCCTGAACCGCTACACGTTCAGCGCGGTGGTCACGGATGACCGCGGGTTGCAGGCCACCAGCGCCCCGGTCACCGTGACGGTGGCGGGCCGGGAAACGCTGGTGAACACCGGCGCGGTCTGGCGGTTCCACGATCTGGGCACGGACCTGGGCACCGCGTGGCGCCTGCCCGGCTACGACGACCACACGTGGGGGCGCGGGCCATCGCTGCTCGGCTTCGGCGACGCCAACGGGCTGGACCCGGTGACGCTGGTGGCCAGCAACGGGCAGATCACGACCTACTTCCGCCATGAGTTCCCCATCCTGCATGCCTCCCGCGTGACCAACCTGACCGCGCGGTTGCGCCGCGACGACGGGGCAGTGGTCTACCTGAACGGGGCCGAGGTGTGGCGCGACAACCTGCCGCCCACCGGTCCCATCGGGGCCCTGACCCCGGCCCTGGCCGCCGCCAGTGGGACGGCTGAGGATGACTGGTACACCAACGCCACCCTGAACCCCGCCCTCCTCGTCAGCGGCACCAACCTGCTGGCCATCGAGGTGCACCAGAACACCAACACCAGCAGCGACCTGGCCCTCGACGTCATCCTCGACGCGGCCTACGGCGGCCCGACCGCCGTCCTGCCGCCCGACGTGCTGCTGACCAGCCCGGCCCCCGGGCTGGTTCATCCGCAGTCCGAGCCCCTGGTTCTCTCCGCGCTGGCGGCCCAGCCCTACGGGCAGGTGCGGGCGGTGCAGTTCCTGCAGGACGGCGCCGTGGCGGCGGAAGTGACGGCCCCGCCATACCGCTGGATCCTGCCGCAGCCGCCCCTGGGCCTGCTGTCCTTCCGGGCCGTGGCCGAGGACGCCACCGGGCGGCGCACGACCAGTGCGGTGGCCCAGGTCACCGTCCGGCTCGCCGCTTCCGCGTCGCTCATCGAGCCGGGCGCGATCTGGAAGTTTTACGACGGCACCAACGATCCGGGCGCGGCCTGGCGCAGCAACCGTTTCGACGACGTCTCGTGGGACGCGGGGCCGTCCGAGCTGGGGTTCGGGGACGGCAACGAGGCGACCCTTCTGGCCAGCAACCGGCAGGCGGCCTTCTATTTCCGGCGCGAATTCTTCGTGCCTGACGCCGGCGCGGTGGCGCGGTTGACCGCGCGGATGCTGCGGGACGATGGCGCGGCGGTTTACCTCAACGGCACCGAGGTGTGGCGCGACAACCTGCCGCCCGGGGCCGGCCTGAACCACCTGAGCTTGGCGCTGGCGGCGGTGACGGGCGGGGCTGAGTTGGCGTGGTTGACCAACACGCTCAACCCCGCGCTGCTGGTCACCGGCACCAACCTGCTGGCGGTGGAGGTGCACCAGAACTCCTCCACCAGCAGCGATCTCGGGTTCGACTTCGAGTTGCTCGGCCTGACCGTGTTTCCGGAGGCGCCGCGGGTGGAGTGGAACCCGGCCGGGGCCGGGTCGTGGCTGGCCTGGCCCGCGGCGGCCGGTGCCCTGCAGCTTTACTGGACCACCAACCTCGCCCAGCCCGACGGCTGGACCCGCGCCCCGGGCGACCCGGTTTTCAGCGGGGGAGAGTGGCGGTTTCCGCTGCCCCCGCCGGTGGACGGGCTGCCCCGGTTCTACCGGTTGCAGGGCAACTGAGCGGCCCCGGCGAACGGGCCTCCGGCCCGTTTAGCCTGAACAACCCAACCTGCGGTCCGGGTTCCTTTTCATCGGATCGTCCCTCCTCCACCCTCGGCCACGGCAAGGGGGCGGGACGCCCGCGCGCCGGGCTTCCCCGGGGGTCCGCCGCGTAATTCTCCCGGGGCGGCCCGGGATTGTCTGCGCGGGCGGTCGGCGGGATAGTTCCGGCATGAGTCGCAGTTCCTCCTTCGCGCGCCTGGCGCGCAGCATTCGACTGGCCAACCTCGCCGATTCCCTGGGCCTCTCCACGCCGGACGCGCTGGAACGCGTGGCGCACCTGGAGGAGGCGCACGCCCGGCGGCGGGCGTCGCGTCGCGAGTTCCTCGGCCAGGCCGCCCGCACGGCCGCCGTGGCCGGCCTGGCCGCCGCCGCGGGACCGTGGACGGCGTCCGCGCGTCCGCGTCCGTCCGGTTCCCTGAGCATCGGCATCGTGGGCGCCGGCATGGCGGGCCTCGTCTGTGCGGAGCAGCTGGAACGCGCCGGCTACCTGCCCACGCTGTATGAGGCGGAGGAGGGCAGGGTGGGCGGACGGCAGTGGTCGGACGCCGCCTTCCTGCCGGGAATGGCCATCGAGCATGGCGGCCAGTACCTCGACAATCTCCACAAGGAGATGCTTTCCCGCGTGCCGGCCGACTGCACCCTGGGCGACTACGGCAAGCTGCCGGGGGACACCGCCTATCACCTCGGCGGGCAGGCCTATCCCGAGTCGGTCATCGTCGATGCCTACCGGCAGTTCGTGGCCGCGCTGCGGGCCGACCTGCAGCGGGTGTCGGGAGAGGTGTATGCCGGCAGCACCAACCCGGATGATCTCCGGGTCGATCACACCCCGCTGCGCGATTACATCAACGGGGCCAATGCCGCCGGGATTGTCGCGGACCCCATCCTGCAGCAGGCCATCGACTCGGCCTACGTGGGCGAATACGGCCGGGAGCTGGAGGAGCAGAGCGCGCTGAACTTCCTGCACTTCATCCATGCCGACAAGCGGTCCAAGATGGCGTGGTTCGGCGTGTTCAGCGACGAGCGCTACTACGTGGTGCAGGGCAACGACCGCATCGCCCGCGGCGTGGCCGCGGGCCTGCGCGGGCCGTTCCGGCCCGGCAGCCGCCTGACGGCCGTGCAGCGCCTGTCCGACGGGCGCATTGAGCTCAGCTTCGCCAACCGCACGCGCGTGGCGCACGACGCCGTGGTGCTGGCCCTCCCGTTCACGGTCCTGCGCCGCTCGGTGGCCCTGCACCGCAACCTCGGCCTCTCCGAGGCCAAGCAGAACGTCATCGCCAACCTCGGCTACGGCACCAACGCCAAGATGGCCATCGGGTTCCAGGGCACGCCGTGGCGGAACCCGGCTCCGTTCGCCCCGGAGGGCAGCGACGGCAACGCCTACACCCACGGGCTGCCCGCGGCCCAGGTGGTCTTCCCCGCCGCCCCCTACGAGGGCATTGAAGCGCCCGCCCCCAATGGCCGCGCCATCCTGGTCGATTACTCCGGCGGCCGCCGCGGCGCCGCCCTCAACCCGTCCCGCCCGCAGGAGGAAGGCGAGGCCTTCCTGCGCTCCCTGGACGTCGTCTGGCCTGGCTCGCAGGCGGCCGCGATGCGTGATGACCGCGGCCGGTTGAGCCGGGTGCGCCTGGACCATTGGCCGTCCAACCCCAACTCCCTCGGCAGCTACACCTGCTACCTGCCCGGCCAGTTCACCACCATGAGCGGCCTGGAAGCCGAGTCGGCCGGCAACCTGTTCTTCGCCGGCGAGCACACCGACTCGTTCTATTCCTGGCAGGGCTTCATGGAAGGCGCCTGCCTCTCCGGCATCCGCGCCGCCGGCGAAATCCTCGGCTAGCCCCCGGCGCGCGGGTGTCCCGCCCGCTTAACCTGAACGAACCTCGATTCAGGTTCGTTTTCTCCGGGGCGTCCCTCACCAGCCCTCGCCTGCGGTAAGCGGGCCGGAGGCCCGCGCGCCAAGTCCATTGACAACCGGGCGCGGGGTGTGCTGTATACTTATACAGTATGCGTCCCTTGACCTCCCGGCAGCGCCAAATCCTCGATTTCATTGAGAAAACCCAGCGGGCCACTGGCGCCAGTCCCACCTTCCAGGAAATCGCTGACCATTTCCGGTTCAAAAGCCCCAACGCCGTCACCGCCCATGTCCGGCTGCTCCGCCAGAAGGGCGTCCTGGCCGGCGGGGAGGGCCGGGCCCGATCCCTGCGGGTCCTCTCTCCCCTCGGCGCCCTGCGCCGGCCCGTGGTGGACATCCCCATCTATGGCGCCATCCCGGCCGGGTTCGCCGACGATCGCCGGCAGGAGGCGCAGGGCTGCGTGTCGATGGACGTCGCCACCCTCGGGATCAAGCCCACCCCGCGCACCTTCGCCCTCGAGGTGCGCGGCGATTCCATGATCGGGCGCCACATCCTCGACGGCGATCTCGTCGTGCTCGAGCACGGTCTCACCCCCCGCCCCGGCGATGTGGTGGCCGCCCTCATCGACAACGAGTCCACCCTCAAGACCTATGTGGTCGAGCGCGGCCGCCCCCACCTCCGCGCCGAGAACCCCCGCTATCCCAAGCTGATCCCCGCCGCCGAGCTCGTCATCCAGGGCGTCATGGTCGCCCTCATCCGCCGCCGGGCCTGAGGCGTCCCCTCCCGCCCAACCCCACCCCACGCGCCCGGCCGCCTCCTGCCCATGGGACGGACCATCGTGCATCTCGATGCCGACGCATTCTTCGCGTCGGTGGAACAGGCGGCCGACCCGCGCCTGCGCGGCCGGCCCGTCGCGGTCGGCGGCGAACGCCGCGGCATCATCGCGTCCGCCTCCTACGAGGCCCGGCGCTTCGGCATCTTCACCCCCATGCCCACCGCCCGGGCGCGCAAGTTGTGTCCCAGGCTCATTGTCCTGCCCGGCGACTTCGACAAGTACGAGCATTTCTCGCGCTGGATGTTCAGCTACGCGCAGGACTTCACGCCGGACGTGGAGATTGCCTCGATTGACGAGGGCTACTTTGACCTGACGGGCGTGCGCCGGCCGGCGGTGGACGTGGCCGAGGCCGTCCGCGCGGCCATCCGCCAGTCGCTCAAGATCACCGTGAGCGAGGGCATCGGGACCAACAAGCTGGTCAGCCAGATTGCCTCCAAGCTGAACAAGCCGGCCGCCTTCACCCACGTGCCGCCCGGGCGCGAGGTTACTTTCCTGCATCCGCTGCCCAACCGCTGGCTGCCCGGGGTGGGCCCGCAGGCTTCCCGCCGGCTGGACGCCGCCGGGCTGGCCCGCATCGGGCACGTGGCCGCCACCCCCCCCGACCTGCTGGCGCTCCTCCTCGGCGGCCAGGCCGAGGGCATCCGCCGCTTCGCCCAGGGCCTCGATGACCGGCCCCTGGTGCCCGTGCGCGAGCCCCAGAAGACCTTCAGCCAGCAGGAAACGTTCGCCGCCGATCTCACCGACGAGGACTACGCCGCCGCCACCCTGCGTCGCATGGCCGACCAGCTCTTCGCCAAGGTCCGCGAGGAAGGCCGCACCATCCGCACTCTCACCGTGCGGATCCGCTACGGCGACATGGACGAGGCCCAGGTGAGCGAGAGCCTGGCCGAGCCGACGGACCTGGAGACCGACGTCTACGGGCGGCTGCACGGGATGCTGCGGGCGGCCTGGCGGCGCCGCGTCAGCCTGCGCCTGGTCTCGCTCAAGCTGAGCAACCTCTACGACCGTCGCTTCCGGTCCGAGCTCGAGCTGGACGGGCCGTCCCGGAGCCGCGCCGCGCGCACGCAACTGGCGGCTGCGGTGGATGAACTGCGTCGGACGCGCGGGCGGACGGTGATCCTGCGCGGGCACGATTTCCGGCTGCGCGAGGCCCCGTACGAGCCCGTAGCCGCGGACGTAAGTCCGCTGAAGGCGGAGGGTGGGGCCGGGGACAGCCGACGGACGTCGGCTGCCACGGGTGTAGCAGCGGACGTGAGTCCGCTGAAGGCGGAGGGTGAGGCTGGGGACAGCCGACGGACGTCGGCTGCCACGGGGGCGGACTATGTACCGCTGCGGGTGCGCAGTCATTTTTCGTTCCTGGACTCGGTGTTGTCGCCGGCGGCGATTGTGCGGCTGGCCCGGGAGCATGGGATGTCGGCGGTGGCGTTGACGGATGTGGGGAACCTGCATGGGGCGGCCGAGTTTGCGGCGGCGGCGCGGGACGCGGGGGTGCGCCCGATTTTCGGGGTGGAACTGTCGGTGGGAGACGATCCGCTGCTGCTCTACGTGGAATCGGCGCGGGGCTATCATCACCTGTGCCGGCTGTTGTCGCGGCAGGCGGAGCGGACGGCGGCGGAGGGGGACGAGTCCTCGGTGGCGGCGCGGCAGCGGTTGCCGTGGCGGCGGGCGGATCTGGAGGGGTTGACCGAGGGGTTGGTGGCGGTGGGTGGGGACGAGCGGTTGGGGGAATTGTTTCCGGGGCGTTTTTACCGGCTGGCGACCGCCCGGGATCGGGGGGAGCGGGGTGCGCGGGCGGGCGGCGCGCCGCGGGTGGTGGCGCCGCTGGCGCAGCATGCGACGGCGGCGGACGCGGGCCGGCTGGACATCGTGCAGAGCATCCGGACGCTGACCCTGCTGGGGCAGGCGCATCCGGGGAAGCGGGCGGGCGGGCGGCGGCATTTCCGGACGCCGGCGGAGATGGGGGCGGCGTGCCGGGCGGAGCCGGGCTGGCTGCGGGCGGGGCGGGAGATTGCGGACCGGTGCCGGTTTGAGTTTCCGTTTGGGCGGCCGCAGTTCCCGGAGTTTTGTCCGCCGGACGGGACGAGTCCGCGGGTGTTTTTGGCGCGGCTGGTGCGGGAGGGGTTGCGGCGCCGGTATGGGGCGCGGGCGGCGCGGCATGCGGCGCAGGTGGAGGAGGAGTTGGGGATCATTGCGGCGGTGGGGTATGAGGCCTATTTCCTGCTGGTCTGGGAGCTGCTGCAGGAATGCCGGGCGGCGGGCATTGACTGGATCACGCGGGGGAGCGCGGCCGATTCGCTGGTCTGCTATTGCCTGGGGATCTCGGACGTGTGCCCGATTCGGTTTGAGCTGTATTTCAAGCGGTTCCTGAACCCGGAACGGATGGCGCTGAACAAGCTGCCGGACATCGACATTGATTTCCCGCATGACCGGAAGGACGACGTGGTGCGGTTGTTGTTTGCGCGGCACGGGCCGGAGCGGTGCGCGATGGTGGGCGGGTTCTCGACCTTCCAGGCGCGGTCGGCCTTTGCCGAGGTGGCCAAGGTGCTGGGCGTGGCCGAGCGCGAGGTGCGCAAGTTTACCGAGCATTTCCCGTGGAGCTTCGGGGGCGGGTGGACGCCGGATGAGCCGGGGGCGTCGGCGGGGGCGCGGTTGATTGAGCTGCTGCGGGCGGGGCCGGAGACGCGCGGGCTGCCGCTGGACGAGGAGCCCTACCGGACCGCGCTGGAGACGGCGGCCTTCCTGGACGGGGTTCCGCGGTATCCGAAGATGCATCCGTGCGGGGTGGTGTTGTCGGGCCAGCCGATGCGGGAGTTGACGCCGACCTTTGTGTCGAACAAGGGACTGGCCACGACGCACTACGACATGGACGCGGTGGAGGCGATGGGATTGGTGAAGATGGACATCCTGGCCCAGGGCGGGCTGGCGGTGATGCGGGACGCGCGGGCGTCGCTGGCCCGGCGCGGGGTGACGGTGGACCTGGGCGCGCTGGAGCCGTGGGATGACCCGGAGGTGTGGCGGATGATTGCCGGCGGCGGTGCGCGGGCGGTGCATCACATCGAGTCCCCGGCCATGACCGCGCTGAACCGCATGACGAACGTGCGGGAGATTGACGGGTTGATTGCCATCGTGTCGGTCATCCGGCCGGGGGCGGCCAATGAGTCGAAGAAGCTCTCGTTCACCCGTCGTTACCAGGGGATGGAGCCGGTGATGTATCCGGATCCGTCGCTGGAGCCGTGCCTGCGCAGCACGTTCGGGCTGGTGGTGTATGAGGAGCACATCCTGCAGATCTGCGAGGCGTTTGCGGGGCTGCCGGGCGGGCGGGCCGACGTGCTGCGCCGGGCGTTGGTCAAGCGGCGGCGCGACGTGGTGGAGGAGATGGGGCGGGAGTTTGCGGCCAGCGCGCGCGCGCGCGGCCATGATGAGGGGCGCATTGCCGAGGTCTGGCAGCTGGTGACCGGCTTCGACGGCTACGCCTTCAACAAGGCCCACAGCACGGCCTACGGGGTGGAGGCCTACCAGGCGGCGTGGCTCAAGCGTCATCATCCCGCCGAGTTCATGGCCGCCGTCCTGACCAGCGCCAAGGGCTTTTACCATCCGCTGGTCTACGTGCTCGAGTGTCACCGGCTTGGCCTGGGGTTGTTACCCCCCTCCGTCAACGAGCCCGGGCCGGACTTTGTCCCGCACGGGAACCGCATCCGGGTTCCGCTCACGCGGGCCAAGGGATTGTCCGGTCGGACGGCGGAACGGATGGTGGCGGCGCGGCGGGAGGGTCCGTTTGCGTCGCTGGCGGACTTTTATCACCGGGTGGTCCCGGCGGGGGCGGAGCTGGAGATCCTGGTGCGGGCGGGGGGGATGGATGAGTTTGGCGAGGCGCGGACGCGGCAGTTTTGGCAGGCGCAGCACCTGGCGCAGGCGGGGGCGGGCGGGGCGGACCCGGCGCAGGGGTGGCTGTTGCCGCCGCCGGGGCTGGGCCAGTTCCCCGGGGTGCCGTTGGAGGAGCCGACGCGGCTGGCGCGGCTGGAGGCGGAGACGGACCTGTTCGGGTTTGCGGTGACGGGGCATCCGCTGGAGCTGTTTCCGGACGTGGCGTGGGAGACGTATTGCCCGGTGCGGGAGTTGGGCGGGTTTGTGGGGCGGGAGGTGACCACGTGTGGGCTGGTGGTGGAGCAGCGGATTCATCATCAGGCGACGGGGGAACCGATGAAGTTCCTGACCCTGGCGGACTGGACGGGGCTGGTGGAGACGGAACTGTTTGCGGCGACCTACCGGAGCCATGGTCTGGCCTCGGTGCGCTATCCGGTCCTGGAAGTGACTGCGCGGGTGGAGCCGTATGAGAACGGGCGCGGCTTTTCGCTCCGGGTGCTGCACGCGGGCAAGCCGCGCGGCCGGGGATGAGGGGGGCTTCTGGTGTGGGCCGCCGCGCGGGGGTGGGGCAGGGGGCGTGAACCCGCTGGGTGGCGGGGGAAAGGTTCAGCCGACGGATGTCGGCTGCTACGGTAGCAACCCGCGTGAGCGGGTTGGGTGATGGGGTTCAGCCGACGGACGTCGGCTGCTACGGTAGCAACCCGCGTGAGCGGGTTGGGTGATGAGGTTCAGCCGACGGACGTCGGCTGCTACGGTAGCAACCCGCGTGAGCGGGTTGGGTGATGGGGTTCAGCCGACGGACGTCGGCTGCTACGCGTTCCTTCCGCGGGTCAATTGAGGCGGGGGGCGGTGTGGCCCTGGTCCTGGAGCTTCTTGAGCAGCGCCTTGAGGCGGGCGACCTGGTCCGGGTGTTGCGCGGCGAGGTTGTGCCGCTGGCCGAGGTCGTCCTTCAGGTTGTAGAGCTCGACGGGTTGCGGGTCGTCCGGCGGTTGCCGGTGCTTCTTCACCCAGGCGGCGGGAGGCTGGCGCGAGGTGTGGCCGGACGGGGCATCAACCAGCAGCCACTGGCCGTCGCGGATGGCGTAGTGCTTGGCGTTGGTGTTGTGGATGAGGGTGGTGCGGGGCGGGGCGGCGGTCTTGCCCTGCAGCCAGGGCAGGAAGTTGAAGGAATCCTCGGCGGACTGCCGGGGCAGGTCGAATTGCACCAGCGCCGCGAACGTGGCCATGAGGTCCACCTGGGAGAGCAGGGCGTCCGACACCGCGCCGGCCTTGGTCACGCCGGGCCACTTGAGCAGGAAGGGGACATGGTGCCCGCCCTCGTAGAGGTCGCGCTTGAGGCCGCGGAACGGCGCAGCCGACCAGTGCTCGTATTTCTCGTCGCGTGCGTACGCGTAGTTCTCGGGGCCGTTGTCCGCGCTGAACACCACGATGGTGTTGTCCGCCAACCCGGCCTCGCGCAGCGCGGCCAGCATCTGCCCGCAGGCGTCGTCCGTCTGCACCACGAAATCCCCGTAGGGTCCGGCCTTGGATTTCCCGTCGAAGGCGTCGTTCGGGATGATGGGCGCGTGGGGGGAGGGAAAGGCGAAGTAGAGGAAGAAAGGCTGCGCCTGGCCCCGGCGCGAACGGATGTATTCCACGCCCTTGCGGGTAAGGGTGGGCAGCACCTGGTAGAAGTCCCAATCCGACCGGCCCGGCCCGGGGCGGCATTCCCAACTCCCCTCCTTGGGCTGGAGCGGCACCTCCCGCAGGGTGACATCCGGGGGCGCCACCAGCCGGTCGTCCTGGATCCAGGCGTAGGGCGGGAAGTTGATCACGTTGTCCCCGAAGTAATGGTCGAACCCGTGGTCGAGCGGGCCGCCCGGGAAACGCACCGTCCAGTCGAAGTCCGAGTGCTCAATCGACTTGCGGGGCGTGCCGGGCTTGCGGATGGCGTCCCAGTCCATGCCCAGGTGCCATTTCCCGAGGCAGGCGGTGGCGTAGCCGCGCTGGCGCAGCATGCCCGCCAGGGTGAGCTGGCCCTTCTTGAACACCGGCCCGTCGAAGGCCCCGGCGATGCCGTGGAAATCCCGCCAGTGATGGCGGCCGGTCAACATGGCGTAGCGGGACGGCGTGCAGACGCCGGACGAACTGTGCGCATCGGTGAAGCGCATCCCTTCCGCCGCCAGGCGGTCGAGGTGCGGCGTGGGAATCTTGGAGGCGGGATTGTTGGCGCCCAGGTCCCCGTAGCCCATGTCATCGACATAGAGGAGCAGGATGTTGGGGCGGTTGGCGGCCGGGCTGGCAGGCCCGGGCGCGGCGCTGGAGGCCACGCACGGGACAAGCAGGAAGGCAAGGAACAGGGCGGATTTCATGGGGCGGGTTCGGTCGCCCGGGCGCGGGCGCGGTTGCGGGGCCTGGCGTCGGCCGGGGCGGGCCTGGGCTCGTCGGTGTCCTGGTAGAGGGCGCGCAGGCGGGTGAGTTCGCCCTTCAGCTCGGCCAGCACCGCGGCGTGGGCGGGGTCGGCGTGGAGGCTGCGCAGTTGCCGCGGGTCCTGCTGCAGGTCGTAGAGCTCCCATTCCTGCACCGGGTAGAAGTGGGCCAGCGTGTGGCGTTCGGTGCGGATGCCGTAGTGCTTTTGCACGGCGTGGCCGGGGTCGTAGTAGTGGTAATAGATGCTGCGCCGCCAGTCGGCGGGCGATTCGCCGCGCAGCAGGGGGACGAGGGAGCGGCCCTGCACGGAGTCCGGCGCGTGCAGGCCGGCCATTTCCATGAAGGTCGGGGCGTAATCGATGTTCTGCACCATCTGGGGGATGCGCGTCCCCGCGCGGATCACCCCGGGCCAGCGGACCACGAGGGGCATGGTGAGCGATTCCTCGTAGATCCAGCGCTTGTCGAACCAGCCGTGCTCCCCGTTGAAGAAGCTCTGGTCGGCCGAGTAGATGACCACCGTGTTGGTCTCCAGCCCCTCGGCGCGCAGGTAGTCGAGCAGGCGGCCCACGCCGTCGTCGACCGCCTTCACGCAACGGAGGTAGTCCTTCATGTATTCCTGGTATTTCCAGCGGGTGAGCTCGCGGCCCTCGAGCTTGGCCGCGCGGAAGGCGGCGTTGCGCGGCCCGAAGGCGGCCCGCCATGCCGCGGCCTGGGCGGGCGTGAGCCGGGGCGGCGCCTGCTCCGGGGGCAACACCTTCAGGTCGCTGGGCAGCGTCATGTCCCGCCCAATCTCCATCTGTTGCGACCGCGCGGACGAGGTGCGCCCGGCGTAGTCATCAAACAGCGTCGGCGGTTCCGGCACGGTGACATCCGCCAGCAGCCGGTAGTGGCGCTCGGCCGGATTCCACGGGCGATGCGGGGCCTTGTGGTGGGCGAGCAGGAGGAACGGACGCGCCTTGTCCCGGTCCCGCAGCCAGGCCAGGGCCTTCTCCGTGATGACATCCGTGGTGTAGCCCTCGACCGTTTCCTCGCGGCCGTCCGGGCCCTTGAACACGGGCTTCCAGTAATGGCCCTGCCCGGGCAACACGCTCCAGTGGTCGAAGCCTTCCGGGGTGTTGCCCAGGTGCCACTTGCCGATGAGGGCCGTCTGGTAACCGGCCGCCTGCAGGGCGGGCGGGAAAGTCCAGACCCCGGGCCGGATGCTGCCGCCCAGGTGGGTGACCCCGTTGCGGTGGGTGTGCACGCCGGACAGGACGGTGGCGCGGCTGGGCGAACAGATGGAGTTGCCGCAGAAACTGCGCTCGAAGAGGGCGCCCTGGGCGGCGAGGCGATCGATGTTCGGCGTGATGGCCTGGGCGCGGATGAAGTCCGACAACCAGGTGCGGTAGGCCCCGATGCTCTGGAGCGAGTGGTCGTCCGAGAAGATGAACAGGATGTTGGGCCGCGCGGGGGTTGGCGCGGGGGCGGCGAAGACCGGGGCGGGGAGGGCGAGCAGGACGAGCGAGGCGGCGAGCAGGACGGGCCGCAGCGGGGTGAGGAAGTTCATGGGGGGAGGCGGGTTCAGGGGCGCGGGGCCTGGGGGTAATCCTTGCCGGCGAAGCTGTTTTCCACCGAGGCCTGCCAGGCTTCGAGCGCGGCGGTCATGCGCTTGACCTGCTCCGGTTCCTGGGCGGCGAGGTTCGTGCTTTCCTTGGGGTCCTTGGCCAGATCGAAGAGGAGAACGGCCGGGAGCGGAACGGCGGCGCGCGGGCCGCGGCCGGCCCGGGCGTTGCGGGCGGCGCCGGGGTTGGTGTGGAGCTTGTAGGGCCAGTCGAGGAAGGCGGCGTGGCTTTGGCGGCGGCGGACGTCGGCCCAGAACGGGATGGGGGTGGAACGCTTCTCCATGCCGCCGGTGAAGAGGGGGAGCAGGTTGGTGCCGTCGAGGGGTTGGATCTGGTTGGTGGCGGTCACCCCGGCGGCGGCGAGCACGGTCGGGTAGATGTCGAGGGTGGAGCAGGGGACCTGGCTGGCCAGGGGCTTGGGGATGCGGGCGGGCCACTCGACCAGGCCGGGCACGCGCAGGCCGCCGTCCCAGAGCGTGCCCTTGGACCCGCGCAGGTTGCCGGTGGACTTGGGGCCGGCCGCGCCGCCGTTGTCGCTGCAGTACCAGAACAGGGTGTTGTCGGCCACCTTCAGCTCGCGCAGGGCATCCCGCAACCGGCCGACGCTGCGGTCCACCGCGGTGAGTTCGCCGTAGTAGTTCTGGTCGGCCTCGGGCAGGCCGCGGTAGGCGGCCTTGTCGGACGGGAGCGCCAGGTGCGGGACGTGGGGGGATCCGAACCAGACCACGGCGAGGAACGGACGGCCGGCGCCGGCCTGGCGCCGGATGAACTTGAGCGCCTCGTCGGTGACGATGTCCGAGCTGTCGCCCTCGAACTTCTCGGGCACACCCTGGCGGCCGAGCACGGGGTTGAGATCGAAGTAGTTGTCGGCGGAGATCCATTCATCGAAGCCGAGCCGCCCCGGGGAGAGCGGGTCGTTGGCCAGGATGGCGCGGCCGGGCATGCTCGTGGTGTTGCGGTCGCCGTTTTTCCCGTTCAGGTGCCATTTGCCGAAGTGCCCGGTGCGGTAGCCGGCCGACTGCAGGACCCTGGCCACGGTCAGTTCCTGGGCGCGGATGGGCGACCCGGGCCCGAAGGTGCCGTAGCGGGCGGGGTGGCGTCCCGTCAGCACGCTGCCGCGGGTGGGTGAGCAGTTGAAGTGGGCGGCGTAGAAGCGGTCGAGGCGCAGGCCGCTGGCGGCGAGGCGGTCGAGGTTGGGGGTCTTCAGCTCGGGATGCCCGTTGTAGCCGGTGTCGCCCCAGCCCTGGTCGTCCGTCATGACGAGGACGACGTTTGGGCGCGGGGTGGGGGCGGCGGAGGCGGGCGATGCGGCGACCAACAAGGCGAGGCAGGCAAGAGAAGCGCGCAGGGTCATAAGCAGGAGTGCGCCTGCAGTAACACGACGAGGCGCCGCCGCGCAAGCCGCCGGTCTGGTGCGGGCGAGGGGCAAAAGGCCTGGCTCCTCAGCCGGGTTCCGGCACCAGGATGAATCCCGTCTCCCGATCGCCCAGCACCTGGGTGCGCCGACCCCGATGCAGCCAGTGCCAGTAGCCAATCAGGGCGCAGAACAACCCGTCGGTCTGGTCCTCCACATCCTTCGTCCACGGTCGCCCAAGCAGCGCGTCCGTGCCCGCATCCAGTTCCAGTCGGGGGAAGTCCCGCGCGAGGCAGCGGCGCAGCTCGCGCTGCAGGCGCCGGAAGGCCGCCCGGCGCGCCGGCACGGGACCGCGCTTGTAGGGGATGCGTTCCTCCAGTCCAAACAGCCGCACCATGGCCGGATGTGGATACACCTCCGCCAGCGTGCGCGGACTCCGCCAGTCCCAGCCGAGGGTGAAGTTGCGTTCCATCAGGTGCCGGGCGATCCGGGGCGGACGCGCGCACACGCCAAGGTTGGCCGGGTAGGCGCCCGCCTTGAACTTCCCGAAATGGACATGGCAAAGCCGATCCACCGGGCGTGCCCCGGTGCGGTTCGGGCACACCACGGGGGCGTCCATGGCGAGGAAGGCGGGGCCGTCGCCCACCTGTGCGGCGAGGAACCCGAGCAGGTCGGCGTCGCCCCGGGTCAAGGCCGTCGTGACCACGCGGGCGCGGCGGCGGTTGACCTCGAGGACACAGACCCCGTCCGGGTTCCGTTCGCCCCAGGCGAGATCGATCCCGGCGATGCGCAGGCTGGTGGCGGCGGCTTTCATGCCGGTTTGCCCCGACGCCCGCTGCGGCAGGCGTCGCTGCAGTACTTCACCTGGTCCCAGTCCCGGGCCCACTTCTTCCGCCAGGCAAACGGGCGCCCGCAGGCGACGCACGTTTTCTGCGGCAAGTCGGACTTCTTCACCCCGCGCATGACAGGATGGCGGCGGCGGCCGCCCAACCGGACAGGGCGGCCCCCTCGACGCGTGGGCCGCCAAAGACATCCCCGGCCAGCACCAGCGGCGGTGTGCGGCCGAGGATGGCGCAGGGTTCCGGGTCCACCTGCAGCGGTTTGCTGTAACGCCAGCCGTGCGTCTGGTGGCTCACGATGTTGGCGCCCAGCCACGGCGCGGCGGCGTCCAGCAGGAGGCGCCCGGCCTCCTGCCGATCGCGGTCCCAATGTTCCAGGCTGAAGGCGTGCGTGGCGTGGACGGTCACCGCGGGTTGGGCGGAGACGCCCTTCTGCTGGTTGTCCGCGATCCAGGCGATGGGGCCTGACTCGGGGGCAAACCCGCCGGGCGGCGGCACGCGCGACGGTCCGTCGAGCACGGCCATGGCGGCGAGGCAACGTTCGTATTGGAGCGCGGCCAGGCGGGACCGGTCCCCCGCCGCGAGCGGCACCTGGCCGGCGTCGAGGAGGGCGAGTGTCTGCGGGACCGGCGGGGTGAGGATCAGGGCGCGGGCGGAGTAGTGTTCCCCGGCGGCGATTTCCACCGTCCACCGTGGTCCGGCGGGGCGGATGGCGGCGACCTGTTTTTCGGTGTGGATGTCGAGGCCCTTGGCCAGGAGCTTGGGCAGCGCACTCATGCCCGGCTGGCCGCGGTAGCGTGGGTGCCCATCGGCTTCGGTGCGGAAGCCGCGGCACCATTCCACGATGGCGCCGGCCTGTTGCCAACGGTCGAGGGCCGCCTGGAAACGCGGGTCGCGCACCGTGATGAACTGGGCGCCATGGTCGAAGGTGGCGCCGTCGATGCGGCGGGTGGCCAGGCGCCCGCCGACGCCGCGGCCCTTGTCGAGCAGCAGCACCTGGCGGCCGGCCCGCTGCAGTTCCGCGGCCGCGGTTAGGCCGGCGAGGCCGGCGCCCACAATGAGAATATCCACGTCCCGCTGCGACGACAGGGTCATGCGGGGAATCATGGGGGTGGCCGCGGCGACTGCAACTGCCGACGCGCGCGGGGGTTGGACGAGGCGGACCTTGGCCCGGCTGTTTCGCCCGAATGCGTTTGGTTGGTGGGGGCACCCATGCTAAAGGAGCGGCCACATGGGTGTCGCCGTGGCTTACGGGATTGGCCGTGGTCCGGTTCCCACCCGCTCGCCAGATGTCATGACCACCCCGACCCCTCCCACGCTGGAGCAGCGGATGGCGGCGTGCATGCGTCCGCCGGGGGCGCCGGTCATGCGCCAGCGATGGCAGGACTTGCTCTTCCTCCACTGGACCTGCCCGGCGGCGGCGGTCCAGGCCACGCTGCCGCCGGGGCTGTTCGTCGATACGTTTGCCGGGCAGGCCTACCTGGGCGTGGTCCCGTTTTTCATGGCCGGGGTGCGGCCCCGGTTCCTCCCCGCCGTGCCTGGGATCTCCGCCTTCCCGGAGTTGAACCTGCGGACCTATGTCCACGATGCCGCCGGCATTCCGGGCGTGTGGTTTTATTCGCTCGATGCCGGCCGCCAGTTGGCGGTGATGCTGGCCCGGCGGTTCTTTCACCTGCCCTACTTCAAGGCCGCCATGTCGGCCGTGCGCGGCTCGGATGGAACCATCCGCTACTGTTCGGTCCGGTCCGGGCTGCCGGAGGCGGTGGGCGGTTCGGCCTATGAGTACGCGCCGGGGGCGGTCCAACCGGCTGCGGCGCCGGGGTCGCTGGAGCACTTCCTGGTCGAGCGTTACCGCCTGTATGCGGCGGGGCAGGGGAAGCTCTGGCGCGGGGCGGTCAGTCATCCGCCGTATCCGTTGCGCGAGGCGGTGGTGAGCCGGTGGGATGACCGGTTGCTCCCGCTGGCCGGTTTTCCCGCGCCGGGCCGTCCGCCGGACCACGCGTTGTTCTCGCCCGGGGTGGCGGTGGAGGTATTCGGGCTGCGTCCGGTGCGGGGGTAGCGGACAGGGCCGTGCACGAGAACCACGCCGGCCGAAGAGGTGGTGGGTTGGCTGGGATTTGAACCCAGGACCAACGGCTTAAAAGGCCGCTGCTCTACCGCTGAGCTACCAACCCTGGGAGAGGATGGTGCGCGATAGAGGGTTCGAACCTCTGACCCCTTCCGTGTCAAGGAAGTGCTCTACCACTGAGCTAACCGCGCAGACCCGAACAAGCGGGGCGGATACAGTCTCAAATTGGACGGGCTTGGCAAGCGCGGAGTTGGGGTCGTAGCAGCGGACGTGAGTCCGCTGAGGTTGTTCCGCCGGCTCACGCCGGCGGCTACGGGGTGGTAGCAGCGGACGTAAGTCCGCTGAGGTTGTTCCGCCGGCTTACGCCGGCGGCTACGGGGTGGTGGCAGCGGACGTGAGTCCGCTGAGGTTGTTGGTCCGTCGGCTGAAGCTTTCCCTAGCCGGATCCGGCCAAGCTGGTATACTGCCGGGCGCATGAAGCCGGTCCCGTTCCTTGCCCGGTGCCGCGCGGCCCTCGCCGTGGCGGTGGCCGTGTGGGGTCTGGCCGGGGCCCTGCCCGCGGCCGAGCACCTCACCTGGCGCAAGGGCACCAATTCCGTCGACGCGGACATCCGGTCCTGGGACCTGCGGCGGACGCTGGAGACGATTTCCGAGAACACGGGGTGGCAGATCTACCTGCAGCCGGGCACCGAGCGGGCGGTGTCGACCAAGTTCAAGGACCGCAGCCAGGACCGCGCGCTGGACCTGCTGCTGGGCAACCTGGGCCGGGTTTTGCTGCCCGGCACCAACGGCGGTCCGCCCCGCCTGCTCGTCTTCCGCACGAAGGAACGCGACGCCACGCAGTTGATCCGCCCCGCGCCCAAGGCCAAGGCCATCCCGGACGAACTGATCGTGACGATGAAGGCGGGCAAGAGCGCGGAAGAACTCGCCAAGGCCCTGGGGGCCAAAGTGGTGGCCAAGTCCGATGGGCTGAACTCCGCGCGGTTGAAGTTTGAGAGCGAGGACGCCGCCAAGGCGGCCCGTGACGCCCTGCGCGACAACCCGGATGTGGCGTCCACGGACCCGAATTATCCCGTGACCGGGCTGCCGGTTCCGGACGGCGCCAACGCGGCGGCGACGCCCAACCTGAAGCTGCAGCCGGTGAAGGAGGGTGAGGCCGTCATTGTGGGCCTGATTGACACCGCCATCCAGCGGCAGGGCGGGCCGCTCGACCAGTTCCTGCTCGACGGCATCTCGGTGGCGGGCGAGGTCGGGGTGCCCACGGATCGGCCCACGCATGCCACCTCGATGCGCGATGCCCTGCTGTCGGCCGCCTCGCGATTCACGGATTGCTCGGGGGGGTCGCGCCTGCGGATTCTGCCGGTCGATGTCTATGGCCCGAACGCCACCACGACCACCTATGAGGTGGCCGAGGGCATTTACCGGGCCATGCAGCGCGGGGCGCAGGTGATCAACCTGAGCCTGGGAACCGACGGCGACACGCCCTACCTGCACGAGGTCATCCGGCAGGGCCGGGCCAGCGGGCGCATCTTTGTCGGCTCGGCCGGCAACAGCCCGGTGACCACCCCGACCTTTCCCGCCGCCTATCCGGAGGTCATGGCGGTCACCGCCGGGGTCGCGCCGGGGCAACTCGCGCCCTACGCCAACCGGGGCAACTTCATCGACGTGATGGCCCCTGGCACCGCCACGGTGAACTTCAACGGCCAGGCCTGGCGCGTGAACGGCACCTCGCCCGCCGCGGCCTATGCCTCGGGCGCCATCGCCGCCGGGATGGACTGCTCCGGGCTGACCCCTGCCCAGGCCGCCGCGGCCGTCCAGCGCTCGTTGCCGCCGCCCGCACCTTGAGGCGCGGGCGGTTCCTTCCACAATTCGCCTTCCCGCGCCTGCCTGCCCTGTCTACCCTATGGTCGTGCATTTATCCGACCGCAACTGGTTCCTGCTGGCCGTGGTGTGCTACGGCCTGGGTGCGCTGCAGGCGGTCTTCCTGGGCCGGAGCGGGTTCCGGCGGGACAATCACCTGAGCTACGCGATTCTCCTGTTGGGGGGGGTGTTCCACACGGTGGCGATGTTCAAGCGGGGGTTCTCGCTGGACCGCTGCCCCATCAACAACCTGTATGAGGCGACGGCGTTCATCATGTGGACGCTGGTGGCCACGCATGCGGTGGTGGGGTGGTGGAGCCGGCTGCGGTTCCTCGGGGCGTTCCTGGCCCCGCTCCTGTTCAGCGTCGGGGTTTTCGCCCTGATGCCGGCGCTCGATGTGCAGGCGGCGCGGCCGACGTTCACCGGGGGGTGGTCCAGCCTGCACAAGGCGCTCATCCTGCTCGCCTTCGGGGCCTTCGGCGTGGCGGCTGTGGCCGGTCTCATGTATCTGACCCAGGACCGCAACCTCAAGATGCACAAGCTGCGCGCGGCGCTCTCGCTTCTTCCGCCCATCCAGCGCCTGGAACTGGTCATCACCCGCCTGCTCGCCGTCGGGGTTGTCCTGCTGACCCTCGGCCTGGTGGTCAGCGGGATTTACCTGAAGCAGACCCGGGACGCCGTCTTCACCACGGACGTGCTGGCCTGGTATTCGGTCATCATCTGGACGCTTTATCTGGGCATCCTGGTCGCGCGCTGGCGGTTTGCCCAGCGCGGGCGGCGGCTGGCGCTGGGGGTGATCTGCAGCTTTGCCTTCCTCATGCTGACCTTCTGGGGGGTCTACCTCCTGTCCGACCTCCACCGGGCCACGCCCGTGGCGGCGCGCACGGAACTTCCCGCCCGCTGATGCCCATCCTCTGCCTCGGCCTTAGCCACCACACCGCGCCGGTCACCCTGCGCGAGCGGTTCGCCTTTGCCGAGGGCCGCCTGCCCGAGGCGTTGGAGCGCCTGCGCGCGTCCGGCCTGGCGGACGAGGCGGTCATCCTCTCGACCTGCAACCGGGTGGAACTCTATGTCGCAACGGCGCGCGGGCCGCGCGAGGCGTTCCCCGAGTTGATCGGGTTCCTGCGCGACTGGCACGGGTTCACCGAGCCCCTGGGGGACGAGCTTTACCAACTGGGGGAACCGCAGAGCGTGGAGCACCTGTTCCAGGTGGCGGCGGGGCTGGATTCCATGGTGCTGGGCGAGACGGAGATTCTCGGCCAACTCAAGCAGGCCTACGACCTGGCCCTGCAGCAGCGCCACACGGGTCCCCGCCTGAACAAGGCCTTCCAGCGCGCCTTCCAGGTGGCCAAGCACCTGCGCACGGACACCAACATCCAGCGCGGCCCCACCTCGGTGGCGGCCGCCGCCGTGGAACTGGCTGAACGCATCTTCAATTCCCTGGCCGACCGCCAGGTCATGGTCATCGGGGCGGGGGACACCAGCGAGAAGGCCGCGCGCGCCCTGCTCAGCCGCGGCGCCCACAGCATCCTGGTCTCCAACCGCTCCTATGATCGCGCCGAGGCGCTGGCCGCCGAGCTCGGCGGCCGGGCCATTCATTTCGACCAGTGGGAGGAACCCTTCCGCCAGGTGGACATCGTCATCAGCAGCACGAGTGCGCCGCACTATGTCCTCGATCGGCCCAAACTCGAGCCCCTCATGGCCCGCCGCGGCCAGGCGCCGCTGTTGCTCATCGACATTGCCGTGCCGCGGGACATCGATCCGGAGGTGAACTTCCTCGACGGGGTCTACCTCTACAACGTCGACGACCTGCAGGCCATCGCCAACGACGCCCTCAAGTCGCGCCGTGAGGAACTGGCCCGCTGCGAGGCCATCGTGCGCGAGCGCGCGGCGGCGCTGCTGGCCGAGCGGCGCCCGGGCGAACCCGGGGCTTCCCCCGGCCCCCGGCCGGCCTTCGGCCACGAATCCACCTGATGCCCGCCTCCCCCATCACCCCCGTCCGCATCGCCACCCGCGGCAGCGCCCTCGCCCTGGCCCAGGCCAACACCGTGCTGGCCCTCTGCCAGGCGGCTTTGCCCGGGCGCGCCTGCGAGTTGCGCGTGATCAAGACCACGGGGGACAAGCTGCAGACCGCCTCGCTCACCAGCGGCGATCTGCCGAAGGGGCTCTTCACCAAGGAACTGGAGACCGCGATGCTGGCCGGCGAGGCGGACCTCGCCGTGCACAGCCTGAAGGATCTCCCCACCGAGCTGCCGCCCGGCCTCAAGCTGGGTGCTGTCCTGCCCCGGGCCGACGTGCGCGACGTGCTGGTCTTCCGCCACGCGGAGTGGATGGCCGGCGTGCAGGACCTGGCCCGGCCGGTGCGTCCGGATCGGCGCGGGTTCAAGCCGTCGATGTCCATCCAAGGCCTCCCCCATGGAGCCACGGTGGGCACCAGCAGCGCCCGGCGTGCCGCCCAGGCCCGCGCCCTGCGCCCGGATCTGAACATCGTGCCCCTGCGCGGGAACGTCGGCACCCGCCTGCGCAAGCTGGTGGATCAACTGGAACTGGACGCCATTCTCCTGGCCGCCGCCGGGCTCGAGCGATTGGGCGTCCACTGGACGCCCGGCGGGCTGGTCGTGGGGCCGGACGTGCCCGAGGGCCTGGGAGCCAGCCACCTGTCGTTCGGCGAAATGCTCCCCTGCGTGGGGCAGGGGGCCATCGGCCTGGAAACCCGGCAGAATGACCCCGCCATCGATGCCCTCTGCGCGGTCCTGAACCATGTCCCCACCTGGAACTGCGTGACGGCCGAGCGGTCGTTCCTGGCCGCCATGGGCGGGGGGTGCGCCGTGCCGGTGGCCGGCCTGGCGGAGTGCGAGGAGGATCGACTGCGGCTGCGGGCGGTGTCGTTCCTGGGCGGCCAACCGCGGCGGGGCGAGGTGGTTGGCGGGGTGGGGGACGCGGCGCCACTGGGGGCGACCTTGGCGGCGCAGCTGCGTTGAGCGGGAGGATGCGCGGTCCGCGGCATTTTCAACCTCTCCCCTCGCTGGGCAGAGGCAGAGGGTGTGGACGGTTCGCGTTGCCGCCGGGCCGTCAGAAGCCGTCCGCGGCCTTGGGCAGGAGTTGAGCCAGTTCGGACTCGATGGCGAGCACCAGCGCCTCCTGCAACCGGGGATCCATGTAGGGCCAGTCCTCGGTGATCTCGAGCACCCGGATGTCCGGGAGATCCTGCCCCGCAAACTGGTCGTGGATGCTGCGGCGCTGTTCCCGGTCCATGACAAACACCACCTCAGCCCATTCGAGGTCCTTGCTGGACAGGCGCCGCCGCGCCCCGGAGCGCACCCCGGCCGAGCGCACCTCGAGGCGGGGGTCGTTGCGGTAAAGATGCTCCGCCGTGGGGCTGCGCCACTGGTTGAAGGCGCAGACGAACAGCACCCGCAACCGGTTGTGCTTCTCCCCCGGGTCCCTCATGGCGGTCCGCTCAGTCCGCGCGTTCCTGCTCTCCGCCCTTGCGGCGGGCCAGGGTGCGGGCCACTTGGACCAGCGTGACCAAGCCCAGGCAGAAGCCCATTACGCCCGCCCCAATGAAGATCCCCCAGATGGCTCCGACCGCCGCCGCATAACCCGCCGCCCACCAGCGCCGACAACAAAGCCGCACCCAGCACGTAGAGGAAGTAGCGGAGGAAGACCATGGGAGGAGGGTGTCGGGAACTGCGGGCTGAAGCAAGTGCGGGGGGGAAGGGAGGCCCGAAATCGGCGTTCCCGAAACCCGACGGCTAAGGCCGACCGGGGGCGTTGGATTCCAACGTGAGCGTGGGGGTTCGCAGGGTGGTTTCCCTGCCGCCGCGGGGGGTGACCCAGAATTGCATGCGCCACTGGGAAAAGCCGCGGGGTGGGCGCAGGGTCAGGTGGGTGGCTGCGCCGCCCGCGAGGTGATGGGCGCTGCCTGCGCCCGCCGGTTGTGTGCGGGCGTCGCTCCAGCCGCCGGCCGTGGGTTCGAGCGCCAGATACCGGTAGGAGCAGGCGGTTTCCGTGAGATTGGTGAGAGCCAGCGTCACCGCGGGTCCGGCGGCCGTGTTGGTGCGGCCGAGCACGGTCACGCTGACCGGCGGGTCCGGCCGCTCCGCCCCCCCAAGCGGCGGGGTCAGGAGCAACCCTGGGGCCAGCAACAGGGCGGAGAGGAAGGCGTGTGGCATAAGGTCCGTTGACCGTCAGCAGGTGCCAGGCAGGCGAGGCCGGCCATGCCGCTGCACAACGGGTCGAAGGCGTAATGGAACACCGACTCGGTGGTGGCGACCAGTGCGAAAAGTTCACACACCTCAGTTCATCGGAAGGATGCGCGGACAGGAGAGGCGA
>JBJOEZ010000013.1:0-104494 GCA_046048995.1 Verrucomicrobiota bacterium | reverse complement strand
TCCAGCACGCGCACCCGGCCGCCGGGTTTCCCGGCGCCGTCCATGCCCAGGGGGTAGTCGGCCATCTCCACCACCCACAACCGTCCGTCCGCCGACCAATCGATGGCCACCGGGTCGAGCACCAGCGGTTCGCTGGCCGCCAGTTCCACCGTGTAACCCTCGCGCACGCGGATTTGCTGCAGCGCGTCCTGCGGTGACAACGGCGGGAAATCCGGCGCGGCCGGCACGGTGGCGGCCGCGGGCGCCGTGGCGTTGGTGACGGCCGGGGCGGGCAGGCCGGCCGACGCATGGAGTTGCGTGATCTCGGCGGGCGCGAGCGCGCGGGTGAACACGGCGACCTCGTCGAGCTTGCCCTCGAGGCCGAAGAGTCTGTCGCTGCGGCCGCCGAGGAACAGGTTGGTTTCCCCGTCCGGCACCGTGTGGACGAAGGCGGCGTCGATCTCCGGCTCGGCCCGGCCGTCGAGGTGGACGCGCACCCGGGGCCCGTCGCGCACGAGCACGACATGGTGCCAGGCGCGCTGGGCGAGGAGGGATCGCCCGGCCACGACCTCGTTGCGTTGGTTGCCGTTGAAGAGGAAGAGCCGTCCGGCGAGGCCGGCTTGGTGCGTGCCGCCGATGCCGAGGTGTTCGCCAGGGGCGGCACGGTCGCCCTCGGGGCCGCGCGAGAGGAAGTAGCCGGTGACAGCGCGGGCCTGGTGCGGCAGGCCGTTCCAGACCCAGAGCGAGACCGTGTAGCGGTCGCCGAGGGGCAGGGCGGCGCGGACACGCCCGCCGGCGCAATGCACGGCGCGGCCCTGGGCGATGCCGTCGAGGTAGAGGGCGACCCCGGGCTCGTAACGGGCGTCGTGGCCACCCGCGGCGTCGCGGGCGACGGGGACGGACATGTCCTCGAGGCGCCAGAACGCGGCGGGGCGGGCGGCGACGACGGCTTGGCTGTGCGGGGAGGGCGGATCCACAAGGGGTCGGCGCGGGCGGCCGGCGACGGATTCAAGGAGGGCGAGGGTGGCCTCGACGATGCGGGGTTCGGCGTTGGTCTCGAGTCCGGCGGTGCGGGCGGGCCAGGTGGTGTAACCGCCGAGCGCGTGCTGTTCAGGCGGCGGGATGTAGCCCTCGGCGCCGTTGGCCAACTCGATGTTCAGGGTGGCGGGGAAGGGGCTCTGGCGTTTCAGCTTGAGGCCGGTCAGGGCAAAGACCTCATTGGGAAGGGCGGTGAGGCCCAGATCGCCGATGCGCACTGCCTGCAGCTTGAGCTCGGTGCGCTGGCGGGCATGCAGTTCGAGGGCCTCGAGGGCGTAGATTTCCGGCTGGGTGCGCGGGAGTTTTTCCCCGAGGGCGCCCGCCTTCTCGCGCGCCCAGGCGAGGCGACGTTCGTCCGGCACGCGGTAGGCCAGATCCAGAGTGGACTCCGCCATGGCCAGCGGCGCGGTGTTGCGCCAGTCCAGTTGGCGGACCAGCGCCGCCGCGCGCCGGGCGAGCGTGCGGGCGTAGGCGTCGTAGCCGATTTCCTGGCGGGGCTGGCTGTAGTCCATCCACATGAGATCCCCGCTGGTGCCCTGGCTGAGGAGGGCGATGAAGGAGTCGGGGGCCTGGAGTTCCGTGGCGACATGCCGGGCGAAGCGCCCGAAGTAATCGGACGAGAGCAGGGGGGACCCGTAGTAGTGCATGGAGAAGTTGGCCAGGAGGGCGAGGGGCCGGCCCTCGAGCGTTTGCAGGGCGACGACGGACAACTGGGGATCGACGGGTCCGCTGGGGCCGATGGCATCGGGGCTTTGGTGGCCGGGATGCATGTGGGCGCGGACGTTGGCCTGGCCGAAGGGGTCGGTGAGGAGGCGGTCCGGGCGGCGGATCCAGCGCCGGTTATGGGTGAGGTCGGGGGCGTCCACCTGGGCCCAGCCGAGGCGGGCGGGTTGCAGGCGGGCGAGGGCGTTGGTGAGGGCGGCGGCGATGCGGCCGGGCAGGAGGGCGGCGTAGGCGGGGTCCACCCGGCTGCCGAGGCAGCCCATGGCGGACGGGGCGGAGTGCGTGTGGGTGGCGGACACCAGCATGCGGTCGGTGGGCAGCCCGGTGGCTTGGCGGGCGGCCGCCTTGGCGCGGTCGATGAGGTCGCGCGGCATCATGCAGGTGTCGACCACGCAGATGACCAGGCGGGTGGTGCCGTCATCGAGGGCCAGCGCCTTGGCCTCCAGCGGGTCGGCGACCTGGGTGGCCGAGCGCTCCGTGAACATGGCGTTCACGCGCACGGGGAAGCCGGTGGGGGCGATGTCGACCGTGGCGGCGCCGGCGCGGAAGGCGGCCTGCGCGGGGAGGGCCATGAACAGCCACAGGGCCAGGGGAAGCAGGCGGTGCATGGTGCGCCAGATTGCACCCGACCGGGGCGTGGCGGCCAGCCCCAAAGCGGCGGGAGGCCCGGCCGATGGGAAAGAACGGAGAGATTTCGCGTAACGCCCGGCTCCTGCCTGGCATAGTCAGGCAGCATGCGTTGCCTCCCGCCCAGACCATGTTCCCCTGCGCGCACCGTCTCCTTGGCGATTGGGGCTGCAGCCATGGCGGGAATCGCTCTCCCCGGCCGCCGGTTTTAAGCAAAACCCTTGGAAAAAAGCATTGTCTGAGCGCTTGTTTATGATAATTCTCCTCATTGAAGCCCAGCTCATCCGCCACGGGTTAGTGCCTCAGAAAACCCTAGCCAAGACCTCCCCCCGTCTATGAAGCCCTCGCGTCGTCTCCTTGCCTGGTCGGCCTGCCTGGTCGCCGTGCTCACCGTTGGCACCCTGCGGGCTCCGGCCCAAGTCGGCGGCGACACAAACCTGGTTGCGCCCGTGGTGACCATCCAAGCCCCGGACGCCAACGCGAACGAGGGCGGGGACCCTGGCCGACTGGTGATCCTGCGCGGGGTCACCAATGGAGCCTTGACCGTGTGGCTGCAGGTCAGCGGCACGGCGATGCCGGGC
Source organism: Verrucomicrobiota bacterium (assembly GCA_046048995.1). GTDB lineage: Bacteria > Verrucomicrobiota > Verrucomicrobiia > Limisphaerales > JADJPG01 > JBJOEZ01. The sequence goes on along the minus strand of JBJOEZ010000013.1, from coordinate 101,546 downwards.
GTGGATTACCAAGCCATCTCCAACACCGTGGTCATCCCGGAGGGACAGCGCGTGGTGGAAATCAGCATCCGTCCCCTGGAGGACGCCACCCCGGAACCCTTGGAATCGGTCGTCGTGAGGGTGGTGCCCTCGCCGATGCTGTCGCCGGTGACCCCCTACCTGGTGGGCACCCCGTCGGTGGCCCAGGTGAACCTGGCGGACAACGATTCCAACACGGCCAGCAACCTGCCGCCGGTGGTGAACCTCGTGCAGCCGTCCGGTGGCAGCCGGTTCCCGGCCGGTTCCTCCATCACCCTGACGGCTGATGCCCGTGACTGGGACGGGTCGGTGGCCAGAGTTGAGTTTTTCGCCAACCAGCAGAGCCTGGGTCAGGGGGTGCGCCTGACCAATGCCGCCGGGACGGTCAGTTCCAACACCTGGGCCCTGAGCTGGAGCAATGTGCCGGTGGGTGAATACACCCTGACGGCCCGGGCCACCGACAACGGCGGGGCGTCCGCGCTGAGCAGCGGGGTCCGCATTGCGGTGGGCACCAACAACCAGCCCCCGGTGGTAACGCTGGTTCAACCCACGGGTGGCACGCGGGTGCCGGTGGGCGGCCAGGTGAACCTGTTGGCCGATGCGCGCGATTGGGATGGCCGGGTGGAGGGGGTCGAGTTTTTTGCCAACCAGCTCAGCCTGGGGCAGGGGCAGCAGACCGTGGTGGTTGGGGGGACGACCTCCAACCTGTGGTCGTTGGTGTGGAGCAACGTGCCGCCCGGTGACTACACCCTGACCGCCCGGGCGCGGGACAACGGTGGCGCGAGCGCGCTTAGCCCTGGTGTCCGGGTTTACGCCGGCACCAACAGTCTCCCGCCGCCGCCCACCAACGACGCCGTCATGGTGACCATCCTGGCCAGCGACTCCCATGCCGGCGAGGGGTTGGCCTGGTGGACCTCGAACACCGTCATCGGGGTGAACCACGAATGGTGGCGCACGAACAACGTCGGCACGAACACGGCCACGTTTGTGGTGCGCCGTTCGGGCCCGACCAACGAGAGCCTGCGGGTGTATTACGGCATCGGGGGCACCGCCTCCAACGGGGTGGACTACGAAACGCTGCCCGGGTTGATCACCATTCCGGCCGGGCGACGCGCCGCCGAGTTCCGGGTCATGCCCCTGGAAGACACGCTGGCGGAGCGCTTGGAGACGGTGGTGTTGCGGTTGCAGTTGCCGCCGTTGCCGCTGGATGCCGCCGATCGCCCCTATGCCTTGGGCCGCCCGGCGCAGGCCGCGGCGTTCATCGTGGACAACGACACCCCGCCGCCGTGGCTGGCCCCCCTGCCCGGGGGTCTCTTTCATGCCGGATCGCCCATCACCAACGGGTGTTTTCGCGTGGAAGCGACCACCAACCTGCTGGACTGGGAAATCATTTGCACCAACCGCGTGGCTGACGGCATGGCCCGTCACATTGATGCCGAGGGCACCAACCTGGTGCGGCGCTTTTTCCGGCTGGTGCCGGTGGAGTGCCCGGCGGAGTGATTCCGCCGCGCGGTTTTCCAGCTGACGCGGCCCCGCCTGCCCGGTAGGATATCCGGGTTGTGCATGAGTGAGATTCCCCCTTCGCGCGGCCGCATCCTGCTGGCGGACGACGATGCCGCCTTCCGGATGGCCACCCGCGCCTTCCTGCGTCAGCAGGGCTTCGAGTGCGAGACGGCGGCGGGGGCGGCCGAGGCGGTGGGCCTGCTGCAGCAGGGGCCCTTTGACCTGGTGGTGGCCGACATCCAGATGCCCGGCAATGCCCAGTTGGAGTTCATCCGACAGTTGCGCGCCCTGCCCGGGGGCATCCGCGTCATCCTCCTGACCGGCCATCCCTCGATGCAGTCGGCCGTGCAATCCGTGCAGTTGCAGGTGGCGGGCTACCTCGTCAAGCCCTGCGATCCCGACGAACTGGTGGCCCTGGCCGACCAGGCCATCGCGCGCCACCGCGCCGCCCAGGCGGTCAACTCCAGCCGGGAACGCCTCGAACTCTGGGTGCAGGACCTGGCCCGCATCGAGTCCGTGCTGCGCGAGGACACCGGCGAGTCCGCAGCCGGCCCGACCGAGGCCTACCTGAACCTGACCCTGCGCCACCTGCTCTCCGCCCTGCTCGACCTGAAACTCTTCACCGAGGCCATGGCGCGGCGTGAGGGCCCCGGCGGTTCGCTCCAGCAGGCTGCCCTCCTCAAGGCCCTCCAGGAAACCATCGCCGTCCTGGAGAAGACCAAGCAGTCCTTCAAGTCCCGTGAACTCGGCGAGCTCCGGAAAAAACTCGAGGGCATCCTGCAACCGGCGGGAAGTTAGCGGGCGAGGGAGTCAGGGCGCGGGCGGGTTGGGGGAGGCAAAGTTTGTTGCGCGCGCGGTGAACACCGTGTTATCCAGCCCCGTCCATCAGCACCACATTTATGAAGCTCACGCCCTTGTTCCGCCTGCTCACCCTGGCTCTCCCCCTGGCCGTCGTCACCGGCGCGGCGGCGGCCCCGCCCCCGGGGTTCGTTGCCCTCTATAACGGCCAGGACCTCTCCGGATGGCGCGGCGGCGACACCTATGACCACCGCAAGTGGCTGGCGCTGCCGGAGGCGGAACGGGCGAAGAAGAACGCGGAATGGACCGCGGACATGAAGAAGCACTGGAAGGCCGCGGGCGAGGAACTGGTCAACGACGGGAACGGCAAGTACGCCACCACCGAGAAGGACTACGGCGACTTCGAGTTGCTGGTCGACTACAAGACGGTGGCCAAGGCGGACAGCGGCATTTACCTGCGCGGGGTGCCCCAGGTGCAAATCTGGGATTACACCGAGAAGGAGAAGTTCAAGCTGGGGGCGGACAAGGGGTCCGGCGGGCTCTGGAACAACAGCCCGGGCAAGCCCGGCAAGGATCCCCTCGTGCTGGCCGACAAGGCCTTCGGCGAATGGAACAGCTTCCGCATCCTCATGGTCGGCTCGCGCGTCAGCATCTGGCTCAACGGCAAGATGGTCGTCGACCATGCTCTCCTGGAGAACTACTACGATCGCAAGCTGCCCGTCCCGGCCAAGGGTCCCATCCAGCTCCAGACCCATGGCGGCGAAATCCGCTGGCGCAACGTTTACCTGCGCGAGATCGGGCCCGAGGAGGCCAATCGCATCCTGTCCGCCAAGGGCAACGAGGGCTTCCAGTCCGTCCACAACGGCCGCGATTTCGAGGGCTGGTCCGGCGCCATCCAGAACTACGAGGTGAAGGACGGCACCGTCGTCTGCAAGCCGGGCAAGGGCGGCACCATCTTCACCCAGGAGGAATACGGGGACTTCGTCGCCCGCCTCGAGTTCAAGGTGCCCTCCCGCGGCAACAACGGCCTGGCCATCCGTTACCCGAACGATCCCAAGGGCGCCACTGACACCGCCTACTCCGGCATGTGCGAACTGCAGGTGCTGGCCGAGAACTACGGCAAGATCGATCCCCGCCAGGCCCACGGCTCCGCCTACGGCATGGCCGCCGCCCACACCGGCTACCAGCACGCCATCGGGGAATGGAACTTCCAGGAGGTCACCGTGAAGGGTTCCACCATCCGGGTCGAACTCAACGGCACGGTGATCCTCGACACCGACCTGGCCAAGGTCACCCAATACATGGGCGGCAAGCCCCACGCTGGCAAGGACCGCACCCGCGGCCATTTCGGGTTCGCCGGCCACAGCGACCCCGTGTCCTTCCGCAACGTCAGCATCAAGAAGCTCTGACGGTCGCGGCGGATTCCCCCATTGCCATGTCCGCAACCATCCTGCTCCGGCGCGATTGCGCCGCGGTCCAGATTCCGCACGGCACCACGGTGACCTTGCCGCAGGGCACGGAGGTGGACATCACCCAGACCCTCGGCGGCAGCTACACCCTGCGCACGCCGCAGGGGTTGTTCCGCCTGGCCAGCCAGGACGCGGATGCGCTCGGGTTGACGCCCGAACCCGACGCTCCCCCGGCACCCGCCGCCGGCGGTCCCATCGATGAGCCCCGCGTCCGGGAGGTGCTGCGGACCTGCTACGACCCGGAGATCCCGGTCAACATCGTGGATCTCGGCCTGGTGTATGACATCCAGGTGAAGCCGCTGCCCAGCCGGCAGGCCCGCGTGGAGGTGCGGATGACCCTCACCGCCCCGGGTTGCGGCATGGGTCCTGCCATCGCGGGGGATGCCCAGCAGAAGTTGCTGCTGCTCGACGGGGTGGAGGAGGCCACCGTGGAGATCGTCTGGGACCCGCCCTGGCACCAGTCCATGATCACCCCCGAGGGCCGGCGCCTGCTCGGCCTCGAGTGAGGCTGGGCCGAATCCAAGCTCGAAATCCGAAGGTATTCCGAATCTCGGAAGGTCGCCGGCTGGCAATCTTCGGACTTCGAGCTTCCTTCGGATTTCGGGTTTTGAGCTTCGGATTTACCCCATCCCCTACTTCTTCAGCTTTGCCACGGCAGCCTTCATCTCGGCCAGGTGGGTATCGGCGCTGGGGACGTCGGTCACGTGCGCGATGACGCCGTCCGTCCCGATGAGGAAGCTGGCGCGGCGGGCGATGTTGCGGCCGCCCTCGCGGCGAACGCCGAAGGCGTCGGCGATCCTGCCGTCCGTGTCGGCCAGCAGCGTGAAGTTGAGCTGGTGCTTGGCGATGAACTTCCGGTGGCTCTCGGCGGTGTCAAAGCTGACCCCCACCACCTCCACCTTGTCCTTCTTCAGTTCCTCCATGCGATCCCGCAGGCCGCAGGCCTGCTTGGTGCACCCCGGGGTTTCGTCCTTGGGATAGAAATACAGGAGCACCGCCTGCTTGCCGATCCGGTCGGCCAGTTTCCAGTCCTTGCCATCCTGGTCGGTGCCGCTGACCAGCGGGGCTTTGTCGCCGGCCTTGGGGGTCTTGGGGGCGTCGGCGGCCGTGGCCTGAATGGACAGCGCGAGGGCGGCGGCGGCCAGGAGGGGGAGGAGAGGCATGGGAGTTAGTGGGTTAAGGAGTGAACGAGTGAGTGAGTCAGAGGGTGACGGGCTGGCGGGTCTGGATGGATTGTTCCTCGGCGGCGCAGAGGGTGACGGAGGCGAGGCCATCCTCAGCCGTGACGACGGTGGGGGGGCGGTGGGTGCGGATGCAGTCCACGAAGTGCCGCAGTTCGCCGACGTAGCCGTCGGGGACGTCGCCGGTCATGGGGACGGTGCGGGCGGGTTGGCCTTCCTCGCTGAGGCGGAGCGCCTCGGCGCCGCGGCTGCTGTCGTAGTCGGCCGTGGCGCGCTCGAAGTTGACCGTGTAGCTCATGTTGAAGCCGAACCCGGGCGTCATGGCCCAGCCACCCTCGGCGTGCACGATGGCGCCGGAGGCGACCTCGTATTGGGTGACGACATGGTCGATGGCCCCGCTGAACTTCTGGTAGCCGGTGGCGAAGACCCGGGTGGGCTTGCCGAAGCAGGCCTGGACGAAGTCGGTGTCGTGGATGTGCAGGTCGAAGAGGGCGCCGCCGGATTCCGCCCCGTTGAAGAAGGTGTTCTTCCCCCAGCCGGGGGGTTCCGCGACGCGGCGGAAGCGGGCGGCCAGCACGCGGCCGAAGCGCTGGTCGGCGATGGCGGCCCTGACCCAGGCCCATTCGGGCCAGAAGCGCAGGCACATGGCCGGCATCAGGAACCCGCGCGCGCCGCGCGCCGCCTCCACGATGCGCCGCGCGGTGGCCGGGTCCCGGGCCAGCGGCTTCTCGCAGAGCACCTGCTTGCCCGCAGCCAGCGCGGCGATGGCCAGGTCCGCGTGGGCCTTGGTCGGCGCGCAGATGTCGATGGCGTCCAGGCGCTCGTCCTGCAGCAGTTCGTTGAAGTCCCGGGTGGCCCGCACGCCGGCCATGTCCAGTTTCACGGCATCCTTGGCTCCCACGTTCCCGGCCACGTTGCTGAAGTCGCCGTCGAGGTGGCGGCCGCTGGGGTTGCAGAGGGCGGTGATGCGGGCCCCGGGCACGTGGCGCAGGGCGCGAATGTGCGTGGCGGCCATGAAACCAAGGCCGACAATGCCGATTTGGATCTCTCGGGATGCAGGATTCACGGGAACAGAAGAAACAGGGTCAATGCCTGGCCGGCAACCTAAACGCCGCCGGAACCGGTTGTCGATTCATTCCCGCGGCGCGGCCACCCATCCGGTGTGTTGGGGCGGCCTCCGGGCGGAGGATTGCGCCGGGGAGTTGTCCCGGTGCGCCCCGGCGGTTTCCGCGGCATTGACGGGGCGGTGTGGATTTGTGAGGGTGCGCTCGCCGCCGGGCGCGGCATTTCATGGACATCCGCAAAGCCATCATCACGGCCGCGGGCAAGAGCCAGCGGACCCTTCCATTGCAGACCTTGGTGGGACGGGACGGCGTGCCGAAGACGGCGCTGCGCATCCTGCTGGAGGAAGTGTTGGCGGCGGGGGTGGAGCAGGTGGGGTTGGTGGTGGGTCCGGGGGACCAGGAGGCCTTCCGGGCGGCGGCGGGGGATTTGGCCAAGCGATTGGAGTTCATTGAACAGGCATCCCCGCTGGGTTACGGCCATGCGGTGTGGTGTGCGCGGGGGTTTGCCGGGGGCGATCCGGTGCTGCTCCTGGTGGGGGATCACTTGTATGTGAGCCGGACGGACCGGCCTTGCGCGCAGCAGTTGGTGGAGGTGGCCGCGGCCGAGAAGTGCGCGGTCTCGGCGGTGCAGGCGACCCATGAGAGCAAGCTGCCGCATTACGGCGCGGTGGGCGGGCGACTGGTCCCGGGGCGGCAGGGACTCTATGAGGTTTCCCGGGTGCTGGAGAAACCCACGCCGACCGAGGCGGAGCAGCACCTGGTGGTGCCGGGCCTGCGGGCGGGGCATTACCTGTGCTTCTTTGGCATGCATGTGCTGACCCCGGCGGTCTTTGAGTTGTTGGACGAGGCGGTCCGCCGCGCCGGTCCGGCGGGGGGCGTCCATTTGTCTGCGGCCCTGGCCACGCTGGCCGGGCGTGAGCGTTACCTGGCGGCCGAACTGGTGGGACGCCGCTACGACATTGGTCTCAAGTATGGCTTGCTGACCGCGCAGTTGGCCATTGCCCTGGCCGGCCAGGACCGCGAGGAAGTGTTGGCCACCCTGGTTGAACTGCTGGCGGCCAAGGTGCGCTGAGCCGCGCCCGGTTTTTCTCCCCCGCGCTGGCCCGCCCCGGCGCATCCCCTCTTTCGACATGATGCAATCGATCCGCACCCTTCTCCTGTCGGCGGGACTGGTTCCCGCGTTGTCCTGGCTGGCCGTGACAGGCCTCGCCGCCACGGCTGGCGCCGCGGAGCCCGCCGCGGGGCCGGGTCGCCGGCTGACGGCCGAGGCAATCACGCGGCCCGAGCCGGCGAGCCTGACCAACCTGAGCCGGGCGCAGTGGCGGCCGGGGACGGCCGAGGTGTCCTTCCTGCGGCCGGTGGTGCGGGAAGGGCGGACCAATGCGGCCCTGTGGGTGCATGACGTGGACACGGGCCGGGCGGAGGTGTTGCTGGAGGCCACGGTGCTGCCGGAGAAGGCGCGGGGGGCGCTGGGGGGGTATTCATGGTTCCCGGACGGGCGCGCGCTGCTGCTGGTGAGCGAGCGGAACCTGCACCGGGTGGAGGTGCCGGGCGGGCGGATGACGGCGCTGACACGGGACGCGGCGGAGGAGGAGTTGCCAGTGATTGCGCCGGACGGCCGGCGGGTGGCGTTTGTGCGGAGCAACGATTTGCACGTGGTGGAGGTCGCGTCCGGGCGGGTGACGCGGTTGACGCGGGACGGCAGCCGCACGCGGCTGAACGGGCGGCTGGACTGGGTTTATGACGAGGAGTTCCGGACCATGACCGGGTCGCCGCGGGCCTTTGAGTGGTCGCCGGACAGCCGTTGGCTGGTGTTCCTGAGCCTCGACCAGGCGACGGTGCCGGAGCATCCGATTACCGATTTTGTGGCGGTGCATCCCCGGGTGACGCGGCAGCATTATCCGAAGTCGGGCGACAGCAATGCGGTGCCGGCGGTGGGGGTGGTGGCGGCGGGCGGGTGCGTTGGATGACGCTGCCGGCCGGGGTGGAGTATGTGCTGCCGGAGTTCAACTGGACCCCGGACAGCCGGGAAGTGGCGGTCCTGACCCTGAACCGGGCGCAGAACGACCATGCGGCGTGGGCGTGGCGCCCGGCGGGGGGTGGGGATGCGGTGCGGTTGCTGGTGCGGGATCGCGATGCCACGTGGATCAATGTGTTTGAGGGCCCGCGTTTCCTGCGGCATTCGGCGTCGTTCCTGTGGTTGTCCGAGCGGGACGGGTGGCTGCACCTCTACCGGCACAGCCGGGCGGCCGGGGTGGCACCGGGCGCCGGCACGGCCCTGACGTCGGGTCCTTGGCAGATTGAGGCCAACTTCTCGCAGGGCTGGAGCGGGCGCCCGTTTGAGGTCGATCCAGAGGAGGTCTTTGCCTACTTCTCGGCCACCGAGAAGGATGCGCGCGAACGGCATGTCTACCGGGTGCGGCTGGACGGGACGGGCCTGACGCGGCTCACGCGCGAGGCGGGGACGCATTACCAGCGGTTGTCGCCGGACGGGCGGCATTTGCTGGTCAGTTCGTCGTCGGTGGACGCGCCGCCGAGCATCCGGGTGCTGCGGGCGGATGGGACGCCGGTGGTGACGCTGGACCAGCGGCCGGATCGGTGGGCGGGATATGACCTGCCGAGGACGGAGTTTCATGACATCCGGGCGCGGGATGGCGTGGTGTTGCACGGGCAGTTGACCAAGCCGCCGGGCTTTGATCCGGCCCGGAAGTATCCGGTGGTGGTGTATGTGTATGGCGGTCCGCACGCGCAGGTGGTTCGCCAGATGCATGGCGGGGTGAGTGCGCGGAACCTGTTGCTGGCCGAGGCGGGCTACCTCGTGTGGTCGCTGGACAACCGGGGTTCATGGGGCCGCGGGCATGCATGGGAGAGCGTCATTTACCGGCGATGCGGCACCAACGAGCTGCTGGACCAGTTGGATGGGGTGGCCTGGCTGCGGACGCTGCCGTATGTGGACACCAACCGGCTGGGGATCTGGGGATGGAGCTATGGCGGTTACATGACCCTGTATGCGCTGACCCATGCGCCGGACGTGTTCCGCTGCGGGGTGGCGGGGGCCCCGGTGACCGACTGGAAGTTTTACGACACCATTTACACCGAGCGCTACATGGGCACCCCGCGGGACAACCCGGAGGGCTACGTGGTTTCCTCGCCGCTGGCGGCGGCGGGGCGCCTGAAGGCGCGGCTGCTGATGATTCACGGGACGGCGGACGACAACGTGCACCTGCACAACACGATGCATTTCCTGGATGCGCTGGCGCGCAAGGGCATTCCGCATGACCTGCACATCCAGCCCGGCCAGCTGCATGGGTTTGCGGGGCGTGAGCAGACCCGGCTGTTGGCGGAACAGATCGTGGAGTTTTTCCGGCGCAACCTGTGAGGGGGGAAAGCCGCCGGCGTGAGCCGGCGGGCGGAGGGGCTCAGCGGACGGACGTCCGCTGCTACGGTAGCAACCCGCGTGAGCGGGTTGGGCGTGCGGGCGGCTCAACGGACGGACGTCCGTTGCTACGGGATGCTAGTAGCCGCCGGCGTGAGCCGGCGGGCGGAGGGGGCCAGCGGACGGACGTCCGCTGCTACGGCGCTGGTCAGTGAGCGAGGTAAGGAATGGTGAGCGGTCCCTGGGGCAGGGCGGCGACGCGGGCGCCGGGTCCGAGTCGGGCGAGTTCATCGCGGACGGCGGCGGCGAGGTCGGGGCAGGGGGCGAGGTGACAGGCGCGAACGACCTCGTCGGGGAGCGTGCTATGGAGGAGGACGCGGGCCTTGCGCTGGATGAGGGCCTGGATTTGGGCCTGCCACTGTTCGGGGCGGACGAAGCCTGGGGTGGCGAGGAGGCCGAGGATCTCGGCGGGGCTTTTGGCGCTGCGCAGGAGTTGGTCGAGCGGGCTGCCGCCGGGGACGCCCTCGCGGCATTCGCAGGCGAGGAGGATGAGTCCGCCGGGTTTGACGATGCGGGCGGCGGCGCTCATGCCCTTGACGCCCTGGTAGAGGTTGAGGTCGAGGGGATAGCCGGAGTTGGTGGTGACGACGATGTCGAAGGGGGCGTCGACCTTTTGCATGGCCGACTGGCGGACGAATTCGCACCCGGCCTGGTGGGCGGTGATGAGGTCCCCGGCGAAGACGTTGGTGATGGCGCGCTGCTCGTTGAGGGTGACGTTCAGGACGAAGCTGGGGCCGACGCGGAGGGCGACCTCGCGGAGTTCCTCCCAGAGGGGATTGCCGCGGGTGACGCCGAAGGTGGCGTTGGGGTCGCCGATGTTGTGGGCGCCGTGGTTGGCCATGACGCTCTCGAGGGCGGCGGTGCCGGGGATGATGCCCTTGATGCCGCCGCTGAACCCGGCGAAGAAGTGGGGTTCGATGAAGCCGGTGACGATGCGGACGTCGGCCTCGACCACGTGCCGGTTGATGAGGGCGGGCGTGCGGCCGTCGCGCATGGTGCCGAGTTGGACGTGGGCGGCGTGGTTTTCGGGCTCGTGGTTGAGCACGCGGTAATTCCGGACGACCTCCGGGGTGAGCATGCGTTCCAGCTCGGCCTGGGTGTTGGGGCGGTGGGTGCCCAGTTGGTTGAGCAGGGTGATGTTTTCGCGCGGGACGTCGGCCAGGTGCTGGAGGATCCAGGGGATGAGGCGGTCGTTGGGCGTGGCGCGGGTCAGGTCGGTGAAGCTGATGCAGACCCGGGCGCCGGGTTTGCGGCGGAGGATCTCGCGGAGCGGGGGGGCACCGATGGGATTCTCGAGGGCCTGGAGGACCGCGGCGCGTTCGTCGGCGAGGCCGGGGCGGTGGCCCGGCTGGATGACGGTGGTGCGGTCATCGGGCAGTTCGACCGGGAGCTGGCCCTGGCCGTAGGCGAGAAGGACTTTCATGGGCGGGGCGATACAACACGAAGATCGGCAGGGCGGCAAGGAGGGGGGAGGGGAAATCCGAGGGGCCGAAATGCCAACTGCGAAGCAAATCCGCAGCGCGCAGGCGGTTCCCGGCCGGGCACGGGTTTCGGAGTTCCTTCGGGCTTAGGATGTCGGCCCCTCGGATTTCAGCGGTCGCCTGCCCCGTAGCCTTTGGGGTGGCGGGAGTGCCAGGCCCAGGCGGTGCCGACGATGTCCTCGAGCTTGGGGAAGCGGGGTTGCCAGCCGAGTTCCTGGCGGGCCTTGCTGGCGGCGGCGATGAGGCGGGGGGGATCGCCCGGGCGGCGGGGTTTCTCGACGGAGGGAATCTTTCGGCCGCTGATCTGTTCGCAGGTGGCGATGACCTGGCGGACGGAGTAGCCGTCGCCGTTGCCGAGGTTGAAGAACCCGGTGCGGCCGGGGGGGAGGGCGAGGAGGTGGGCGGAGGCGAGGTCGGCGATGTGGATGTAGTCGCGGATGCAGGTGCCGTCGGGGGTGGGATAATCGGTGCCGTAGATCTCGCAGTGGGAGGCCTGGCCGAGGGCGACGCGGAGGACGTTGGGGATGAGGTGGGTTTCGATGCGATGATGTTCCCCGCAGCGGGTGCTGGCGCCGGCGGCGTTGAAGTAGCGGAAGGCGACGAACTCGAGCCCATGGATGCGGTGGTACCAGTCGAGGATGCGCTCGAACATGAGTTTGGATTCGCCGTAGGGATTGATGGGATGCTGGGGGGTGTCCTCGGTGATGGGGACCTGGGCGGGCGGCCCGTAGGTGGCGCAGGTGGAACTGAAGACGAACTTGCGCACGCCGGTGGCGACGGCGGCGTTGAGGAGCTTGACCCCGTTGCCGACGTTGTTGCCGAAGTATTTGCCGGGGTTGGTCATGGATTCGCCGACGAGGGCATGGGCGGCGAAGTGGACGACGGCCTCGGCCTGGGCGGTGCGGAGGGCGGCGGTGGTGGCGGCCTCGTCACTGAGGCAGGCCTGGACGAAGGCGGCCCGGGGATCGACGGCCCCGCGGTGGCCCTCGGACAGGTTGTCGAGGACGGTGACCCGGTGGCCGGCGTCGAGGGCCTGCTCGACGAAGACCGACCCGATGTAGCCGGCGCCACCTGTGACGAGGAGGTTCATGCCGACACCGTAGGGCGGAAGCGGGGGATGGCTCAACGCCAAAGCGGGCGAGGGCTGGTCCTCCCCAGCAGGGAAGCCTGTCGCAGCGCGGGGAGATCCATCCGGGCGTCCTTGCGGGGCGGCGGCGGGGCCGCTAGCGTGGCGGGGTGAGTTTTCTGGCCGAGTTCAACGGGCTGCCCCTGGCGGGCCTCGAGCGGGTGGCGCGCACGGCGGACGCCGCGGCGGTGCGGGCTGTGCTGGCCCGCCCGACGTTGTCGCTGGCGGACTTTGCCGTGCTGCTGTCGCCGGCGGCCGGCGAGGTGTTGGAGACGCTGGGGCGCCGGTCGCAGGCGCTGACGCGGCAGCGCTTCGGCAAGGTCATCCGCCTGTTTGCCCCGCTGTATCTGTCCAACGAGTGCATCAACAACTGCCGGTATTGCGGGTTTTCGCGGGACAACCCGATCCTGAGGGTGACGCTGTCGGTGGACGAGGTGGTGCGCGAGGCGCGGGCGCTGGCGGCGCAGGGGTTCCGCAACCTGCTGCTGGTGGCGGGGGAGCATCCGAAGTTTGTTTCCGAGTCGTATTTGGCCGACTGCGTGAGGGCGGTGGCGGGCGAGGTGCCCGGGATTTCGCTGGAGGTCGGCCCGATGGAGACGGAGGCGTATCGGCCGATGGTGGCGGCGGGGGCGGAGGGGTTGGTGGTTTACCAGGAGACCTACGACCGCGCGGTGTATGACGCGATGCACACGGCGGGGCCGAAGAAGGATTTCGACTGGCGCCTGGCCACGCCCGAGCGGGCGTATGCAGCGGGGTTTCGGCGGCTGGGCATTGGCGCCCTCTACGGGTTGGCGGACTGGCGCACGGAAGCCCTGAGCGTGGCGGCGCATGCGGCGTGGCTGCTGCGCCACTGCTGGAAGGCCCAGGTCACGATTTCGCTGCCGCGGCTGCGGCCCTGTGCGGGCGAGTTTGAGCCCCTGACCCTGCTGGGGGACCGGGAACTGGTTCAACTGGTTTGCGCGCTGCGCCTGTTCCTGCCGGATGCGGGCCTGGTGTTGTCCACCCGGGAACCGGCGCGGTTGCGGGACGGGTTGATTCCGCTGGGGGTGACCCTGATCAGCGCGGGCAGCCACACTGAGCCGGGGGGCTACACGGGGGCGGGCCGGGAGAAGATTCACCGGACGGAGAAGGGCCGGCACGTGGCGTTGGCGGCGGGGTCCAGCGAGTGGGCTCCGGCGGCGCCGGATCGCGCCACCAATGCGACCGGTCAGTTTGACATTGCCGATGACCGGTCCCCGGCGGAGATCCAGGACCTGATCCGCCGGCTGGGCTACGAGCCGGTGTGGAAGGACTGGGAACTCGTGGGGACGACGGGGGACTAACCGGGGGGGCTGGGCGAGCGATGGCACCTGATTCCGTCCTGCGCCTGCTGAGGGTTCTGTTTGGCCTCCTGCTGCTGTTCCCGGCGGCGGTGGGGGCGGCGGGTCCGCCGGGGCGGCCGAATGTCGTGTTCATCCTGGCGGACGACCTGGGGTGGCGTGACCTGGGTTGCTATGGGCATCCCTACCATGAGACCCCGCACCTGGATCGGCTGGCGCGGGAGGGGATGCGCTTCACGCAGGCCTATGCGGCGGCGCCAATTTGCTCCGCCTCCCGGGCGGCGCTGTTGACCGGGCGCACCCCGGCGCGGCTGGGTTTTGAGTTTGTGACCAAGGAACAGGCGGGCGGGCAGAAGCAGGGCCAGCTGTTGCAGTCGCCGTCCTTCACCCTGGACCTGCCGCTGGCGGAGGTGACGGTGGGGGAGATGCTGGGTGGGGCGGGGTATCGCACGGGTTTCTTCGGCAAGTGGCACGTGAGCCGGCATGAGGGGGGCTACCTGGGCTGGTCCTCGACGCACGGGCCGCGGCAGCAGGGATTCGCGGAGGGGGATGCGACATTTGGCAGCCATCCGTATGGGTATGGGAAAGCGGCGGCGGCCGGGGCCGGCGCCGACCTGCCGGAGGGCACGTTTCCGGCGGATGCGTTGACCGACCGGGTGCTGGCCTTTGTGCGGGAGGGGCGGGGCCGGCCGTTTTTCCTGCATTGGTCGCACTATTATGTGCATGACCCGGTGCAGACGCGGTGTCGTTGGCTGCTGGAGAAGTATCGTCGCAAGGTGCCGGCGGGGGTGGGGGCGCGGGAAGTCCGGGCGGCGTATGGGGCGATGGTGGAAGCCTTGGACCATGAGGTGGGACGACTGCTGCGGGAACTGGAAGGCTTGGGGTTGCGGGAGAACACCCTGGTGATCGTCACCTCGGACAACGGGGGGCATCCGGGCTACACGGCGAACGGCCCGTTGCGGGGCGGCAAATGGAACCTGTATGAGGGGGGGCTGCGGGTGCCGTTGCTGGCGCGGTGGCCGGGGCGCGTGCCGGCCGGCCGGGAGAGTGCGGAGCCGGTGGCGGGTTGGGATCTGTTTGAGACCTTGCGTGAGGTGGGCGGGGCGCGGGAGGACGGGGTGGCGCGGGATGGCCGCAGCCTGGGGGCGTTGTTGCGGGGCGAGGCGTGGGGGGGCGCGCCGCGGCCCTTGGTCTGGCATTTCCCGTATTACCATCCCGAGACCCGCTTTGCGCAGGCGCCGGCGCGGACCGGGGTGGATGACTGGGCGGTCAGCCAGACCCGGCCGCAGTCGGCGATCCGGGTGGGGCGCCACAAGCTGCTGCACTTTTACGAGGAGGGCCGGGATGAGTTGTATGACCTTGAGGCGGACCCGGGGGAGCAGCGGGATCTGGCCTCGGCGCAACCCGGGCAGGCCGGGGTGTTGCGGCGGCAGTTGGAGGAGGCGCTGCGGGCGGTGCAGGCGCGGCTGCCGGTGCGGTCGGCGGGGCGGGGGGGATTATGAGCGGCGGCGGCGGTCCCACTCCTCGCTGAGGGCGATCAGGTCGGCTTCGAGGTCATGGATGGACGCGTGGCGGAGGGAGGCGTCCTCGGCGCAGGCCTTGCAGAGCAGATGGTGCAGGGCGATGAGATCGCCGGGTTCCTCCCCGGGTTCGGGGGCCACGGGCAGTTCGGGGTGGGCGCTTCCGGCGCGACCGAGGCAGGCCTCGGTGAGAACCTTGCCGAGGCTGTAGACATCGGCGCCCGGGGATCCGGGACCCTCGGGAGGGACGAATCCCTCGGTGCCGAGGCGTTTGGGTTCGCGGCGGGCCTCGGCGGCGTGGGTGACGAGGCCGACGTCGGCGAGCTTGGGCAGGCCGTTCACATAGATGATGTTGGCCGGCTTGATGTCGCGGTGGATGAGTTGGCGGCTGTGCAGGTAGCCGAGCGCCTCGGCGAGGTCGAGGCCCAGTTGGAGGGTCTCCCGGGCGGGGAGGCGGCCGCGGGAATCGATTTCGTGGGCCAGCGTGCGGGGGACGTAAAAATCCGGGTCGATGTCCCGTCCGCCGATGGTGCAATCGGCCAGTTCCATGACGTAGTAGAAGTAACCGGCCCCGGCGGGGCGGCCGACGTGGAGGATTTGCACGAGGCCGTGGTGGGTGCGGGAGAGCGGGGTGTATTGGAGAATGCCGTGGTATTCCCGCTCAAAGGGGCTGGGGTTGGCGAAGGAATCCTTATAAACCAGCTTGGTGGCGAGGAGGACGCCGAGTTCGTTGCGGGCCAGCCAGACCTCGCCGTAGGCGCCGCGCCCGATGCGGCGGAGGAGGCGCAGGTGGGGGAGTTCCGGGCGCGGATGGATGGGAGCCAGCGACGCGTCGGGAGGCGACGCCGGGGGGCGTTCCGGTGGGGAGCCTGTGGAGGTCGCCATGCGGGGAACGGGGGCAGCATGGCGGCAGGCGGGGAAGAAATGAAGTGGAATCGTGGCGCGTGGGGGCGCGTGGGGTGAGTGGCTGACTGGGGCAGGGAGGAGCCTGGGATTGCGGCGGGGTGGGGGATGGCCTTGTTATCCGGGGGTGCCATTCCCGTGGTTGCGCCAGGCCGGCCGGGGGGAGGTCCGGGAGGCGTTCCTGGATCTGTCCCGGGAGCGGGTTCCGTTGCGGTGGGTGCGGAACGCGCGGGCGCGGCGGTATGTGTTGCGCCTGCAGCGGGACGGGGTGTTGCGGTTGACGATCCCGCGGGGGGGCACGGTGGAGGGAGGGCAGCGGTTTGTGCGGGAGCAGTCGGGTTGGGTGGAGCGGGCGCTGGCGCGGTGGCGGGCCCGGCCGGTGGCGCCGCGGGAATGGCGTTTGGGGATGGGGGTGTTGTTGCGGGGTGAGATGCGGGTGTTGGCGTTGGCGGGCGAGGGGGTGGGTGTGTGGTTGGGGGTGGAGCGGGTGGCGGCGGGCGAGGGGACGGGGGACCTGCGGCCGGTGGTGGAGGGTCACCTGCGGGCCCTGGCGGAGCGTGAGTTGCCGCCGCGGGTGCTGGCCTTGGCAGCCGGGCACGACCTGGTTGTGCGGCGGGTGAGCGTGCGCGCGCAGCGGTCGCGGTGGGGGTCCTGTTCGCGGCGGGGAACAATCAGCCTGAACTGGCGGTTGATCCAGGCGCCGGAATCCGTGCGGGACTATGTGATCCTGCACGAGTTGATGCACCTGCGGGAGATGAACCATTCCCCGCGTTACTGGGCGGAGGTGGCGCGGGTGTGCCCGGGATACCGGGAGGCCGAGGCCTGGCTCCGGGCGCACGCGGAGCTGCTGCGCTGAGCGCGGGCAGGCCGCGGTTACTCGGCGAGCAGCTTGGCGACCTTGCCCTCGAGGTCCTCGATGGCGTTGAGGTCGCGCAGGTTGCCCTTCTTGTCGATCAGCCAGAGGGTGGGGATGGATTCGATGCCGAAGTTGTCGGAGAACTTCTCGGCGCCGGGCGCCGCTTCCATGTGCTGGGGCCAGGGGATTTTGTCGCGGGCGAGGATGCGTTCGAGGGCCTTGCGGTCGCGGTCGAGGCTGATGCCGATGATTTCGAAGCCGCGGGGGTTTTCCTTTTCGTGGAGGGCCTTGACCTTGGGCATCTCGGCCATGCAGGGCCCGCACCAGGTGGCCCAGAAATCAATGAGGACGACCTTGCCGCGGAGGGCGGCGAGGTCGACATCCCGGCCGTCGATGGCCTTGAATTTGAGGGCGAGCGGCTGGCCGACGCGCTGGATGTTCTTGAGCAGGGCCTGGGCGGCCTCCTGGATGTCGGGGTCGGCGATGGCGTCCGCCACCTCGACAGCGAGGGCGCGGGCCTGGTCGGTCTGGCCGAGGGAAAGGCGGCCCTGGGCGACGGCGAGGAGGAGGCCGACGACCTCGGTGTTGTTGGTGAATTCCTTGCGGAGGGCGCGGACGGATTTCTCGAGGGCATCGACACGCGCCACGGGGTTGGTGCCGGGGTCGGCCTCGAGGGATTGCTGGAGCTGTTCGAGGCGGAGGGCGAGGCGTTCCTCCTCGGGGAGGGAGGGATCCTTCAGGCGGGCCTCGGTGAGGGCGGCCAGCCGGGTGAGGGCGTTGGTGTTGCCCAGTTGGGCGGAGACGCCGAGGAGTTCGCGCTCGCGTTCCCGGGCCAGGGCGGCCTGGGCGTGGTCGGGGAAGCGGGTGTAGAAGTCGCGGGCGCGCTCGGCGGCGGTGGCGGTGAGGAGGGCGTTGGTCCTGGCAAAGGCCTTTTGCTCGGCCTCGGACGGCGGTTGGGTTTCCCAGGCGGCGGGGAACGGGGGCGGTTCCATGGCCGCGAGCACCTCGCGCCAGGCCTTGTCCCCCTCGGACAGGGGGGCAGCGGGGAGGGCGGCGGAGAGGTCGAGGTTGGCGGTGGGGACTTCCTTGCGGGCCTGGGGCGTGCCGGCGGTGGGGTTGGTGGAAGGGGCGGGGGCGGGGGCGTCACTGCGGCCGCAGCCGATGAGGGACGCCAGCAGGAGGGCCAGCGTGGTGAGGGGAAGCAGTTTCATGGTGGGCAAGGAAAAGGGTGTCGGGCGCCTCGGGGCGCGTGCGGGGAGCAGAGCAGGCTGGTGCGCGGCTGCCGAGGAATTTGTTGGGGTCAATGGCCGCCGGATTTCTCCGGGGGGGCGGGCAGTTCGTGGAGCCGGGCGAGCAGGTATTGGATGCGGCGGGTGTTGAGGGCTGCGCCGAAATCGGCCTCGCGCTGGCCGGCCGGGGGGTGGGCGAGGGCCTGTTCGAGGGCGGCCTGCAGGGTGTCGCGTTCCTCGGGGGCGAGGCCGAAGGGGTGGCGGGGTTCGTATTCCATGCGGCCGATCTTGCGGGCGAACTCAAGAAGGACGGCGCAGGGATCGAGGCAGGGGATGACGCTCTTGGCCTCGGGAGCATCGGGGTCGAGGCCGGGCACGGTCCACAGGCGGCGCTTCAGGCAGAACGCCTGATGGCAGCAGGCGGCAATCATGCGGGCGGCGGGGGCGTCGGCCAGCGTGGAGGTGTAGCGGTACATGCCGGTCTGCCGGCCGGTGAAGTCCCGATAATGGGTGACCGGCGGTTCCGGTTGCCGGGCGGCCAGCCAGTCGGCGAGGGCGCCAGGGTAAAGCCGCTCGAGGGCCTCGCCGAGTTCATCCGTCCCGCTGACCACCATGTGCCAGCCCCGGGGGAGGTTGGGGGCCGCCTTGAGCGGCCGGAAGGCGCCCTCCGCGGTGTGCTGGGCGAGGGGCCGCAGGTCCGCCAGGGTGAGGCTGCGCAGGCTTTCCGTCGCGGCGTCTGCGTCGGCGGTGTGGCGCAGTGCAAAGCCGCCGCCGGCGCGGCTGAGGCGGACCTGGCCAAAAGTTTGGCCATCCTGAAACTCGGCGAGGAACTGGGTCAGGGCCGGATTGGGGGCGAGGGCGGACATGTGGCGCGCAGGCTAGGTCGATGAGGGGTCGATGACAAGTCGGCCGGGGGCGGTTGGCTGACGCCGCCGAACCGCGGTGGGCAGGCTGGATTTTGGTTGTTGTGCGGGGAAAAGAAGGGCGATAAGCGGGCATGCATCCTGTGTTCCTGGGACTTCTCATCGGGTTGGTTGGCGGCGTCACCAGCGGGTTGTTTGGCGTCGGGGGCGGCATCGTGATGGTGCCGGCGATGTATTACCTGCTGAAGGCGGACATCAAGACAGCGGTGGGAACCTCGCTGGTGGTCATCATTCCGACGGCGCTGGTCGGGTCCTACAAGCATTTCCAGCTGGGCAACATTGACTGGCGTCTGGCGGCGACCTTGGTCCCCCTGGCGGTGGTCGGTGGGTTTGTGGGCGCATGGCTGACCGGCCCCATGCAACCGGACCTGCTGCGGCGCCTGTTCGGCGGCCTGCTCGTGGTGGGGGGGCTCTACACCATGTTCCGTTAAGGTTCCCGCGGGAGTCACGGGTTCGTTGCGATTGGCGGATTGCCTTCCTCCCCGCCTGTGGCTACTGTGCGGCGTCCTGTGAAACCCCATTCCCATCCCCGGTCCGGGCGCCTGCACGGCGCGGCTTTTTTGGTCCTGCTTGGTCTGTGGCTGGCGCCCGCGGTGGCGACGGCGCAAACCCTGGACTTGGTGACCCTGGGCGGCACGGTGTGGCGTTACGATGACAGCGCGCAGGACCTGGGGGAGAACTGGCGGGCGGCCAACTACCCGGCCGAGACCGGGTGGCGGACTGGCACCGGCCTGTTTGGGGTGGAGCCGACCGTGCCGAACCCCTATCCGGCCGGGGTGACCACGCCGCTGGTCCTGGGGGCCAACCGCATCACCTATTATTTCCGGACCCGGTTCGAGGTCGCCCCGGCGCCCGCAACACTGGTGGTGCAGGCGCGGGCTTACGTGGATGACGGGGCGGTGTTTTACCTGAACGGCGCCGAGGTGGGCCGGGTGCGGGTTCCGGACCAGCCGGTGACCTATACGAGCAAGGCGCAGTTGGCGCATCCCGAGGGGACAGCCTACCAATGGACGATTCCGTCGGCGGCCTTGGTGCAGGGGGAGAATGTGCTGGCGGTGGAGGTGCACCAGAACAGCTCGAGCAGCTCGGACGTTTTGTTTGGGTTGGCGGTGACGGCGACCACGGCGGTAGCGCCGAGCTTGGTCAATGCGGTGGAGCCGTCCGACCGGGTGGTGCCGCAGGGGCAGCCGACCACGCTGCTCGGCGCGGGCACGGGCAATCCGGCCCCGACCTACCAATGGTATCGCAACGGGGTGGCACTGCCCGGGGCCACGGGATCGAACTACGTGATTGCCAGCATGGGGGCTGGGGATGCCGGGCAGTATTGGGTGGTCCTGGCCAACGCCGCGGGGTCGGCGACCAGCCGGGTGGCCCAGGTGGATTTCCTGGCGGACACCACGCCCTTGGCCGTGCGCTACGCGCTGGGCCGGCCGGATTTGGCCCAGGTGGAGGTGTTGTTCAGCGAGCCGCCGGAGCCGTTTGGCGCCTCGGATGTGGTGAATTGGGCGATGGAGCGGGCGGATGGTCAGGGCACCCTGAATCTCAGCAGCATCACGGCCCTGACCCCGACCAATTATCTTTTCGTGACTGAGACCGCGCGTGAGGCGGGGGTGGCCTATGTGCTGCGCACCCTGGAGGTCATCGCGGACCTTTATGGCAACCCGCTGCCAACCGGCACGGTGGTGCCGGTGGCGTCGTTCACGAATGGGCTGTTCGAGTTGGCAAACCAAGCCTGGCGCTATCAGGACACCGGGGCGGATCCGGGGGCGGGGTGGGCGGGGGTGGCCTTAGATGATTCCGCCTGGCCCAGCGGGTTGGCGGTGCTGGATGCCTATCGCGCCTTCCCCACCATTCCTCCGCCGCTCTGCCGGTCCTTTCTGGCGGGCTCCCTGGAAACCGTGCGCACCTGCATTTCGTTGTCGAACACGCTCAACACCGCGCAGCTATCAGCGGCCTTTTTCCGGACGCACTTTACTTTTACGGGCAACCCGACGGGCGCCGTGCTGCGGGTGAGGATGCTGGTGGACGACGGGGCGTTGGCCTACTTGAACGGCGTGGAGTTGCTGCGGGTGGGGATGCCGTCCGGCCCGGTGACCCCGGCGACCCTGGCCGCCCGGACGGTGGGGAACCCGGTTTGGGAGACCTTCCTGGTGCCGGGTTCGGCGCTGGTGACGGGGGATAATGTGTTGGCGGTGGAAGTGCACCAGGACAACCTGAGCAGCCCGGATCTGACCTTTGGCCTCGAGTTGCAGGCCATTTTGGGGACGCCGCCCCCCCAGTTGCGGGCCGGCGCGCCGCGTCTGGAGGCGGCGCTGGGCGCCACGGGGATGAGTGTCCAGTGGGCGCCTGCCTCCGGGCGTCTGCAGCAGGCGACGGCTGTGAGTGGGCCCTGGCAGGATGTGGCGGTCGTCGAACCCGGACAGCACCTGGAACCCTGGCTGGCCTCGGGCCGTTTCTTCCGCGTCGTCCTGCCCTGATCGGGGCGGGGCACTTCTTCAGTGCCCGCTTCCCTCGCCGTTTCCGCCCGGGGGTGCCTTAACGTCCAGCCTTGCGTTCGCGCGCGAGCTGGAGTGCGCGTTGGGCGGGGACAAACCCCGGGGCGCGGCGGAGAATCTCCTCGAACTCGGTGATGGCCAGGTCGTATTGGCCGAGGCTGAGGCGGGCGGTGGCCAGGTTGTAACGGGCCTCCAAATACTCGGGGTTGAGGCGCAGGGCTTCCCCGAACTGGAGGGCGGCCTCGCGGAGGTTGCCCAGCTTGGCCAGGCACCGGCCGTAGTTGTTGAGCCAGGTGCTGTTCTCGGGGCTGGCCTTGAGGGCGGCGGTCAGGTGGTTGAGGGCGTCGTTGAGGCGGCCCTGGTCGGCGAGGAGGTTGGCCAGGTTGTTGTGGGCCTCGCCATATTCCGGGAAGAGCCGCAGGGCCTCGCCGTAGGCCTGCATGGCCTCGTTGGTGCGGCCCAGGCGGGCGAGGGCGCAGCCGCGGTTGAAGTGGGTTTCCTCATCCTCCGGGGCCAGCTTGGCGGCCTGGTCATAGAACTCCAGGGCCCCCACGAAATCGCCATGGCCCAGCGCCTCGTTGCCCGCATTGATGAAGCCGGGAGCATCCTGGGGGGGCGTGTTGGTGGCGGGGGTGGTGGTGCCGGCGGGGGCGTTGGAAGAGGGGGCTGCCGTGGCGACGGGCGCGGGTGAGGCGGCCGGCTTTTCCCACGGTTGCCACAGGAGCAGGGCGGCCGTCGCGCCGCCCACGGCCAGCAGGGAAAGCAGCACCTGGGGACCGGTGCGCCTGGCTTTGCGGGGGGATTTGCGGGAGGGAGGCATTGGGGCAATTCGGGCCTGGCGTGGGTCAGGGCCCTTGGGTGACGGTGATCAGGCGGTCGATGGGGATCTCGGCGATCTTTTGCGCCGTCCCGCCGGGCCAGAGGATTTCGAGTTCGTCCACGCGGGTCGCGGTGCCGAGGCCGAAGGTGAGGGTGAGGTCGGACTGGGAGAGGTAGCCGCGGCTCCCCGTGACCTCGCGGGTCTGGGTGACGCCGCCCGCGCGGAGCCGGACGCGCGCGCCGAGCGCGTCGCGATTGGCGCGGGAACCGGCCAGGCGCACCCGCAGCCAGTGGTGGCCGGTCTGTTGGTCGTTGCGCAGGAGCCGGGGCGGGCCGGCGGTCTGGGTGAGGACGACATCCAAATCGCCGTCGCCATCGATGTCCGCGTAGGCCGAGCCGCGGCCGACGATGGGCTGGAAGAGGTCGGGGCCGGCGTGGGCGGCATCGACCGGGGTGAACGAGGCGCCCTGGCGGGCACCGGTGTTCCAGAACAGCTGGGCTGGTTGCGCGTAGGTCTGGCTGGCCTGCAGCTTGACGATGTCCGCGTCGAGATGGCCGTTGCAGGACAGGATATCCGGCCGGCCGTCGAGGTCGTAGTCGAAGAAGAAGATGCCGAATTTCAGGAGCAGGCGGCTGGCCGGGCCGACGCCCTCGGGGATGGCCTCGTCCACGAAGAAGCAGGGGTCGCGCTGGGAGACGTAGAGGGCGGTCATCTCGTTGGCGAAGTTGCCTATGGCCACGCCGAGGCTGTCGTCGTTCCGGTAGTGCACGGTGTCGATGCCCATGGCGCCGCGCGTCTGGCCATTCGCGTCGAAGGCCAGGCCGGCCAGGGCGCCGATTTCCCTGAAGGTGCCGCGGCCCGAGTTGGTGAAGACGAAGTTTTGCACGGTGTCGTTGGCCACGATGAGGTCGGTCCAGCCGTCGCGGTTGAGGTCCACGGGGGCCACGCCGAGGGACTTGGCCACCGGCACGCCTGTGTTGGGGTTGGCAACGTGGAGCCCGGCGCTGGCAGCGGTCTCGGTGAAGGTGCCGTTGCCGGTGTTGCGGTAGAGGTAGGGCTGGGTGCCGGCGAAGGTCATGGGCTGGCCATAGGCGCGCGTCTGGCCGTCGATCTTGAACCCGATGCGGAGGTCGATGTCGCGGGACCATGTGACGTAGTTACCCACGAACAGGTCCAGCCGCCCGTCGAGATCGTAGTCCAGCCAGGCGGCGCAGGTGCTCCAGGCCTCCGGGGCTCCGGCCACGCCGGCCGCCTGCGTGACGTCGGCGAACTTGCCGCCCCCCAGGTTGCGCAGCAGGCGGTTGCCCCCCACGGCGGTGAGGAACACGTCGGGGCGCCCGTCGTTGTCATAGTCCCCCACGGCGGCGCCCATGCCGTAGAGGGAGAGATCCAGCCCGGAACCCGCGGTCACGTCGGTGAAGCGGCCGCGGCCGTCGTTGGCGTAGAGGGCCGGGGTGGGCCGGGCGGCCGCGCGCCGGGCCGGGTCCGTCCAGGGCCAGTCGGTGCCGTTGACGAACAGGAGGTCCTGATCCCCGTCGCCATCGTAGTCCAGGAAGGCCACCCCGCTGCCCATGGTCTCGGGCAGGAGCTTTTCGCCGGTGGCGCCGTTGTGGTGGCGGAAGGAGATGCCGGCGGCCGCGGTGATGTCGGTGAACGGGGTTTTGGGGATGTTGACGGGAGCCTGGGCGGGGGTGGAGGGGGCGGTGAGGGGGGTGATCTTCGGGGGCGGGGCGGGCGGCTTGCGGTTGGCCAGCCAGAGGCCGCCGGCGACGAGGATGGCCAGGAGCAGGAGCAGGAGGGCGGAGATGCGGAGGCCGCGTCCGATGACGGCGTCATCGACGTGGACCAGATCCTCGCCGTCATGGGGCGGGGCGGACTTCGGATCCTTCATCGGGGTAATGGGGGGCGGCGGGCGCGACTATTCCCGGTCGGCGACCGAGGGGGAGCCTGGGGCGGGGGTTTGGGCGGTGCCGCGGGCGGGCGGAGGCAGTTCCGGGGCGCCGGGGCGCTGGAGCGGGTAGATGACGGTGGCCTGGGCGGCGGCGTCGGCGGCGGGGTTGCGGCGGCGGGCGGCGGCGACGGCGCGGTCCCGGGCGTTGTCATCGGGCCGGTAGCGTTCGTGGAGACCGGCATGACGGGCGGTGCGGTTGGTGTCGCCGAGTTGCTCGTAGATGAGCTTGAGGTTCCAGTGAGCGGCGAGGTTTTCGGAGTCGAAGGTCAGCGTCTTCTCGAAGCGGGCGGCCGCCTGCCGCAGGAGTTCCTCGCGGGCGGCCTGGCGTTCGGGTCCACGCTCCAGCTTGGCGCGCTCGAAGAGGGTTTGGCCGAGTTCATTGATGACCTCGAAGTCCTGGCTGAAATCGAAGCCGCGCCGGTCGAGTTCGGGGTAGCGGTCCTCGAGGACGCTGCGGAACTCGGTGATGGCCTGGTCGAGGTAGCCGTTCTGCTTGTTCACGAGGCCGTTGAACCAGGCGAGAGTCCAGCGGGGCGCGGGCGGTTCGGCGCGGGCGGCGCGCTGGAGGGCGGCGACAGCCTCGGTCAGGCGGCCTTCCTTGAGGTAGACGCGGGCGAGGTTGACGGGGCCCTCGTGGCGCTGGAGTTTCTCGACCTCGGCGAAGGCCTGGGCGGCCTGGATGAGCTGGCCCTTCTCGCTGCCCTTGTCGGTGGACTCGAGGAAGAGGCCGATGCCGTAGTCGTTCCAGCGTTGCCAGGGGAGGATGGGGGAGGGGGCGTTGCTGACGGTGGTGGTGGCGGCGCCCTCGACGGGGAAGGTGATGGAGTCGGAGCAGATGGTGGTGATGGGGAGGTCGTTGGTGACCTGGAAGGGGTCGCCGTTGGTGTAGCCCTGGCCGAAGACGTAATTCATGTAGATGGTGTCGAACTTCCGGTAGTTGACCTTGATGTCGACCGTCACGGTGGGGCCGGCGTCGGGGGGGACGGTGAGCTCGTAGTGGACGACGGCGGCGGCGCCGGGGGGGATTTGGTGATTGTAGAGCGGGGTGAAGATGTCCTGCGGATTGCGGCGGTCGATGCGGTTGCCCTCGCGGTCGAGCATGTAGACGTTGAAGAAGTGGGACCAGGGATCAACCTCGCGGTGGGGGCCGAGGCCGCCGCTGCGGCCGATGGTGCGATCGCCGCTGGTGACCTTGGTATCGGCCCAGATTTCGTTGGAATCGACGGTGCCCTGGCTGAAGGGGTGGCCGACGCGGAGGGTGCGGACGACGGCCTCGACCAGGTATTTGCGCCCGCGCTGGAGGGTGGGGACCTGGGGGCGGAGGGGGGCGATGAGGCGGCCGTCGATGCCGCCGCCTTCCTTGACGCCGAAGAGGTCGACGCGCAGGCAGTCCTTGAGGAACTCCTGCTGGCGCTTGACCACGTCGGGTTGGCCGCGGAGGTGGGGGATGCCGGTGTTGGCGGCGGGGAAGAAGTGGTCGTGGATGTAGCGCTGGGAGGGGTTGGTGGGGTTGAAGAAGTTGGCGCCGAAGTCGGTGGAGGGCTGCAGCGGCATATGGCAGCTGGCGCAGTTGTCGTGGGCTTTCTCGGGGTAATAGAAGCTGCGGGCGTTGTGGCCGGAAACGCCGCTGAGGTGGTAGGTGGTGTAGTGGTCCTGGCCGCGGAGGAAGTCCTTGTACTGGGTGAGTTCGCGGGGGAGGCTGACCTTGTGGCAGGTGGAGCAGAACTCCGGCGAGCGCATGAAGGGCTTGAGGAAGGTCTTCTTGTGGAACTCGGGCTTGGCCTTGACCAGGAGCTGGTTGATGTATTGGAGGGCGGCGTTGGTGCTGTAGGCGAAGGGGTAATGGATGGGTTCGTCGATGGTGTAGTCGGCGTTGCCGACGGTGCTGTTGACATGGGTGATGGCGTGGCAGGCGGTGCAGGTGATGCCGGCCTTCGCCGTGGGGTGCTTCTCCATGTCGAAGTGGGGATCGTCGAAGGCCCCGCTGAAGAAGGGGACGACGTCGTGGCAGCCGGCGCACCAGCGGGAGGCCTTGACGTTGCCGTCGCGGGCCATGGCGACGGCGCGGGTTTCCTTGACGCTGAAGAGGTAAGGGACGTTGTTGAACGAGCTGAAGTGATGGGCGCTGTGGAACCAGCCCTTGTAGGCGTCCTCATGGCACTGGAGGCAGTAGTCATCCATCATGAGGGTGCGGGCCGGGATGAAGTTGCCGCTGGCGGTGCGGGCGCGGGAAGGCTCGAAATACTGGGTGCCCTCCCTGGATCCGGTGGCGTTCTTGCGGGGGTGGGCGGAGTGGAGGAGGATCATGCCGCCGATGACGACCCCGACGGCGACGGCACCGCGCAGGCCGACCTGCCAGCGGATGCGGGGGCCGGCCAGGCGGTGGAGGATGTAGAGCCAGATGGCGGCGAGGGGGGCGATGACGTGGGCCCAGTAGAGGACGCGGCGCAGGCTGGGGTCGCGGATGCTGAAGAAGTCGAACCGCATGAGGGCGACCCCGGTGATGAGGAGGACGAGGCTGGCGGCGAAGAGGGCGTAGCCGACGCGGACGGCGCGGCGGTTGGGGCGATCCTTGGCGTTGCGCAGGTGGAGGAGGCCAAAGACGAGGACCGGGATGATGAAGAGCAGGCCGAGGCCGAGGTGCAGCCCGAACATCACCATGTAGAAGTAATTCTGGTAGGTGCTGTTGGGGTCGTCGCGCAGCCATTCGAGGAAGGTGATGGCCGAGAGATAGACGGAGTTGGCCCCGAGGATGGCGAACAGGGCGAAGACGACGTAGAGGACCTGGCGCAGGCGGGGGCCGACGGCCCGGACGTACTGCTTGCGACCCTCCGGGGGCGTGACGGCGTTCATGCGGCGGGGTGGCGGGGTGGCAAGATTTGGAGCGGCCCAAATCTGCCAGTCCGCCGGGGGGTTGGCAAGCCCGCCCCCCCCGGCAGGGGCTGGTTTGGGTTGCCGCCATGGGAGGGCGGACCTCTTGCGCCAGAAGTCCCTGTTACCCGGCCGGGCCGGCCCACGCAGCTGGAGCGGGGCTTCCGCCAGGGGGGTGGGCAACCATCATTCTGGCGCAACGAGGACTGGTTGGCCGCCGCCACGCCGTTGAACGCGGGGCGTGGGTGGGCCTGCCGCGACGGCCGGCCGCGGTTCCCGGGGCCTCATCGACGGCTGCGGTTGCCCTTGGGCCGGAGGTAATGGAGGAAGGCATGCTCCCCGATGCCGAGCCCGGCCTGGAGGCCGTCCTCATTGGCAAAGCGGAAGTGGATGCCGCCGTAGAGGCGGCTGTCCATGGCCTCCGCGGCGGCCGCGGAGAAGTTGGCAAACGAGCGGGTCACACCGGGCAACCCGTCCGACCCGATGACAAAGGGGAGGTCGTCCGTGCCGAAGAAGAGGGCCAGGATGGTGGCCGCGGCACCGCTGAAGGTGCTGTGGCCCGAGACGTAGTCCGGGAAGGGGGGGGTGGGTAGCAACGGGGTCCACGCCGGGTCAGGGGTGGTCGCGTCATTGCCGTCGAGGTCGGCATTCTGGATGGCGGTGACCGGGCGCCACGAATGGAAATGATACTTCGCGTCCCAGGCGCAGATGGCGGCGTCGGCCATGGCGAGGTTGAGCAGGGCGAACAGGCGGGCGCTGTCCGCCAGGGAGGTGGTGCCACGACCCTCGACGACGGAGCGGGCGATGGAGTTCCAATGGCCCGGCGGGGTTTCCGTGCCCGCGCCATCGGCCCAGAATCGCGCGATCTCCGTCTGGTCCGGCGTCCGGAGCGATCCGGTGGCAGCCCCCATGGCCTTCACCTCGTGCCAGGCCGCGGCGTAGGCCGGGCTTGGCAGGGGCGGCGGGCCGGGCGGCCGGAACTGGCTGGCGGCGGTCATGGAGAAGCATTTGAGGAAGGCCCATTGGGGGAGGAGATAGGGGCTGTAGGCCGGCGGGGTGGGCAGCCAGTCGCCTGGCATGGGAGGGGGCAGGGGCGGGGCGGGGGCGTCATGGCCGTCGAGGGCGCGGGCGGCGAGGATCCGGGTGGCGACGTGTGCGCCCCAGGCGATGCCTTGCCGCAGAGACGGGGTGGGCGGATGGGTGGCCAAGGATGCCGCGTGCAGAGAGTCGAACTGGGGGGTGCCGGCGGGGAAGAGGGACTGCAGGACGGCGTGGGCGGCCGCGCTGGCAGCGGCTGTCGGCGAGGCGCCGGCCGGGACATCGCTGGTCACGAGATAGGGTTCGTGGGTGCGGGCGATGCCCTGGATGGCGTCGTGCATGGCCCCATGCAGGATGGCCAGGGCCCGCGCGGCGCGCGGGGGCGGCGTGCGGTCGGCCCGGATGGCCTCCAGGGCGGCACGGTTCCAGTCCGTGACGAGGTCGGCGCTGGCCGGGGCGGGCCCGGCCAGCAGGAGGCCGAGCGGCAGGGCGAACAAGTGCAGCTTCATGAGGTGTGCGGTCAGCGTTGGTTTCCCTTCCTTCCAGCATTAGGCAGTGGCCGCGGAGCGAAGCTTCCGGACAGGGAAAAAGGAAGGAGCGGCCGGGCTACGGCGGGTGGAAGGAGTAGGTAGTATATGGCAGCCCGGGTCTTCTTCGGCAATGGATTTGTGTTGGTCGCAGGCGCCATGGTGGGCGCCTTAAAACAGAATTCGGCATTACCCAAGCCAGGGCGGGCGGAAGGCCCGTTGACTCAAAATTGGTGTTACCCAAGCGGGCTCTAGGTGGGGGCGTTTCGGCTGGCGCACTGGGGTGGGTCCGGGGCATAATCCTGAGCATGACTCCCTTGGCCCCTGTTCGTGTCGTCGCGGTCTCCGCCCTGGTGGTTTTCGCTGTTGCGAAGGCGGCTGTGGGGGCCGAGGCGCCGGTGAGCTACACCCGGGACATTGTCCCGCTCCTCAAGCGGAGCTGCACGGGTTGCCATCATCCGGGCAAGCTGAAGGGGCAACTGGATCTGACGACCCATGCGGCCTTCAAGAAGGGGGGCAAGCATGGGCCGGGCTTCGTGCCTGGCCAGGCGGCGGAAAGCAGCGTGGTGAAGGAGATCACGGGCCCGGAGCCATCGATGCCGGAGGAGGGGGAGCCGTTGACCCAGGCGGAGGTGAACCTGTTTGCGCGGTGGATTGCGGCGGGGGCGCCGGACGACACCCCGGCGGGCGCGGGTTCATTCCAGTTGCAGGCGGCGCCGACCTATCCGGCCCCGCCGGTGATTTCCGCGCTGGCATTCGGCCCGGGCGGCGGGGTGCTGGCCGTGTCCGGTTACCATGAGGTGCTGTTGTGGCGGTTGGCGGAGAGCAACCTGGTGGCGCGGTGGGTGGGGGAATCGCCGCGCATTGAGTCCCTGGCCTGGTCGCCGGACGGGCGGCGATTGGCGGTGGCGGGGAGCGCGCCGGCGCGGTTTGGCGAGGTTCAGATCTGGGACGCCGGGGCGACCGGGGTGGTGCTGAAGCCGCTCCGGTCCTACAAGGTGGCGCCGGATTCCGTGTATGGACTGTCGTGGTCGCCGGACGGGACGCGACTGGCGGTGGGGGGGGCGGACAAGTCGGTGCGGATCCTGTCGGCGGCGGATGGGCGGGAGTTGCTGAAGTTTGACAACCACAGCGACTGGGTGTTTGCGACCACCTGGACGACCAACGGGGCGCGGGTCTTGAGCGGGAGCCGGGACCGGGCCATGAAGCTGATTGATGTGAAGAGCGGGCAGTTCATTGATGACATCAACAAGCTGCTGGAGGGCGTGCTGTGTTTTGCCCGGCATCCCCGGGCGGACATTGTCGCCTATGGGGGGGAGAACGGGGTGACGCGGACCTATCGGATATCGGACAACCAGGGCCGCACCGCGGCCAACAACGACTCCAATTTCCTGCGCGAGTTCGAGCGGATGCCGGGCCCGGTGCAGGCCATTGCCTACGCGCCGGACGGCCGGTCCCTGGCGCTGGGGAGCACGGGGGGCGAGGCGCGCATTTACCACGCCGAGGACAAGCAGCGCCTGGCCACCCTCAAGGGGCATGGGGGGGCGATTTTCGCCCTGGCCTTTCATCCGGCGACCAACTGGGTGGTCACGGGCGGATATGACGGCCGGGTGCGGGTCTTTGAGACCGGCAAGGGGGATTTGGTGCGGAGCTTTGTGCCGGTGCCGCTGGCCCCGGCGGGGAAGGTGACGCAGCAGGCCGCCCGCTGAGAGGGGGCTCAGTCGAGGTGTTCCGGGGCGCTGAACTTTTCGGCGCGCCGGAGGAACTGGATGGCCTTCCGGTATTCGCCCCGGGCCTCGTAGCACTGGCTGATGTGGAGGTAGGCCTCGTAGTTGGGCTTCTCGTTGGCGCGCCAGACCAGCTCCTGCAGGTCGGACTCGGACAGGCTGCGGGCTTGGACAGGGACGGGGCGGAAGAGGGACGTTCCCTGGGAATGCGCGTCTGAAATCAGGTGCTGCACCACCAGCAGGGCCACCGCCCCGAACAGGAAAGCCTTCAGGTTCGGGCGGGCGAAGAGGGTGTTCTTGTCGGTCGCACTCATGTCCATGGCATCCTTCATGGTCATCCTGGTCCCCCTGACAGCGGATTCAAAAGGACTCAGTTTCCCTATAATGCCAGTCTCGCACATCGGCATCGGCCCGCAAAAACTTTATGGGGCCGGGGAGAAAAACCGGCGGTTTCATCCACGGGATGCAGACGCCCGGGGTGGGCGGGAGGATACGGCGAACCGGGGGCCGCTTGGTCGTCCGGGGCGGACGAGCGGGGGCCCGGGGGCGGGCGGTGCGGGGTCAGGCGGGCGGCGGGCCGGCCCTCAGGCGTCAATCTGGAGCCGTCGGGTCCACTGGTGGTTGGATTCCCAGTAGGTTTTCTTCAGCTTGATGACGGGGTCCTCGGCGGTGGGTTGGGAGCGGCCCTCGGCATCGGTGGCGCGGGAGACGAGGGTGTGCTCGCCCGGGGCGGGCTTGCGCCAATCGAAGCTCCAGAAGGTCCAGCAATGCTTGGCGCGCTGGCGGGTGTCGAGGCGGACCGGTTGCCAGGGGCCGTCATCGATGCGGACCTCGACCTTGGCGAGGGGGGTGCCATCGCCCCAGGCGGCGCCGTGCAGGCGGACGGTGCCATCCGGGAGGCGGACGGCGCGGGCGATGATGGACTTGATGAGCATGGGCCCGATGCTGGTCTCGCGCCAGAGCGTCTGGTCACCGCGTTCCTCGGCGCGCAGGGTGACGTATTCGCGGGCCATGTATTTGCTCATGATCCGCCGGTCGAGCACCTCGATGCGGCTGAGCCACTTCACCCAGGCGATGCCATACCAGCCGGGGACGATGAGGCGGAGGGGGGCGCCATGGCGGACGGGGAGGGGTTCCCCGTTCATCTCGTAGCAGAGGAGGAGGTCATCCCGCATGGCATCGGTGATATGCAGCCCGCGGGAGAAGTGGGCGGTGTATTCGTTCTTCCGCACCTCGTCCTTCTGGGTGTCGGCGCCGAAGAAGGCGACCTCGATTCCGCGCTTGTAGGGTTCGCACTCCTTGAGGAGGGGGGCCAGGGGAGTGCCGGTCCACTGGATGTTGCCGATGGCGCCCATGAACCCGGGGCTGCTGCTGTTGCCGGAGCATTCGAGGGTGGCGGTGATGGTCTTGCGCCGGCGCTGGCGGAGGTCGGCCAGGGTGAGGGTGCGCGGCTTGCGGACGAGCCCGCCGAGTTCCAGTTTCCAGGTGGCCGGGTCGATCTTGGGGGTGCCGTAATGCTGGACGTTGTAGAGGTCGGCGGTGGGGGTAATCCAGGAGGAGAGCTTCTCCCAGGTGAGGCCGTTGCGGCCGGCCTGCTTGTCGAGGAAGGGCAGCACGGTGGCGCCCTCCTCGGGTTCGGCGAAGCCGAGGCTGGAGAGAGGCCACTGGGCGAGGGCGAGGGCGGCGACGGCGACGCCGCCGCGGAGGACATCACGGCGGGACAGGGCGGGGGAGCTCATGGCGGGAAGGGTGTGGGGAGGGTTGCCGGTCGTCAACGGCCTGTCGGTCAGGGGGTCTCCACGGGTTTGCCGGCCTTTTTCCAGGCGGTGATGCCGCCGCTGAGGTTGACGCAGTTCTTGAGGCCGAGCTTGCCCGACATGAGGCGGCAGGCGCTGGCGCTGCGGCCGCCGGCGGCGCAGTAGACGAGATAGGTCTTGGCGGGGTCGAGCTTGGCCGCCTCCTTGGCGAAGTCGGGTCCGTTCCAGTCGAGGTGGATGGCGCCGGGCAGGCGGCCGGTGTCCACCTCCTTGCGGGTGCGGACGTCGAGGAGGACGGTGTTCTTGTCGGCGCGGAGCTTGTCGAATTCCTCGACGGAGACGTTGCGGAAGGGGGTGTCGCCTTCGGCGGCGGCGCGGGCGCGGAGGGCGAGGCCCCAGAGGGAGGCCAGGAGGACGAGGAGCGGCAGGAGCAGTTTCATGGTGGGTGGGGGTGGGTGGGACAGCTGGGGATTACTCGTAGCGGAGAGCCTGGATGGGGTCGAGCTTGGCGGCCTTGAGGGCGGGGATGAAGCCGGCGAACACGCCGACGAGGGCGCTGAAGGCGAAGGCGACCATCATGGCATTGGGGGTGATTTCGGGGGTGTTGCTGACGGGGGAGATGGAGCCGAGGAGCTCGACGAGCCCGTAGGAGGTGGCGAGCCCGGCGATGCCGCCGAGGACGGCGATGACGGTGCTTTCGACGAGGATTTGGATGAAGATGTTGGCGTTGCTGGCGCCGATGGCCTTGCGGATGCCGATTTCGCGGATGCGCTCGGTGATGCTGGCGAGCATGATGTTCATGATGCCGATGCCGCCGACGAGGAGGCTGATGATGGCGATGATGCCGCCGGAGAGGCGGGCGTTCTTGATGGCGGTGCCGATGCTTTCGCTCCAGTTCTCCTGGGTCATGAAGGAGAAGTCCTCGATGCCCTTGTGGGTGTGCATGAGGACGTTCCGGGCCTGCTGGATGGCGGGTTCGAGGGTGTCGATGCTGCTGACGCGGACATTGATGACGTCGAGGCGGGGGTCCGGGGTGTTGTTGGTCCCGGTGGCCGACTTGAACTTGAGGTACATCGTGTTGAGGGGGATGTAGATGGTGGAATTCTTCATGCGGAAGATGAAGTCCCCGCCGCTGCCGCCGCGGCGGCCGCCGCCCCAGCCGCGTTTGCGGGCGGGGCCGCTTTCCTCGACCTTGGGCTGGTTCCGCTCGAACTCCCGCTGCTTGCGCTCGGTCTCGCTTTCGTAGCGCTGGAACATCCCGATGACGATGAAGGGCTCCCCGCTGATGTTGATGGTCTCGCCGATGGGGATGATTTCGCGGCCGACGTCCTCCTCGGCGCCGAAGAGTTGGTCGCGGATGCCGGTGCCGATGACGCAGACATTGCGGGCGGCGTCGTCATCGACCTCGTTGAACATGCGGCCGTGCTCGACGACGTGCTGGTTGAGGTCGAGGGCGGAGGGCCAGGTGCCGATGACATTGGCCCATTCGACCGGGCGGCCGCCGCGGGTGACGCGGCTGTTGCGCGGCGCGCGCATTTCCGGGGCGACATCGGTGATGAGGGGGGCGCTGGCCTGCAGGGCGTAGAGGTCGTGGACGGTCATGCCGACGGCCTGGTCGGCGAGGTGCTGTTGCTCGGCGGGGATGTCCTGCTGCTCGATGCGGACCTTCTCGAGGCCGCCGATGGCGATGAGGGCCTCGCGCATGCCGTTCTCCATGCCTTTGACGAGGGCGCTCATGGCGACGAGGCTGGAGACGCCGAGGATGATGCCCAGCATGGTGAGCAGGCTGCGGAACTTGTGGGCCCAGATTTCCTTGAGCCCGACCCCGATGGCATTGAGCAGGTTCATGGGGTGGGGGCGGGGGGCGGTCCGGCGGCGGGGGAGCGGTCGAGGCCGGCCAGGCGTCGGTTGACGTTGCGGGCGATCTGGCCGTCGCGGATCTCGATGCGGCGGGGGGTGCGGGCGGCGATGCCGGGGTCGTGGGTGACGAGCGCGATGGTGCGGCCCTCGCGGCTGAGGCGCTCGAAGAGGCTGAGGATGGCCTCGCCGGTGATGGAGTCGAGGTTGCCGGTCGGTTCGTCGGCAA
This sequence comes from Verrucomicrobiota bacterium, assembly GCA_046048995.1. Taxonomy (GTDB): domain Bacteria; phylum Verrucomicrobiota; class Verrucomicrobiia; order Limisphaerales; family JADJPG01; genus JBJOEZ01. Next base: position 67,448 of record JBJOEZ010000013.1, on the reverse strand, counting down.
AGACGATCTTGGGGTTGTTGACGAGGGCGCGGGCGATGGCGGCGCGCTGTTGCTGGCCGCCGGAGAGCTGGAGGGGGCGGTGCCGGGCGCGGTTGCGCATGTCAACGAGGTCGAGGGCGGCCAGGGCGCGCTCGCGCCGCTCGCCGGCGCCGACCCCGCTGTAGATCATGGGGAGCTCGACGTTCTGGAGGACGGTCAGCTTGGGCAGGAGGTTGAAGAACTGGAAAACGAACCCGATTTTCTGGTTGCGGATGGCGGCGAGCTGCTTGCGGGAGGCGTGGTGGATGTCGGTGCCGTCGAGGCGGAAGCTGCCGCGGGTGGGGGTGTCGAGGCAGCCGAGGATGTGCATGAGGGTGGACTTGCCGCTGCCGGAGGGGCCGATGATGGAGATGAACTCGCCGGGGTCGATGTCGAGCGAGACGTCGTCGAGGGCGCGGATCTCCTCCCCCCCGAGGTGGTAGATCTTGCTGACGTTGCGGAGTTCGACGAGGGCCACGGCGGGGAGGGGCGGGTCAGGAGCCGGCGGGCTTGGCGGGGCGCTGGGCGGGGTTGGCGCCGGAGGTGGCGCCGGAGGTGGCGCCGGGCGAGCCGTTGCCGCGGCGCGGGCTGGAGCCGGCGGCGGCCTCGCCCCCGCGGGTGCCGCCGTTGCCGGGCGGGCGCGGCCCCCCGGCGGTGACGGTCTTGTCGAGGGCCACGACCTCGCCGGCGGCCAGGCCCTGGACGATTTCGGCATGGGAGTAATCGGTGACGCCGAGGGTGACGGGCCGGCGTTCGTAGGCGTCGTCCTTGCGGACGAAGACGAAGCGCTGGCCGCCCTCGGTGAAGACGGCGGCGAGGGGGACGGCGAGGACGTTGTCGGCGGAGGAGACCGGGATGCTGAGGATGGCGGTCATGCCGGGGCGGACGCGGGGGTCGATGCCGCGGATGGCGATGCGGGCGGAGAAACCCTTGATGCCGTTCTTGATCACGGCCTGGGGGGCGATGCGCTCGACCACGCCCTTCATCTTCACGCCGGGGACGGATTCGGCCTGGATTTCCAGTTCCCGCCCGGGGTTGAGGCGGATGACATCGGCCTGGTTGACGTGGGCGTTGACGATCATCTCGTTGAGGTTCGCGATGGTCATGATTTCGGTGCCGCTGTTGAAGCCGGCGGCGCCGCTGACGGTCTGGCCGAGGGAGACGGGGCGGGTGAGGACGGTGCAGTCGAAGGGGGCGTCCATCCGGGTCTTGCGGAGCTTGTCATCGACGAGGCGGAGCGACTGCTCGGCGCGGTCGATGGCATTGGTGGCGAGGTCGAACTCGGTCTTGGCGTCATCGAAGACCTCCTGGGAGACGAGTGATTTCTCGAGGAGCTGGCGCTGGCGGTCGAACGTGCGGCGGGCCTTCTGCAGCTGGAGGCGGGCGGCGTCGATCTCGATGAGGCGCTGGGAGCGCTCGATTTGCAGGTCCTTGTCATCGAGGCGGCAGAGGAGGTCGCCCTTCTTGACCTGGTCACCGATATCGACCGGGAGCTCGACGATGCGGCCGTTGACCTCGGAGCGGACGGAGACCTGGTCGGCGGGGCCGATGTCGCCGGCGGCGGTGATCTCGAAGCGGATATCGCGGGACTCGACGGTGGCGGTGGTAGCGCGGCCCTGGGCGGCGGCGCGCGGCTGGGCGGTGCGGTTCTGGTAGAGGAAATAGCCTCCTGCCGCCAGGCCGGCGATCGCGAGGATCGGGATGATGAACTTCATGCGTATTCTGCGGTGGGCCGCGGTCGCCCGCACCGGGACCCGGGCTGGGCCTGGGTGCGGGGACACGGCACTCTGGCGGCCGGGCTGGTTGCAATGCAACCCCCATTCCTCCCGGGGCCGGAGGCTTCATCAGATGCCGGGGCGGGGCGGGCTATTCAGGGAATAGCCGGGGGGAGGGGCGGCGTGGTTCAGGCGCGGAAGAGCTGGCCCATCTTCTTGCCGAGGATTTTGCCGGCGACGAGGAGGCTGCCGGTGAGGAGGATCATGCCGATGACGCCGAGGGCGCAGGCGACGCTGGGGGCGCCGGGCTCGATGCGGCCCATCAGCTCGTAGATCATCTTGGTGATGGGGAAATAGCGTTCCTTCATGGCGAGGATGAGGCCGTCGCTGACCTCGAGCATGGCGAAGCTGAAGGTGAGGATGGTGCCGGCGATGAGGTTGGCCATGACCAGGGGGAGGGTGATTTTGCGCAGGGTGCGGAAGGGGGAGGCGCCGAGGTTGGCGCTGGCCTCCTCGAGGGTGACGCTGGTCTGCTGGAAGCCGGCGTAGGCGGAGCGGACGATGAAGGGGAGGCGGCGCACGCTGTAGCTGATGATGAGGAGGAGGGTGGGGTTGTTGCGGGGGTTGAGCCATTCGCCGAGCCAGGGGGAGGTTTTGGCGTCGAAGTCGAAGGCGGCGACGTAGCCGAAGGCGAGGACGATGCCGGGGAGGGCGAGGGGGAGCATGGCGAGGGCGTCGAGCAGGCCGGCCATGGGGATGCGCCGGCGGGTGAGGAGCCAGGCGATGATGACGCCGAGGACGAGGTCGAGGAGGGCGCTGAGGCTGGAGAAGAGGAGGCTGTTGCGGATGCTGGTGGCGGTGAGGGAGTCGCGGAAGAGTTCGCCGTAGGTGTCGGTGGTCCATGCCTGGGGCAGGACGCTGAAGAACCAGCGTTCGCTGAAGGACTGGACGATGACCATGGCGTGGGGGAGGAGGGCGACGAGGATGAGGGCGCTGATGGCGCCGACGAGGACGAGGGTCTGGCGCGGGCTGGCCTGCACCTCGGCGCCGGCGACGTGGCCGCGGGCGATCATCTCGTGCCGGCGGCCGGCGAGGACGCGTTTGCTGGTGAGGAAGAGGGCGACGGTGAGGAGGAGGACGAACACGACGAGGGTGTAGCCCATGGGGTTGGTGTTGACCTCCTTGAGGGCGTCGAAGATCTGGACCGGCACGACGCGGGAGAAGCCGAAGATGAGGGGGGTGCCGAGGTCGGTGAAGGCCCAGATGAAAACGATGATGGCGCCGGCGAAGTAGCCGGGGAGGATGAGGGGGAGGGTGATGGTGCGGAAGAGGCGCCAACCGCCGGCCCCGAGGTTCTGGGCGGCCTCGCGCAGGGCGGGGTCGACGTTGGCCATGGCGGCCGACACGTTCAGGAACATGATGGGGTAGAGATTGAGGACCTGCAGCAGGACGATGCCCCAGAAGCCGCCCTCGCCCAGCCAGTCGATGGGCTGGTCGGGCGGGATCAGGCCGAGGTCGGTGAGGAGCAGGTTGAGGGAGCCGAAGCGGGAGAGCAGTTGGCGGAGCCCGATGGCGCCCACGAACGGGGGCATGATCATGGGGACGAGCAGCAGGCTGCCGAGCAGGGCCTTGCCGGTGAACCGGAACCGGGTCATGGCCCAGGCCAGGGGGAGGGTGAGGAGGGTGGTCAGGGCCGTGGTCAGCAGGGCGATGGCGAAGCTGTTGAAGAGGGCCTCCCGCTGGAGCGGGCTGGACAGCAGCATGCCGAAGTATTGCAGGCTGAAGCGGCCCTCGACGATGAAGGCGCCCTTGAGCAGGAGGCCGACCGGGTAGAAGAGGAAGGCGCCGAAAAAGCAGAGCAGCAGGCCCAGGAACGCCACCGTGGTGGGATTGAGGTCGTAGCGTCGGGTCATGACAGGGCCGGGTCGCCGGCGGGGTGGAGTTCAGCGCAGGGCCGCATGGCTGGCAATGGGAAAGGCGGCCGGACGGCGCGCCGGGTCAGGACGCGAGGATGCGCTGCAGGCGTTCCAGCAGTTCGAGTTCCGCGGCCACCGCCGCCGCGCGTCCCGTGGCGGGGCTGCGCTGGTCGCGTTCGCCCCCGTGCAGATCCTCGACGCGCGCGTTGAAGAACGGCCCGGGCGCGCCGGCCCGGCTGGCTGCCTGGCGCAGGCCCTGGTGCCACGCGGGGGCCCGGACGAGCCATTCGGCGAGGTCCGCCGGTTCGTAGCTTTCCATCAGCCGGAGCAGGCCCCGGGCGTCCGTGGCGACGGCGGGGCCGGGCGGCCCCTCGAGGAACCGTTGCAGGATGGCCCGGCGTGCGGGTGTCCCCCAGATCGCGCGCCGGGCCACGGCCAGGAGCAGGGGACGGTCGGCTTGCGCATGGCGATCGATTCGGTCGGCGAGTTCCGCGGGGATGGAGCCCTGCAGCCGCAGGCGGCCGATGTGGCGTTGCAGGATCACGGCCGGCAGCGGCAGGGACACGGGAGTGCCGTCCTCGGCCACCAAGCGGGCGCGGACGGGTCGGGCCAGGAGTTGGGCCACCAGTTCCGGCCAGTCCGATTCCGGGAGGGCGCGGGTGCGGAGGATGGGGGCCACCGCAGCCTGGTCCTCGAGCGAAGGGGTGAACAGGGGAGACAGGATCCGCTCGACCTCGAAGTCCTCGAGGTCGGAGAGCCTCCCGGTCAGGAACGCGGCCGCCTCGCCGCGGGGCACCCCGTGGGCATCCTCGAGGTGCTGCAGCACCTGGGTGCTGAGGGGGCGGGGGCATTCGAGGGCCTGGACCAGGGCGGCGATCAGTTCGGGCTCGGACACCCGGGCAGCATTCCTGCGGGCGGTCGTGGTTCCAAGCCTGAAGGGGGGCGGCACACCGGGCGCGTCATTGACGCTTCCGCCTGGCTGCGGCCACCATGGCGGGGCATGAATCCTTCCCTGTATGCGCGCCTTGGCTTGGTCCTGGCGGGCGGTTGTTTGTTGATGGGCGTTGGTTGCTCGCTGTCGGGCCGGGGATCCGGGTCCGGCGGCCCCGCGGCCCTGGCGCGCGGGCCGCGGCTGGAGTGTCCCCCGATGCTGGGCCACGTGTCCTCGACGGGCGCGGTGATTTGGGTCAACGCCACCCGACCGGCGCGGGTGAGCGTGTCGGTGGGGCGGGAGGCCTCCCTGGGCGATGGGCGGGTGGTGGCCGGGCCGCTGTTGTCGCCGGAGGCCGGTCTGATGGGGACAACGCCGGTGGCCGGGCTGGAGCCCTCGACGCGGTATTACTATTGCGTGCTGCTGGATGGGCGGCCGGCGTGGTTGCCTCCGTATCCCTCCTTTACGACGGCACCGCCGGAGGGCGCCAGCGGCCGGGTCCGGTTTGCCTTTGTGTCGTGCCTGGGTTACCGGGGCGAGGATTCCTCGGCGGGGTTTGCCGACCTGACGCGGACCAACATCGATTTCGTGCTGCTGCTGGGGGACAATGTGTACTCGAACACGAACGAGCCGGCCGTCATCCGGCGGTTTCACCAGGAGCAGCGACGTTCCGCCGGGTGGGCGGGGGTGGGACCGGTCACGCCGATGTACGCCATCTGGGACGATCACGATTACGGCCCGGACAACAGCGATGGGCGGATGCCGGGCAAGGAGAAGGCGCTGGAGGCCTTCCGGCAGGTGTGGGCCAACCCGGGTGGCGGCGAGGCGGATAACCCGGGGATCTACTTCAAGTTCAGCCGGCGGGACGTGGACTTTTTCATGCTGGACGGGCGGTATCACCGGGACCCGAACAAGGCGGCGGTGAGCGGGCGCAAGACCATGCTGGGCGTGCGGCAGCTGGAGTGGCTCAAGCGGGAGTTGGCGGCGAGCCGGGCGCGCATCAAGGTCTTGGTATCGGGCGGGGAATGGCAGGCGCATGGGACACAGGATTCGTGGAAGAGCTTCCAGGCGGAGCGCGACGAGTTGTTCCGGTTCATCGAGGAGCGGGCAATCCAGGGGGTGCTGCTGCTCTCGGGGGACCGGCATTACACCGGGGCCTACCATGTGGAGGGCAAGTGGATTGAGGTGACCACGGGTCCGCTGGGGAGCGACCCGATTGTGGCGAAGAACGCGCCGGAGAGTTTTTTGAACTACAGCGCGGGCCGGGGCCATTATTACTGCATCTATGACTTCGACACGGCGATGGATCCGCCGCGGGTGACGCTGGAGGTGTGGCGGGTGGGGGATGGGCGGCCCGAGCGGCGGACCTTCAGCTGGGACGAGGTGACGGGGGCCAAGCGGATTGCGCCGTTGCCGGCGACCGCGCGCTAGGCGCCGCCGGGGTGGGCGGGGGGCTGGGCGAAATAGAAACCGCCCGGCCGGGACAGGTCCCGGGCCGGGCGGCTTGGGAAGCGTGGTGGACGCGCTTAAAAGGATTTCTCGGAGGACTCGGGGGCTGAGCCTTGGCGGTTATTGGCAGCCAGGCGCATCAGGATGCGCAGTTCGCCGAGCAGTTTGGGCCCGAGGAACAGGGCAACGTTTTCGTTGGTGCGCTGGGAGGGGCGGGTGAGGCGGCGCGTAGTCTTCATGTCGGAGGATGGGGTCTCTTTCATCGGGGTTGGGGGTCGGTTTGGCCCGGTTGCGGGACGGCCTCCGTCCGGCAACCACAACGAGCCAAGGGGCAAACGTGCGGGCACCGCCCCTCGCCGGGAGCCAGGAGTTTGCCGGCGCGAATGGCGTCCATTCGATCCGCGGAAGTCATCTGGCGATGGCCTGGGCATGTGCTGTTGCCAACCTGTTAAGCAGCACCCTTGCCAACCTCTTTTTGTCCCATTTTTATTGGGTTTTTGGACGTTTCCGAGCTCTCCTCGTGGGGCATTGCAGGAGGTTTTGCCCCAGAGGGCCGGCAGTTTTTGCCGACTTCCAGAGGGGGCATGGCGGGCGAGGTGGGTGGGGGGGACGACAGCTGGCGCGGTGGCGGGCTTGGGCGCTGCAATCTCGGGGTGGGTGGAGGCCGCCAGAATGGGGATTGACGCATGGAGGCTCATGGCTACCATCCCGCCCCTGTCTTTTTAGACCGTCGTACAACCACCAAGCCAACTATGCCTGTCAAAGTCGCCATCAATGGTTTCGGCCGCATCGGCCGCCTCGTTTTCCGTGCCATCGCCGAGCAGGGCCTGCTCGGGAAGGATCTGGATGTCGTGGCGGTCGGGGACATTGTTCCCGCCGACAACCTCGCCTACCTCCTCAAGTATGATTCCACCCAGGGCCGCTTCCAGGGCACCGTGGAGAGCAAGGTTTCGGAGGAGGCCTTGGCCAAGGCGAAGGCCGCGGGCAAGGGCCCGGAGGAGGCGGACCCGGACATTTTGGTCGTGAACGGCCGCGACATCCGCGTGGTCAGCGCCAAGAGCCCGGCCGAGTTGCCGTGGAAGGCCATGGGCGTGGACCTGGTCATCGAATCGACCGGCCTGTTCACGGACGCCGACAAGTGCAAGGGCCACCTGGCTGCCGGCGCCAAGAAGGTCGTCATCTCCGCCCCGGGCAAGGGCGAGGACATCACCATCGTGATGGGCGTCAACCACGACAAGTATGACCCCAAGGCGCACCACATCATTTCCAACGCCAGCTGCACCACCAACTGCCTGGCCCCGCTCGTGCATGTCCTCCTCAAGGAGGGCTTTGGCATTGAGGAAGGCCTGATGACCACGGTGCACAGCTACACCGCCACGCAGAAGACGGTGGATGGTCCCAGCCGCAAGGACTGGAAGGGTGGCCGCTCCGCCGCCATCAACCTCATCCCCTCGACCACCGGCGCCGCCCGCGCGGTCGGCCTGGTCTGTCCCGAGGTCAAGGGCAAGCTCACCGGCATGGCGTTCCGCGTGCCCACCCCGACGGTGAGCGTCGTCGACCTCACCGTCCGCACCGTCAAGGAAACCAGCTACAAGGAAATCTCCGCGGCCATGAAGAAGGCCAGCGAGACCTACCTCAAGGGCATCCTCGAGTACACCACCGACGAGGTGGTGAGCAGCGACTTCATCCACTCCTCGGCCTCCTCCATCTACGATGCCGGTTCCGGCATCGAGCTGAACAAGCGCTTCTTCAAGCTGGTCAGCTGGTATGACAACGAGTGGGGCTACAGCTGCCGGGTCGCCGGCCTGATCAAGTTCATGATCGGCAAGGGGCTCTAAGCCGGCATCTCCGGCCGTTTTCACCCGGGCCGCCGGCGCAAGCCGGCGGCCCGTTGCTTTCCGGATTTGAGGATTGAAAGCCCGGGGCCATCCCGGCAGATTCCGTTCCGTGACGAAATCCGTTTTCCATGGCCCGGTCTATGTCGTGCGCGACAACATCGACACCGACCAGATCATCCCGGCCCAATACCTCAATCTCATTCCCACCATCCCGGACGAGTATGAGAAGCTGGGCAGCTTCGCGCTCTGCGGGTTGCCGGAGTCGCTTTACCCCGGCCGCTTCGTGAAGGCCGGCGCCCTGGATGCCGAGTACCCGATTGTGGTGGCCGGGCGGAACTTTGGTTGTGGCAGTTCGCGCGAGCATGCGCCCATCGCCCTGGGGTCGGCCGGTTGCCGGGTGGTGTTGGCCGAGGGTTTTGCCCGCATCTTTTTCCGCAACTGTGTCGCCACCGGCGAGCTGTATCCCTGCGAGATTACGACCCGGCTTTGCGACGTGCTCAAGACCGGGGACGTGGTGACGGTGGACCTGGACCAGGCCACGGTGAAGGTCGAGGCGACCGGACAGGTGTATTCCTTCAAGCCGCTGGGGGATGTGCGCCCGGTGGTGGATGCGGGCGGGCTGTTCAACTACGCCCGCCAGCACGGCATGATCGGCGCCGCCTCCTGAGCGCGGGTCGTCCCTCATTCCTGTGTCGCTCTCCGGGTTGCGCCGCGAATACACCCTGAACGGGTTGCAGGAGCGCGATCTGGATCCCGATCCGTTCGTCCAGTTCGGCCGCTGGATGCGGGAGGCCATCGCGGCCGAGTTGACCGAACCCAACGCCATGGTGCTGGCCACGGTGGACGCCGCCGGCCGCCCCTCCACGCGCACCGTCCTGCTCAAGCACGTGGAGGCCCGGGGCTTCACCTTCTTTACCAACTACGAGAGCCGCAAGGGTCGCGAGTTGGCCGGCAATCCGCGCGCGGCCCTCACCTTCCCATGGCTGGAGCTGGAGCGGCAGGTCAACATCGAGGGGACGGTGACCCGCCTGGCCCGTGCCGAGTCGGAGACCTATTACCGGGAACGCCCGCGCGGCAGCCGGCTGGGCGCGCATGCCTCCCGGCAGAGCGCGGTCATCCCGGGCCGGGAGTTCCTCGAGGCCCGCCTGGCCGAGGTGGAGGCGCGCTACGCGGATGGCGAGATTCCGATGCCGGAGGAATGGGGGGGATTCGTGCTGGCCCCCGACGCGATTGAGTTCTGGCAGGGCCGGCCCAGCCGCCTGCATGACCGCCTGCGCTACCGGCGGGTGGCGGCGGGAGGGTGGATCATCGAGCGGCTCTGCCCCTGAGGGAGGCGTCCCCGCCTTTGCGGGGTCTGCGCCGGGGTCAGCGGGGGACTTCCATGCGGAAACGGGGGATGCGCACCGCCACCGCCCGGGCTCCCTCGTCCACCCCGAAGTAAGCCCCGTGGGCCTCCGCCCATGGGCCATCGAAGAGGTGAAAGCTGTGGTAGCTGAAGCTTTCCCCCGGCTCCAGGCGCGGGCTTTGCCCGACGACCCCTTCGCCTTCCACCGCCGTGACCTCCCCGTCGGCGTGGGTGACCAGCCACTTGCGGGCCCGGATGGTCACGGTCACCTCGCTGCGGTTGTGGATGGTGACATGGTAGGCGAAGCAGTGCGGTTGGTCGGGCGGAGTCTGGACCTCGGGATGGTGGACGATGTCGTCGATGGTCACGACCAGTCCGGGCAGTTCGAGGATGGGCGGCGGACGATTCATGGTGGCGGGGTGGCGGTGGGGGTGCGGGCGGGGCGGCGGCAGAAGAAGCTGGATCCGAACAGCAGCGTGGCGGCCAGCGCGCCGCCGGCGACGAAGTCCACCCCGGGCACGAACGCCTTCTCCCAGACCGGCGCCTCGATGCCGGTGACCGGGTCCTGCTGCATGCGCAGCACGCTGGTCTTGGTCCAGCCGAGGTCAAAGCCACCCTGCCACCACAGGCCGACGGTGGCCAGGAGCACCAGCAGGGCGGCCAATCGGAACATGCCACGCATGGGCGCAGTGTAGGCAGGGGCGAAGGGTTGGCAAGGATCCCGGGCCGGCGGTCACCTGCAGTCTTGCCTCACGGGGAGCCCGGCTTAAGATGTCCTCCAGCCGGTGACGACCGCCCTGCAGTCCAGCGGCGTTCCCGTCCCGGTCCGCCTGATGACCTCCACCTGCCGGCCACCTTCGCCGCCTTTCCGGGCATGATTCGTTCCTTTGCCTTCACCACCCAGGGGAAGCTGCACAGCACCGACATCGAGAGTTTTCTCATGCCGACGCTGCTGGCGGACACCAACCTCTTCCTGTGGCTCGACCTGGAGAAGCCCACCCCGGAGGAGACCCGGCTGGTGCTGGAGGAGATCTTCCATTTCCATCCGCTTTCCGTCGAGGACTGCGTGCAGGTGAGTTCCTCGCCCAAGGTCGAGGAATACACGCCCAAGGACCAGGACCGCTTCTCCCCCTACCTGTTCATGGTGATCCATGCCGTGGACTACAGCCGCAAGGACGGCGTCTTTGCCACCAGCGAGCTGAACTTCTTCCTCGGGAAGAACTTCCTCGTCACCTTTCATGACAAGCCGATGCGCAGCATCTCGGCCACCGAGGAGCAGTGCGTGCGGGGGCGGACGCTGGTGGCCCGGGCCCCGGACCGGGTGGCGCACACCCTGCTTGATTACATTGTGGAGAACTACAAGCCGGCCCTGGAGGAACTCTCCATGGAGATTGCCGAGCTGGAGGAGAAGGTGATCAGCCAGCCCTCCCCGCGCCGCCTCAACCGCATCGTGCAGGTGAAGAAGGAGGTGCTGCACCTGCGCCAGATCATCGGCCCGCAGCGCGAGGTGCTGGGCCGCTTTGCGCAGGGGGAGTTCAAGCTCATCCGCCCGCACCTGGTGCCCTACTACCGGGACGTCTATGACGGGCTGTTCCGCATCGGCGAGCTGGCCCAGGGCTACGCCGACTCGCTGACCGGCCTGCTGCACATCCACCTGAGCATGGCGGCCAACCAGACCAACGAGGTCATCAAGTTCCTCACCCTGATCACGCTGATCACGACCCCGGCCCTGCTGGTCGGCACCTGGTATGGGATGAATTTCAAGCACATGCCCGAGCTGGAGTGGGAGCATGGCTACGAGCTGGCGGTGGGGATCACGGTGGTGACCAGCGCCATCATTGGATTGTGGTTCCGGAGGCGGAAGTGGCTGTGAACCATCCCCCGGAGGCCGGCGCGGTCCGGCCCGGGCCTGCCTGACGCGTCCCATGCCCTCGGCCAAATCCAGTTTCCTCGACAAGGTGCTCGGCCGGATCGGCCGCCTGGACAAGGAGGGGCTGCAGACGGTGGTGGAGCGGTTGGCAAGGGAGCGGACCTTTCTGGAGACCCTTTTCAACACGGTGGAGGACGGGGTGCTGGTGGTGGATGAGGGGGGGCGCATCCTGTATTTCAACCAGGCGGTGACCCGGCTGCTTGGACTGCAGGCGCCGGGGGCGGAGGGGCAGCCGATTGCGCGGTTCCTGCCGGAGCTGGACTGGGAGAAGCTGGCGGGCGTGGACCGGGCCGGGGGGCAGCGGGTGACGCGGCTGGAGTTTGAGGTGAGCTTTCCCCGGCCCCGCTACCTGCATCTTTATGCGGCGCCCCTGGACGGACAGGCGGCGGGCAGCAGCGGGGTGGCCCTGATTCTGCATGATGCGACGGAGGCCCGGCAGCGCACCCATGAGGCGATTGAGAGCGAGCGGGTGCAGGCGCTGACCCTCCTGGCGGCGAGCGTGGCCCATGAGATTGGCAATCCGCTGAACGCCCTGCACATCCACCTGCAGTTGATGGAGCGCGAGGTGAAGAAGCTGCAGGCCCCGGGCGGCCCGGCCAGGCGCCGCCGGGCGGGTGGGGGCGCGGGCGGGTTGCCCGAACCGGCGGAGGCGGCGGAAGCGGCCCGCAGGCTGGAGTCCTACCTGGATGTCTGCAAGGGGGAGATCACCCGGCTGGACTACATCATCACGCAGTTTCTGCAGGCCATCCGGCCGACACCGGCGCGCCTGCGGCCGGCCCCCCTGAACGAGATTGTCCGGGAGACGGTGGAACTGCTCCGGCCGGAGATTGAGAACCGGGGGATTGCCATCAAGGAAAAGCTGGCTGCGCATTTGCCGGCGGCGCCGCTGGACCCGGTGCAGATCAAGCAGGTGCTGGTGAACCTGGTTAAGAACGCGATTCAGGCCATGAGCCGCGGCGGGACGCTGACCCTGCAGACCGACCTGGGGGCGGACGGGGTGATCCTGACGGTGGCGGACACGGGCGGGGGCATCCCGCAGGAGCAGTTGAACCGGATTTTTGAGCCGTTTTACACGACGAAGAAGAAGGGCAGCGGGCTGGGGCTGATGATCGTGCAGCGGATTGTGCGCGAGCACAACGGACGGATTGAGCTGGAGAGCCATGTGGGGCAGGGGACCGTGTTCCGCATCTGGTTGCCGCTGCACGAGCGGCCGGTGCGCCTGCTGGAGGCCCGGCCGGCCTGAAGCGGGCCGGGGTGGCGGGTGGTGTTTTCCCCTGCGGCCTTGCCTCGTGTTTGCCGCTTGCGGTTAACTCGGCCCCGGATGAGCCGGCCGACACTCCTCATAGTGGACGATGAGAAGGCGACACGCGATGGACTGCGCGCGGCGCTGGAGGAGCGTTATGACGTGTATGTGGCGGAGGATGCGGGGTCGGCGATGGAATTGCTGGAGCGGGAGCATTTTGAAGTGCTGCTGACGGATTTCCGGCTGCCGGGGGAGGACGGGATGAAGCTGATCGCGCGGGCCAAGTCGCTGACCCGCCCGCCGGTATGCATCCTCATGACGGCCTATGGGTCGGAGGAGGTGGCCGTGCAGGCCATGAAGGCGGGTGCGGACGACTACATTGCCAAGGGGCGCCTGCAGATTGACGAGCTGGAGATGCGGGTGGCCCGGGCGCTGCGCGGGCGCGAGCTGGAGAGCGAGAACGTGGCCCTGCGCCAGCAGTTGGACACCCGGTTCGGGCTCGAGAACATCATCGGGAAGTCGCCGGTGATGAAGGAGGTCTTCGAGACGGTGAAGCAGGTGGCCCCGGCCCCGTCCACGCCCGTCCTCATCCTGGGGGAAAGCGGCACCGGCAAGGAACTGATCGCCAAGGCCATCCACCAGCTCAGTCCGCGGGCGCGCCGTCCGCTGGTCACCGTCCATTGCGCCGCGCTGGCCGCCAGCCTGCTGGAAAGCGAGCTCTTCGGGCACGAAAAGGGGGCTTTCACCGGCGCGCATGAGCGGCGGATTGGCCGCTTTGAGGAGGCCAATGGCGGCACCCTGTTCCTGGACGAGATTGGGGAGATCGACCCGGTCATCCAAGTGAAGCTGCTGCGGTTCCTGGGCGAGCGGACCTTTGAGCGGGTGGGGTCGAACAAGACCCTCCGGGCGGATGTCCGCCTGATTGCGGCCACCAACCGCAACCTGGCGGAGATGGTGCGGGCCGGGAGGTTCCGGGAGGACCTGTTTTTCCGGCTGCGCGTGCTGGAGTTGCACCTGCCGGCCCTGCGCGAGCGCCGGGAGGACATCCCGCTGCTGGCCGCGGCCTTCGTGCGCGAATTTGCGCGCGACAATGAAAAGCCGGTCAAGGAAATCGCCCCCGAGACGATGGAGGTGCTGATGCAGTATTCCTGGCCGGGCAACGTGCGGGAATTGCGGGCGGCCCTGGAAGGCGCGGTGGTGATGAGCCGCGGCGAGCGGCTCCTGCCGCGCGATTTGCCGGCCAACATCCGGGCCGGCCAGGCGGCGGTTCCGACGGCTGCGGCCGAGGCCGTTGCCCCCGCGACCATGAAGCAGGCGGAGAAGGATCTCATCATCCGGACCCTGAAGGAACTTGGCGGCAACCGGAGCGAGGCTGCCCGTCGCATGGGCATGAGCCGCCGCACCCTGCATCGCCGCCTGCACGAATACGGGCTGGAGTCCCTTTGATTGCATGAACCCACCGGCCCCGACCTCCTGCTGAATCCCCCCTATGCCCCTGCAGGATTTCATTCACAAGGTCACCGAGGGTAGCGGCCATCGGTTTCTCCAGGGCGTCCTCGTCCTCTTTGCCATGGTGGGGCTGGCGGTCTGGTATGACGCCGCCGCGCTGAAGAACCTCTCGACCATCGAGGGCATGGATGCGGCTCAGGTGGGCCGCAACCTGGCGGAGGGGCACGGGTTCAGCACGCAGTTTGTGCGCCCGTTCAGCATGCGCCTGCTGCGGGAGCACCAAAAGGATCCAGGCTTGAACGGGTGGCATCCCGACCTGGCCCACCCCCCCTTGTATCCGCTCCTGCTCGCGGCCGCCCTGAAGGTCAGCCCCTTTGCCTGGCCGAATTACTCCGCCCCGGGCCATCCCGAACGCGTGTTCGGGCTTTTTCTGCCCGACCTGTGGCTGGCCATGGTCAACCAGTTGCTGTTCTTCATCGCGGTCTGGCTGGTGTTTCGCCTGGGGCGCCGCCTGTTTGATGATGCGGTGGCATGGGTGGCGGCTGCCGTCCTGGCCGGGGCCGAGGTGTTCTGGCGCTTCAGCGCCTCCGGTCAGTCCACGCTGCTGTTGCTGGTGCTGTTCCTCCTGCTGGTGGAGGTGCTGGCGCGCCTGGAACAGGGCGTCCGCGCCGCCGAAGGCGAGGCCCGCAGCGCCGCATGGCTGTTCGGCCTGGCCGCCCTGGCCGGCTTGCTGGCCGGGTTGGCCGGCCTCACCCGCTACGGCTTCGCCTGGGTGATGGTCCCCGTCGGGTTCTGGCTTGGCCTGCTGCCGACGCCCCGGCGCGCCACCGTGGTCGTGGTGGCGTCGCTGGCCTTCCTGGCCACCCTGGCCCCTTGGGTGGCGCGAAACTACCTGGTCAGCGGGACGCCCTTCGGGGTGGCTGGCTACGCCGTTTTCCAGGGAACCCCGCTGTTTCCCGACCTGCAGCTGGAACGCACCCTCAACGCCGACTTCAGCCTGATGACCGGTGGCCTGCTCTGGGAGAAGCTCTGGACGGGGTTGCGCGACATCGTGGAGAAGGATATCCCGCGCCTTGGGGGCAGCTGGGTCAGCGCCTTCTTCCTCGTGGGACTGCTGGTGCCGTTCCGGAATCCGGTCCTGGGACGCCTGCGCACCTTCGTGGTGTTGACGCTGGTGACCCTGGCGGTGGCCCAGGCGCTGGGCCGCACGGGCTTGAGTGTTGAGTCACCCGAAATCACCACGGAAAACCTCCTCGTCGTCGCCGCCCCGGTGGTGTTTTTGTTCGGTGTCAGCCTGTTCTTCATGCTGCTCGAGCAGTTTGGGGCCGCCATGCCCTCGTTCCGGATCATGGCAGTGGGCGTTTTTCTGGCCTTGGCGAGCCTGCCCCTCCTATTGACCCTGCTCAATCCGGTATCCTCCCGCCTGTCCTATCCGCCCTATTACCCAGCCTACATTCAGGAAAAGGCGGAGTGGGTGGACCGGGATGGGCTCATCATGACGGATTTTCCCTGGGCGGTCGCCTGGTATGGGCGGCGCCAGGCCGTCTGGCTCAGCCTGAAGTTCCGGGATGAACCCACAATCAAGTGGAGGAACGACTTCGCCGCCCTCAATGAACTGGGCAAGCCCATCCGGGCCCTCTACCTGTCCGCCCGCACCCTCAAGACCGTGGACTCGGCGGTCCTCCAGCCTTGGATCCTGCGGCAGGCAACCGGTGAGGACTGGGAAAGTTATGCCCAGGACTGGGAAAGTTTTGTCCTCCTGGGCGCCTTCCTCTTTCGCGAGGTCCCGACCGGGTTCCCCCTCAAGCGGCCCGTCTTTGGTCTCCTGCCCGAACTTTTTCTCTCGGATTCTGAACGTCCGGCCGAGAAAGGCATCCAATCGCGGTGACCCTGACGGAAGCGGCACGGAAAATGTTGTTCTGTGGCCCGCGGTGTCCGCTAACGGTGTCGGAATAACTGGTTGACAATTGGTCAAGCGGTTCTTACAAGCGGCCCGTCTGCCAAGTCGCGCATCTAGAATTGGTTGAAAATAAGCAGCTTAACTATGAAGAAAATCATTGCCTCGGCCGGTTTGGTCGCCGTGGGGGCCTCGGGTCTCCAAGCCGTCAACTACGGTGACATCGCGCCGGAAAACGCCAATAAACGCTGGAGTGTTTCGGCCGCCGTGCGGGGCTTCTATGATGACAACTACGCCACCCGGCCCTCCGACCAGAAGGAAGGGAGCTTTGGCTTTGAGGTTGTCCCTTCGTTCAACCTCAACATGCCGATGGAAACCAGCTTCCTCGGCCTGAGCTATCTCTACGGGATGAGCTATTACGAGGACCGCAGCAGCGACAAGGTGGACCAGACCCATGACGCCAAGCTGACCTTTGACCACCGCTTCAGCGAGCGCTCCCGCCTCAACTTCGTCAACCAGTTCATTTACTCCCTGGAACCGACCATCCTTGACCAGGGCAGCGTCGTCAATGTGCCCCTCCGCGCCGAGGCCAACGCCATCCACAACCGGGCGGTGGTTTCCTTTGACACCATGCTGACCCGGCAGTGGTCCCTGCTCCTGGGCTACGAGAACAACTACTGGAACTACCAGGACGACGGTGGCGACGGCAGTTATTCCGCCCTGCTGGACCGCGATGAGCACCTCATCCGTCTTGACCCCACCTACCAGCTCAGCCCCAACACCAAGCTCTTCGCCGGCTACCAGCTTGGTTACAACGACTACCTGAGCGAGGATGCGTTGGCCGTGGGCAGCCCCCTGGTCGGCGCCGACCGCGACAGCGTCTCCCATTATGGATACCTGGGTGCCAAGCAGCAGGTTTCCTCGGCGCTTTCCCTGGAAGGCCGCGTGGGTGTCCAATACTTTGACTACACCAAGCTGGACGACAGCAACGTGAGCCCCTACCTGGACCTGTTCGGCTCCTACGCCTACCTGCCGGGCAGCTCCCTCAAGTTCGGCCTCCGCCAGGCCCACAATGCGACCGACGTGGGCGTCAGCGGCGCCGCCCTTGACCAGGTGACCCTCGACCAGGAGACGACCACGGTCTATGCGTCGGCCAATCATCGCATCAGTTCGGACCTGACCGGCGGCCTGATGGCGCAATACCAGCATTCGGTGTACAATGGCGGTGACGTGGACGGCGAGGCCGATGATTACGTCTCGGTTGGAGCCTCCCTGGCCTACAAGCTGGACCTCCACTGGTCGCTGGAAGCCAACTATTCGCTGGACTGGCTGTCCTCGGACATCGAGAACCGCGGATTCACCCGGAACCGGGTTTCGTTTGGCGTGCGCGGTACCTTTTGAGGTTACGCTTTCTGCCGATAACCGGGAGGCGCAGGACAAACACCTCGCCTCCCTTTTTTAATATATGGACGCAACGAAGTCATACGAGCAGCCGGAGGTGAAGCTGCATTTCCTCGATTACTGGCGCATCATCCGCATCCGCAAGACGGTCATCCTGGCCGTCTTCCTCCTCGTTGCGATCACCGTCACGCTGGTCACCTTCGTCCTCCCGCCCAAGTACGCCAGCACCGTCAAAATCTCGATCGACAAGGACGCCACCGACGTCTCCGGCATCAGCGAGTCGCGCGTCATCAGCGGCTACGACCCCTACTGGATGCAGACCGAGTACGAGAAGATCCAGTCCAAGACGGTCCTTTACCCGGTCCTCACCGAACTCAACCTGCCCCGGAAGTGGGGTGAGAAGTTCAAGGAGGGCGAGTTGCCCCTGGCCTATGCCTACCTCAACCTGAAGCGGAACCTCACCGTCAGCCAGTCGCGCAACACCAGCCTCATCGAGATCACGGCCGAAAGCGATGACTACGACGAGGCCGCGCTGATTGCCAACAAGGTGGCGGAGGCCTACAAGAACTTCCGCAAGGGCATCTGGGAGGACCGGGCCACCAACGGGCTGAAGATCCTGCTGAGCGAACTGGAGCTCCAGAACAAGAAGATCGCCGCCGCCCAGGCCAAGCTGGACGAATACCGCAAGGATTTGGGC
Source organism: Verrucomicrobiota bacterium (assembly GCA_046048995.1). Taxonomy (GTDB): domain Bacteria; phylum Verrucomicrobiota; class Verrucomicrobiia; order Limisphaerales; family JADJPG01; genus JBJOEZ01. The sequence goes on along the minus strand of JBJOEZ010000013.1, from coordinate 49,619 downwards.
ATCAGTGACGTCGATCCCAGCGCCAGCCAGGCGGCCCGCAGCTTCGATGCGGAAATCATCTCCAAGCTGGAGGGGGAACGGATTACGGCCCAAGGCGAACTGGCCCGCATCGACAACCTCTACAAGTCGCTCACCAACTGCAGCCGGGCCGAGCAGAAGAAAATCATCGGGACCGCGTACCCGGACGAGCGCCTGGCCGCCCTCATGAAGGAGCAGGCCTCCGACCAGCAGCGGTTGGTCTCCCTGACCAATGTCTTTGCCGCCAACTACCCCGAGGTGAGGGCGCTGCGCGACAAGTTGTCCGTCGTGGAGATGCAGATTGAGGAGCAACTCGACGGCATCATCAACGGCATCAAGCTCCGCGCCGACGCCGACCGGGCGCGCATCCAGGACCTGACGCTGAACGTGGAGCGCGCCAAGACCAACGAGATGGTGCAGACCGAGCGCCGCCGTCCCTATGACCTGCTCAAGCGGGAACTGGAGAGCCTCTATTACATCCGTGACCGCCTGGCCGTGAAGATTCAGCAGGACACGCTGGAGGCCAAGCTCCCGCGCGAGAACATCGTGCAGATCGTCGAGAAGGCCGAGCCCAACCTCAATCCCGTCAAGCCGCGCAAGCTCCTCAACATCGTCCTGGGCGTGGTGGTGGGCCTGGTCGTCGGCGTTGGCCTCGCCTTCTTCATCGAATACCTCGACACCAGCGTGAAGACGATCGACGACGTGGAACGCGCCCTGCAGGCGCCGGTGCTGGGCGTCATCCCCCAGAACGTGGGCTACCTCATCGAGGAGGGCCCCGACAGTCCCCATGCCGAGGCCTACCGGGTCCTGCGCACCAACATCCTTTTCTCCCAGAAGGATCCCAAGCTCAACACCATCACCATCGTGTCCGGCGGCGCCGGCGAGGGCAAGTCGACCACCATCTTCAACCTGGCCACGGTCTTTGCCCAGAATGGCTCCCGGGTCCTGGTCGTCGACTCCGACCTGCGCCGCCCGAGCCTGCACAAGATTCTCAAGGTCTCCAACTCCATTGGCCTCACCAACTACCTCCTGAAGCAGAACACCCTGGAGGAGGTCATCCAGACCACGCCGGTCGCCACCCTCGATTTCCTGCCCTCCGGCAAGCTGCCCAGCAGCTCGATGGGCGTGCTTTCCAGCGCGCAGATGAAGGAACTCATCCGCGACCTGAAGCGCCGCTACGACTACGTGTTCTTCGACTCGCCGCCCATCATGGGCGTCAGCGATGCCTCCATCCTGGCCAGCGAGGTCGATTGCGTCCTGCAGGTCATCCAATACCGCCGCTATCCCCAGCCCATGACCATCCGCGCCAAGCAGATGATTGAGAAGGTCGGGGGCAACCTGCTCGGCATCGTCCTGAACAACATCAACATGGCCAGCGACGAGAACTACTACTACTACAGCGGCTACTACTACGATTATTACTCCAAGAGCGACGACTCCAAGCCGGAGGCGGGGGCCGACGGGGCGCCGTCCCGCGGCGCCAAGCCGGAGGAAGCCGTTGAGATTAAACCCAAGTATTGAACGCCCGGCCTTCCTGACCCGTCCCATGCGCCAGTTTTTCATGCCCATGCAGCGATTCCCCCTCCTCCTCCCGGCCGCCCTTGTGGTGGCGGCCGGTCTCCTCGTCTCCGGTTGCGGCAGCCTGTCCTACAGCGACCCCAATCCCTCCGCGCGCTACTTTGACCGCGAGGGGGCAGGGCGCCCGGGCGATGTGGCCAGCACGGCCCCGGCGACGGTGCCCGTGGCCCCCCCGGCCGGGGGTGGCACGGATGCCGCCAGCAGGACCGGCGTGGGCGACCTGCTCACCATCAACTTCACCGACATTCCCCCGGGCGTCATGCCGCCGGAGATGCGCGTGCGGGTGGGTTCGGACGGCATGATCACCCTGCCGTTCAACGTGCAGGTGAAGGCGATTGGCAAGACGCCGACCGAGCTGCAGGCCGAGATTCGCGCCGCCTATGTGCCCACCTGGTTCGTCAACCTGACCCCGGTGGTCAAGGCGGATGACCGGTACTACTATGTCGGCGGGGAAGTGAAGGTCTCGGGGCCGAAGGTGCACATCGGCGACATCTCCGTCCTCCGGGCCATCGACACGGCCGGGGGCTTCACCGACTTTGCCAAGAAGACCGCCATTGAGCTGCGCCGGGCCGCCACCGGGGAGATTCTCTACGTCAATGAGAAGAAGGCCCGGCAGGACCCCAAGCTGGATCTGCCGGTCTATGTGAATGACCGCATCACGGTCCCGCGCAGGTTCTAGGCGTGTTCCAGCTCTCCATTCTTTCCGGGGACCAGGCCGGCACCACCCAGGTGGCCGGCCGGTTGCCTTTCTGGATCGGGCGTTCCGAGCAGGATGACCTGCGGTTGGTGGACCCCGGGGTTTGGGAACGTCACGCCCGGCTGGAGTTGCTGGACGGCGCCCGGGCCGGCTTGTCCGCCAACGGCGAGGCCCTGGTGCTGGTCAATGGCCAGCCTGTGCGCCAGACGCCGCTCCGCAACGGGGACGTCATCGAACTTGGCGCCGCCCGCCTGGAGTTCGGCCTGAGCCCCGCCCGCCACCGCAGCCTGCGTCTCCGCGAGTTCATTATCTGGGCCGGCCTGGCCCTGCTGTGCCTCGGGCAGGTGGCCCTCATCTACTGGCTGGCCATGCTCGAATAATCCCGCCGTCCCGACCCGCCATGTCGATGTCCGCCCCAGCCGCGTATCAAAGCCTGCGCCAGCGCGCGCGGGAACTCTCCTATGTCGATGGCGCCGCCGCCCTGTTGCAGTGGGATGAGGAAACCTACATGCCGAAGGCGGCGCTGGAGTTTCGCGCGGGCCAGGTCGCCTTCCTGAGCGGGTGGAGTCACCGGCAGTTCACCGCGCCGGAGGTCGGGGCATGGCTGCAGGCCTGCGAGGATGCCGGGTTGGCGCCGGGCTCGGACGAGGAGGTCAATGTGCGCAACTGGCGCTGGGCCTATGACCGGGCCACCCGCCTGCCGGCGGAACTGGTGGAGGAGTTCAACCGCGCCTCCACACTGGCCCGGGAAGCGTGGGCGGATGCCCGCAAGCACAGCGAGTTCCCGCGGTTCCTGCCCCACCTGGAGACGTTGCTGGAGCTGAGCCGCCGCATGGCCGACCGGTGGGGTTGGCGCGACTGCGCCTATGACGCGCTCCTCGAGGGCCATGAACGCGGGGCGCGGGCCGCGGACCTGGCGTCGCTCTTTGCCGAGTTGCGCCCGGCCATCGTTGCCCTGCTCGGCCCGGCCGCGGAGCATAGCCGGTCTGTGCCCCCGGAGTTGCTGCTGGGTGATTACCCGGTCGAGGCCCAGCAGGCCTTCAACCGGGAGGTGGCGGAGGCGGTGGGTTTTGATTTTGCGGCCGGCCGCATCGACACCACCACGCATCCGTTTTGCACCGGGCTGGGCCCGGGCGACTGCCGCTTGACCACCCGGTATGACGTGCGGGATTTCACGCAGTCCCTCTATGGGGTGCTCCATGAGGCCGGGCATGGGCTCTATGACCAGGGCCTGCCGCGGGAGCACCACGGCACCCCGCTCGGCCGGGACATTTCCATGGGCATCCATGAATCCCAGTCGCGCCTGTGGGAGAACCACGTGGGCCGCGCCCCGGAGTTCTGGCTGCACTGGCACGAGCGTGCCTGCGCGCATTTCCCCTCCCTGCGCGGGATTTCGCCGGCCCTGCTCGGCCGGGCGGTCAACCGGGTGGCCCCGTCCTTCATCCGGGTGGAGGCCGACCAGGTCACCTACGACCTGCACATCATCCTGCGGTTCGAGATGGAGTTGAGGCTGGTGCGCGGGGACCTGGCCCCCCGGGATGTCCCGGCCTGCTGGAACGAGGAGTTCCACCGGATGTTCGGCCTGCGGGTGCCCGACGATCGCCGTGGTTGCCTGCAGGACATCCACTGGAGCCTCGGGGCCTTTGGCTACTTTCCCACCTACACGCTGGGCAACCTTTGCGCGGCGCAGTTGATGCAGGCGGCGGAACGGGAGTTGCCGCGGCTGCGGGAAGCGCTGGGCCGGGGGGATTACTCAGGCCTGCTGGCCTGGCTGCGGGAACGGGTCCATCACCAGGGACAGCGGCACCTGCCCCCTGCCTTGATGAAACGGGCCACCGGCGAGGAACCGGCAGCCCGGCATCATTTGGCCCATTTACAGGCCAGGTTTTTGCCCTGAGGGGCGGGGGAAGAGACGACCGATTACGGTGTCGGCTTGGCCTGCTCGGTCACCCACTCGAAGTTCAGTTTGATGAGGTCATCGGTCTTGATGACGCTCATGCCGAGGATTTCCGGGGCGGGCGGCTTGATGCCGAAGTCGGTCATCTTGAGGGGGATGGTTCCGGTGACCTTGAGGCGGGTGGGGTTGACGCGCTCGATGGCGACGGCCATGGCGTTGGTCTGGGTGACCCCGGCGACCGTGAGGGTGCCCTTGGCCTCGAAGTTGACCGCGGCGCCGCTGCCGGCGCCCTTGGGCGTGAGTTCCAGCACGCGGTAGGAGATGTTCTTGTGGTCGGCGGCCTTGAGATGTTCCTGCATGACGGCATCCATGCGTTTGCCGCCGCTGGCCTTGAGGGTGCGGACGGGGATGATGACATCGACCTTGGGGCTGAGGGGGGCGGAGGCGCCCTTGGCGGATTCCGGGAAGCCGGCGGCGGCCTCGATGGCGCCGCCGATCACGGCGGTCTCGGCCCACCACTTGTGGATGGTGGAGTCCCCATCCATGCGCATCTTGCTGGCGTTGGGGACGGACTGGTAGCGGATGGCTTCCGCGGCGGGCAGGGACGCGGCGAGGAGCAGGGCGGGGAGGAGCAGGGCGGTGGCTTTCATGGCGGGTGGGTCGGAGGTCGGCAGGGCGGGTTGGGTCAGGCGAGATCGAACCATTCCTTCTGGAAGGTGATGCGCTTGGCCTGGGTGACGGCTTCGTTGGTCTTGATGGCGACCACGGCGGCCTCGAGTCCCTCCTGCCAGCCGGCGGCGTTCTGGAGCTTGAGCGACTTGACGTGCTGGGCGAGGGCGGCGCGGTCGTCGCCGAAGGTTTCCTTGAAGTCGGCGGTCTCGCTGACGACCTCGGCGACGTTGGTGAGGAAGTTCTCGAGGGCGAAGTAGAGCGGGGTGTTGGCGAAGGGGGCGTCCTCGACCGGGTTTTCCCCCTGGGCGACGAGCTTGGTGGCATTGGCCACGAGGGCGATGCCCGTTTCCTTGTAGAAGACGTCCTTGCGGGCGTAGACCTCCCAGCCCAGCAGGGGTGAATCGACCTCCTTGAACATCCAGGCCTTGTTGGCCCGGAGCATCACGGCGGCGTCGCTGCCGTAGAACATTTCGTATTCGCCGTCGAAGCTGTTGCCGAGGGTGGCATCCCACATGGCCTGGGTGCCGCCGGGGTATTCGAGCACCGCCTGCGCGGTGTCAGGGACGGTGCGGCCGTCGTTCCATTGGAGGACGCCGCCGAAGCCGGTCACGGCGGTGGGGCGGTCCTTCAGGTACCAGGAGAGCAGGTCCAGTTGGTGGATGCCGAGTTCGCCGGCCAACCCGGTGGAGATGGACTTGTCCAGGCGCCAGTTGATTTCCTTTTCGCGGTCGGGATTGGGGGAGGCGAAGCGCCACTGTTGTTTCTTGTGCCACTGGGCGCGGGCGACGAGGGGCTTGCCCATGGCGCCGGAGCGGATGAACTGGAGCAGCCAGTGCCGGTGGGGATCGGCGCGCAGGCTGAGGCCGGCCTGGAAGATCTGGCTGCCGGCGTCGCGGGCGGCGCGGGCAATGGCCTTGGCGTCCTCGATGGTATGGGCCAGGGGAGCCTCGCAGTAGACATGCTTGCCGGCCTGCAGGGCGGCGATGGCGATGTCCTTGTGCTGGTGGGTCGGCGTGGCGATGAGCACCGCGGGGATGCTCTTGTCCTCCAGCAGGGTGCGGTAATCGTCGGTGGTCTTGGCCCCGGGGACGTTGTTGGCCGAGCGCCGGACCATGGCCGGGTAGGTGTCGCAAAGGGCGGCGATGTCGGCGGAGGGGAGGAGCTGGAGGGTGGAGATGATGTCACGGCCGTGGGGGCCGAGGCCGATGATGCCCAGCTTGACCTTGGGCACATTGATGGGTTTGCCGTCGGCCCCCGTGGGAGCCTCGGCGGCCTTCAATTCCACGGCGCCCAGGAGGCTGAGGAGGGCGGCGGAACCGCGGAGGAACTCGCGGCGGGAGACGTCGGTGGCGGCATCAGACGGCGTGTTCATAGTATGGTCGGTAATGGTGGCAAGCAGGCTGGGGGAACGCCAATAATTTCTTTGCGAAATCGGCTCGCCGCCGGCTTGCGGGCGCGGGATAACCGCGGGGACATGAGCATTCGTCGGGAGATGCTGCAGGTGGCCCGGGTGGCCCCCCGGGTCCTGGGGGATTCGGCGGTGCTGGTCCGGGATTTCCTGCTGGGTCAGTTGTCGGCGGCGGGCGGGTTTTGCGACCGGGCGGGGCGGGAGGATCTCTACTACACGGTGTTTGGTCTGGATGGCCTGCTTGCGCTGCGGGCGGAGTTGCCGCTCGCGCGGGTGGAGGGTTTCCTGCGGGCCCAGGGGGGCGGGGCGGGGCTGGATTTTGTGCACCTTTGCTGCCTGGCCCGGTGCTGGGGTTGCCTGGCGGACGCGGGCGGGGGGAGCCTTCAGCCGGGGCACCGCCTGGAACTCATCCAGCGCATCCGGGCGCATCGTTCCGCCGACGGGGGTTTCAGCCCCGGCTTATCTGCCGGCTCGGGCACCGCGTATGCCAGTTTCCTGGCGCTGGGGGCCTTGCAGGATTTGGGGTCCGCGGTGCCGGAACCGGCCGCCGTGGCCGGTGCCCTGCGGAGGTTGGCCACGCCGGACGGGGCTTGGGGGAACGAGCCGCGGCTGCCGGTGGGGGCGACGAACGCCACGGCCGCGGTGGTGACGGTGTTGCGGCAGGTGGGGGAGTCGGTGCCGCCCGGGGTGGCCGGCTGGCTGCTGGCCCAGGGGCATGCGCAGGGGGGCTTCCTGGCGGTGCCGGGTGCGCCGATGCCGGACCTGTTGAGCACGGCGACCGCCCTGCATGCGCTTGCCGGACTGCAGGCCGACCTGGGGCCCATCCGGGATCGGTGCCTGGATTTCGTGGATACGCTCTGGACCAACCAGGGCGGATTCCATGGGCACTGGGGGGATGACGCCCTCGACGTGGAATACACCTACTATGGCCTGCTGGCCCTGGGCCACCTCGGCTTGTGACGAGCCTAGGTTGGGTCAGCCGCGGGCGGTGGGTGGGCCCTTGTATTCCACAAACCGGCGCGCGACCCGCCCGCCCGTGGCCTCACACACGAAATAGCCCTTTTCCTTGGTGCCGTCGTGGTTGCCCCGGCGGAGGGCGCAACAGCGGTTGGTGGTGAGGGCGTAGGCGCCGCGGGTGCGCTCGGTCAGTCCATGGTAATGGCCGCAAAACACCGCCTGCACGTTGAAGTCGAGGAACCGCTCGAGCAGGGCGTCGGCATTGCCCGGCCGGTAGCGCACGTCCGGTCCGAGGGGGAAATGCGTGAAGAGCACCGTGGGCTTCCGCGGGTCCAGGCGGTGCAGGTTGTCGTCCAGCCACGCGAAGGTGGCCGGCTGGATGAGGGTTTTGTCGTAGCGAAGCCCGTCGCTGGAATCGACGCCGATGAACTGCCAGCCGCGGTGGCGGAAGTAATAATTGATGCGCAGCGGGAAGGACCGCGTGTAGCCGGAACGGTCCCGTTCGCTTAGGTAGTCGTGATTGCCGATGACCGGATAAACCCGCCGACCCAGGGGGTCGAGGGCGTCCTGGATGAGGTCGAAGTAGCGGCCCTCACCCTTGTCCGTGACATCGCCGCAGTGGAGGAGAAAGTCGCCGCTCTCGCCCTTCATCTGTCGTGCCATGCCCTCGAGGAACGGGCCGCACTCCGGGGTGGAGGCATGGGTGTCGTTGACGACGAGGAAGCGGAAATCCGCGCCGCGCCCGGCGTCGGCCGCGCGCAGCGCGCCCGGCCAGGCCCCGAGGGCGAGCAGGGTGCCGGCGCCGAGGCGGGCCAGGGCCGCGCGGCGGCTCAGGGGGGAGTTCATGTCCGGCCGGACGCCGGGGGAACGGGGGGCGTGTTTCATGGTTGTCGGGGGGCGGTGAGTTCCTGGTGGACGCGGCGGAGTCCCTCGAGCAGGGCGGTCCAATCCTCGCGGCGCGTTTCCCAGCCGCTGCTGAAGCGGAGGGCGCGCCCGGCTTCCGCCGGAGTGCGTCCCATGGCGGTCAGGACGGGCGAAGGTTCCTCGCGGCCGCTGGCGCAGGCGGACCCGGTGGAGACGGCGAACCCGGCCTTGTCCAGCTTGACCACCCAGCGCGGGCGGCAGTCGTCGCCGGGGGGCATGAGGACCGACACGGTGTTCCAGAGGCGTTCCTCGCCGGCGCCGAGGATTTCCGTGCCGGGGAGGTCCCGCAGGAGTTCCTTTTCGAAGGTGGCCCGCCAGAGGGCGCGCGTGACGTGTTCCCCGGCGGCGAGGGCGGTCTCGCGGTGGGCGAGGGCGGCGACCATGGCCAGGACGCCCGCGACGTTTTCCGTGCCGGCGCGCCGGCCCTCCTCCTGCTTGCCCCCGCGGAGCAGGGGCTGGAGGGCGGGGCGGGGCGGACACTTGAGGAACCCAACCCCGCGGGGTCCCCCGAACTTGTGCGCGCAGCCGCTGACATAATCGGCGCCCCCGAGCCCTTGGGCGGGCAGCTTGCCGATCCACTGGGCGGCGTCGCAAAAGAAGGGCACTTCCCATTCCCGGCAGAGGTGGAGGCATTCCCGCCAGGGCTGGAGGACGCCGGTCTCGTTGTTGGCGGCCATGAGGGCGACCAGTCCGGGGCGGTTTCGGCCGAGTTCCTGCCGGAACCAGTCCCGGGCGACGGCGCCGGAACCGAGGGCGGGGAGGAGTCGGAGCCGCCCCGGGAAGAGATGCACGGCGGTATCCAGCACGCACGGATGCTCGAGGGCCGAGACCCAGACCTCGGCGTCGGCGGGCAGGGTGCGGGCGGCGTGGTGGAAGACGGTGGCGGCCGATTCCGTGGCGCCGGACGTCCACACCAGGTCGAGGGCGTCGCAGCCGAGGAAGCCGGCCAGTTGCTCGCGGGCGGCCTGCAGGGCCACCTCGGCGCGGCCGCCGAGCCGGTGCGGGCTGGAGGGGTTGCCGATGAGGTTGGCCGAGGCCTCCAGCCAGGCCTGTTGCGCCTCGGGCAGGAGCGGCGTGGTGGCGTTGTGGTCGAAGTAGAGCACGGGACAGGCAAGACTACGCCGGCGGCCCGGGTTGGCGAGGCGTTTTCATCGGGGGAATGCGGCCGGCGCGGGGCATGGGTCAGGACTGGCTGAGCCGCTGTTTGGGCGCCTCAAAAAAGAGGTCATGGGCCTCGCGCAAAATGCCGGGGATGCGGTGGGCGAAGGGGTTCCCGGCGAGCAGGGGGCCGAGGGCCTGATCCTCCACGCGGGCCGCGTTGTGGCCCGGGAACCAGTGGTCGGCCTGCCCGAGCAGGTTGTAGCGCATGCGGGCCCAGCCCAGCAGATCGAGCGGCTTGGCGTAGGTCCACAACCGGAGGATCTCCGTGATGTTCATCTCCCCCGGCACCTCCACGTATTCCGGCAGGCCCTCGCGCCACCGCCGGCACCAGTCCGCGCCCAGCACGCGGTCCATTTCCGCGCGCAGCCGCTGCTCGATGGGGGCGACCACCTCGGCCGCGCGCTCCAGGTGGGCCAGGGCGGCCACATGCTCGTCGAAGTCGCCCGGCCGCGCCGCCCCGCAGCTCAGGGTGTGCACCTCGGGCCGGGCCAGGCAGTAGAGGTCGTTGAACTGCATCGGGGTGAGCGGCGCGCACAGCTCCCGCAGCTTGGCGGGCGGGTCATACAGTTTGCCGCCCTTGTCGTTGGGGCTGATGATGAACACCCCCATGTCATGCCGCCGGGCGGCCTCCACCGCCGGCCAGTTGAGGTCGTTCACGAAATACCAGTGCAGGTTCACGTAATCGAACCGGCCGCTGTTGACCGCCTCGAGGATGAGGTCCGTGGTGGCGTGGGTGGAAAACCCGACATGGCGGACCAGGCCTTGCTCCTGCAGGCGGCGGGCCGCGTCGAGGCACCCGCCGGGGCGCATCGACCAGTCCAGGAAGCCGCGGTGGTTCACCCCGTGCAGCGAGAGAAGGTCCACGTAGTCCAGCCGCAGCAACTTCAGCGAGCGGTCAAACGTCCGGAGAAACTCGTCGGCCGTGGCGGCCGGGGCCACCTTGGTCTGGACCAGGATGCGGTCCCGCGGCAGGGAGGGCAGGATGCGCCCGAGCTGCATCTCGGAGGAGCCGTAGCCGCGCGCCGTTTCGATGTGGTGGATGCCCAATTCCAAGGCACGGCGGATGGTGGCCTCGAGGTTGTCCTGATTGGCCGTGGGGATGTCCTGAAAGGGGACATCCTGCCACTTGTATTGGAAGCGCATGCCGCCGCAGGACAGGACGGGCATGGGCAGTTCCGTGCGGCCGAAACGGCGGTAAATCATGCCGTTTTATGGCAGTTGTCGGCGAGGAGGGCAATGCCGGGGCGGGCAGGGCACCTCCCGGCGGAGGGCCCGCCTGCCCGCCCGCATCGGATGGCAAGTCTCCTGCATTAATACACGCGGCGCCGGTGTTGGCGCTGTCCGGTCTGCCCAGTCTTTATGCACCCTTTTCCTATTCTGACCCCTTCGTGGCCTCTCCGGGCCATGGTCGCCGGCGCCGTCGCTGGCTGGCTCTCGGCCAGCCCGGCGCCGGCGGCGCCGACGGCACCAGCGGCGGAGGCGCCGCCCACCGGCGTTTACGAGCTGGGTTACCCCCAGGTGGCCCGGATCGGCCTGGAGTTGGAGGCGGCCCTGCCGCCCAAGGCGCGCAAGCAGGTGCCGGCGCAGACGCTGCTGCTGGGGCAGATGTCGCTGCCCTTTGTGGCGAGTGCCCCCCCGGCCGACAAGACGCCCCCGACGGCGGTCCTGGTGTCGCAGGGTTTCGTGGAGTTCCTGAACCGCGTGGCCCATGCCCGGGCGCATGAGGAGGCGGAGGCGGGATTCTTTGCGCGTTACTCCACGCGCCTGAGCACGGATGCCGGGCTGACGCTGGTGGCCAACCCGGTGCTGACCCTGCCCCGGGAGGCGTGGAACTTCCAAACGCTGAACCGGCAGGCGAGCTACTTCAACCAGATGGCGGGCGCGCTGGTGGCGGTGGACCGGGCCCACCATTACCTCGGGCATTACCGCAAGCACGCCGCGGCGTTGCAGCGCGGGGAGGCGGCGCCTCCGCCCATCAACACGCTGGTCAGCGAGTCGGAATGGCGGAAGGCCGTGCTGGCCGGCGCGGAGAACGCCCTGGCCTGCGGGCTGGCGACCGACGGGTTGCGCACCCTCCTGGCCAGCTTCGAGAACATGTCCCCCCGGCCGGCCTGGGCGGCCTACTTCATCCATCCCCAGGCCAACGTGAAAAAGGTCGCCAAGGACCTGGTCAAGCTCGAGCGGGACTTCTTCATGATGGACGGCAAGATGCAGTCCATGTCGCTGAGCGGTTCCCCGCCGTGAGGCGCGCCCGCGCCTGGCTCAGGGTTGCCAGGGCAGGACCAGCCGGTAGAAGAGGTTGGTGCCGCCCGCGGGCTGCTCGAGGCGGGTGGTGAAGTTCGTCGCGCGGGCCGTCACCTCCGCCCGCCGCACCCAGGGCCCCGCCGGGGACGGGGCCGCCTGCAACGCGTAGGTCCGCCCCGCCACGGCCCCGAACTCCACGGTGACTGTCCCCGTCCCGCCGAGGGTGGCCTGGACCCGGAGATGGCTGACGGCATCCTGCGGGTCGGTGCCCGCGAGGTATTCGTCCCGGTTGCTCATCCCGTCCGCGTCGGCGTCCAGCAGCGCGTCGGTGGCATTGTTCGTGCCCAGGCCCCGGACCGCCTCCCAGTCGTCCGGCAACCCATCCCCGTCGGTGTCGGCCAGGTAGGCAAGGAAGGCGGGCAGGCTGACCCGGCCGCCGGGGCTGGCGAGGTTGGTGGCGACGATGGTGTAGTTGGTCCAGGGCGGCTGCGCGTTGGTGGGGTGGAGGGTGAAGAAGACCGTTCGTTGGGTGAGCACGATCAAGGTGTCGGGCAGCGGGACGGCGTTGCGGCGCAGGCGAAAGCCGATGGGCAGGGTGGCGTTGTTGGTGACGGTGGCGCTGAAGGTCACGGGCCCGCCGGGCACGACCGATTGGCTGACGGGGGAAAGGATGAACAGGGGGTCGATGAGGATCGTGAGGCGGGCCGGGCCGCTCCGGGCCGGGCCGACGTTGTCGGTCACGGTCACCGTGTAGAGCCCTTCGTTGGCGGCTTGGACGTTGGTGAGGGCGAGGGTGGCGTTGGTGGCGTGGGGAAGTGGCTGGTCATTCCAGTGCCACTGGTAGCGGAGGGGGCCGTTGCCGACGGCGCTGACGCTGAAGGTGGCGGTGAACCCGGGCCGGATGAACAGGTTGGTGGGCTGGGCGAGGAGGGTGGGGGCGCGGTTGACCGTGAGGAGTGCGGCGTCGCTGAGGGCCGAGCCGGCGGGGTTGTAGGCGATCAGGCGGTATTCGCCGGCCTGGGCGGGTTGCACAGTGCTGAGCCGCAGGCTGGTGTTGGTGGCGCCGGGCAGGGGATCGCCGTTGAACAGCCATTGGAAGGCGAGCGGGGCCGCGCCCTCGGCGTCCGCCTCGAAGGTGGCGTTGCCGGGCGCGAGCACGGTCTGCGAGATGGGCTGCCGCGTGATGACGGGAGCCTCGCCAGGGACGAACGCGTGGCCGGGCGTGGGACTGGCCGCCTCCCAGTGGGCCGGGTCGTCGCCGTAGGCGGAGGGAAGGCGCCGTTGCAGTGAGGCCCCGCTGCCGTCGGCGGCCGGCGGCCAGGGCAGCTTGTCGTTGTAACGCACCCCATCCATCGCGATGTAGGGCGTGCCGTTGGTGCCGGGTTCCCCGGGCCGCTGCAGTTCCAGCCGTTCGCCGCTGTCCTGCAGCGTGCCCGCGAAGGGTCCGACGATGGGCAGCGTGGCGGGCACCGCATACTGGGCGCGGAACTCGGCCGGGTTGGTCGCCACGATGAGCAGTCGGCCCTGGGCCGGCAGGACGAGGTCGGGTGGCAGGGGATAGCCCAGCCCGTCCAGGCGCCACGTGTTGGTCGGGCGCAGGGGATCAAACAGCGGCACCGGCCCCTCCGTGAGGTTCTGCAGTTCCAGGAATTCAACGCCCCCCTCCTCGGGGTGGTAATGGATCTCGGTGATCACCACCGGGCCCACGCGCGGGCCCGTGTTGGCGGCGCCCGGGGTGGGGAGGAGTTGCGCCGGGAACTGTTCCTCCCCGGTGCTGATGACATGCCGGCCAAAGGTGACCCCGGCCGCCGCCGCCCCGTAGGCGAAGCCGTGGCTGTAGCCGGTCAGTTGGGTGGTGGCGTCGCCGGAGGCCAGGTAGACGGCGTCGCCCGCCCCATCCAGCGAGAAGGAGTTGGTCGTCCCCGGGGCCGCGTTGAACTCGGCCTCGCTGAAAACGAGGTGCCCGTGCGCGGGAATCCAGGTGCCGTCCGGGATGCGATACTTGCGCGGTTCGGCCCCATCGTCGCCCAGGAACCATCCGCCGAGGTGCACCGCGGCCGCCGTGGGGTTGAACAGCTCAATCCAGTCCACGGCGGGGAGTTCGCTCCGGCTGAGAACCTCGTTCACCCGGATGGGGGGATGTGCGGGTTCGGGATCGTCCGCCCCGGGGGAGCCGCCGGGGTCCCGGCTGGCGCGCCAGCGCGCGCCGTCGTCGGTGTTGGGACCGGCGCCGGCGCTCGCCGGCACCAGCGAGAACCCATGCCCGTCGGCGGCCAGCGGCCAGGGGGCCCGGTCGTCATAGCTCACGGACACCACCGTGCCGCCGAAGGGGGAGGCCAGCCGCAGCGTCTCGCCCGCGTTGGCCAGGCCGCCGGCATAGGCGCCATGGACCGGCACGCCGGGATACTTCAAGGCGAACGCGGCGGGGTTTCGCGCCAGGACCAGGAACTGGCCGGGGCCCAGCGCCGTCCCGTTGGTGAAGGTGAAGGTGATGCCCGCCGTGAAGGTGAACCCGCCCAGCTGCAGCGTGCGCGTCCCGGTGTTCTTCCATTCGAGGAACTCGAATTCATCCCCGCCCAGCCCGTCCCAGGCCGGCGGTTGGTACATGATTTCCGTGAGCACGAGACGGGTGAGATCCTGGGGCGGGGCAAACAGTGCGGTTGTGCGCCCGCTCCAGTTGGTGCCGTTGCGGAGGCGCGCCGTCACCCGCGTCTGGACGGCGATGGGGAAGGGGGCCTGGAAGGCGAGGGCCGTCGCGGCCACCGCGCCGCCCGCGGCGCGCGGGTCGGAGCCGTCAACCGTGTAGTAAATGGTCCCGTTGGTGCCGAGGATGGTCACCTGGAAGCCGTCCGGGACCGGCCCGCCCTCCTGGTTGAACACGGGCGGGCGCAGCAAGAAGCCGTCCAGCCAGTTGGCCCGGTCCCTCAACCACGTCTTCATGGAGGTGAGCCGGTTGGTCCACTCGGCCGCGCTCGGCAGCCCGTTGAGCAGGGCCTTGTCGGGGGTGATCTCGTCCCGCTGCGCGTCGATGATGGCGTCCATGCCGGCGCCGCTCATGGCGCCGCGGCGATGGTCCCACCAGCGGTCCACGTAAAGCTGGTGGAAGTCGGGGTCGGCGAAGAGCCGCTTGTACCAGAGCCGGTCGGCCCGGTGCCACTGGACGGACGCCGCGGTGCCGGAGACATGGTAGGAGTTGTAGTTGTAGTCCCAGGCCGGTCCCATGCGCAGGCGCCCGTCGCGGCCGCGCCATGGGAACATGCTGATGAGCAGCCCGTCCCCGTTGCGGGTGAGGTTGTGCAGGATGAAGTAGTCGGCGAAATCCACGGGGTCGAGGTAACGCCGGTAGCCGTTCACGGGGTCCCGCCAGAGGGCGTTGTTCCAGAGCACATCCTCAAACTGCCGGAACCAGCCCTCGATGGCGGCGCGCTGGGCGTCCGTGACGACGTAGCCGCCGGGGTTGTCGAAATTGAGGTAGCCGTTGCTCTGCTGGGGCTCGTCGTCCGAGCCGGTCACCTTGGTGTTGGCGGGCGACTGCAGGAGGCGGTCGGGTCCGGCCGTGTGGAAGAACGACGGCCGGGTGGTCCCGTTGGGCGCCGGCCAGCCGTCCTCGGGCTCGGGGTCCATCCGGTTCACGTTGACCAGCCAGGAGCCGGTGGTGCCGTCGGCCGAAAGGGGATCGAAGTCGAGCCGGTCCTTCCCCCGCGCCACCTTTTCCAGCAGCACATACACG
This sequence comes from Verrucomicrobiota bacterium, assembly GCA_046048995.1. Lineage (GTDB taxonomy): Bacteria > Verrucomicrobiota > Verrucomicrobiia > Limisphaerales > JADJPG01 > JBJOEZ01. The sequence continues at coordinate 34,333 of JBJOEZ010000013.1, read as the reverse complement.
CCCCGGCGATCGGCCAAGCGCAGGTCCCCGCCGTCCTCGTTCACAAACGCCTCCACCCAGCGGAACCGCATGCTTTGCCCCCCGAGGTTGCGGTAGAGCTCATAGGCGAAGGTGTTGAAGAGCAGGGTCACGTCCTTGGCCGTCTCCGTGTCCGGGTAATACAAGACCCAGTCGGCGTGGGCCGGCAGGCCCAGCGGGGCCACCGCCTGCTCGTTCCCCGCCTCATCCGTTGCCTCCACGCTGTAGGGTTTCTGCCGCCAGCTGGAGGAATAGGCGCCGCGGCCGCGGATGCCCATGCTGCTGAGCATCTGCGGCGGATTGGTCAGGGCGCTGCGGCCTTCCAGCCGCTCAAAGGCGGCCCAGACCGCGTCCTGCCGGGGCACCTGCTTGATGCCCGCCCCCGACCCGCTCCAGCCTTTCTGGGGTATGAGGCCGGCGCCAAAGTTCTCGATGACCAACATCGGGAGGGGGGAGCTGTAGCCGGCCAGGTCGGGCCCCAGCCGGAGGTAGGTGACGCCGGTCACTTCGCTGGCCAGTCCGTCCGCCACCGCCGCCGCCCGCAGCCGCACCGTGCCCGGGATGGCCAGGGGCGCGCCGTAGACGAACCCGTTGGTGCCCGACGGCTGGCTGCCGTTGGTCGTGTAGCGCAGGGTCGCCCCGGGACTGTCGCTGACCAGGGTCACGCTGAACGGCGTGCTGAACGTCCCGCTCTCCCGCGAGAACCGCACCGGGGCCGGCGGGGCGGGCGTGGCGTCATTGGCCGCCCCCGGCGTGGGCACGCCCAGGAAACGGGCGGTCGCCGGATCGCCGCCCAGCAACCCATAGGATGCCCCGGCCCGCTGGGCCGGATACGGGGCATGGGCATGGAGCACGACCGGCCCGGGGCCGACCAAGGCCAGGTATTCCCCGCCGGCCTGCAACTGAAAACCCGCATGGAGCGGACCGCCCAAGCCCGCGCGGTTCTTGCCCGAAGCAAACACGACCCAATGCCCGCCCGCCGGCAGGCTGACCGCGGGGAAGACCCACTTCAGCAGGTTGTCCGGATCGTCGGTCAGCGCATGGCCCGCCAGGTTCACCGGGCTGGCGGTCGGGTTGTGAATCTCAATCCAGTCGGGGTAATCCCCGTCCTCGTCCGCCGGCCCCGTGCTGCCCACCGCCTTGAACTCCGAGATCACGAGGTGCGATGCCGGTTGCACGAGCACCACCGTCCGCGTCGCCGTGTGGGTGCCGAACGGGCTTGCGGCCACCAGGGTGAAGGCCGTGGTCTGGTCCACCGTCGTGACCACGCCGCCCACACCCTCGACCGTCTGCGCCGTGACGTCCCCAATCCCCGGCGCCACCGAGTACTGCTGGCCGTGGCGCACCCGCCAGGACAGGGGCACGGACTGCCCGGCCGTGGCGTAGCCCGCCCCGGCCGCGAACGACTCGATCACGGGCCCCGGGTTCACCACCACGGTGACCTGCCCGGTGGTGCTCCCGCCGCCGTTGGTGGCCACCAGCGCATAGGTGGTGGTGACGCCCGGCGTCACCGCGAGGCCCGCCAGTCCGGTCACGTCCTGCCCGTCCACGAACACCGCCGCGGCGTCCAGCACGGTCCAGGTCAGCGTCGCCGCGGCCGGCGAGAACAGGACGCCCGGCGACGCGCTGAACGCGGCCACGATGGGGGGGCGCACGATGTCGTTGAAGGCGTCGGCATGCCGCTGCAGGGAGGCGTCGGGCAGCAGGTCATCGTAGACCGTGACCCGGTGCACGGTGCCGATCATGGCCTCGCCTCCGGAGGGATTGGCCCCGAGCCAGCCCTGGCCGTAGGGCATGGCAAACGAGGCGCTCACCCCGGTGGCCGTCCCCGCCAGGATCCCGTTGCGGAACAGGCGCATCGTCCGGGTGGCGGCCTCCCACGCGAAGGCCACGTGGGTCGCCTGTGTCGGCGAGGCCTGCGCCGGGCTGAAGACATAGTCGGCCACGCCCAGCTGGGTGAAGCCCAGTTGGCCGGTGTTGTTCCACTGCTCGTAGCGCAGGTTGCTCGTCGTGTTGGTGCCCACGGCCAGGTAGCCGTCCCCGGCAATGGCGGAGGGGTTGCCTTCGACGATGAACTCCAGCGTGGCGTTCCCCGAGACCGACCCGAAATGGAAGGGCAGGCGGTTGGCCCCGGTAAAGACGACGGCATTGGTCAGGCGCGCCGCGGTGGGCAGGCCAACCCCCGCATCCGCCGTGATGGCGGCGTCATAGGCGGCCAACGAACCCCGCGCCGCCGTTGCCCCGCCCAGCCAGGCCAGGGTGGCCAGCAGGAGGGCCGGGAGGACGCGGGAATGCACAGGTTCTCTTATACCCGCACCGGCGCGGTGAAACAAGGTGGGAGCGTCGGGGGAAGCCCGAAGGGCGGGTAGCGGTCCTCGCGCCGCGAGGACCGTTATCGCTGCTGGCGGGCGGATTCCACCACGGGGGAGAAGTCGTCCGCGTGGTAGGAGCTGCGGACCATGGGGCCGCTGGCCACGTGGACGAAGCCCAGGCGCCGGGCGTGCTCGCCGTATTCGGCGAACTTGTCCGGGTGAATGAACGCCGTGACGGGCAGGTGCTTGAGGGTCGGCTGGAGATACTGGCCGAGGGTCAGCAGATCGCAGCGGGCCGCCCGGAGATCGTCCATGGCCTGGAACAGTTCCTCCTCGGTTTCGCCGAGCCCGAGCATGATGCCGGACTTGGTGTAGAGCGTGTGGCCGGCGCGTTCCTTGACCTTGCCGAGGACGCTGAGGGACCGGTCATAGGTGGCGCGGTGGCGGACGCTCGGGGTGAGCCGGCGGACGGTCTCGAGGTTGTGGTTGTAAATCTCGGGGCGGGCGGCCAGCACGACGTCGATGGCGTCGTCGCGGTCGAGGAAGTCCGGCACGAGCACCTCGATGACGATGCCGGGGTTGGCGGCGCGCACGGCCTCGATGGTCTGGCGAAAGTGCTCGGCGCCCCCGTCCGCGAGGTCGTCGCGGGCCACGGCGGTGATGACGACATGCTTGAGGCCCATGCGCCGGGTGGCCTCGGCCACGCGGGCGGGTTCGTCCGCCTCGAGGGCCATGGGCTTGGCGGTGCTGACGGCGCAGAAACCGCAGGCCCGCGTGCAGCGGTCGCCGGCGATCATGAAGGTGGCCGTGCCGCGGCTCCAGCACTCCCAGTGGTTGGGGCACTTGGCGCTTTCGCAGACGGTGTGCAGGCGCAGCCCGTCCAGGAGGTTGCGGGTCTGGCCGAAGGTGTTGCTCGTCGGCAGCGGCAGGCGCAGCCACTCGGGCAAACGGGGCCGGGGCGGGCCCGGGGGAACGGCGGGGGGTGGGGCGGTCAGGCTCATGGCAATGTCAGGCCGGGCGTCCGGAGGTTCAGGCGGGTTCAAACCCCTGCTGGCGCCACCAAACCTCCAGTTCATCGGCGCCGAAATCGGCCAGCACCTCGCCGTCCACCTCAATGACCGGCGCCGAGGTCTGGCCGGACAGTTCGCGCATCTCCCGGAAGGCGGCCTCGTCGGCCGTCACGTTCAGGCGTTCATGCGGGATGTTGCGGGCGTCCAGCCAGTCCATGACTTCATGGCACCAGCCGCAGTAGGGCTTGATGAAGAGACGGATCGAGTTGGGTTTCATTGGGGAGTCAGGCCGGCGGGGGCGGTTGCGAAAAAGGGGCGGTTCATGCGCGGTCGGCAGGGGCGGGCTCAGGCCTGGCCCTCGGTGATGAAGGTGTCGCTGTGCTCGTAGGCGGGGGCGCAGCAGCAGAGCAGGGTGAGGGGGCTGTCCCCGGTGTTCCACAGCTTGTGGCGCTGGCCGGGCGGGATGGCGATGGCGTCGCCGGCTTGGACCTCGGCGGTCTCGCCCTCGATGCGCAGGCGCCCGCGCCCGGCCGTGATGAAGTAAATCTCCTCGGTCCGGGCATGGTAATGCTCCTGCGTGCTGGCTCCCACCGGCAGCCGGGCTTCGGCCAGGCTTTGCTGGCGGATGCCCGAGTTGCGCGGGGCGAGCAACTCACGGATTTCCGAGCCGTCCTTCGTGATGAAGGGCGGGGCGGTGGCAAGGCGTTGGATGTCCATGACCCAGAGGCAATGCTGGGGATATTTCGGCCGGGCGCAACGTGAAAACTCGTTGACCGCGTCCCCGCCGCGCCTAAGGTCCGCGCCATGGACCACTCGCCCGGCTTCCTCAAACTCGTCAATGACGCCAAGTCCCGTGTCCGGGAGGTGACCGTCGAGCAGGCGCGCGCCCGGTTGGCGGCCAACCCGGCCGCCGTGCTGGTCGATGTCCGTGAGGACGGCGAGTGGGCGGCCGGCCATGCCGTCGAGGCCCGGCACTTGGGCAAGGGCATCCTCGAGCGCGACCTCGAGAAGCTGATCCAGGACCCGGACACGGAGGTAATCCTCTACTGCGGCGGCGGCTACCGGAGCGCGTTGAGCGGGGATGCCGCCCAGCGGATGGGCTATCGGAACGTCTTTTCCCTGGCCGGCGGTTACAAGGCCATGGTGGCGGCGGGGTGGCCCATGACCCGCTAGGCGCGGCGTCCCCTCCCGCATGCCTCCGCCCCAGCTGCCCGGCCCGGCCCGGAGCCTTCATGTGGGCCGGATGTTGAACCTGCTTGTGCCCGGAGCGGGCCTTTTTTATCTCGGGCACCGCCGGGCCGGCTTGCTGCTCGCCTTCCCGTTCCTGGCCTGCTGCGGGTTGGCCGTCACCTGGCTGGTGCAGGGCATGGCGCGGTATTACGCGGTGGCCACGAGCGACGCCATCCTGCAGGAGGGTGCCTTGGAGCAGTTGCGGGTCTCCTTCCCGGTGGGCAAGTTCGTCCTCGTGGCCGTGGCGGCCACGGTCCTGCAGGGGGTGGCCTTGTGGTGGTTCGAGGTGGCGGCCCGCCGTGCCGGCGGGGGGGCGGGCGCAAGTCCCCGCTGAAGCGCCGCTTTTGACAGGCGCTCCCCCATCCTCTAGCGTGCGCGCTGCATGAATGTCCTCCGGCACACGGATGCCGATTTCGTCCGCCGCCTCGACGCGCTGACCCGCGCCTCCAGCCTTTTTGACCGCACCATCGAGGAGCGCGCGCGGGGCATCATCGACGCCGTGGCCGCCCGCGGCGACGCCGCGCTGCTGGAGTTCACCGCCCGCTTCGACGGGGCCACCCTCACGGCCGAGCGGCTGGCGGTGTCCACGGCCGAACTGCTGGAGGCCTCCCTGCAGGCCGACGATTCCCTGCGCGCGGCCATCGATACCGCCGCCCGCAACATCGCCCTCTTCAGCCGCAAATCGCGCCGCCGGAACTGGTCGGCCCGCAACGCCCAGGGGGCGCGGGTCGGCGAGAAGTTCGACCCCTTTGCCCGGGTCGGCATCTACATCCCGGGCGGCACCGCCCCGCTGATGTCGACCGCGCTGATGACCATCGTCCTGGCCAAGGTGGCCGGCTGCCGCGAGATCGCCGTCTGCACGCCGTGCGGCGCGGACGGGCGCATCAATCCCGGGTTGCTCTTCGCCGCGCGCACGGCCGGGGCCACCGAGATCTACCGGCTGGGCGGGGCCCAGGCCATCGCCGCCCTCGCCCTCGGCACCGACACCATCCGCCCGGTGCAGAAGATCTTCGGCCCCGGCAACGCCTACGTGGTGGCGGCCAAGCGGCTGCTCTTCGGGCGCGTGGCGGTGGACCTGCTGCCGGGGCCCAGCGAGGTGCTGGTCCTGGCCGACGACAGCGCGGACCCGCGTTTTGCCGCGGCCGACCTGCTGGCCCAGGCCGAGCACGGGTCCGGGCACGAACGGGTCTGGCTGGTCACGGACTCCCTCCGCGTGCTGCGCGCGGTGGAGAAGGAGGTTCGCCGGCAGTTGCCGCGCCTCTCGCGCCGCGTCCACATCGAGAAGGCCCTGCGCCACAACGGGTGGCTGATTCAGGTGGCGTCCCTCGAGGACGGGGTGGCGCTGGCCAACCGGCTGGCCCCGGAGCACTGCGAGGTGATGACCCGCCGCCCGGCCGACCTGGCCGGGCGCCTGACCACGGCGGGGGCGATTTTCCTGGGCGGCTGGTCGCCGACCGTCCTGGGCGACTACGTGGCCGGGCCGAGCCACACCCTGCCCACCGGCGGGGCGGGCGCCTCGTTTGCGGGGCTCACCGTGGACCAGTTCCAGCGGCGCACGAGCGTGGTGGAATACGACAAGGCGGCCCTGCGCAAGTCGCTGCCGGCGTTGAGCAAGTTCGCGGAGATTGAGGGGCTGGACGCCCATGGCCGGTCGGCTGCCATCCGGCTGGAGCGGCGCTGAGCGGGCGCCCGGCCTTCCGCGGGCCGCGGGTCATGGGGTGGCGGCGCTGGCGGCCTTGATGGCCTCCAGTTCCTCCCAGCGGGCATAGAGGGCGGACACGCGTTCCTTGGCGGCGGCCAGGTCGGCCATGAGTTGGTGGGTCTGGGGCCCGTGGGTGCGGTGAAAATCCGGGGCGGCAAAAAGCGTTTCAATGCGCGTGACCTCGGCCTCGGCCGCGTGGATTTGGGCCTCGATGGCCTCCAGTTCGCGGGTTTCCTTGAAGCTGAGTTTGCGCGGGCGCGCCGGGGGCGCCTTGGCCGGGGTGGGGGGCGCGGGCTCCTTCCGGCCCGCCGGCGCGGGGTCCGGGGCGGGGGCGGTCCGGCCGCGTTTCTCGAGGTAGTATTCGTAGTTCCCCACGCTGTGCGTGACGCGGCCGTCCCCCTCGAAGGCGAGGATGTCGGTGCAGACGCGATTGAGGAAGTAGCGGTCGTGGCTGACCACGCAGAGGACGCCGGGGAACCCGATGAGGGCCTCCTCGAGCACGCGCAGGGTGGGCAGGTCGAGGTCGTTGGTGGGTTCGTCGAGGATGAGGAAATTGCCGCCGTTCTTGAGGATGCGGGCGAGCAGGAGCCGGCTGCGCTCGCCGCCGGAAAGCCGCCGCACCTCGGTGTTGATGCGGTCGTCCGTGAAGAGGAATCGACGCAGGTAGGCGCGCACGCTGAGCTGGTCCTCGCCGAACTGGACCACCTCCGACCCGTCGGCGACCTCCTCGTAGACCGTGCGGTCCTCGCGCAACTGGAGGCGGGCCTGGTCGACATAGTTGAAGGTGGTGAGGGGGCCGACCTTGATGGTGCCCTCGCTGGGGGGGAGTTGGCCGATGAGGGCGCGCAGGAGGGTGGTCTTGCCGAGCCCGTTGCGGCCGGCCACGCCCACGCGCTGGCCGTTCTCGAAGGTGAAGGTGAACCCGCGGAAAAGGGTGCGGCCGGCCACGCTCATGCCGAGGTTGACCGTCTCCACCACGCGATTGCCCAGCTGGGGCGGGGGCGGGATGACGAGGTCCATGTCCTGCTCCACCGGCGGCCCGGACTGCGCGGCCACCTCGTAGTAGCGGTCCAGCTTGCTCTTGGACTTGGTGCGCCGGGCGCTGGGGCCGCGCCGGACCCAGTCCAGTTCGCGCCGGAGGAACATCTGGCGCTTGTGCTCGACCGTCTCCGCCGCGGCCGTGCGCTCGGCCTTGGCCAGCAGGTAATCCGTGTAGTTGCCCTCGTAGGACGCGAATGTGCCGTGGGCCAGCTCGACGATGAGCCGGGTGACGCGGTCGAGGAAGTAGCGGTCGTGCGTCACCACCAGGAAGGTGCCGGGGAAATCCTCGAGGAACGAGGCCACCCACTCGATGGATTCGGGGTCCAGATGGTTGGTGGGCTCGTCGAGGATGAGCAGGTCGGGCCGGGACACGATGGCGCGGCACATGGCCACGCGCCGTTTCTCGCCGCCGGACAGGGTGTCGATGCGCCGGTCGCCGTCGGGCACGTTGAGGTGCGACATCGCCGTGGCCAGCCGGTGGTCCAAGCCCCAGCCGTCCAGCGCGGCGATGCGTTGCTCCAGCACCTCGTGGCGCTTGGACTCGGCCGGCAACGACTCGAACTCCGCGATCAGATCCAGCACATGCCGGGCCCCCTCGCGGATGTTCTCCCGCACCGTCCGGGCCGGGTCGAGGGCGAACTCCTGGGGCAGGTAACTGACGACCAGATCGCGCCGGCTCGTGATCTCGCCGCTGTCGGGCGCCTGCTGGCCGGCCAGGATTTTCAGGAAGGTGGACTTGCCGGACCCATTGCGGCCAACCAGGCCGACATGCTCGCCCTCCCGGATGGTGAGCGAGGCGCGGTCGAGCACGACCTGTTCGTTGTAGCGGACAACCAGGTCGGTCGCGGTGAGCAGCGGGGAGCCATAGGCCATTCCGTTCAATTAAGCAGGGAAGGGGCTGGGTGACAATACGCAGCACCGGCGCGCGGGCCTCCGGCCCGCTTGGACCGCTCCTCCTCCCACGGGAACAGGGGATTAGTCGTGCCGCTGGGAGGACGGGGACGGGTTAAGCGGGCGGGACGCCCGCGCGCCGGGGACGAACTCCACCGGCAGGGACCAATGGCTCCAGCGGCCGGTGTGATCCTGGTAACGGGCGCGCACCCGGTAAGTGCGGTTGGGCAGGCAGGCCTTTTCCGGGAGGCGGAAGGACGGGGCGGCTTCCGCCAGCGGTTCGCTGGTCCACACGGGTTCCAACTCGTAGCGCCAGGGTTGGCCGGCCTGGTGCCCGGGGCGGCCGGGGGCGCTGATTTCCCCCACGCGCCACTGGATGGCGGTGAAGCGGTTGGTGACCGGGGAGGCGAAGGGCGTGACGGCGAAGGACAGTTGCCGGGGCGGGAACCCGGCCGGCCCGGTGTAGCGCACCTCCGGGCGGGCGGGGATGCGTCGATCGCGGGCCTCGTGCTGCAGGTAACCGAAGCCGTAGCCGCGCGGGTCGCCGTCGTTGGGGGCGTAGTTGCCGCCCGGACGCGAGTCGGTGGCGAACTCCACGATGTAACGCCGGAACCCGGCCAGGTCGGGCGTGGCGAGGGTGCGCTGCCAGGGCCCGCCAAAATGGTGGCCGGTGTTGGGGTTCACGTAGAAGACCCCCTTCTGGTTCTGGCGCGGATGCCAGTTCCAGAGGGCGGCGTCGAGTTGGCCCCAGTCGTTGGTGAACCCGGCCGGCATCAGGGACGCCGACAACTCGGCCACCAGTTGACCGACCTGTCCGCCGTCCGGGGCCGGGTCGGCGCAGAACAGGTCGAGGACGTCGCGCGCCCGGTTCTGGAACTCGAGCTTGAGGGCCGGGACGTTCAGGCAGCGGATGGCGTCGATGTGCCCGGGTTGATGCGTGCGGGGCACCAGGATCATGTCGTGGTCCCACGGGAAGGGCGCCCAGCGGCCGTCCGGGCCGCGGTAATAGCCGTGGTTGCCGTCCGGGCGCAGGTCGACGTTGCCGATGACGCGGTTGATGGCGTGGAAGCTGTAGTAGGCGGGCAGGTCGAGGTGCTGCCGCCACCAGGCCTCGGGGTGTTCCTGGCGCACGCCGTTCAGGAAGCCGTTCCAGTCCGAGCCGTCCAGCGGGGCGCCCCGGGCCAGGTGTTTGCGGCCGCTTTGCATGCTGTAGAGGTTGCCGTCGGGCAGTCCCCGCTCGCGCAGCAGGGCGCCGTCCATGTCCTGGATGGCGAGGTAGAGGCCGTGCAGGTCGCCGGCGTATTGGTTGGTGGGGCTGGCTTCCTCGGGGGAATCGATGATGCGGAAGTGGATCCAGTGCGTGTTGGCAGCCGGGACGCCGGCCAGCTGGAACGAGCGGAACGCCAGGGCCTCGTCGAGCCCGGCAATGCCGGCGTGGACCGGGATGTAGGGCGTGGACAGGCCGGGGTTGAGGTTGAGGCTGTCCCAGCGCTCGCGGTAAGGCTGGTCCTGGCGGTTGCGCGCGGCGAGTTCATGGGCGCGGTTGAAGCGGAAACCCCACTTGTTCTTGCCCGAGATGTAGGCGCTGCCCGTGCCGCGGTTGTGGAACTGGATGTGGTCGTAGACCCGGCCGTCGTAGACGAGGGTGCCGACGAACCGGCGCCGGTTGGCGCTGCCGTCCCATTGACTCCGGGCCACGTCCTCCGCCCGCGCCAGCAGGTGATAGACCGGCAGGGTGTTCAGGAACCCCGCCGGGAAGGTGACTGCCGGGGTGCGTCCCGGGCGGCTGGCGCCGGTCCACGCCGGCAACCCGTCATGCACGAACCAGGCAAAGTTCGGCGCGGAGTCGTCCGCATCCGCGGCCCGCACGCGGTAGCGGACCAGCCGCCGATGGTGCTGTTCGCGGCCGGGCACCCGCGCGCTGAACAGGCCGTCGCCGGCCTTGGTGTCGCCGTTGCGGCCGTCGTCCCGCATGGGAAGGGCTGTCCAGTTGGTTTGATAGGCGGGGTCCGTGCGGCGGACGTAGGCACCGGGATCGACCCCCTGCAGTTCCAGCGTGACCGTCGTTCCCCGGGCCGGCGCGGCCAGGCGGGCGGTGACGAGGACATCCTCGCCGGACCGGGGCTGGGCGGGGTGGTGGCTGACCTCGGTGAGGGCCGGGGGTGTCACGGTGGAGAAGACCGAGTTGGTCGCGCCGGGGCTGGGCCGGCGGCCGCGGCGCGCAACCTCGGGCGTGCGCAGTTCGGCGTCGATGGTGAAGTCGCTGCTGCCCTTGGCGGCGTTGAAGGCCTGGATGGCCAGGAGATTGGTGCCGGGCACGAGCAGGGAGGCGGCTTGGTCAAGGATGACTTCCTCAAACTCCTCGGTGGCCTCGTGGTTCTCCGCGAGGGTGTCGGGCGAGACCGGGCCGGGACGGACATGGAGCCGCCCCACCTCGCGGCCGTTCAGCCAGACCACGCAGCCGTCATCGACCCGGACCCGGAGCAGGAGGGCGGGCGGCGGCTGGGCCACCACGAAAGTGTGCCGGAGGTAGACGCAGGAATAGCGGTTCTGCATGTCGGGCAGGACGGTGCGGTCGTCGCCGTCCTCGTAGCCGATGGAGGTTTGGCCGGTTTGCCAGGAGGCGTCCTCGGCGAACCCGGGCTGCCGCCACGCGTCGGGCGGCTGGGCGGCCTCATTGGTGCCCTTGCGCCAGCGCCAGCGGGGGGATTCGGCGGCCAGGAAGACCGTCCCGGTCGTGGTGGGGGCGAGCACGGGGTAGCCGGCGCTGCGCCAGGAGGCGGGCTGGGCGGAGGGCAGGGCGGGATGCACCCGCTCGAGGGACGGCCCGGCCCCGTTGGCGGCGGTGGGCCACGGAAACCCCACCTTGTAGCGGACCTCATCGACGACCTGCTGGCGCGCGTTGCGCAGGGTCAGTTTCTCGCCTTGGTTGCTCAGCTTGCCGGCCAGGGGGCCGAGCGGTTGGAACCCGAACTCGGCCGCGAAGACCGACGGATCCTGCGCCACCACGACGAATCCGCCAGGCGGCAGGGCGGTGTCCGCCGGGAAAGTGAACTTGTCCAGGCTCCAGCCCGCCAGCGAGACGGGGGCCGGGGAGGGATTGTGCAGTTCGACGAACTCCAGCGGGCGCTTGTCCGCCGGGTCGTAATGAATCTCGTTGATGACCACCCCGGGCGCGGCGCCGACGGGCGGGACGGACCACCCCACGACGGCGCACAGGGCAAGGAGCAGGGGGCGGCGTTTCATGGGTGCCGGCGTGCGGGGCGCGAAGCGGGCATGGGCGCAGAGTGCCGCACCTGTGCCGGGGAGGCAACCGGCCAGATGGGCTCGTAGCAGCGAACGTCAGTTCGCTGAGGGCACGCCCAGCCACCGCGCGATGGGCACGCGATGGGCACGCGATGGGCGATGGCATCGATTACCCCGCCCCTTCAGGGCTTGGGGGGATCTTTGCGAACCCTTTCCCGGGGCGTTGCCCCGGGCTGGATTACCTCGCCCCTTCGGGGCTCCCGACAATCCAACCGGGAAAGCCCCAACGGGGCGGAGTAACACAGCCCGGGGCAACGCCCCGGGTAGGGGGGCATCCCTTGGAACCCCAAGCCCTGAAGGGGCGGCGTAAGGCCCGGCAACCGGGCGTGATTGGGGGATTGCCTGAGGACCACGAGGTCCGTGGGGGCAGCCGGGGAGGAGACGGGCCGGCCGGGTTCCGTGCCGGGGTCAGCGCGGACCGCTGGTGGGGGCCGGGGCGGCCGGGAGCGTCAGGACGTTGGTGCTGGTGAAGCGGACGTGGGCGAAGCATTCGGGGATGTGGGAATCCCAGATGCCGTGCCGGGTCCAGACCCAGCCGCCGGAATCCTGGGCGGGCGGGGCTTCCTTGTAGGTGTTGAACCGGGAGAAATCCATGCGCCAGACATCGCCCTCGCGGGGCGGCAGGGCGCGTTGTTCGGCCTTGGCCAGCCATTCCAGCCCGGCCCAGGGAAAGGCCAGTTCGACCGTCCAGCCGCGGTCGCGGTCGTCGTCCTTGTTGACGGTGCCGTCGATGTGCACGGCCGTTTGCTTGCCGGGGTAGGTCCAGTGGAACTGGCCGAGGCGTCCGCCGCGCGGGTGGTTGGTAAAGCCGACCCCGTTGAAGGCCTTCAGTTGGTTGCGGGCAAACTCCGGGGCCTGCGCGAACCCGCCGCGCTCGTAGGCCTCCGCCCAGATGAAGAACACCTCGTAGCAGGTGTTGAACGCGTTGACCTCGAACTCGTAGTAGGCGTCCCGTCCCGCGATGAACACCTCGACGTCGTTGTCGTAGTAGATGGGGTCGTTGTGGTTGGTATACTTGGCGCGCACCAGCGGTTCCTCCACCCGGAAGCCGACGTAGAGGTTGGTCGCATCCCACAGGACCATGGCGCGGGTGTCATGGAGGGTCCGGCCGCCGGTCAGGATGTCCACAAAACGCGGCGAGGTGGGCGCATGACGCCAGGCCGCCTCGTCCAGGCGGCCATCGATGCGGAGGGGTTGATCGGTCCGGTAGGCGGTGTAGCGGGCGACCTCCTCCGGGGGGCAGGGGAACACCGTGGGGGTGGTGGGCCGGCCTTGGGCGGCGGCTTGGGCGGCGAGGGCGAGGTTCAGGCCGAGGGCCAGAAGAGTGTGGCGCATAGAGGTTGGCAAAGCGGGGCTCGGGGCGGGCCAGGGCCGGGACGGGAGAGCGGGTGCGGACAGTGGGACGATGTGCCTGGCCTGACTGCCGACGGCCATCGAAGCCGGAATGCCCCCGTCATCTCAAGCCCAAGGTGGCCGGGGTTTCAGCGGTCCACGCAGGCGAGAATCCGCCGCACCGCCTGGTTCATGCGGGTGCCGGGGTTGCCGGGCGAGGTGTCATGGTCCTGGATGGGGCTGTCGTTCCAGCACACGATGAGATCGAGACTCGGGACGAGGAAGAGCACCCGTTTGCCGCCATGGCCGCTGGCGGCGAAGGCGTCGGGGGGGGCGCCGGGAAACAGGCGTTGCCCGGCCGCGTTGGTCCCGTTGAGCCACCAGTTGAAGCTGTAATAGCCGGGGCCGACCGGCGTGAGGTTGCGTTTGCCGCCCATGGTGCGTTGGCCGGGGAGCATCGGGGCCTCCTGTCCCCCGGTCCGCGGGAAGTCCGCCGGCAACGGGCTGGAAATGGCCAGGCGCAGGAGTTCGGGCCGCACGAGGGCGCGGTCCCGCCAGCGGCCGCCGCGCAGGACCAGCAGGCCGAACCGGGCGAAGTCGCGGCAGGACAGGGCCAGGCGCCCGGGCCGGTTGTGCGGGCCGAAGGCGTTGAAGGTGCAGGGGTCCTCGAACTGCAGCGGCCCGGCCAGGCGCGTGCGCAGCACCTCGGTGGCGTTGGTGCGGAAGACCCGATCCATCAGCGTGTCGAAATAGAATGTGAGCGCGTAGTCATTGTAGGCGTAGGCCGCGCCCGGGCGTTCGGCCAGGCCGTAGCCGGAGGTTTGCATGGCCAGGTGCCGCCAAGTGATGGCGGCGTCCTTGCCCCGGTTGAGTTCGAGGAGCCGGGGTTCCACCTCGGCCACCCGCGCGTCCACCCCGGGGAGGCGTCCTTCCTGCACGGCCACCAGCAGCAGGACGCTGAGCAGGGGCTTGAAGGCGGAGGCGACGTCGGAACTGGCGGCCGGATCTCCCCAGCTGTAGGCCAGGGCGCCGTGGCGGACCACGCACCCGCGGCCACCCACGTGCCGGCTGAGTGCCTCCAGGGCGTCCGGGCCCAGCCCGAGCGCGGCGGGCGCGCGCGTTTCCCAGCGGGCGCCCGGCCACGTTGCCGTGGCGGCGACCGCGGGAGCCGGTTCAGCCCCGCAGGCCATTGCGCCGGCCAGGGCCAGTGCCGCAGCCCACGCCAGGGGCCCCAGTCGACATCGTGTATTCATGCGGAAACGCCGCCCCAACCTCGCCGGGAGCACCCCTCGAGCAAAGCCCAAAAACCGGCCCCAATCCCCGTCCCCCCACCCTTTGCCCGCTCCCGCCTCCCGGTTGGCCCGCATTAAACCACCCATCCGCTCACTCGCTCGCCCCGTCTTTGCCCTTGCCAGCCCCGGTCGCGTTTTCTTTCACTAGGTAGCGCCGTTGCCAACCCCGGTGGTCCCCCTTGGGACGATGCTGTCCGGTTGAGCCGGTCTTTCAGAAAGCAATTATGGCCACAGCAAAGAGCACTTCGGGCCGCCGCGGCGTCCTCGCGGGCGGCAACTGGATCATTGACCAGGTCAAGCTGATCGACGTGTACCCGCAGCGCGAGCAGTTGGCCAACATCCTGAGCCAGTCGCAGGGCACGGGCGGGGCGCCCTACAATGTGCTCATCGACCTGGCCAAGCTGGGGGCGGCATTCCCGCTCATTGGCGCCGGCCTGGTGGGCAAGGATCAGCTGGGGCAGTTCATCCTGGAGGACTGCAAGCGGAACAAAATTGACGGGCGTTACCTGCGCGCGACCTCCGAGGCGCCGACGTCGTTCACCGACGTGATGACGGAGCAGTCGAACGGGAAGCGGACGTTCTTCCATGCGCGGGGGGCGAATGCCCACTGGGACGGTGACGACCTGGACTTCAAGCGCATCAAGGCGCGCATTTTCCACCTGGGCTACCTGTTGCTGCTGGACGCCTTGGACGCGCCGGACACCAAGTTTGGCACCAAGGCGGCGCGGTTGCTGGCGGCCGCGCAGGAGGCGGGGTTGAAGACGAGCGTGGACGTGGTGAGCGAGGACAGCGATCGTTTTGCCCGCATCGTGTCGCCGGCGCTGAAGTACGTGGATTACTGCATCCTGAACGAGATTGAGGCCGGCAAGACGGCCGGGTTCAAGATCCGGCAGCCGGACGGCACCCTCGACACGGTGGCGCTGCGGCATGCGGCCGGGGCGCTCCTGCAGCAGGGCGTCCGCGAGGTGGTCATCATCCATTTTCCGGAGGGCGGCTTTGCCCGCACGCGCAAGGGCGAGGATGTCTGGCAGAGTTCGCTCAACCTGCCGGAGAAGTATATTGCCGGGACGGCGGGGGCTGGGGACGCCTTTTGCGCCGGGGCGCTGCTGGGCCTGCATGAGGGCTGGGACCTGCGGCGCTGCCTGGAGTCGGCGGTGTGCTCGGCGGCGGCGAGCCTTTCCGAGCCCAGTTGCACGGCGGGCATGAAGCCGCTGGCCGCCTGCCTGGCCTTGGCCAAGAAGTACAAGTTCCGCAAGCCCCTCGACCCCCAGGAATGACCCGGCGGGGGGCCGCCCTCCCGACCGGCGCCAAAAAACCGGTTGCCTGTGCGGGCCCGGCCGGTAGCATCCGCCCTCCCGCCGTGACGGCGGGGACACCCTTTCAACCATGAAGACCTACGACATCGCAGTCATTGGCGGAGACGGCACCGGCCCGGAAGTCACGCGCGAGGCGCTCAAGGTGGCGGAAGCCGCCGGCGCCAAGTTCGGGTTCAAGCTCAACTGGCATCCCTACGATTTTGGCGGGGATCGCTACCTCAAGACCGGGGAGGTCCTGCCCGACAGCGCGGTGGACGAACTGCGCAAGTACAAGGCCATTTACCTCGGCGCCGTCGGCCATCCGCAGGTCAAGCCCGGCATCCTCGAGAAGGGCATCCTGCTGCGCCTGCGCTTCGAGCTGGAGCAGTACATCAACCTCCGCCCGGTGAAGCTGTTCCGGGCGCAGGATTGCCCGCTCAAGGACAAGGGCCCCGAGCATGTCGACTTCGTGGTGGTGCGCGAGAACAACGAGGGCCTCTACGCCGGGTCCGGCGGCTACCTCTTCAAGGGCACCCCGCACGAGGTGGCCATCCAGGAGTCCGTCAACACCCGGCGCGGCGTGGACCGCTGCCTGAAGTACGCCTTCGAGCTGGCCGCCAAGCGCCGCGGGGGCAAGACCCCCTGGCATGGCCTCAAGGGCGAGGACGTCAAGGCGGGCAAGACCAGCCAGTTGACCCTCTGCGGCAAGACGAACGTCCTCACCTACGCCTTCGACCTCTGGTTCCGCGCCTTCAACGAGATGGCGCCCAAGTATGGGAACGTGAAGACCGACTATGCCCACGTGGACGCCATCTGCATGTGGTTCGTGAAGAACCCGGAATGGTTCGACGTGATCGTCACCGACAACATGTTCGGCGACATCATCACCGACCTGGCCGCCATGATTCAGGGCGGGCTGGGCGTGGCTGCCGGCGGCAACATCAATCCGGAGGGAACCAGCATGTTTGAGCCGATGGGCGGCAGCGCGCCGAAGTACACCGGCCAGAACGTGATCAACCCGCTGGCCGCCATCAGCGCCGGGGCCATGATGCTCGACTTCCTCGGTGAGTCGAAGGCGGCCGCCGCCATCGAGGCCGCGGTCATCCAGATCATCAACACCAGGATCCAGTCGCTGGCCGCCGGCAAGATGGGCCACGGCACGCGCGAAATCGGGGACCTGGTGGCGGCCGCGCTCTGATCGCGGCATAGGATTCCCGGCCGGGACCGGCCGGAAACAGGACGGCCCGTGGCGAGTCCGCCACGGGCCGTTTGCTTGCCCAGGGAAGGGGAGGGTCAGGATTCGGAGACGGCGGCGCCGGTGGGCGGGGCGGCGGGCGAGCTTTGGCTGAAGCTCAGCTTGCCGTCCTTGACCGAGACCTGGACCGGCTCATTCTCGACGAGGTTGCCCTTGAGGATTTCCTCGGCCAGGGGGTCCTCGAGGTAGCGCTCGACGGAGCGGCGCATGGGCCGGGCGCCGTATTGCGGGTCATAGCCCTTCTCGACGAGGTAATCCTTGGCCTGCTCGTCGAGGACGAGATGGAGGTTCCGGCCCTTGAGGCGCTCGGTGACCTTGGTGATTTCGAGGTCGAGGATGCCGACCAGCTCCGACTTGATGAGCGGGCGGAAGACGATGACGTCATCGAGGCGGTTGAGGAACTCCGGGCGGAAGGCGCGCTTGGCCTCGTCGAGGATCTTCTCGCGCATCTTCTCGTAGCTGTTCTCGTCGCTGACGGGGCCGAAGCCCAGGGAGGTGCTCTTGCGCAGGGTGTCGGCCCCCACGTTGGAGGTCATGAGGATGATGGTGTTGCGGAAGCTGACCACGCGGCCGACGTTGTCGGTGAGTTTGCCCTCCTCGAGGATCTGGAGGAGCATGTTCATGACGTCGGGGTGGGCCTTCTCGATTTCGTCGAAGAGGACGACGGAGTAGGGCTTGCGGCGGACCTGCTCGGTGAGCTGGCCGCCTTCCTCGAAGCCGACGTAGCCGGGAGGGGAGCCGACCATGCGGGAGGCGTTGTGGCGCTCCATGTACTCGGACATGTCGAGCTGGATGAGCGACTTGGTGTCGCCGAACATGCATTCGGCGAGGGTGCGGGCGAGGAGCGTCTTGCCGACGCCGGTGGGCCCGAGCAGGGCGAAGGTGCCGATGGGGCGCTTGGGATCCTTGAGATCGGCGCGGGAGCGGCGCAGGGCCTTGCAGATGGCGGTGACGGCCTCCTTTTGGCCGACGACCACCTTGGCCATCTCCTGTTCCATGGTGAGGAGGCGCTGGGCCTCGCCCTGTTCCATGCGCTTGAGGGGGATCCCGGTCCACTTGGCGACGACCTGGAGGATGTCATCCTCGTCGACCTTGACCCGCTTTTCCTCGCGGTGGGTCTTCCAGTCGGTGAGGATCTTTTCCATGCGATCCTTGGCCTGTTTCTCCTGGTCGCGCATGGAGGCGGCGCCCTCGAAGTCCTGTTCCTTGATGGCCTTTTCCTTCTGGGCCTTGATGGTCTCGATGTCGGACTCGACGTCCTTGAGTTCCGGCGGGCGGGTCATGGCGCCGATGCGCGCGCGGCTGCCGGCCTCGTCCATGAGGTCGATGGCCTTGTCGGGGAGGAAGCGGTCGGTGATGTAGCGGTCGGACATCCTGACGGCGGCCTCGACGGCGGCGTCGGTGATGTCGGCCTTGTGGTGTTCCTCGTACTTGGGGCGGAGGCCCTTGAGGATGGCGATGGCGTCCTCGATGGAGGGCGCCTCGACCTTGACGCTCTGGAAGCGGCGCTCGAGGGCGGCGTCCTTCTCAATGTATTTGCGGTATTCGTTGAGGGTGGTGGCGCCGATGCACTGCATCTCGCCGCGGCTGAGGGCGGGCTTGATGATGTTGGAGGCGTCCATGGTGCCCTCGGCGCTGCCGGCGCCGACGATGGTATGGAGTTCGTCGATGAAGAGGATGATGTTCTTGGCCCGCCGGATTTCGTCCATGACGGCCTTGATGCGTTCCTCGAACTGGCCGCGGTATTTGGTGCCGGCGACCATGAGGGCGAGGTCGAGGGTGACGACGCGTTTTTCACGGAGGAGTTCGGGGACGTTGCCCTTGGCGATCTCCTGGGCGAGGCCCTCGACGATGGCGGTCTTGCCGACGCCGGCCTCGCCGAGGAGGACGGGGTTGTTCTTGGTGCGGCGGCAGAGGATCTGGATGACCCGCTCGATCTCCGGCTGGCGGCCGATGACGGGGTCCATCTCGCCCTTGCGGGCGATTTCGGTCAGGTCGCGGCCGAAGGCCTTGAGGGCGGGGGTCTTGACCTCGCCCTTCTTCTCCGGGGCCTTTTCCGGGGGTTCCGGGGGCCCGCCGGCCTCCTCGGCGCCGCCGCCGGCGCCGCCGCTGAGGTTGGGGTCGAGTTCCTTGAGGATTTCCTGGCGGGTCTGCTCGATGTCGACATCGAGGTTCTTGAGGACCCGGGCGGCCACGCCGTCGCCCTCGCAGAGGAGGCCGAGGAGGATGTGCTCGGTGCCGACGTAGGTGTGGTTGAGCTTCTTGGCCTCCTTGGCGGCGAGGGCGAGCACCTTCTTCACGCGGGGCGTGTAGGGGATGTTGCCGATCATCTTCTGGTCGGGGCCGGTCCCGACCTGTTTCTCGACCTCCATGCGGACGGTCTCGAGGTCGAGGCCCATCTTCTGGAGGACATTGACGGCCACGCCCTGGCCGAGCTTGATCAGGCCGAGGAGGAGGTGCTCGGTGCCGACGAAATTGTGGTTGAACCGGTCGGCTTCCTTGCGCGCGAGGGCCAGCACCTGCTGGGCCCGCGGGGTGAAATTGTTCATGGCTTCGTCGCTCATATCATTTGTATCAACGCACTTGGCTTTCGGTTTGTCCAGCGCGGCCTCTGTCCTGGCCGCGGGGCGGCGCCCCATGGGCGTTCCCTTCCCATCGGAACCGCCCGCAAAGTGATTAGCGGGCAAAAAACCGGGACGGCCGGCGCGGGTGCGCGGGGTCAGGCGCGCTCGCCGGCGGGCGGGGCGGGCTTGGCCTTGGGCCGGCTGACGGACTTGAGCCGCTCCCGCAGCATGTCGGCGCGCAGGAGGTCGCGTTCCTCCACGCTGAGCTTGTCCGAGTAGCGCTGCTGCAGGTGGTAGGGCTGGGTGATGACGAACAGCTCATCGACCAGGGCGCGGTCGAGGTCGGGGAACAGGCCCAGGTCCACGCCCAGCCGCATGAGGGAGAGCAGGTTCATGGTCTCCTTGGAGGAGATGCTGTGGGCGTTGGCGAGGATGCCGTAGGCGCGTCCGATGTGGTTGTAGACGGACTTGGGCTTCTTCTCCAGCTGGGCGAGCCGGGCGTTTTCCTCGTGCTCGATGATTTGGTTGAGGACCTTGCTGAGGCGCTCGACGATGTCGGACTCGGACTCGCCGAGGGTCATCTGGTTGGAGACCTGGAAGACGTTGCCGAGGGCCTCGGTGCCCTCGCCATAGAGGCCGCGGACGGCGAGGCCGAGCTTGTTGACGGCCTGGATGATCTGGTTGATCTGCTCGGCGAGGACGAGGCCGGGCAGGTGGAGCATGGCGCTGACGCGGATGCCGGTGCCGAGGTTGGTGGGGCAGGCGGTCAGGTAGCCGAGGTCGCTGTGGAAGGCGTAGTCGAGTTTCTTCTCCAGCTTGGTGTCGATGGCATCGATGGCCTGCCAGGCCTGCTTGAGCTGGAGGCCGGGCCGGAGGGCCTGCATGCGCAGGTGGTCCTCCTCGTTGATCATGACGCAGAGGGTTTCCTCGCGGTTGAGGACGAAGCCGCTGCCGGCGTTCTTGGCGGCGTGCTCGCGGCTGATCAGGTGGCGCTCGACGAGGATGTGCTTGTCGAGGAGGGCCAGGTTGTCCATCGACTCGCTGAAGGAGTCGGCCATCTGGGGCAGGGACTCCACGGCGGGGCGGATTTGGTCGAGGATGCGGATGCGCTCGGCCTTCTTGGCCCAGCCGGGGAAGGCGGCCGCGCGGAGGTTGCGGGCGAGCCGGACGCGGCTGGACATGACGATCTTGTCATGGGGACCGGTGCGGCGGGCGATGTCGGCCGGCGGGATGAGGAATTCGTGGACGGTGCCCATGGTCAGGAGGCGGTCAGGGAGGCGAGCTTTTCGCGGGCGGTCTTGAGTTCGTCCCGGAGGGTGGCGGCCTGCTCGAAGTTCTCGTCGGCGACGGCGCGGGCCAGCTTCTTGTCGAGCGACTTGATTTTGTCGGCCAGCTCACGGGTTTGCTGGGCGGCCAGCGGCACCTTGCCCACGTGGCGCACACCCTTGTGCATGGTCTTGAGCAGGCTCTCCAGCCCCTCGTTGAAGGTGGTGTAGCACTCGGAGCAGCCCAGGCGGCCGGCCTTCTTGAAGTCGGCCTGGGTGAACCCGCAGTTGGGGCACTTGGCCTCCGGGCCGCCCGCCGCCTGTTCCATTTCCTGGGAGGCGCCCAGGCCCAGGAGGAGGTCGGCCAGGGAAAAACCGGTGGGATCATTGACCCCCTTTTGCGCGGCGCAGCCCTCGCAGAGGTCCACCTTCTGCATCTTCTCACCCACGATTTGGGTGAGATGGACCTTGGCTTCTTTTTCTTTGCACACGCAACACAACATAACCGGAGAGCTTTATCGGCCGGGCAGGCACGGTGTAAACATAATTTGTCAGGGGCGGTCCGCAAGCGGCGCGCAGGCGATGGGGCGCGGGGCGCGCGGGGGGGGCGGGGCGCTCAGGGGGCGTCCAGCGCGGACAGTTTGGTGGCCTCGGCTTCCCACGCGGTGGTGAGGGGTTCGAGGGCGTCCTGCACGGCGACGAGTTCGCGGTTGACCTGGTTGGCGCGGCCCGGGGTGGCGTAGGTCTCGGGCAGCTCGAGTTCCGCGGTGAGGGCGGCCCGGCGCTCCTCCAGTTCGGCGATTTGGCGCTCGAGGGCCTGCACCACCTGCTGTTGGGCGCGGCGTTCCTTGGCGCGGGCATTCCGTTGCTCGGCTTCGAGGCGCTTTTGTTCCTTGCGGCCGGCGGCCTGCCCGGCCCGGGCGGTCTCCGCCTCGCCGGCTCCGCCCGCCGCCGGGGCGCCGGACGGGGCCGCGCCCGCGGTGAGGGCGGCGCGGGCGGACCCGGCCCGGGTCTTGTCGAGGTAGTATTGGTAGCCGCCGGGGTAATGGGTGAGCTGCCCGGCGTGGACATGGACGACGTGGTTGGCCAGGGCGCGGATGAAGTAGACGTCGTGGCTGATCAGGATGAGGGTGCCCTGGAACTGGTCGAGCGCGCAGGCCAGCGCGTCGATGCTGGCCATGTCGAGGTGGGTGGTCGGCTCGTCCATGAGGAGCAGGTTGGGCGGGTCGAGCAGGAGCTTGACCAGGGCCAGGCGGCTTTTCTCGCCGCCGCTGAGGACGCTGACCTTCTTGAAGACGTCGTCGCCGCGGAAGAGGAAGGCGCCGAGCAGGGTGCGGACGAAGACCTCGGTGACCCGCTGGGGGGTGTCGAGGGCCTCCTCGAGGACGGTGCGTTCGGGCTTGAGCATCTCCACCCGGTATTGGGAGTAGTAGCCGGCGTGGACGTTGTGCCCGAGGGTGCGGGCGCCGGCCTGGGGGGTGAGGACGCCGGCGAGGATCTTGAGCAGGGTGGATTTGCCGGCCCCGTTGGGCCCGACGAGGACGGTGCGCTGGCCGCGCTCGGCCTCGAAGTTCATGCCCCGGTAGACGACCTGGTCCCCGTAGGCCTGGTGGATGTCCTCCAGCTTGATGACCCGCAGGCCGCTGCGCGGGGGCTGGGGGAACTGGAAATCAATCCGGCGTTCGTCGGCCGTCGGGGCCTCGACCTTCTCCATGCGCTCGATCTGCTTGAGCTTGCTCTGGGCCTGGGCGGCCTTGGTGTTCTTGGCCCGGAACCGGTTGACGAAATCCATCAGGCGGGCGATCTCGCGTTCCTGGTGCTTGAAGGCGGCCAGCTGCTGCTGCTCGTAGGCCTCCCGCTGCTGCAGGTAATCCTCGTAGTTGCCCCGGTAGCGGAGGAGGCGGCTCTGCCGGATCTCCACGGTGCTGCCGATCAGCTCGTTGAGGAACTCGCGGTCGTGCGAGATGAGCAGGATGCCGCCGGGATAATTCTTGAGGTAGCCCTGCAGCCAGAGCAGGGCCTCGAGGTCGAGGTGGTTGGTCGGCTCGTCCAGCATGAGCAGGTCCGGCTCCTGCACCAGCAGGCGGGCCAGGTGGGCGCGCATGACCCAGCCGCCGCTCAGTTCGCGGGCCGGCCGGTCAAAGTCCTTCTCCCGGAAGGCCAGCCCGGCCAGGATTTGCCGGGCCCGGGCCTCCAGCCGGTAGCCCCCCAGCTCGTTGAACCGGTCATGAACGTCGTCATGGATGTCCTCGGGGTGGACGGCCGCGTCCGGGTGCTCGGCATCCCAGGCC
Source organism: Verrucomicrobiota bacterium (assembly GCA_046048995.1). Lineage (GTDB taxonomy): Bacteria > Verrucomicrobiota > Verrucomicrobiia > Limisphaerales > JADJPG01 > JBJOEZ01. The sequence continues at coordinate 11,529 of JBJOEZ010000013.1, read as the reverse complement.
TTGAGGATGCGGCGCAGCCGGGTGAACTCCGGCGTGATGGCCGTGGCCAGCTCAATCACGGTCTCGTCCCCCACCGGGGCGCTTTCCTGGGGCAGGTAGCCCACCTGGATGCCCCGCTCCCGCGTCACTTCCCCCTCGTCCGCCGCCTCCTCGCCCAGGATGATGGAGAACAGGGTGGACTTGCCCGCCCCGTTTGGTCCGACCAGCCCAATGCGGTCGCCACGGTTGACCTGCAGGGTGGCGTCCTCGAAGAGAACGCGCCCGCCGTAGGCTTTGCGGATGCCGGCCAGGGTCAACATAAGCCCCCGCATGTACGGCAAACGGCGGGTGAACACAAGCGCCCCCCACCGCCGGGCGCCCCCGGGCGCCCCCGCCGCCCCCGGCCCGGGCCCGGCGCGGCGGGCCAGGGGAGGGGGCGGCGCCGGCGCCGGCGCGGGGTGGGGAGAGGGCGCTTATTTAGAATAATTCTAAATCTTGACACCCCCCGGGGGGCCGTTAGCTTTCGCCCCGCACATGAAGAAGCCGACCCTCATCGAGGCCGCGCCGGACGCGCTGCAGCGCCGGCTGGAGCAGAGCGGCCTGCGGACGACCCCGCAGCGCGAGCATGTCTATCAGGTGCTGCTGGAGAAGAAGGACCACCCGACGGCGGAGGAGGTCTTCATTCGGGCCAAGAAGGGGATGCCGGAGATTTCGATGGCCACGGTTTACAACTGCCTGGACGCGCTGGTCAGCTGCGGGCTGGTGCGGCAGGTGAACCAGGACCGGGAGGCGACGCGGTTCTGCTCGAACATGCAGCCGCACCACCATTTTTACTGCGACGCGTGCGGGGGGGCCTACGACATTGAGCGGGGGGGCGAGGCGGCCGAGCCGCCCGTGGCCATGCCGCGCGGCTTCAAGCCCACCCGCTACGAGGTGACCATCCGCGGCCTCTGCCCCGAGTGCGCGGCCAAGGCCCGCCGCCAGCCGGTCTCCTGAACCCCGCCCCCCCCCCACCCCCTTTCACGATGAGCACCGCCACCGACACCATCCAGGAGTTTGTCAGCACCGAGTACAAGTATGGGTTCACCTCGAACATCGAGACCGAGGCCCTGCCGCCGGGGCTGAATGAGGACGTGGTCCGGATCATCTCGGCCAAGAAGGGCGAGCCGGAGTTCATGCTGAACTGGCGGTTGCGGGCCTATCGCCACTGGCTGACCATGGCGGAGCCGACCTGGCAGTTCGCCCAGTATCCGCCCATCGACTACCAGAGCGTCATCTATTACGCGGCCCCGAAGAAGCGGCCTCAGCTGGGCAGCCTGGACGAGGTGGACCCCGAGCTGCTCAAGACCTTCGAGAAGCTGGGCATCTCCTTGAACGAGCAGAAGCGCCTGACCGGGGTGGCGGTCGACGCGGTGATTGACAGTGTCTCGGTGGCGACCACCTTCCAGAAGGACCTGGCCAAGCACGGCATCATCTTCTGCTCCTTCAGCGAGGCCGTGCAGCATCACCCCGAGCTGGTCGAGAAGTACCTCGGCTCGGTCGTGCCCCACACGGACAACTATTTTGCCGCCCTCAACTCGGCGGTCTTCTCCGACGGCTCCTTCTGTTATGTGCCCAAGGGCGTCCGCTGCCCCATGGAGCTGTCCACCTACTTCCGCATCAACACCGCCAACACCGGCCAGTTTGAGCGCACGCTGCTCATCGCGGACGAGGGCGCGTCGGTCAGCTACCTGGAGGGCTGCACGGCGCCGCGGCGGGACGAGAACCAGCTGCACGCCGCGGTGGTCGAGCTGGTGGCCCTGGACGGGGCCGAGATCAAGTACTCGACGGTCCAGAACTGGTATCCCGGCGACAAGCAGGGCAAGGGCGGCATCTACAACTTTGTGACCAAGCGCGGGATGTGCAAGGGGCGCAAGTCCAAGATCTCCTGGACCCAGGTGGAGACGGGATCCTCCATCACCTGGAAGTATCCGAGCTGCATCCTGCTGGGCGACGGCTCGGTGGGGGAGTTCTACTCGGTGGCGCTCACCAACAACCACCAGCAGGCCGACACCGGGACCAAGATGGTGCACATCGGGAAGAACACCCGCAGCACCATCATTTCCAAGGGCATCTCGGCCGGGCGCGGCCAGAACGCCTACCGCGGCCTGGTCGAGATCAAGCGCAGCGCCGCCGGCGCCCGCAACTTCTCCCAGTGCGACTCGCTCCTCATCGGCGACCAGTGCGGGGCCCACACCTTTCCCTACATCGAGGTCAAGAACAGCACCGGCCGCGTCGAGCACGAGGCGACCACCTCCAAGATCGGCGAGGACCAGATTTTCTACTGCAACGCCCGCGGCATCTCCACCCAGGACGCCGTCAACATGATCGTCAACGGCTTCTGCAAGGAGGTCTTCCGCGAGCTGCCCATGGAGTTCGCGGTCGAGGCCCAGAAGCTCCTCGGCGTCAGCCTCGAGGGCAGCGTCGGCTGAGCCCACCCACCCCACACCCCTTTTCCCTTCCCATGAGCCAACCCATTCTCGCCATCCAAAACCTCCACGCCGGCGTGGAGGACAAGAAGATCCTCAAGGGCATCAACCTCGTCATCCGCCCCGGCGAGGTCCATGCCATCATGGGCCCCAACGGGTCCGGCAAAAGCACCCTGGCCGCCGTGCTCGCCGGGCGCGAGGGCTACGATGTCACCGCCGGCGAGGTCATCTACCGCGGCAAGGACCTGCTCGCCCTCGACCCCGAGGAGCGCGCGCGCGAGGGGGTGTTCCTCGCCTTCCAGTACCCGGTTGAGATCCCCGGCGTGAACAGCACCTATTTCCTGCGCGCCGCCCTCAACGAATGCCGCAAGCACCGCGGGGAACCGGAGCTCGACGCCATGGAGTTCCTCACCCTCGTGAAGGAAAAGATGAAGCTCCTTCACCTGCCCGAGGACCTGCTCAAGCGCGCCGTCAACGTGGGCTTCTCCGGCGGCGAGAAGAAGCGCAACGAAATCTTCCAGATGGCCGTGCTGGAGCCCAAGTTGTCCGTCCTCGACGAGACCGACTCCGGCCTCGACATCGACGCCCTCCGCATCGTGTCCGAGGGCGTCAACAAGCTGCGGCGGCCCGACAACGCCGCCCTTGTCATCACCCACTACCAGCGCCTGCTCACCTACATCGTGCCCGACTTCGTCCACGTCCTCTGGGACGGCCGCATCGTCAAGTCCGGCGGGCGCGAATTGGCCCTCGAGCTGGAGGCAAAGGGTTACGACTGGCTGATCAAGCCGGAGTCGGCCAAGTCCTGACGCCCAGACCTTCCTGCCATGCCTGCCGCCACTCCCACCGCCCCGCCCCCGCCCGGCGCCACCGGTGTGTCCGATTCCTTCGTGAAGGCTTTCGCCGCCTGGGAACAGGCGGCCGGCGCCGGCCAGCCCGCCTGGCTCCTGGCCTTGCGCCGGGCCGGCCTTGCCCGGTTTGGCGAGCTGGGATTTCCCACCCTCAAGCATGAGGACTGGCGCTTCACCAACGTCGCCCCCATCGCCAGGCTGCCGTTTCGTCCCCAGCTCGAGGCGGGCCCGGTGGAATCCGCCCGCGCCGTCGTGGCGCAGGCCCCGTTCCGGTCATTGCCCGGAACCCGGCTCGTCTTCGTCAACGGCCACTTTGCCCCGGAGCTCTCCACGACCTCCGCCCTCCCGCCCGGCGCCCGCGTGGGCAGCCTTGCCGCCGTCCTCGCCACCGACCCCGGGCTGGTGGAGCAGCACCTCGGGCGCACCCTGCAGGCGGCCGACAACGCCTTCGCCTCCCTCAACAGCGCGTTTTTCACCGACGGCGGATTTGTCCACGTCCCGGCCGGCCAGGCCGTGGAGGGGGTGGTGCACCTCCTCTTCGTGCAGACGGCTACCGAGCCCGGCGCCACCTGTCACCCGCGCAACCTCATCGTGGCCGGGGCCGGGGCCCGCGTGACGGTGGTCGAGACCTACCTCGGGGCCGCGTCCGCCGCCACCCTGACCAACGCGGTCACCGAGTTTGCCCTCGGGGACGAGGCGGTGGTGGAGCATGGCAAGCTGCAGGACGAGGGGGCCGAGGCCTTCCATGTGGCGGCGCTGCACTCGCACCTGGGCCGCGGCGTGCAGTTCACCTCGCACTCCGTGGTCACGGGCGCCCGGCTCTCGCGCAACAACATCCGCACCACGCTGGCCGGGCCCAACATCGAGGCCATCCTCAACGGGGTCTACCTGACCAACGGCGAGCAGTTGGCCGACCATCACATGGTGGTCGACCATGCCCAGCCCCACTGCGCCAGCCACGAATACTTCAACGGCATCCTGGCCGGCAAAAGCCGGGGCGTGTTCCACGGCCGCATCCTCGTCCGGCCCGGGGCCCAGAAGACCGACGCCAAGCAGACGAACAAGAACCTGCTGCTCTCGGACGACGCCAGCGCGGACGCCAAGCCGCAGCTGGAAATCTACGCCGACGACGTCAAGTGCACCCACGGGGCCACCGTGGGGCAGTTGAACGAGGAATCCATCTATTACCTCCGCAGCCGCGGCATCGGGCAGGAGACCGCCCGGCGCATGCTCATCCATGCCTTCGCCGGCGAGATCATCGACCGCGTGAAACACGAGGCGCTCCGCGAGGAGCTGGACCGCATGGTTTGGGATCGCCTCGAGGAGCTGGACGACGTTACGGTGGGCCGGTAGCGACCCCCGCCGCCCCGCATGACCCTCGAGAAACTCATCACCAACTTCGAGCTGCTCGGGGACTGGGAGGAGCGTTACGGCTACCTGATCGACCTCGGCAAGAAGCTGCCCGGGCTGCCGGAGGCAGAGAAGACCGAGGACAACCGCGTGCATGGCTGCCAGGCCATGGTCTGGATGGTCATGGAGGCGGACCCCGGCCATCCCGGTGCGCTGCGCTTCCGTGCAGACAGCGACGCCTTCATCGTGCGGGGTCTCATTGCGGTCCTGCAGTTGATTTTCAACGGCCGCACGCCCGAGCAGATCCTGGCCGCGGACGCCCGGGCCGTCCTTAGCCAGCTCGGCCTCGACCAGCATCTCAGCCCGACCCGCAAGAACGGCCTTTTCGCCATGGTGGAACGCATCCGCGCGCTCGCGCGGCAGCGCGCCCCGGCCAGCCAGTCCTCCTAGCCCATCCCCCGCCCATGCACGCCAACGAATCCGTCCCCCTGACCCGCGACGTCGAGGCCAGCGTCGTCCCCGTCGGCACCAAGGTCACCCTTCACGCCGGCGAGACCGCCCACATCACCCAGTCCCTCGGCGGCGCCTTCACGGTCATCGTCAACGGCAACATGTTCCGCATCGACGGCAAGGACGCCGACGCCCTCGGCCGCACCGTCGAGGCCCGCCCGGCCAGCGCGTCCGGGGAACCCCGCACCCGGGAACAGGTCGAGGCGGAGGCCTGGGCCCAGATGAAGAACTGCTACGACCCGGAAATCCCGGTCAACATCGTCGACCTCGGGCTCATCTATGACTGCCACGTCGAGCCCATCGCGGGCGCGGCCGACCGCTACCAGGTCGGGGTCAAGATGACCCTGACCGCCCCCGGCTGCGGCATGGGCCCCGTGCTCCAGCAGGATGTCTCCAACCGCCTGCTCTGCATCGAGGAGGTCGACGAGGCCAACGTGGAGCTGGTCTGGGATCCCCAGTGGAACCAGGGCATGATGACCGAGGCGGCCAAGCTGCAGCTGGGCCTGCTCTGAGCGCCGGCCTTCCCCGCCTCCCGTGACCTCGCCCGCCCCAGACTGGACCCGGCTCCGCGCGGATTTCCCCATCCTGCAGCAGTCGATCCACGGGCATCCGCTCGTCTACTTCGACAACGCCGCCACCTCGCAGAAGCCGCGCGCGGTCATTGACGCCCTCGTGCGCTACTACGAGCACGACAACGCCAATGTCCACCGTGGCATCCATGAGCTGAGCAACCGGGCCACCGGCGCCTACGAGGCCGCCCGGGAACGGACCGCCCGCTTCCTCAACGCCCGGGCCCCCCAGGAAATCATCTTCACCCGCGGCACCACCGAGGGGATCAACCTGGTCGCGCAAACCTGGGCCCTCGCCCATCTCAAGCCGGGGGATGCCATCCTGCTGAGCGAACTGGAGCATCACTCCAACCTCGTGCCGTGGCAGATGGTGGCCGCACGGACCGGGGCGCGCCTGGAGTTCATTCCCGTGGTGGGGGACGAGGGCACGCTGGACCTGAGCCGCCTTGACGAGCAGCTGGCCCGGGGCGTCCGGTTGCTGGCCCTGACCCACATTTCCAATGCGATGGCCGTGGTCAACCCGGTGGCCGAGGTGTGCGCGCGGGCGCGCCGGGCCGGGGTGGTGACCGTCATTGATGCCGCGCAGAGCGCGGGTCACCTGCCCATCGATGTGCAGGCCATGGACTGCGACTTCCTGGCCTTCAGCAGCCACAAGATTTGCGGCCCGACCGGCTTCGGCGTGCTCTACGGCCGCCGCGAGTTGCTGGAGGACCTGCCGCCGTGGCAGGGCGGTGGCGAGATGATTTCCAAGGCTGGCTTCCTCGAGACCACCTACAACGTCCCGCCCCATCGCTGGGAGGCGGGCACCCCGCACATCGCGGGCGCGGCCGGCCTCCATGCCGCGCTGGACTACCTGGACGCGGTCGGGCGCGAGGCCATCTTCGCCCACGACCAGGAGCTGGCGGAGCATTTCGCCGCCCGGCTGGCGGAGTTTCCCGGCGTGCGCATTTTCGGCCCGAAACGCGGCCGGGCCGGGCTGGTCAGTTTCGTCCTCCCGCATGCCCACGCGCTCGATGTGGCCACCCTGGCGGACCAGCGGGGGCTGGCCCTGCGGGCGGGGCATCACTGCACCCAGCCCCTCCATGCCAAGCTCGGCGTGCCCGCCACCCTGCGGGCGAGCTTCTACTTCTACAACACCCGCGAGGAGGTCGATCGCTCGATCGAAATCCTCCACAAGGCGGTCGCCTTCTTCCAGCCGTGAGCCGCATCGTCGGCATCGACCTCGGCACCACCAACTCGCTGGTCGCGACGGTGGACAGCGGGATTCCGTTGGTCATCGCCGACGCCGACGGCCAGCGTCTCACCCCCTCCATCGTGCATGTCCCGGCCGCGCCCGGGGCCGCCCCCCTGGTCGGCCGGCCCGCTGCCCGCCTGCGCGTGCTCGAGCCCGCCACCACCATCCACTCGGCCAAGCGCTTCATCGGCCGCCGCGGCGCCGACGTCCCGCCCGGGGAACGGGGCCTGCCCTACCCGGTGGCGGGGGAGGGCGCCGCAGCCATCCGGTTCCCCTTGCCGGGCCGGGATTGGTCGCCGGAGGAGATCGCCGCCGAGATCCTGCGCAAGCTGAAGCAGGACGCCGAGGCCTCGCTGGGCGAGCCGGTGACCCGCGCGGTCATCACGGTGCCCGCCTACTTCAACGACGCCCAGCGCAATGCCACCAAGAAGGCGGGCGAACTGGCCGGTCTCACCGTCGAGCGCATCCTCAACGAGCCCACCGCGGCCGCCCTCGCCTATGGGCTGGACCGGCTCAAGGACCACGCGCGCGTGGCGGTCTATGACCTGGGCGGGGGCACCTTCGACTGCTCCATCCTCGAGCTGCGCGAGGGGGTGTTCCAGGTGCTCTCCACCAATGGCGACACCCGCCTGGGCGGCGACGACCTCGACCGCCGCCTCGTCGAGCATCTCGTCGCCCGCATCGTGGCCGCGGGCGGCCCGCCGGAGCTGGCCGGGGCCGGCCCCGACCCCACGCTGCTGCCCCTGCGCGCGCGCATCCGGGAAGCGGCCGAGGCGGCCAAGATTCGCCTCAGCACGGAGACGACCGTCGAGGTGGCGCTGCCGTTCCTGACCCCGGCTTTCAGCTTCAGCACCGCCCTGACCCGGGAGGACCTGGAGCGGTTGACGCGCGACCTGGTTGAGCGCACCCGCGCCCATTGTGTGCGGGCCCTGGCCGACGCGAAGCTGGAGGCGTCCGACCTCGACCAGATCATCCTGGTCGGCGGTCAGACCCGCATGCCGCTGGTGCGGCGGCTGGTCAGCGAATGGTTCGGCTGCGCCGACTTTGAGGAGACCCGCGGGGGCATCCGCCTGGGACGCACCTTCCATGAGGCCTCCGGGCCGCAGCTCAACACCTCGCAGAACCCCGACGAGGCGGTTGCCCTCGGGGCGGCCATCCAGGCGGAGATCCTGCGCGGCGGGTTCAAGGACATGCTGCTGCTGGATGTCACCCCGCTCTCGCTCGGCCTGGAGACCTTCGGCGGGTTGATGAACGTGATCATCCCCCGCAACACCACCATCCCGGTCAAGGCCGGGGAGGCCTTCACCACCGCGGTGGATCTCCAGCGGGAGATGCTGATCCACGTCCTCCAGGGGGAACGCGAACGGGCCAAGGACAACTGGAGCCTCGGGCGTTTCACCCTCGAATTCGAGCCCGCCCCCCGCGGCGTTCCCCGCGTCGGCGTGCAGTTCGAGATCGACGCCAACGGCATCCTTCACGTCCTCGCCCGAGACATCAAAACCGGGCGGGAAAAGGTCGTGGCCATGGAATCGGCGGTCGATGTCGATGACGCCGAGGTGCAGAAGATGGTCGAGGAAAGCGTCGAGCATTTCCTCGAGGACACCCGCGCCCGCCAATGGATCGAGGCCAAGCTCAAGGCGCAGGAGACGGTGGCGGCCACGCGCCACGGGCTCTCGGAATGCGCGGCGGAACTGGCCCCGGAGGGCCGGGCCGGCATCGAGCGGGCCCTGGCGGCCGTCGAGGCGGTGCTGTCCGCCGAGGACCCCGCCACCCAGTCGGGGGATCCGGGAAAGCTCAAACAGGCCGCGGCGGCCTTGGACGAGGTGACCCGCCCGCTGGCCGACCTGCTCATGGACAAGGCCATGGAGGCCATGCTCCGGAAACGCGGGTTGGTGGGGTAGGGGGGGCGGCGGCAGCGGACGTAAGTCCGCTGGGTTTCAGTCTTCAGCCGACTCACGTCGGCTGCTACGGCCGGCGCCATTGGCCCCACCATTGCGCGAACGATTCCCGGTCGCGCGCCACGGTCGTCCTCCGGCCGTCGTGCCAGAGCACGGCGGCCAAGCCGTGGGAGAAGCGGGTTTCCCAGGGCAGGTGATAGGCCCCCGCCTCCAGCCACAGCAGATGATCCCCCGCCCGCAACGACCGCGGCAGCGGCCGCCGGGCCAGTTGGTCGAAGGCCATGCAGGTCGGGCCGGTCACGGTGGTGAGGGTCGACGGTCCCGTGCGCGCGGGCAGGCTGAGCAGTTCGTGGGCTTCCCAGTTTGAGATGAGGGCGTGCTGCGTGCGGCCGCCGTCGCAAATCAGGTGCCGCATGCCGCGCCGCTCCTTCACGTCGCGCACCTGCACGACCAGCACCCCGGAGCGCGCCGACAGCCAGCGCCCGTTTTCCATCCAGAATTCCTCGAGGGCGGGGAACCAGGAGCGGGTCCGGCGCAGGACGTCGGCCATCTCGGCGAGTCGGAAGTCCGCGTCGACGGGTTGTCCCTTGCGGGTCAGCACGTGGGCCGGGGGAAAGCCGCCGCCGCAATCGACGTAGCGGGGTTGCAGGCGGAGCGCCCGGCAGGTGGCGGCCGCCTCCTGGAGGGCGCGTTCGTAGACGGCGGCGGTGTTGACGTTGGTGCGCAGGTGGAAGTGGATGGCTTGGACGGGCACCTGGTGGCGCGCGAGGGCGCGCTGGGCGAGCGCGAGCTCCTCCCGGGTCATGCCGAACTGGGTGGGGTATTGCCAGGCCTCGGGATCATGCTCGAGCTCGGTGTGCAGGCGCACCCCGCAGCGCCAGCCCAGGCGGCGGGCCAGGGGGGCCAGGGCGCGCGCCTCCGCCACGGAATCGAAGTTCACCGAGAGGCCGCGCCGTGCGCAGCGCGGCAGCCAGTGATGCTTGGCCGGGCCATTGACGAGGATGCGGCCGGGCGGGAACCCTTCCCGGAGGGCGGCCCGGAATTCGAACTCGCTGACCACCTCGATGTCGCGCCCCTGGTCGCGCCACCAGCGGAGTTGCGGGGCCAGGGGCTGGGTCTTGCCGGACAGCCAGTGCCGCACGGGCAGTCCCGTGAAGGCGCGGTCCAGTTCGCCGAGCGCCTCCTCCAGGGGGCTGACGGAGAAGAGGTAAAAGGGCGTGGGCACGCGGCCCAGCCAGGGCCGGACCAGGCGCCGCCATGAGGCGGTCACCGCCGGCGGATGCTGGAAACGTTCGGGTGTGCGCACGGGCAAGACAGTGTGGGGCGGGGCGCGGGCCGCCAAGCCCGAATCGGGCGGCCCCCTCGACAACAAAAAACCCGCCCGGCGAACCGGGCGGGTGATGGAAAACCGGCGGGGCTTAGCGCTTGGCAATCAGCTGGGAGGCGCCCTTGGCGGTGCTGTCAGCCTTGGTCTTGGTCACGGCCTTGGCCGGGCAGCAGCTGGAGGCCTTGGCCTTGTCCGCGCAGGTCTTGGCGGGAGCGTCAGAGGCGTGCAGGCTGAGCGAGGCAAAGGCGACGACCACGGAGCAGAGGAGGAGTTTCTTCATATGGCTGTATTTATAGCCACACTCCCCACCGAAGGCAAGGCGCGAACCCGCGTCCTGCGGTGTCCCGGGTTGCGGGCGGCGGACTACGCCCGGTCGCGGTGGAAAGATTGGCTGAGCAGGAAGTTGAGGTCCTGCATGGCGAGGGTGAGGTCGGCGTAGACCTCGACGGCCTTGCCGTCGGGGGGCGCGGCCTCCAGGCGCCGTTGCAGGCGCCGGAACCGGACGCTCAGGGGTTCGTGCGGGCGCGGCTCGGATTCCAGTTGCTCGAGCAACCGCCGCACGCGGTCAGCCCGGCGTCCGGCCTGGCGGACGACCTGCAGGGCCTGCTCGAGGGCCAGCCGGCCGGCGGCCGTTTCCTGGAGCAGGTGACATTCGAACTCCGCGCAGCGCGAAGGGCGCCGGGCGTAGATGCGGCAGGAGAGGTCCGCGCAGAGGGCGTCGCACGGTTGGGGGACGCGGGTCTTGGCCGGGCTGCGCTGGAGGGCCAGGCCGCTGGCTTCGAGGCGGATGGGATCGTCGGTGGACTGCAGTTCCACGTCCTTGAAGAGCACCCCGTTGCAGCAAAGCCCGCAGGATAGGCACAACTTTCCGGTCAGGGAAACATCTGGGCGGGCACGACGGGCCATCAGAGCGACAATGGGCGAGGAAAGTGACGAACGGTGGATGGTGGAGCCGAGGGGGCTCGAACCCCTGACCTTCTCATTGCGAACGAGACGCTCTACCAACTGAGCTACGACCCCATCCGGGAACCGTGCGTGCACTGTAAGGGCCGGGCAAAAAGCAGGGCAAGCCGAAATCCCGCCCACGTCCGCCCCGCGTGGGGTGCGCCGGGGCGGGGCGGTGGAAGGAGGGTGTGGTTACCCCGCCCCTTCAGGGCTTGGGGGGTCTCAGTGGATGCCCCCTACCCGGGGCAACGCCCCGGGAAAAGGCCCCAACAAACAGCCCCAAGGCCGGCAAGGGAGGGATGACCCCACGGACCGTGCGGCGGGCACGCGATGGGCCAAGGACTCCCTTAGACCGCACTGACGGAGACGGCGTCCCGTTGGGGCTTGCCGCGGCGGTGGGG
>JBJOEZ010000012.1:0-84694 GCA_046048995.1 Verrucomicrobiota bacterium | reverse complement strand
GGCTTAGCCACCGGCAAAAGCCGGCGGCCCCCTTCCTTTCCCCCCCTGTGGAGTGCGGCTGCGCAGCTGCCGCTTTTACCCGGAAGTTCACAACTCCCCCTAAACTGCCAAAGCGGCAGCTCCGCTGCCGCACTCCACATTGTCACCAAACACTCGCTAACCCACTGACCCCCTAGAACCTGTCGGGGCTGAGCAGGCCCAGGTCGAACTGCGGCCGGTCGCCCGACGCGATTTGAGCGACGAGCTTTCCGGTGATGGGCCCCAGGCTCAGCCCCATCATGGCGTGGCCGGTGGCCAGGATCAGATTGGCGGCCCGGGCCGTCCGCCCAAGGTAGGGAAGGCCGTCCGGCGAACAGGGACGCAACCCCCGCCACGGTGCGATCCCGTCAAAATCCGCCACCTGGAAGTCCGGGTAATAGGCGGGGACCGCCTTGATGATCCCGCGCACGCGGACCGGGTTGATCTCCTCGTTGAGCCCGGCGATTTCCATGGTGCCGCCAAAGCGCAGCGAGCCATTCATGGGGGTGACGGCGATGCGGGCCTCGGTGAAGATGGCGCAGATCTGGGGCAGTTGACGGGGCTTGGGCAGGGTGAGGCTGTAGCCTTTGCCGGCCTGCATGGGCAGCTTGAGCCCGAGGTCGTGCGCGAGGGCCGGGGACCAGGAACCGCCCGCCAGGACCACTTCGTCGGCGGCCAGGTCGCCCGAGGTGGTGTGGACCTTGGTGATGCGCCCGGCCTCCAGCCGGAGACCCGTGACATCGGTTTCCCAGCGAAACGAGGCGCCCTGGCGCTCCAAATCCTGCTGGAGGCCGGCCATGAAACGTCCGGGCGAGAGGTGGCAATCCTTCGGGAAAAAGACCGAGCCGGCGATGTCCATGCGGACGCCCGGGTCGAGCCGGGCGGTGGCGGCGGCATCGAGCACCTCGGCCGGCACCCCGAGTTGGTTGGCGTGCGCGGCCGCCTTGGCCTCCTCGTCGAGGGCATGGGCGGTCTTGCAGAGCATGAGGAGCCCGCGCTGGACCAACCCGAAGTCATGCCCGGGCAGGGCCGCCAATTCCTCGAAGCAGGCCCGGCTGGCAAAGTTCAGGTCCCGCAGGAGGGGGGCGCTGCGGGCGACATGACCGGCATTGGCCGACCGCATGAATTGCCAGCCCCACGAAATCAGGTCCCAGTTCAGGCGCGGCTTGATGTAGAGGGGTGACTCGGGGTTCCACATCCACTTGAGCGCGAGGCTCACGACGCCCGGGGCGGCCAGGGGGACGAAATGGCTGGGCACCACCATGCCGGCGTTGCCGAATGAGCAGCCGTCCCGCCCGGCGGGATGGCGGTCGACGACCGTGACACGATGCCCGGCGCGCGCGCAGTACCAGGCCGAGCTGAGCCCGATGACGCCCCCGCCCAGGATGAGGACGTGCTTGCTCATGACCGGATGCCCCAGCAGAGGGGATCCCGCTCGTCGAGGAGCAGCGTGGCCTCGGCGTTGACGTGGGCGGTGCCGGTGATGGTCGGCCGCACGTGGCCGGCGGCCCGGTCGGTCCACGCGAAGCGGCCGGTGAAGGTGCTCCCCAGGATGCTTTCCTGCACCCACGGTTGGCCCTCGGCCAGTTTCCCGTCGGCGGCCAGGCAGGCCAGTTTGGCGCTCGTGCCGGTCCCGCAGGGCGAACGGTCATAGGCTTTGCCCGGGCAGAGGACGAAGTTGCGGGAATGCCCCCCGGGCCCCTGCGGCGGGCCAAAGAGCTCGATGTGATCGACCTCGGGATACCCCTGTCCGTTGACGGCCTGGCGCACCTTCCACGCGTAGTCCGTGAGGCGATCCACGTTGCCCAGGCCGAGGGGCAACCCGTGGTCCTCGACGAGGAAGAACCAGTTGCCGCCCCAGGCGACATCGCCCGCGACCGCCCCAATCCCCGGCACCTCGACACGGGCGCCCTTCACCTTGCGGTAGCTGGGCACGTTCTCGATGGAAACGCTGCCGTCCGGGTGGAGCGTGGCGGTGACAACACCGACACAAGTCTCGATCCGATGGGACCCGGGCTGGATCCGGCCAAGGTGGGCCAGCGTGACCACCAACCCGATGGTGCCGTGCCCGCACATCTGCAGGGGCCCGACATTGTTGAAAAAGATGACGCCCGCCGCGCAGGCCGGATCGACCGGGTCCACCAGCAGCGCGCCGACCAGGACATCGGAGCCGCGCGGCTCATTGACCACGGCGGAGCGGAAATGGTCATGGCGCTCGCGGAAGACCTGGAGCCGCTCGGCCACCGTTCCGCGGCCGAGGTCCGGACCTCCGGAGACAACCACCCGGGTGGGTTCGCCGCCAGTGTGGGAATCGACAATGCTGACGCGCTGCATGGCCGGGCAGGATGCGCGAGGCGGGCCGTTAGTTCAAGCGGATCGCCCGCTGGATGCGGACCGGGGGGGTTAACTGCTGCTCCCGCGCCGGGCCCTGGTGGATCCTGCGCACCACGTCCATGCCCTTGGTCACCCGCCCGAAGGCGCCAAACCCCTGCCCGTCAGGGTTCCGTTTGCCGCCAAAATCCAGCTCCGGCTGCTCGCCCACGCAAATGAAGAAGTTGTCCTGGGCGGTGTCGGGCCCAAGCCGGGCCATGGAAACCGTGCCGTCGCGGTGCCGCAACCCGCTGTCGCGCGTGCGTTCCAGCGGAATGGGAGCGCGAAACTCGTTGGTCCGGGCCGGGTTCGCCTCCGCCTGGATGACCGCGATTTTGACCTGGTTGGTGGGCTGGTTGTCCTCCCGGACCGTGCGGAAGAAGGATCCGTCGGCGAAGAGGCCGTCGTGCACGTAGTGCAGGAAATTGGTGACCGTGAGGGGCGCGCGCACGGGGTCGAGTTCCAGTTCGATGTCCCCCTGGGCCGTCTGGATGAGCACGCGCGGCTGGGCGGGCACCGGGGCCGGGCGCCAGCGGAAGCGGGGCGCCCCGGCGGGCTGGTAGCCGGCCAGGTGGGCCCGTCCCTCGGGCGGACGGCGGGCGGGCTTCAGGTAGCGCCAGGGCCGGTCCCCGAAGACCTCGGCACAGAGCGCGGCCAGCGCGGGGTCGTAGGCCTTCAACTCGGCCCGGGTGTTGACGTGGTTGTGCAGGGCGTCGTTCTCGCGATTGTCATCGAACCAGTTTTGGACCCCCTCGGCCCAGTATTCACCCACGCTGGTGATGGCGTAAGTGCCCTGCCACAGGCCCCCGGCCCGGGCCGCCGCATAGGCGGCCTGCAACCGCCCCTCAAAGCCCGGATCGACCGTGTTCAGGCCCATGCCATGAATGGCGTGGGCGAACTCGTGGATGAGCAGGTTCTCCGTGGCATAGGGGTCGCCTGGATACCCCAGCAGGTTTTCCTCGCCGCAACTCACCGCCGGGGCGGACGGGGTCGCGCCGAGGCCGCGCGCGCGCCGGTCCCAGAACACCTTGGATTCCAGCCGGCGATGTTCCGGCACATCGGTGGTGAACTCGTTCCAGGCCATGACCGCCAGGCGCACCTGGTTGGTGGCCATGGCCCGCAGGATGTCCTCCCGGCCGGGCAACATCTGGCGGACAATCCAGGCCGCCTCAAGCAGGGCGTAATCCGAGAGGTTGGTCGAACCCACCACCGGCAGGCCGGCCACCTCGATGTATTTCTGGTAGAACGGATCCAGCTTGAACCGGGCGCGCACGGCGTCCGGGACCGGGCTGACCCGGTCGGCGGCGGGGACGGTCCCGGGCGACAGCACGGCGCAGAGCACGAGCAGGATGGCGGGACGCAACAACCGGGAACGGAGGGACTGCATGGGCGGGGGTTAGTGGACGCCGCCCATGAGCCGGCGGATGGGCTTGGCGGCGAAGATCAGGACAAGGCCGGTGGCGCCGGCGAGGCCGGCCACCTGGAGGAAACGGCCGGGCATGCTGGCGAGGCTGTCGCCGGTGACCTCGCCGGCAAAGAGGCCGGCCACGAGATTGCCGAGCGCGGCCCCGAGGAACCAAATCCCCATCATTTGGCCGACCAGGCGGGCGGGCGCAAGCTTGGTCACCGCGCTGAGCCCGACCGGGCTGAGGCAGAGCTCGCCGAGGGTGTGCAGCAGGTAGGTGGTGATGAGCCAGGTGGGCCACACCCGGCCGGCGGCCAGGGCGCGCTGGGAGGCCCAGTTCATGACGAGGAACCCGGCGGCCAGGAGAAACAGGGCCACGGCCGCCTTCACTGGCAGCGAGGGATCCCGGTCGCGCCGGCCGAGGAAGAGCCAGAGCGCGGCCACCACCGGCGCGAACACGATGACAAAAAGCGCGTTGACCGACTGGAGCCACCCGGCGGGGAATTCCCAGTTCCACGCGGCGATGAGCCGCTGCGTGTGGTCGCGCCCGAACAGGTTGAGCGACGATCCCACCTGTTCGAACCCGGACCAGAACAGCGCGGAGGTCACAAAAAGCACCGCGATGACCCCGACCCGCTTCTTCTCCACCGGCGCCAGTCCGCCGAGCAGGAAGACCCAGGCAAAGTAGGCCACCGCCATGCCCGTGATGAGCACGGTGGTCCAGCGGCCCAGCCGGATCGGGTCCAGGGCGAGCCACCCCGAGGCCACGGCCACGAATGCCGCCAGCAGCGCGACCAGGCCGGTGCCGAGGAGGATCCAGTCGCGGGTGGGATCGGCGCTGGGATGCGAGGGGTGCCGCCCGGCGTCGCCGAGGCGATGGCGGGTGAGCCGGAACTGGACGAGGCCGAGCACCATGCCAAAGCCCGCCGCGGCGAAGCCGTAGTGCCAGTTCACCTTTTCACCGAGGGCGCTGCAGACCAGGGGACCGAGGAAGGCCCCGAGGTTGATGCCCATGTAAAACAGGGTGAAGCCGGAGTCGCGCCGGGCGCCGCCCTCGGGATAGAGGCTGCCAACCAGCGTGCTGATGTTGGGCTTGAGCAGGCCGGTGCCGAGCACCACCAGGATCAGGCCGAGGAAGAAGGCCTGGTGCCAGGGCAGGCCGAGGGTGAAATGCCCGGCCGCAATCAGGCAGCCCCCCAGCCAGACGGCGCGCTGCCCGCCCAGCAGGCGGTCCGCCATCCAGCCACCCGGCAGGGCGGCCAGGTAGACGCCCGCCGTGTAGAGGCCATAGATGGCGGTGGCGGTTTCCTTGGTGAGGCCGAGGCCCCCGCGCGCCACCTGTTCCGTCATGAAGAGCACCAGCAGCGCGCGCATCCCGTAATAGCTGAGCCGCTCCCACATCTCGGTGAAGAAGAGCGTGGAGAGCCCGGCGGGATGACGGGCGGAGGGCGCTGCCGGGGCGGACGCAGCATGGGACGGGGCGCTCACGGAGACAGCAGGTTGGCGACCGGGGCCGGGTCAGCGGCGGCGGGGCACCCGCGGGCGGTGGCGGATGCCATCCCGGATGATCTTGAGGACACGCCGCCGTTCCTCGCCCTCGAGCGGGAGGCGCGGGGCCCGGACCCATTCGGTGCCGAGGCCGCACTCCTGCACGGCCAGCTTGATGTACTGCACGAACTTCGTGCTGACATCGAGGTGGAGCAGCGGGGTGAACCAGCGATAAACCTCGCGCGCCTTCTCCCACTCGCCCTGCCGGGTCAGTTCCCAAAAATACTGGTTCTCGCGCGGGAAGGCGATGCCGCTGCCGGCCACCCAGCCATCGATGCCGAGGATGGCGCTCTCCAGGGCGAGGTTGTCCACGCCCGTGAAGATGGCGTAACGGCCGCCGACCGTGTTGTGGAGGTCCGTGATGCGCCGGGTGTCCCCGGAGCTTTCCTTGAGCGCCACGAAGTTCTTGATCGGGGCCAGCTCGGCGAACATCTGCGGGGTGATGTCGTTCGCATAGCTCAGCGGGTTGTTGTAAATCATGATGGGCAACCCCGTGCCCCGGGCCACCGCGCGGAAATGCGCGAGGGTCTCGCGCGGATCCCCCTTGTAGAGCATGGCCGGCATGAGCATGAGGCCGTCCGCCCCCAGGCGCTCGCAGTCGCGCGCATAGCGCAAGGCGGCGGCCGTGCTGGTCTCAGCCACGCCGCTCAGCACCGGCACCCGGCCGCGCACCTGCCGCACCGTGGCCTCCAGCACCCGGCGCTTCTCCTCGGGATCCAGCGCCTGGTTCTCACCCAGCGACCCCAGCATGATGAGCCCGGTCACCCCGGAATCGAGCAGCACCTCGACGTGCCGGGCCGTGGCCTCAAGGTCGAGGGACTGATCCTTCTTCAACTGGGTGGTGACGGCGGGAAAGACGCCTTGCCAACGATGTGCCATAACGTGTTCTTGGATGATGTGACCGGCACAGAAGTAACGGGTGCCGGAAGCGATTGGAAGACAGAAGAAGCCAACGAGTCCTGGAGTGCGGCTGCGCAGGTGCCGCTTTCAAAGCGGCAGCCCTGCTGCCGCACTCCGGAATCACTGTTCCACGGTGATTTCGCGGGCGTCGGGGGGAACCTCGACGGTGGTGGCCTGTCCGCCGGGCCAGCGCACGGTGAGGTGGCGGGCCCCGGGCGGGCGGGGCAGCACGACGACACTGCTGTCCTGCGACCAGTAACCGGATCCGGCCCGCAACTCGCGCGCGGGGCCGCCCGCCCAGCGCAGCACGGCACCCAGGCCGGTCACGTTCCCGGGGCGGCCGGACAGCCGCACCCGCAGGCCCGGTGTCCCTCGCTCATTATGGTAAAGGCGCGTGGGTCCGCTGTTCTGAACCACGGCCAGGTCCACCCTCCCGTCGCCGTCGTAGTCGCCCAGGGCCGCCCCCCGCTGCTCGCCATCCACCCGCACGCCGCTCTCGGCGGCCGACATTGCCCGGAAGCCCCCCTGCCCGTCCCCCCGCAGCCAGAGCCCCTGCCCCGCATCCATCCGCGACGTCCGCGGCTCCACGTCGAACAGGTTCTGGCTCAGGAAAACGTCCTCGCGCCCGTCCCCGTCCGCGTCCGCCACCGCCACGGCAAAGGCCGGCGCCCACTGTGCCGGGCCAGGCAGGGAGCGCGGCTCGAACCGATCCCCGCGGTTCAGGAAAAGCGTGCTGTCCGCCCAGTCCGCCCGAAGCTCGCGACCCAAGGCAAGGCGTTCCCCCAGGATCTCGGCCAGCGTGGCCCCGGCGAAGGCCGCACGGGTCGCATACCGCTCCCGCAACCACGGCAGCACCAGCGCCATGCGATCCAGATCCACCCACGGCACCAAACGCCCGCCCACCTCAATCGCCTCGACGATGTCCACCGCGCCTGCCCCCGCCAGGTCCCCGTGGAACACCCGCCATCCCCCCGCCAGATGCGCCTGTCGCCCCGTGTTCCGCCCGGCATTCGCCGCCACGATGTCCAGGCGGCCGTCCCCGTCGAAGTCCCCCGTGGCCACCCCGGCCCACCAACCCCGCCGCGCGCTCAACCGCGTCCCCGCCTGGTCCAACTCCGGATCCCACGCCCCCCAGCGCCCCCGCTCATTGCGCCAGATCCGGATGGGGCCCAGTTCACAGGCCATCACCAGTTCCGGGAACCCGTCCCCGTCCAGGTCGCTGAAGCAGGCCCCGCTGACCAACCCCGCGTCCTTCCATTCCTCCGCCAGCACGAACACTCCGTCCTCCTGCCGGAACAGCCGCGAGGCCGCCGCCTCCGGCCAGCGCCCCGCCACCACCCGGCCGCCCACGAACAGGTCGAGGTCGCCATCCCCGTCCACGTCGGCCATGGCCAGCGGGCCGGGACTCGCCGGCCAACCAGGCACCGACGGGGACGCCGTCATCGTCCCGCCGCGCAGGCTGAAGCGCAGGGCCGCCACGGGGTTGGTGCCGTTCCCCTCATAGTTGGCCTGCCCCACCAACAACTCGAGGGTCCCCGGTGCCGGCGACCAACCCAGCACCGCGGTGAAGTCGTCGGCCGCATTCGCCAGCGGCCCGCCCACGCGCATCGGCGCAAAGCCGCCCGGCCCCGTGTTGCGCAGGATGCCCAGCGCCCCCCCGCGGCCTGCCCCCACCACCAGGTCGTCCCGCCCGTCGCCATCGACATCGAGCCAGGACACCCCGGGCCCCAGGCGTCCCTGGCCCTGCGGCAGCAGGGGCTGCCGCGCCCACGGATTGAAGGGTTCCTCCCGGTGCAGGTGACCCAGGCCGGGCACCTCGCGGAACCACGGCGCCACGGGCGCCGGCACCGCCCGCGCGGTCGCCGGACCGGCCGCCGACTCCGCCACCTCACACACCTGGTTGGCCGCGACGTTGGTGAGGACGGAACGCCCGCCGCGGGGCCAGTCCACCTCCACCGTGAACCGGGCCCCCGCCTCCCCCGCGGCAAACGTCCGCAACCCCTCGTCCCCGGACAGGTAGCGCCCGCCCGCCATCACCTCCTGGGCCTGCGCCGGTAATCGCCCCGCCGCGCGCACCGTGATGCGCGCCCCGATGCCGCGCGTGTTGGGCGCCGCCCCCCGCAGCCGGACCGGCAGGCGCGGCGCGGCGGCGTCGTTGCGATACAGGCTGGCCGCCGCGTTCAGGTTGTTCACCACCACGTCGAGATCGCCGTCGTTGTCGAGGTCGCCCAGGGCCAACCCGTGCGAAACACCCGACTCGTTGAACCCCCAGGCCGCCCCGGTCTCCTCAAAGGTGAGGTCGCCCCGGTTGCGAAACGCCATGTTGGGGACCGGCAGCCGGGGAAACTGCAGCAGGCGCAGCGCCGTGCGTTCGTTCGGCACCGGCCCGCGCGCCGCCAGGCGCGCCTCGGTGTCGGCGTCCTGCGTGTCGAAGGCGTGCCCGGTCGTGATCAGGGCGTCCTCATGGCCATCCAGGTCCACGTCGAGGAAGGCCAACCCCCAGCTCCATTCGCTGGCGTCCACCCCGGCCAACTGGGCCACCTCGGCAAACGTCCCATCCCCGCGGTTCACAAACAGCGTGTTGCGCTCCGACTGCGGTCGCTCCTCCACCCGCGCCATCCCCTGCCCCGTCGCCCCCATCAACGACTGCTGACGCAACCGGCGGGCATGGTCCCGGCTCAGCATGTCGAGGACCATGAAATCATCCAACCCGTCACGGTTCAGGTCGGCAAAGTCCACCCCCATGGAAAAGGTGCTGGTCTGGCGCAGCATCAGCCGCGGCGCCGCCTGGAAACGCACCACCCCGTTGGTGGACCGGTTCAGCCAGAGCCGGTCCACGCTCCAGAAATCGTTGCACACATACAGGTCCGGCCGGCCGTCCCGGTCGACATCCCGGAACTGGCAGGACAATCCCCAGTCCTTCGGCCCGGCGGACAACGGGCGCCCCTCCTCGTCCAGGAACGCCCCGCCATTCCAGGCCACCGCCCGGAAACCGCCCCGCCCATCGTTCAAGGCCAGCACATCCACGTCCCCGTGCTCGAGAATCAACCCCTCCGGCGTGAACTCATACTGGTCCCGATCTTCCGGCCGGATGAAGCGCCGCCCGTCCACGTTGAGGATGTTCAACCCCGTGCTGCGAATGGTGTTGGTCCGGTAGTTGGCCACATAGAGGTCGAGGTCGCCGTCCCCGTCCACGTCGGCCAGGGCCAGGGATGTGGCGCCCCGCCCGGTGCGCAGGGCGGGCTGCGGGGATTCCGCAAAGCGCCCCGTGCCGTCGTTCAGGAAAAGGCGCGTCCCCACCCCCAGCGCGTTCACGAGCAGGTCCAGGTCGCCGTCCCCATCCACGTCCGCGAAGGCCGAACCCGTCGAATACTGCCCCGCGCACGCCACCCCGGCCCGGGCGGTCACATTCGAGAAACGCCAGCCGCCCAGGTTCCGGTAGAGGGCGTTCCCCTCCTCCAGTCCGCACAGGTAGACATCGCACCACCCGTCGCCATCCATGTCACCCAGGGCCACCCCGGAACCGCCCAGGCGCACCTGGTTGTCCGCCCCGCTGGCGTCGGCCAGGCGGTTGGTGAACAGCACCCCGGTTTCCCGCGCGGACAGGCTGCTGAAACCCGGGGCGGCCACCGCCGGCGCCAGCAGGCAGTGGCCGGCCGCCACGAGGAGGAACGGCAGTTGGAGGAAACGGGGCACGGCGGTCCATCGTAGGAAAAGCCCGTCGCCCCGGCAACCGCCGCCTGCGGGAGCCGACCTCACTTTCGTGTCGTCGGGACAGGGGGATTTCGGCAGGCTGCCGCCCGTGAACACCACGCCCGCGATCGAGGCAGCCGGGCTCACGCGCCGGTTCGGCGGGGTGACCGCCCTGGCCGGCGTGAGCCTGTCCGTGGACAGCGGGGAATACTTCTGCCTGCTCGGGCCCTCGGGCTGCGGCAAGACCACCCTCCTGCGCCTGATTGCCGGCCTCGACCAGGCGGACGCGGGCGTCCTGCGGCTTGACGGCGCCGACACCACCGCGGTGCCCGCGCACCGGCGCCCGGTCAACACGGTGTTCCAGTCCTACGCCCTCTTCCCGCATCTCAGCGTGCGCGAGAATGTGGCCTTTGGGCTGCGCATGAAGAAGGTGCCCGCCGCAGAACTCGGGCGCCGCGTGGATGCGGTGATGGACCTGGCCCAGATTCGCGCCCTGGCCGATCGCTCCCCGGGCCAGCTTTCCGGGGGACAGAAGCAGCGGGTGGCCCTGGCCCGCGCGCTGGTCAATGAACCCCGCGTGCTCCTGCTCGACGAACCCCTGGGCGCCCTCGACCTGGCCCTGCGCCGGGAATTGCAGCGGGAGTTGCGCGCCCTGCAGCAGCGGCTCGGGGTCACCTTCGTTCATGTCACGCATGACCAGGAGGAGGCGCTGGCCCTGGCCGATCGCATGGCCGTCCTGCAGTCCGGCCGCGTGGCACAGGTGGGCACCCCGGCGGAGGTCTATGAGCGGCCGCGCACGCGGTTCGTCGCCGCGTTCCTCGGCGCCTGCAACCTGATCCCCGGCACCGTGCGCGAGTCCGCGGGGGCAACGGTGGTGGTGGAAACCGCCCTGGGCCCGCTGTCCGTCCGCGCGCCCGCCCCGGGCGCGCTCCGGACCGGCACGGCCTGCACGCTGGCCGTCCGCCCGGAACGGCTCGCCACGGCCGCGTCCGGTCCCTGGTCCGGCGCGGTGCGCGAGGTGGTTTACCGGGGGGCGGACGTGCAGTTGACCCTCGAGGTCCGCGGCGTGCCGCTGCGCGTGCACGAGGCGGCCGCCGGGGATCGGCCACGCGTGGGGGACACGCGGCATCTGGCGCCCGTCCCGGGGGAGGCGCTGGTGCTGCTGGAGGACTGACATGCGCCCGCCGCAGATGGAGGTTCATTTTGGGGAACGGCTCACCCGCCGCCAACGGCTGGGCCGGGCCGCGGCCGGCGGCGGCCCGGGCTTGGCCTGGCTGCTGGTCTTTTTTGGCGCGCCCCTCCTCCTGCTGCTGGCCACCAGCTTCCTGACCCGTGGCGAGTTCGGCACGGTGGAGCGGCCCTGGACCCTGGAGAACTACCGGCGCCTGGCGGGATTTGGGGAACTGGGGTTCGACCCGGTGTATCCGCTGCTGGCGCTGCGCAGCGTGGCGCTGGCCCTGGCCACGACCGGGTTGGTCCTGCTGGCGGCCCTGCCGACGGCATTTTTCGTGGCCAGCCTGCCGCCGCGCGGACGGACCCTGGGCCTGGCCCTGATCACCGTGCCGTTCTGGACCAGCCTGCTGGTGCGCACCTATGCCTGGCAGATCCTGTTGTCCCCGGGCGGGTGGCTGGCCGGCGCGGCGTCCGCGCTGGGCTGGATTGAGCCGGGGACCGGCCTGTATCCGAGCCTCGGCGCGGTGCTGGCCTGCCTGGCCTGCGATTACCTGCCGTTCATGGTCCTGCCCCTCTATGCCTCGGTGGAGAAGGTGGACTGGACGCTGGCCGAGGCGGCGCGGGACCTGGGGGCGGGGCGCTGGCAGGTTTTCCGGCATGCGCTGCTGCCCCAGATCCGGCCCGGGCTGGTGGCCGGTTGCCTGCTGGTCGGGCTGCCGGCCCTCGGTCAGTTCGTGGTGCCGGACCTGCTGGGGGGCGCGAAGGTGTCGCTGCTCGGCAACCTCCTCCAGCAACAGTTCCAGACCTCGCTCGACTGGCCATTCGGGTCCGCCATCGCCGTGGTGAGCCTGGCGCTGGTCGCCGCCGGACTGGCCTGGCGCAGCCGCAGCCGACGGCGGCAACCCGGCGGCCCGCCTGTGGAGGACTGGCCATGAACGGCCCCGCCCGGCAGACCCGCCGCGGACTGGGCCTGGTGGCGCTGGGGGTCGGCGTCTTTCTCTATGTGCCCATCGCCATGGTCGTGGTGGGCTCCTTCAATGCCGCGCGCCACGGCCTGGCCTGGGAGGGCTTCACCCTGCGCTGGTACGCCAGCCTTTTTGAGAACCGCGAGGCCCAGGAGGCGGCGATCAACACCCTGCAACTGGCCATGGTCAGCACCGCCTTGGCCACCATGCTGGGCACCGCGCTGGGCTACGTGCTGGCCCGGCACCCCTTCCCCGGCCGGCCCGCCGTCCAACGCTTCCTGCAACTGCCCGTCTTCGTGCCCGACCTCGTGCTGGCCGCCGGCCTGGTGCTGTTCTTCCAGCTGACCCGGTCGTGGCTGGGGCTGTTTGAGCTGGGATTCCCCGCCATGCTGGCCGGGCATGTCACCTTCCAGATTCCCTTCGTGGCCATGGTGGTGCGGGCCCGGCTGGCCGGCCTGGACCCCGCCCTCGAGGAGGCGGCGCACGACCTGGGTGCCGATGCGCGCGCCGTCTTCCGGCATGTCACCCTGCCCCTTATGGCCCCCGGGGTGGCGGCGGGGGCGCTGCTGGCGTTCACCCTGAGCCTGGATGACTTCGTGGTCAGCTACTTCACCGGCGGGCCGGGTTCCATGACGCTGCCCGTGCTCATCTACACGTCGGTGCGCCGCGGCCTTTCCCCCGAGATCCACGCGCTGTCGGCCCTGCTCATCCTCGCCAGCGTGGTCATCACCGCCGCCGTGCTCCGGCTGCAGCGGCGGCGCTGACGCACGGGTGACAGCCTATGCGAGCCGGCTGAATCCGGGCGAACCGCGCGAGCCTCCTCAGCCTCCTCAGCCTCCTCAGCCTCCTCAGCCTCCTCAGCCTCCTCAGCCTCCTCAGCCTCCTCACGCCGGCTGCGGCAGGAAGGCCGGGCGGGAGGTTCGTTTGACTCCCCCTCCCGCGCTCTGCTACCACCTGCCCACACCTACGTGCTCAACGGCAAAAAAGTCATCGTGGTCATGCCGGCCTACAACGCCGCCCGCACTTTGCTGCAGACCCACCAGGAGGTGATGGCCCAGGGCATCGTGGACGGGGTGATCCTGGTCGATGACGCCAGCCGGGACGAGACGGTCGCCCTGGCCCGGACGCTCCCGGGTGTCCGGGTGCATCGCCACGAGAAGAACCGGGGCTACGGGGGAAACCAGAAGACCTGCTACCGCCTGGCCCTCGCGGAAGGGGCGGACATCGTGATCATGATCCATCCCGACTACCAGTACACCCCGCGGTTGCTGGGCGCGATGGCCTGCCTGATCGACAGCGGCCTCTATCACTGCGTGCTTGGGTCGCGCATCCTCGGCGGGCAGGCCCTGGCCGGGGGCATGCCGTGGTGGAAATACGTCGCCAACCGGGGCCTCACCCTGGTGGAGAACCTCCTGCTCGGGGCCAAGCTGTCGGAATACCATACCGGCTACCGCGCCTATTCCCGGCACCTGCTGGAGCGCCTGCCGCTGGAGGCCAACTCGGACGACTTCGTCTTCGACAACCAGGTCCTGGCCCAAATCCACTGGCTGGGCTTTGCCATCGCCGAAATCACCTGCCCGACGCGCTACTTCGCCGAGGCCTCCTCCATCAACTTCCGGCGCAGCGTTCGTTACGGACTGGGCTGCCTGGCCACCGCCGTGCGCTACCGCCTGGCCCGCCTGCGGCTGGTGCGCTCCCCCCTCTTTCCCTGAACCGCCGCCGCCCCCACCTCCCCGACCCCATGCCCCGCAAACTTTCCTCCATCGCGCCCGACTGGTGGGATTACACCACCCTCGACCCCGAGATCATCGACGCCGCCGCGCGCCTGACCCCGGAACGCATGCTCCGCCTGTCGCGCCCGGGCTTCCGCGTGGTCTTCCACGACACCCTGGAGGAGTTCTACCTCGCCGAGGCCCTCGAATACATCACGGCCTGGCGGCAGTCGACCGACGACAACCCGGTCGGCGTCTGCGGGCCGATCGGGCCGACCGAGCAACTGCCACTGGTGGCCCGGCTGGTCAACGAACTCGGGGTGGACATCCGGTCGGCGCATTTCTGGGGCATGGACGAATGGTTCGACCCGGCCACCGGGCGGGAGGTGCCGGTCACGCACCCGCTCTCCTTCGAGCGCTGCGACCGCGAGCTGTGCTTCGACCGCATCCAGCGCCGGCGGCGCATGCCGGACGCCCACCTGCATTTTCCGAAGGCCGACACGCGCGCCTACCGGGCGAGCTGGGAGGGCGTGCGCTGCGCCGTGATGCAGGGTGGCCAGGGTGACGTGAAGCACTGGGCCTTCAACGATCCCCTGCCGCGGCGCGGCCGCTGGCGGAACGCGCCCCCCACTCCGGCGGAGTACCGGCGCCTGGCCACCCGCGTGGTGGAACTCCACCCGCTGACCATTGCCCAGAACGCCCGCACCTCCGGCGGGGGCAACATCGCGCTTGTCCCCACCCAGGCCATCAGCGTGGGGCCCGCCGAGACCTGGCGGGCCGAGAAGGTCTCCATCTGGCACGCCGGCCACCATGACAACCCCTTCGGCCAGCGGCTCACCACCTGGATGATCAGCCAGCGGCTCATCGACACCAGCGTGCCCATGTCGCTCCTGGCCGACCATCCCAACGTCCAGTTCAACTTCTACCGCGGCGGGATTGGCACCTGCGCGGTGGAGATGCACTGAGCCCGCCCGCCGCCGGTCAGGGATTGGCCGACGTCCCCGCCGCCGGCGTCGGGGCGGCCGGCTCGATGTGCACCACCACGTCGTTGATGCGGTGCGGGGATTCCAGCAGCCGGTCCTTTACCTGGTGGGCGATGTCATGGCCCCGCCGGACCGGCAGGTCGCCGTCCACCACGACGTGAATGTCGAGGGCCAGGTGCAGGCCGGACTTCCGGATCCGGCACTTGTCGATGGCCACCACCCCGGGAACATTGCCGGCCAGCGTCCGCACGGCCGCCACCACCTCCGGGGACACGCTGGCGTCCATCAGCTCGTTGAGCGCCACGCGCAGCAGCCTCAGCCCGTTCCACGCAATCACCCCGCAGGCCACCAACGCCGCCACGTCGTCCGCCGCGGCATAGGCCGGCCCGCCCAGCAGGGCGATGGAGATGCCAATGGCGGCCGCCGCGGAGGTGAGGGCGTCGGAACGATGATGCCAGGCATCCGTCATCAGCGCGGTGCTGGCCAGGGAACGCCCGGCGCGCGCGGCGCAGCGGAAGAGGATTTCCTTGATGACCACCACGCCCAGGAGAACCGGCAGGGTGTAGATGGCCGGGGGCCCCTGGGGACGCAGGATCTCCTGCACGCCCTCGACGGCGATGAAGGTGGCGGCCGCCAGGAGGACAAGGGCCACCACGATGGCGGCCACCGGTTCGGCCTTGCCATGCCCGAAGGGATGGTTGGCGTCCGGCGGCTTGCTGGCCAGGTGCAGGGCGCTCCAGACGACAAACGAGCTGAAGATGTCCGCGATGGACTCGATGCCGTCGGCCACCAGCGCCCAGGAACCCCCGGCCAGGCCGGTGGCGATTTTCACGACCGCCAGCAGGGCATTGACGAGGAGGGCGATCCGGGAAAGGCGAAGCCCCTGCTGGAGCGCGCCCGCGCTGGCGGGAGGGGATACCGTGCTTCCAGCCATGCGGGGCGGACCGGCGGTGCGCGACCAGGGGCGCCTCAGGCCGGACGGACGATTTCCACCGTGCAATGCGCGCGGGCGGCCACGCCGGAGGCCAGGGTGCCCAGCGAGAGGCGTCCGCCATGATGCAGGCCGCGGGCCCCCAGGAAAACGGTGTCGGCCTCCCAGCGATCGGCGTGCTGCAGGAGTTCCTGGCGGGGATCGCCGGACAACAGCTCCGTCTCGACCTTCAGCCCGGCCGCGGACAGCCGGGCGGCGGCCTGCTCCAGGATGCGGCAGGCTGCGTCGCGGGTTTCCTGGTCGGCCAGCGGCACGAATTGCTGCGCGAACAGCCCGGGCCAAGCCAGGGCGGTCTCCATGCGGGGGTCCAGGACGTTGACCACCCGGAACTCGGCGTGGGCCGGCCAGGCCCGGGCCGTCACCGCCTCCACCGCGCGGGCGGAATCCGGCGACCCGTCCACCGCCACCAGCACGCGCAGCCGGCCGGGCTGGGTGTGCCGCCGGGGGCGCGTCACGCGCACCGAACAATGCGCCTCCGCCGCCACCTTGGTGGCAGTGCTGCCCAGGAAAAGCCGCTCCAGCACCGAACGCCCGTGCGATCCGAGGGCGACGAGGTCCGCGCGCCATGCGTCGGCCTTCTTGACCAGGGCCCACGCGGGGGCGTCCCCGCTGGACTCGGCGGTGGCCCGCCAGCCGGGATGAGCCGACTGCAGTCCCTGTGCCGCCCGGGTGGCGATCGCCAGCTGGTCCTCAACGGCCTGCCGCGCCGCCGTGTGGGCCCGGCGGGCACTGGCTGATTCGGGAGCCAGGAAGCCGGTCGATCCCGGCGGGGGATTGGTCGGCAACCACACATCGGCCACCGCCATCACCACGACCTCCAGCTGGGCAGGAAGCCCGGCGCGGCTGAGGTCGTCGAGCATGGCCTCCGCCCCGGGAGAACCATCATAACCGATGAGCAGTCTTTTCATGGCAGCAGGATTGAGGAACAACCGGCGTGAAACTAGGCCATGCTTGGGAAACGTCGAACGTTTTTTGCGCACGGGGCCTTCGGCGGTTGCGCAGGCCCCACCCCGCCGCTAACAAGGAGGCATGACAAAGAAGGCGGCAGCGCTGCCCACCACGGGTGCGGTGGCAGCCAACGACCACGTGCGGCACTGGGTGGACGAGGTGATCCGGCTCTGCGAACCGGCGCGCGTGCACTGGTGCGACGGCACCGAGGAGGAGCGGGCGGCCCTCACGGAGACCGCGGTGGCCGAGGGCATCCTGCTGCCGCTCAACCCGGAGAAGCTGCCGGGCTGCCATTACCACCGATCGAATCCCACCGACGTCGCGCGGGTGGAGCAGCACACCTACATCTGCACGGAGCTGCCGGAGGACGCCGGACCGACCAACAACTGGATGGCGCCCGGCGCCATGCGCGAGAAGCTGCGGACCTGGTGCGCCGGGGCGATGCGTGGACGCACCCTGTATGTGGTGCCCTACCTGATGGGCCCGCCGGGCTCGCCGCTGGCCAAGGTGGGGGTCGAGTTGACGGACTCCGTCTACGTGGTGCTGTCCATGCGCATCATGGCGCGGATGGGCCGGGTGGCCTGGGACCAGCTGGGCGCCGGCCGGGATTTCAACCGCGGGCTGCATTGCACGCTGGAGGCGGACCCGGACCGGCGCTGCATCGCGCATTTCCCGGAGGACAACGCCATCATTTCGACCGGCTCGAACTACGGCGGCAACGTGCTGCTGGGCAAGAAGTGCCTGGCCCTGCGCATCGGCTCCTGGCTGGGCCGCAAGGAGGGCTGGATGGCCGAGCACATGTTGATCCTGTGCGTGGAGAGCCCGGACGGCGAGAAGACCTACGTGGCGGCCGCCTTCCCGAGCGCGTGTGGCAAGACCAACTTCGCCATGCTGATTCCGCCCGCCAGCTATGACGGGTGGAAGGTGTGGACGCTTGGGGATGACATCGCGTGGATGAAGCCGGGGCCGGACGGGCGGCTCTACGCGATCAACCCGGAGGCCGGCTACTTCGGGGTGGCGCCGGGGACGAACTTCTCGTCCAACCCCAACGCCATGCGCACGATTGCGCGGGACACGATTTACACCAACGTGGCCCTGACGCCGGACCTGGACGTGTGGTGGGAGGGGAAGGACGGCCCGCCGCCGGCCGAGTGCCTGGACTGGCGCGGGCAGCGCTGGACGCCCGAGTCGCGGGACAAGGCGGCCCATCCCAACAGCCGGTTCTGCGCCCCGTTGCGCAACAACCCGGCGCTGGCCGCGGAAGTGGACGACCCGCAGGGGGTGCCCATCAGCGCCATCATCTTTGGCGGGCGCCGCGCCACGACCGTGCCGCTGGTCTACGAGGCGTTCAACTATGTGCACGGCGTCTACGTGGGCGCCACCATGGGTTCGGAGATGACCGCGGCGGCGGCCGGGACGATCGGGCAGGTCCGGCGCGATCCCATGGCCATGCTGCCCTTCTGCGGCTACAACATGGGCTACTATTTCCGGCACTGGCTGACCATGGGCAAGCGCATCCAGTATCCGCCCCGCATCTTCGGGGTGAACTGGTTCCGCCGGGATGAGCACGGCCAGTTCCTCTGGCCCGGCTTCGGGGAAAACATGCGCGTGCTGGAATGGATCGTGGACCGGGTCCGCGGCCGGGCCGGCGCCAATGAGACCCCGCTGGGCTGGGTGCCGCGCGCGGAGGATTTCAACCTCGAAGGCCTGACCGGCATGACGCGCGAGCGCTTCGAGCAACTTCAGCGCATCGACACCGAGGAATGGCGCCGGGACATCCTGTCCCAGGACGAGCTGTTCATGCGTCTCTACTCCTTCCTCCCCAAGGAAATCATCTTCCAGCGCGAACTGCTGGTCGCCCGGCTCTGAGGGCTTCGGCGGTGTCCACGCCCCCCTCGAACCCGCACACCCTGCGGTGAACCCTCCGCGGCGGGCCCTTCCGCCGCGGAGGGTTTACCGCGTCCCGGGCGCCCCCTGCAGGCACCCCAAGGACCCTTGCCCCCCCCTTTCTCCGTCCTTGCCCACCCCGGGGTGGCTGGGGATAGTTCATCTCCGGTGCCGACGTGGCGATAGGTAACCTGCTGATATGCAACTATTGAAGTCCCTCTTCATCCTCCTGGAGGTGCTCCTGCTCTTCAACCTGCTCATCTTTGTCCATGAGTTGGGGCACTTTCTGGCCGCGCGCTGGCGCGGATTGAAGGTGGACCGGTTCGCCATCTGGTTCGGCAAGCCCCTGTGGAAGCGCAAAATCGGCGGCGTGGAATACGCCCTCGGATCCATCCCGGCCGGGGGCTACGTGTCCCTGCCGCAGATGGCTCCCATGGAAGTCATCGAGGGCCGCTCCGAGGCCGGGGAGGAACCGCTCCCGCCCGTCACGCCCCTCGACAAAATCATCGTGGCCCTGGCCGGCCCGGTCTTCAGCTTCCTGCTGGCGCTGGCCTTCGCGGTGCTGGTCTGGGTGGTGGGCCGCCCGGTCAGCGAGAGCGACAAGACCACCCTGATTGGCTGGGTGGACCCTTCGGGCCCCGCGGCCAAGGCCGGCCTGCGGGCCGGGGACCGCATCCTGGAAATCGACGGGCACCCGGTCAAACAGTTCGCCCCCACGTCCCACGAAAGCGTCACCTGGCGCATCGTGACCAGCGAGGGCACCAACATTGCCATCAAGTATGAGCGCGATGGACGTGAGGCCATGGCCTACGCCACGCCCTACCGGCGAACCACCCAGTGGTACGAACGCAAGGCCCTGCGCCAAGTTCTCATCGCGGCGGCCCACGACGCGGTCATCCATGAGGTGGTCACCAACAGCCCGGCCGCCCGGGCCGGCCTGCGCCGGGGCGACCAGGTGGTGGCCGTGGACGGCCGCAAGGTTTACTCCGTGGGGGCCATCGCCGACGCCGAGGAGGCCATGACCAACGCCGCCGCCGGGCCGGTCACCCTCACGCTGCTCCGGGACGGGCGCAACCTCGACGTCGCCCTGCGCGCCGAACGGCCGCTCCGGCCGGCCAATGCCCCGCCCTCCTTCGGCATCAAGGCCTGGCAGGATCGCGTCAACACCACCCTCATCCACCCGGGCCCCTGGGAACAGGTCAAGGCCAGCGTGAACCAAATCGTCGGCACCTTCCGCGCCCTCACCTCCCGCAAGTCCGACATCGGCGTCCAGCAACTCGGCGGCGCCGTCATGATTATCCGCGTCTACACCAACCTCTTCGACAGCCCCGACGGCTGGCGCCTCGTGCTCTGGTTCAGCGTGGTCATGAACGTCAACCTCGCCCTGCTCAACCTCCTCCCCTTCCCCGTCCTCGACGGCGGCCACATCACGCTCTCACTCGTCGAGTTGATCCGGCGCCGGCCGGTCAGTGGCAAGCTGCTCAACTACCTGCAGAGCGCCTGCGCCATCCTGCTGATCGGGTTCATGGTGTTCATCGCGTTCTTCGACACCGGCGACTGGGTCCGCAGCGCCCGGCGGGACCGCGAGGAACCCATGGTCTTCGCCCCCGGGCCCTAGCGCGGAACCCGGCCTGCGCCCGGCCCGCCGGTGCCTTGAGCGTTGACCCCTCCCGCCGGCCTTCCTAACTTCCCGTCAGCCCGGCCGGGTCCGGCCCGGCCCGCATACCGCCATGAACTACTGCCCGTCCCCGTATGTCCTGCACCGCCGCCCCACCCGCGAGGTGGTCGTGGGCGACCCGGCCCGCGGTGGGGTCATCATCGGCGGGAACCATCCCGTGGTCATGCAGTCCATGCTCACCTGCGACACCATGGACACGGCGGCCTGCGTGCAGCAGACCCTCGACCTCGTGGAGGTCGGCTGCCAGATCGTCCGCATCACCGCCCCCACGGTGAAGGACGCCGCCAACCTCGAGCACATCGCCGCCGAACTCCGCCGCCGCGGCTGCCAGGTCCCCCTCGTCGCCGACATCCATTTCAAGCCCGAGGCCGCCCTCGAGGCTGTCAAGTGGGTGGAGATGGTCCGGATCAACCCGGGCAACTACGCCGACTCCAAGAAGTTCGCCGTCAAGGAATACACGGACGAGGCCTACGCCGCCGAGCTCCGCCGCATCGAGGAAAAGTTCGCCCCCCTCGTGCGCCGCTGCCTGGAACTGGGCCGCGCCCTCCGCATCGGCACCAACCACGGGTCCCTGTCCGACCGCATCATGAACCGCTACGGGGACACCCCGCTCGGCATGGTGGAGAGCGCCCTGGAATTCGCCCGCATCGCCCGCTCCCTCGGGTTCCACAACTTCAAGTTCTCGATGAAGTCGAGCAACCCGAAGGTCATGATTGAGTGCTACCGCCTGCTCGTGGCGCGCCTCCACCAGGAAGGTCCGGACTGGAATTACCCCATCCACCTTGGGGTGACCGAGGCCGGGGAGGGCGAGGACGGCCGCATCAAGAGCGCCATCGGGATCGGCTCGCTCCTCTGCGACGGCCTGGGCGACACCATCCGCGTCTCGCTGACCGAGGATTCCCCGCGGGAAATCGAGGTCTGCCGCGATCTGCTGGCCCAGATTCCCCGCCTGACCTGCGCCGACACCTCCGCGGCCCCGACCGGGGCCGGCTTCCCGACCGACCCGTTCCACTACGAGCGTCGCACCACCCCGGAGGTGGATTTGGGTCTGGACGGGACCCGCTGCGGCGGGGAACAAACGGTGCGGGTCGTGGTGACGCGTGCCACGTGGGACAAGGTGGCCCCCAAGATCCGGCCCCGGGACGACGTCCGCCCCGAGGCGGTGTATGAGGACCTCAACGTCCAGGAAATCGACCCCACGCAGCCCTTCACGGTGGCCTGCGACAAGCAGTTGGTCACGGTGAAGGACGGGGTGTCCCTGCCGGCCATTGCCGCCTTCCGCCTGTTGGCGTGGAGGCTCAAGGAACTGGGCCGCCGCAATCCAATCCTCCTCAAGGACTGCCTTGGGCCAGTCGAGGGAACCCCGCTGGCCCCCAACATCGCCCTCCTGCGGGCTTCCGTGGTCGTGGGCTCACTCCTCGCCGACGGCATCGGCGACGCCATCCTCATCCGGGGCGAACCGGGTGCCGGCCAGTCCCTCCGCCTCGCCTTCAACATCCTGCAGGCAGCCGGTTGCCGGTCGTTCAAGACCGATTACGTGGCCTGCCCCAGCTGCGGCCGCACCCTGTTCAACCTCCAGACCGTCACCGCCCGCATTAAAACCCGCACCCAGCACCTCAAGGGGGTCAAAATCGCCATCATGGGCTGCATTGTTAACGGCCCCGGGGAGATGGCCGACGCGGATTTCGGATACGTGGGCGGCGCCCCCGGCAAAATCAACCTCTACGTGGGCAAGCAACCCGTCCGCTTCAACATCCCCGAGGCCGAGGCCGTCGAGCGCCTGGTCGACCTCATCCGGGAACACGGCAAATGGGCCGATCCAGAGCCCCAGCAGTCGGAAGGAGCCCTGGCCGGGGAAGGGACCACCCCCGCCTGACTGGGCCACCGGGCCATCCCCAACCCACCCCGGGCCGATTTCCCGCCTCAAGTTCCGCGAGGCTTCATCCGAACCTTGGGGGTGGCGTGCCGGTTAAATCTTTTGACCCCCACCGAAACTTTTCCTAGCTTCGGTTGTTACAGAAACGCAACGACTTAAGAAAGACGGGTTCCATGGCCTTCACCTCCCTGCGGCAGATTGTCGGGCGCGCCACCAACGCGGCGCCGGAGCAATTTGACGAATGGCAGAAGGCCTGGCGGCTGGCCGTGGCCAGCGGGGGCACCGAAACCCTCCTCGAGTTCGTGTGCCGCGAGGCCGGGGTCTCGGAGGATCTGTTCCTGCAGCAACTGGCCGGGGTCCTGAACTGGCCGTACGTGGACCTGAAGAAGGTCACCATCCCCACCGAGGCCCGGAACAAGATCTCCACCAAGGTCGCCTTCCAATACCTGGCCCTCCCCACCGACTTCCAAAACGGCACCCTGCAGGTGGTGGTCAGCAACCCCTTCGACTCCGGCATGCTCAACGCCGTGCAGTTCGACGCCCGCAGCCCGGTGCAGTTCGCCCTCGCCCCCAAGACGGAGATCGACAAGGCCCTCAAGAAGTACTACGGCGTTGGCGCCGAGACCCTCGACGAGATGGCCAAGGAGGAGGAACCCCTCGAACTGGACCTGGCCGGCGAGAAGGAGATCACCGAGGGCGACCAGGAGGCCAGCGTCATCAAGTTCGTCAACCAGATCATCTGGGAGGCGTTCAAGGACCGCGCCACCGACATCCATTTCGAGCCCGCCGAGGACGAATTGCGCATCCGCTACCGCATCGACGGCATCCTGCACCAGACCCCGATGCCGCCCCAGCTCAAGCGCTACCAGGCGGCCATCATCTCGCGCATCAAGGTCATGTCCGGGATGAACATCTCGGAAAAACGCCTGCCCCAGGACGGCCGCATCAACGTCCGCATCAAGGGCGAGGAGATCGACATCCGCGTCTCCACCGTCCCCACCGTCTACGGCGAAAGCGTCTCCCTCCGCCTCCTCACCCGCGGCAAGATCTTCCTCACCCTCGACAAACTCGGCTTTGATCCCGCCGAGGAAAACGCCATCCGCGAGGTCGTGGTCAAGCCCCACGGCATCATGCTGGTCACCGGCCCCACCGGCGCCGGCAAGTCCACCTCCCTCTACGCGTTCCTCAGCAGCATCAACTCGGTCACCAAGCGCATCATCACCATCGAGGAACCGGTCGAATACGAGCTCAAGGGCATCAACCAGATCGCCGTCCGCTCCGACATCGGCCTCACCTTCGCCGTCGGCCTCCGCCACATCCTGCGCCAGGATCCCAACGTGATCATGGTCGGCGAAATCCGCGACCTCGAGACGGCGGAAATCGCCATCCGCGCCGCCCTGACCGGGCACCTGGTCTTCTCCACCCTGCACACGAACGACGCCCCCAGCGCGTTCACCCGCCTGGTCGACATGGGCATCGAGCCCTTCCTCGTCGCCTCCTCGGTCGAGGCCATCCTCGCCCAGCGCCTCGTCCGCACCATCTGCAAGTCCTGCATGACCGAGCAGCAGTTCGACCTCGAGTTCCTGCGCAAGGTGCAGTTCCCCGAACGCGACATCCCGACGGCCAAGTTTTACCGCGGGGCGGGCTGCGAGGCCTGCCGCCAGCTCGGCTACCAGGGCCGGCAGGGCATCTATGAACTGCTCGTCGTGACCGAGGCCCTGCGCCCGCTGATCATGAACCGGGCCCCCGCGTCCACCATCGCGCAGAAAGCCATGGAAGGCGGCATGCGCACCCTCCGCATGGACGGCTGGAAGAAGGTGAAGGCCGGACGGACCACGGTCGAGGAGGTCCTGCGCGTCACCCAGACCGAGGAACACCTCGGGCTCGTGGGCGAGCCGCGGACGGAACTTGTGGCCCAAAAATGACATGACCCCCCGGCTGACCATCCCGACGCCGCACCCCGGCCGCCGCCCGGCGGACGCCGTGCGCCGGCCGCGGCCCACCGCCCTTCCGGCCTGACCCATGGCACGCTGGCATTCCTGCAACGTCCTGCTGCCCGGGGAACAAATCCGGCAGATCTGGCAGTTCAACTCGGCTGCGAAGTTCAACCTTCTCCGCACCGAGTCCAAGCTTCCCAGCGAGCCGTTACCCGAGAAGCTGGTGGCCAAGGATTGGTCCACCCTCTTCCAGCCCCGGCTCAACATCGCCTGGCTCCCCGCCGGCCATGTCTTCCTGCGCGTCATCCAACTGCCCAAGGCCGACCTCGCCGAGACCCGGTCGATGGTGGAACTGCAGCTGGAGAAGCTCTCCCCCCTGCCGGTCACCCAGATTGTCTGGAGCTTCGAGGTCATGCCGTTTGTGGCCCAGGGCGGCGCCACCGATCACCTCAACCCGCACGCCACCGGCGAGCTGCAGACGGTGGTTGTCATCACGGCCCTGCGCAGCCGCGTGGAGGAGTTCCTGGGTCAGTTGGAGACCCAGGGCTACCTGGCCGATCGCCTCGAACTGCCCGTGCTTGACCAACTGCGAGCGACCCAGGTGCGCGGGGACGGCGCGTGGGTCTTCCCCGCCACGGATGGGCAGGAAGGCACCTGCCTGGTGGCCTGGTGGTATGACGGCGTGCTGCAGAACCTGGGCCTGCTCAACCTGCCCGCCGAGGCCCGGCGCGCCGACGCCTTCCGCGAGCAACTCGCCCAGACGACCTGGGCGGGTGAACTGGAGGGCTGGCTGACCTGCGAGCCCAGGTATCACCTCGTGGCGGACGCCGACACGGCCGCCCGCTGGCTGCCCCTGTTTGACGCGGCGCAGGCCCCGGAGGTGGTCGCGCCGGTCGGCCCGCAGGAACTGGCGGCCCTGACCGCCCGGCGGGCCAGCGCCGAGGGCTCCACCACCAACCTGCTCCCGCCGGAGTTTGCCGTCCGCTACCGGAGCCGCTTTGTTGACCGGCTGTGGATGCGCGGGCTGGGGGCGGTCCTCCTGGTCTACATCGTGTGCGCCATGCTCTACATGGGCCTGGTCACGTGGGCTACCATGCGCCACGACAGCATGGTGGAGGAGACCCGGGGCTACAGCCAGCAATACACCAACACCCTGCAGGTGAGGGAGAAGCTGCGCGTCCTGCAGGACACCCTGGACCTCCAGTACGCCGCGCTCGAATGCTACAAGGCGGCGGCCGACTTCCTGCCCCCGGAACTCACCCTCGAATACATGGACTTCAGCGGACGCAAGGTCTCCTTCCGCGGCACGGGCGGGGGCGAGGACCGCGGCAAGGTGAGCGAGTTCAACGCCGCCCTGCAAAAGGCCGAGATCCGCGGCCAACCCCTCTTTTCCAATGTCAGCTTCGGCAACGTCACCACCAAGCCCGGCGGCCAGATCGACTGGAGCATCAGCTGCGACCTGCGCCGCACCGACGAATGAACAGCCTCTTCGACAAATACGGGCTGACCCCGCAGGAACGCCGCCTGGTGGTCGGCGTGGGCATCGCGGTGTTCGTCGTCCTCAACCTCTGGCTCATCATCCCGAAGTTCGGCGAGTTCGGCCGGCTCCAGCAAAAGATGAGCGACATCCAGCGCCTGCAACTCGACAAATACAAGGCCGAGATCGCCAACAAGCCGACCTACGAGGCCAAAATCCGCGACCTGCTGAAAACGGGCGGGAGCGACGTGCCGACCGAGGAGGCCGCCCTGCGCATCTTTGACGAGGTCAACGCGCAGGCCGCCCTGACCGGGGTCAATCTTACTTCCATCACCCCGGTCAACCGCAGTGGCGGCAAGACCAACGCCTTCTTTGAGGAGGCCTCCGTCAATGTGCAATACAACTGCGGGGAAAAGGAACTGGTCGATTTTCTCTACCGCATTGCCGACCGTTCCCTGCTGATCCGGGCCAAGAGCATGGGGGTGGGACCGGACCCGACCCGCACCCGGCTGCAGGGCAAGGTCACCCTGGTGAAGAGCTATCAACGCAAGCCGCCACCGAAGCCCGCCGGCAGCCCGGCTGCCCCCGCGGCCAAGCCGGCCCCGGCCACCACGACCAAGGGCCCACCCGCCCCCACCCCGACGGCCAAGCCGTCCGCCGGAGCACCAACCAATCCGCCCGCCAGGAAAAGCTGAACCACCCCCGACCGACCCAGCCCATGCAGCCCACTCTCCCCTCCCCTGCAGACGCGGTCGTGTCGCGTCCGCTCCCGGCCCATGCCCGCCCCCAGCCTTCGAGGTCCCCCGTGAAAACGCCACCGCCCCGCTCCTCCCATCCTCACGCCCTCCGGGTTCTTGCCCTCGCGTGCTTCACCTGGTTGCCCGCCGCGCCCCTGACCGGCCAGGCGCCACCCAACCTGCCCCAGCCCACCCCTGAGGTGATCAACGCGGAACGAGCCGCCGCGGAGGCCGCCCGCGCGGCCCGGGCCTTGCCGACCCCGATCCCGCCAGCCACTCCATCGGCCACGCCCGCCCGCCCGGCTGGCGTGCCGGCCCTGCCCCCCATCCCCACGCCTGGGAAACCGGCCGCCACCGGCCCGGCCCAGGCCACCAACCGGCCGACCAACATCCAGTTCACCCCCCGCACCGCCCCGGGAGTGCCCCAACCCGTGGCTCCAACGGGCCCCGCGGTGCCCGGCACCGGGCCCGGCGCCGGCGGGACGGGCACCCGCCAGACCAACGTGACGGCTGAGGCCATCCGCGCCGCAGCCGGAGCCGGTGGCGCCGGCGCGGCCGGGGCCCCGGGCGCGATGGGGGCCGTGGGAGCCGGCGCGGCCGGGCAAGCGGGAGCGCCGGGAGCCGCCGCGGGCGCGGCCGAGGAGGAGACTTTCCCGCCCGGGCTGATCAAGTTTTCCGAGGCCGACATGAACCAGGTCCTCGACATTTACCAGGAGTTGACCGGCAAGACGGTGGTGCGCAGCCCGACCATGCCGGCCGCGAAGATCACGGTGAAGAGCCAGACGACCCTGACCAAGACGGAGGCCATCCAACTGCTGGAAACGCTGCTGGCCATGAACCAGA
Organism: Verrucomicrobiota bacterium; assembly: GCA_046048995.1. GTDB lineage: Bacteria > Verrucomicrobiota > Verrucomicrobiia > Limisphaerales > JADJPG01 > JBJOEZ01. The sequence continues at coordinate 57,553 of JBJOEZ010000012.1, read as the reverse complement.
TCACCATGGTGCCGCAGGGCGACAAGTTCGTCCGTGCCGTGCCCGAGGCGGCGGCCAACACCTTTGCCAAGCGGATCGATGACCTGCCGGCCGACCAGTATCCGGAGTCCGCCACCCTCGTCACCCACATCGTCCAGTTGAAGAACGCGGCCCCGAACGACCTCGTCCAGGTGCTGCAGCCGTTTGCCAAGATGCAGAACAGCATCCTGACCATTCCCAGCACTTCCATGCTGGTGATCCGCGACTACGCGGAGAACGTGAAGCGGATGCTGGAGATGATTAACAAGATCGACATCATCCCGCCCCAGGACTTCATCGACGTGGTCATCCCCATCAAATACGCCCTGGCCGGTGACATTGCCCAGGTGCTGGGCAGCCTGACCGCCGGGGGCGGCGGCACCACCACGGTGGGCCAGCAGCAGACCCGCACCGGCATCAGCAGCGGCGGCCGCGGCAGCAGCACAATGGGCGGCGGCATGGGGGGCATGGGCGGGATGGGGCAGCCTGGCTACAACCCGGCCAACCCCCTTGGCCAGCAGCAGGCCGGCATGACGGCCGGCGGAACCGGGGCCGGCCTGAGCGGCCGGAGCAGCTTCGCCAGCCGGCTCAACAACATCATCAACCGGGCCGCCACCGGCCAGGGAGGGGATATTTTCGTCCTCGGCCAGACCAAGATCATCGCCGACGAACGCACCAACTCCCTGCTCATCTTCGCCAGCCGCTCGGACCTGATGACCATCTCGAACATCATCAACAAGCTGGACGTGGTGCTGGCCCAGGTGCTGATCGAGGCGATCATCATGGAGGTGAAGGTGGGTGACAACCTCGACTACGGGTTCAGCTACCTGCAGAAGAACCCCACCGACTTTGGCAACACCGCCACCGGCATCGGCGCCATCCGCACGGTGCCGTTTCTCGACTCCCTCAACTTCAACAACCTGGCCACCAACTCCGCCTCCGGCCTGCCCGGTGGATTCAGCTATGTGGCCAGCTTCATGAACTTCGACGCCACCCTGAAGGCCATGTCCAGTGACAGCCGCGTCAACATCATCTCCCGCCCGCGCATCCAGACCTCGCACGCCGTGGAGGCCAACCTGTTCGTCGGCCAGACACGCCCCTACGTCACCGGCACCTACACCTATTTTGGCGGCGGCCCCCAAACCCAGTTCCAACAGCAGCAAATCGGTCTTACCCTCTCCGTGCTCCCCCTCATCAACGCCGAGGGCCTGGTGGTCATGGACATCAACATCCGCGTGCAGAACATCGGCGAGGACATCCCCATCGATGCGACCTTCAGCGTGCCGGAGACCATCGACCGCGAGGCGGCCGCCAAGGTCGCCGTGCGCGACCGGGAGACCATCATGCTCGGCGGGTTCATCTCCAAGCAGAAGAACGTCTCCAAGTCCGGGGTGCCCATCCTCAAGGACATCCCCTACGTCGGGAATCTCTTCCGCAGCACGAGCGACGAGAACACACGCGTGGAGCTCATCACCCTGATCCGCCCCACCGTGCTGCCCTCGCCCAAGGACGCCGCCCTCATCGTGGCCGACGAGAAACGCGGCATGCCCGCGGTGCGCGCGGCCGAGCGCGATTACCAGGTCGACACCGACAAACGCGTCAAGGCGGACGACCGCCAGGACGAAATCGATCGCCGGAAGGCGGCCAAGGACGAGGAACGTGAACAGCGGAGACTGCTCCAGCGCGAGGGTCTCTCCCGCTAACCCCGCCCGGCCTGCGCCATGACCCGATCTTTTTCCCGCTGCGGATCATGGCTGCGCCTCCTGCTGGGGGGCGTGGTGGCCGCCGGGCTGTGCCCGGGGTCGCTGCGCGCGGATGCCACCCTGACCGAGTGCTCCGAGGCGGCCCTCCGGGAAGCCCTCGCCATCGGGGGACGGATCACCATTGCCTGCGACGGCATCATCGCCATTCAGAGCAACCTTTGGGTCACCACGGATACGTTTCTGGACGCCGGCGGCCGACGCGTTTCCCTGGTGGCCACCGGGTCCTCGCGTTTGTTCCTGGTCCAGACCGGCGTGCATTTCACCGCCTACAATCTCACCCTGGCCGGTGGGCGCAGCACGGCGGGGGCGGCCATCTACAATGACCGCGGCTTCCTGTCCCTGCAGCGCTGCGTGTTCTCCAACAACGTCGCCGAGGGCAAGGCCGGCCTGGCTGGACGGGCTGGAGCCGACAGTGAGTTCCAGAATGGCGGCCCGGGCCACCACGGAACCTCCGGCGGTCCGGCCTGGGGGGGAGCCATCTTCAATCGCCTGGGCACCACGGTCGTCGATCGCTGCCTGTTCCTGACGAACGCCGCCGCCGGAGGCGCCGGGGGGGCGGGCGGAGTGGGCGGTAACGGCGGACGTCTGCGGGGCGGGACCGGCGGGCGCGGCGGGGCGGGCGGGCGGGCCCAAGGCGGAGCCATCTTCAACACCGGATTGCTGGTGGTCAGCAACAGCACCTTCCAGTTCAATGCGGCACGGGGCGGTGCTCCGGGGGCGGGCGGCGCCGGGGGCAGCGGGTTGCTGGCCGGACGGGCGGGCCATGGCGGAGCGGGTGCACCTGCCTGGGGAGGAGCCATCTACAACACCAACCGCGCGACGCTCCACGTTCACGCCACCACCTTCAGCCTCAACACCGCCCAGGGAGCCGCCAGCGCCAGCGGCGGTTACCAGGCGGCGGCCGCGCCCGCGGGGTGGCCCGGGGGCGGCGCCTTTGGCGGCGCCATTGCCAGCCTCGGCACCCAGGCGGTGGTGAACTCCACCTTCTTCGCCAACCGGATCACCGGGGGGAGCGGCGGGAATGGGGCGGACGGCCAACTGGAGGGCGGGCGGGGCGGGGACGGCGGGGCTGCCGCCGGCGGCCAGGTTTACTCGGGCAAGCACGCGGCCCTGACCAACTGCACCCTCTATTCGGGCGGCGCGGTGCCGGGAACCAATGGCCTGGGTGGCAACGCCCCCTTCAAGGGCAAGAACGGCCGCAACGGGCCAAGCCGCGGCGGCAATCTCGCCAACGGCAACGGGACGTTCGTGCTCAAGAATTGCCTGGTCGCCGATCCCTTCACGGGGACGAATGGGTATGGGGCCTTCACGGACGCGGGCTACAACCTGAGCACGGATCGGAGCCTGAGACTGCGCGGCGCCGGCAGCATGACGAACACGCCGGCCGGCCTGGGCTCCTTTGGCCGGAACGGGGGACCGACCGAGACCATCCCCCTGGTGGAGGGCAGCGCCGCCATTGACCGGGGGGATCCGGCCTTTGTGCTGGCCACCGACCAGCGCGGCGTGGCGCGACCCTATGGAGGCCGCGCGGACATCGGGTCCTACGAATATGGTCTGACCCTGCTGCCGCCGGTGATCGTGACGGACCCCCTCTCGCGCGTGGCGCAGGTGGGGGACACGGTGACCTTCCTGGTGGTGGCCCGGGGTGACCCGCCGCTGACCTACCAGTGGCGCCGCAACGGGAGCGCCGTGGCCGGGGCCGACAGCCCGGTGCTCACGCTGGTGAACGTGCAACCCTCGGATTTCACTTCCTACGACGTGATCGTGGTCAACAACTCCGGCAGCGCGACCAGCGCCAGCGCCACCCTGAGTCGGATCACCCCGGTCAGCATCACCCAGGCGCCGCAACCGCAGACCGTCGACCCCGGCGGCAGCGCCAACTTCAGCGTCAGCGCCTCCGGGGACGGCCCGATCTCCTACCAGTGGCGTTTCCGGGGCGTGGCCATCCTGGGCGCCAACCTGACCACCTTCAACATCCCGGAGGCCCGCGAGACGGACGCCGGCCCCTACGACGTGGTCGCGTTCAACTCGTTCAGCAGCGTGACGAGCGCGCCGGCGCTGCTGACCGTGGGCACCAACGCGCCCGTGATCCTCGTCCAACCCGAGGGCGCCACGGCCGATTCCGGCAAGACCGTGGAACTCCGGGTGGTCGCCGCCGGCAGCCAACCCCTGTTCTTCCAATGGTTCCGCAACGGCACCGAGGCGCTGCCTGGAGGCACCAATCCGGTGCTCACCCTCACCAACCTCCAACCGCCCCAAGCGGGCAGCTACACGGTGGTGGTCAGCAACGCCCTGGGCACGGTGACCAGCGCGCCGGCGGTCCTGACCGTCAACGCGGTGCCGCCGACCATCACCGGCGAGCCCCCTGAACGGGTCGAACCCTGCCATGGCGACCCGGTCACCCTCACGGTCATCGCCCAGGGAACCGAACCCCTGCTCTACCAGTGGTATCGCGACGGCCAAGCCCTGACCAACGCCACCAACGCCACCCTCTCCTTCCCCGCGGAGGCGGCGCAGGCGGGCACCTATTATGCCGAGGTCAGCAACGACCTTGGCAGCATCGCAAGTGCCGACGCCCTCGTGGAGGTGACCGACGGGCCCCGCATCACGGCGCCGCCGGCGGACACCGACGCCGACGCAGGAAGCCGGGTCGAACTCCGCGTGCAGCATTGCCCCACCCCGGGCCCCTTCGGTTACCAATGGTTCCGCGAAGGCATTGCCATCCCGGGCGCCACCAACGCCTCCCACGTCATCGCCAACGTCAGCTATGCCCACGCGGGGGCCTACACCGTGAACGTGACCAACCTGTTTGGCGCTGAGGAAAGCCTGCCCGCCACCCTCACCGTCCTCGTGCCGGCCGCCCAGGTGACGGTGCAGGTTCGCAACGCCAATGACCCCTTGAACCCGGTGGAGGTCACCTACACCTTCGCCGCCCAACCCGGTGTTCTCTACACCGGCTACTTCCGCTACAGCAGCGGCGATGAATGGCAGGCGTTTGGCAGCGCCGAGTTGCCAGACGAAATCCCCGGGGCCCTTGCCCTGGACTTTGTGGGGGATGTCCTCTCACCGGCCCCCCTCTTCCGCATCGTCGGCGAGGCCCTGCCCTGAGTCATACGCGGCGGGCACTCGCCTGCCCCGGCTGGCTAAGCCGACCCAACCCAGGCAACGCCTGCCTCAACCCGGCCCCGGACCACCCTGGCGGGCGCGGACCGTCTCGTGGAATTCCTCCGCGACCATGAACCCGACACAGGAGGGTGTTCCACACTGGCAGGGGTAATCCCGGTACTCGGACAGGTCGTACCCGTAGTTGAAGGTCAGTTCCTCGCCGTCCGCCACATCACGCGTGGTGATGATCCAGATATGGTCGCCGTGCTGCTCGGCATCACAGTTGGGCTGGCAGCTGTGGTTGAGGAAACGGGCCGGGTTCCACGGGACGTTGCCATCCAGATCCCACTCCGGGTTCATGTCGAAAATGAAGGGGTTGCCCTCCTCGCAGCGGCGCAGCGACTCCTGCTTGGTGATTCGCTCGCCGACATATTCGATGACCCGCGTGCCGGCGGGAATGGGGCCCCGGGCAAAACCCCCTGTCCCCTCGATGCCGGAGGGGGCGACGCGGAGCCGCTCCGGGCTGGACGCGGGATGTTCGGAAGCGGGCGCCGTGGGGTTGCAGGGAGGAGGCGTGGACATGATTCAGTGGCGGCAAAAAAGGGACCGGGTTGAACAAAGGGCGAACGGCACAAGGTGGGTGGTCGGCGGAGGATGCAAGGGACGGCCTTGGTCATGGTGGCCTTGCCGTCGGTCAAAACGCATCATGAACACTCCGACATTCGTGCAACTGATCATCGTGGCCCTGGGCTTTGGCGTGGTGGGGGTCTACGTTTACATCTGCAGTCGCTATCTCCGGTCGGCCGAGCAGAACAGCTGAGCGGGGGAGCGGGCCACCGGGTCTCATGTCTCCTTGCGCTCGAGGCCGGCCAGGACGTTTTCCAGGCTGTGCAGGGGCTGTCCGCGCCCCGGTGTGCGGGGATTGAGGGCCCCGCGGAGGAAGACCAACCCGTCCTCGATCGTGCGGACGGACTTCGGAAGGGTGGCCCCGGCGGCGTTGGCGTGGCCGCCGCCCTGCAGGGATTCCGCCACCTTCAGCGCCTCCCCGTTCCGGCTGCGCAGGCTGGCGATGACGACGCCATTGGCGCGGCGGAAGAGGGTCAGGAGCACCGGGAAAGGAGTGGCCTGCTCCTGCAGGAGTTGATGGACGATGAGGTTGTTGTTGCCCACCACCGTGTCCACGTAGCCCACGGTCGGGCTCAATTCGAGGACGTTGCGCCGGCTCCACTCGTAGCCGAGGGGGTCCTCCACCCGGCGCTTGACCCGCATCACCTCGAGCAGGGGGTGCTGCGGAATGCCTTCCACGAGCCCATCGATGAGGGCGTGAATGTTCCAAAAGCCGTAAACCTTGACCAGGTTGGCGCAATCCTGCGCGAGGGCGAAGTCCGGATCCCCGTCGAGGAACAGGTCGGCCACGTTGTTCAGGTGGGCCAGGCGGTCCAGTTCAGGCGTGGCCAGGCCGGCCTCCCGGCAGAGGTCATAGCACAGGCTGCCCGCCGACCGGGTGAGATCATGAATGAGCCGCGCCCGGCGCGGCTGGCATTCGGTGGCGTGGTGATCAATCACCACCCAGTTCTCGCGGTCCAACCGCGGCTCGAAACTGAGGTCACAGACCCAGGCGGAACGCTCCCGGGGTTCACGCTGGCGCCAGGTGTGGTAATGGTGCGCCTCCAGCGGCACCTCCAGGTTGAAAAGGTGCTTCGCCAAGCGTCGCAGGAGGACACCGGAAACCAGCCCATCGAGATCGCTTTCATGCGTCAGGATGACTTCAGGCTTGGGCAGCGAGAGCATAGGGAAGGTCATGATGCGGGAAGCCCGGAACGAAGGCGAGCCCTATGCGCGCAAATGTCGCTTGCCCTGCCCGACAGCGTCCGCACAATGGTTCCGCAACCGAAACCCACCCCATGTTCTCGCACGTCGTCATCTTCTGGACCAAGCCCGAGCAACCCAACGCCGCCACCGCCCTGATCGAGGGCGCGGAGCGCTACCTCCGTCCCATCCCGGGCACGCTGGCCTTTCACATCGGCCGGATGGTGCCCAGCCACCGGCCCGTGGTGGACCAATCCTACCAAGTGGCCCTGAACCTGGTCTTCAAGGACAAGCAGGCCCAGGACGACTACCAGGTCCACCCCCTGCACGTGGAGTTCGTCGAAAAGGTCTTCAAGCCGAACTGCGCGCGCGCCGTGGTCTACGACTTCGCCTGAAGCCGGCCGCCCACCGGCGACTCCCACCCTGCCCTGCCCCTCACCACGGGGCCGCCACGCCCAGTTCCCGGGCCAGGAACGCCCACTTGTCCGCCGCCTCGGCGATCAGCTTGGCGGTGGGCTTGCCCGCACCATGGCCGGCCTCCGTCTCAATCCGGATCAGGGCGGGCGCCGGCCCGGCCTGGCACTCCTGCAGGCGGGCGGCAAACTTGAAGCTATGGGCCGGCACCACCCGGTCATCGTGGTCCGCCGTCGTGACCAGCGTGGCCGGGTAGCGCACGCCGGGTTTCAGGTTGTGATACGGGCTGTAGGCCAACAGCGCCCGAAACTCCACCGGGTCATCCGGGGAGCCATAATCGCTCGTCCAGGCCCATCCCCGGGTGAACTTGTGGAAGCGGAGCATGTCCATGACCCCCACGGCAGGCAACGCCGCCCGGAACAGGTCCGGCCGCTGGATCAGGCAGGCCCCCACCAGCAGCCCGCCGTTGCTGCCGCCGCTGATGGCCAGCCGGTCCGGACCGGTGTAGCGATGCTCCACCAGCCATTCGGCCGCCGCGATGAAGTCGTCGAAGACATTCTGCTTTCGCAGCTTGGTGCCGGCCTGGTGCCACTCCTTCCCATACTCGCCGCCGCCACGCAGGTTGGGCACCGCATACACCCCGCCCATTTCCAGCCAGACGACCGTCGCCACGGAGAAAGCCGGCGTCAGGCTGATGTCGAAGCCGCCGTAGCCATAGAGGAGCGCCGGCGCCCGGCCGTTGCGCGGCAAACCGCGCTTGGCCGTGATGAACATGGGCACGCGCGTGCCATCCTTGCTCCGGAAAAACACCTGGCGCGTCTCGAAGGCCGAGGGATCAAAGTCGACCTTCGGCTGGCGATACACCGTGCTGCGGCCCGTCTGCAGGTCGTAACGGTAAATGGTCGCCGGCGTCGTGAAACTCGTGAAGGCATAGAAGGTTTCCGTGTCGCCCCGCTTGCCCCCGAATCCGGAGGCCGTGCCGATCCCGGGCAGGTCCACCCGGCGCACCATCCGGCCGTCCCGGGCAAAGATCATCACCTCGGTCTGGGCATCCTTGAGATAGGACGCCAGCAACTGGTCATTGACCAGGCTCACGCCCTGCAGGCGGTCGGGACGCTGGGGAACGATCTCCCGCCAGTCCGCCCGGCCGGGCTTGGTGATGTCGATGGCCATCACCCGGCCGCGCGGGGCCTCCCAGTCGGTGCGGAAATAGAAAACCGGTCCCACGTTGTCGATGAACGTGTAGGCGGCATCAAAATCGTCGAGCAAACGGACGACCGCCGAGTCCGGGACGGAGAGGTCCTTGTAATAAAACCGGTTGCGCCGCTCGGTCCCCTGCCAAACATGAATGACGAGGTAGCGGCCGTCATCGGTCACCCCTCCGCTGAATCCCCACTCCTTCTGGTCAGGCCGTTCATAGACCAGGACATCCTCGGACTGCGGGGTGCCCAGGCGGTGGTAATACAGCTTGTGGTAATAGTTGACCCCCTTGAACTGGTTGGTGGAGGCGGGTTCGTCATAGCGGGAGTAGAAAAATCCCCGTCCGTCCTTCGTCCAGGCCGCGCCACTGGACTTGGCCCACTTCACGACATCCGGCAGATCCTGGCCCGTCTCGATGTCGCGCACGCGAAACTCCTGCCAGTCCGACCCGGCGGACGAGGTGCCATAGGCCAGCAACCGGCCGTCATCCGACACCGCCACCGGCCCCAGCGAGACGGTCCCGCCGGCCGAGAGCCGGTTGGGATCGAGCAACACCTTCGGTTCCCCGTCGAGGCTCCTCATGGTGTAGAGCACGCTCTGGTTCTGCAGGCCGTCGTTGCGCGTGATCAGGTAGCGGCCCCCTTCCCTGGCGGGCACCCCGTAACGCTCGTAGTTCCACAGGCGTGTCAACCGCTGGCGGATGGCGGCACGCTCGGGAATGGCATCCAGGTAGGCGAAGGTCACCTTGTTCTGCTCCTGCACCCACGCCTTGGTCTCGGCGGCATGGTCATCCTCCAGCCACCGGTATGGGTCCGGCACGGCAATCCCGTGCAGCGTCTCGACCAAGGGCTGTCTTGCCGTGACGGGGTAGGACAGGACCGGGGAAGGCTGCCGGGAGGCGGTGGAGGCGGGCGGGGTCATCTCGGTGGCGCAGGCCCCGAGCCAGACCGGGGCCAGGTAAAGGAGGCGGCGCAGTTTCATGGGTGCGGATAGAACCGCACCCGGCGGGAAATGCAGCAAAAAAAGGGCGCGCGGCCGGCCCCGGTCCGCCGCCGCCTAGGGCTGGATCAGCTTACCGCGGTAAAACCGCTTGTGGAGATTGGTCGCGGCCTCGTCGATCAGGTCCTCCACGCCGAGGTCATTCGTCAGGGTAAAGCGCCGCAGCAGGGTCCAGACGGGCGGCCCGAGGGCCTCGGTGGCCTCGACCTCGTAGGTGAGCCCGACACTGCCATGCAGACTGAGCCGTGAGGCGCCGTTGGGAGCCAGGGGGGACATGACCAGGCGGGGGGGGCCAAGCACCGTCAACCGCACGGGGTCGGACACCACGGTGCCGAAGTCATTGCTGACGACCACCGTGTAAATGCCGGCCTGGCTTGTCGTGATGTTGTTCAGGGAAATGAGGGGCCCGGTTTCACCGGGCATGTTGGTGCCATTGCATTGCCATTGGTAATGGAGGGTGGGAGTGCCGTCGGCAATCACCAGCAGCAGGGTGCTGTCCCCTTGGCTGACCATCTGGTCGCTGGGGGGCAGGAGAATCATGGGCGGATACCCGACGTTGATGGTGGCGGGGGTGCTGACAGTGGTGCCGAGGACATTGGAAACCACCACGTCATACTGACCTGACTGCAGGGGGTGGATGTTGGCCAGGACAAGCGTGGGACCTTGGGCGCCGGCGATGGGTTCGCCGTTGATTCGCCAGAAGAAGGCGGGGGCGGGCGTGCCGTAGGCCGCGACCGTGAGGGTGACCGTGGCATTGGCCGCGACGCTCTGGCTGGCCGGTTGGAGCGTGATGACGGGAGCAATCCCGCCGACCGTCAGGGTGGCCACGGCACTGGTCACGGAGCCATAGGGGTTGGCCACGACCACATCATACGCCCCGGCATCCGACAGCAGCAGGGGACCGACAGACAGGGTGACGTTGGTGCGTCCGGCCAAGGGCAGCCCGCCCCTCCGCCATTGGAAACCCAGGGGAGCCGTCCCGGAAGCGCCGACTTGGAACTGGATTGTCTCCCCAACGGTTGCCGTGAGGCTGGAGGGAGGGGAGTCGATGGCGGGGGGCATGAGCACGGTGAGGGTGGCCACGGCGCTGGTGGCGGTGCCAAAAAAGTTGGTGACCACGACCCGATAACTGCCGGCGTCGGCTGGGCTGAGGGCAGGAAGGCTCAGGGTGGCGCCATCCGGCGCCTGGAGGTTGGTGCCTGCGTGGCTCCAGAGGTAATGGAGCGGCGCACTGCCGGACGCGGTGACCGAGAGGCTGGCCGACGCCCCCTGGATGGCCTGGAGGCTGGAGGGCGGGGTGACAATGCCAGGGGGAATTCCGGGGGCATTGACCGTGCCGGCCGTGGGGGGAGCGCCATACCAATTCGTATGGTCGTTGCCGTAGCCGCTGAGCGTCAACCGCTGCAGGGAAAGGCCGGTTCCATCGGCCAGGCTGGTCCAGCCCATGTCGTCCTCATACTTGAGGCGCTCGACAATGGAGCGGGGCACGTAGCCGGCATCAGGACGCGGTGGCAGCATCACCCCTTCCGGACGCTGGAGTTCGACGGTGTCCTGGGAGTTCTTCAGTTTGCCCAGGTAGGGACCAAAGATGGGAATGTTGGTCGGCACGTTGAACTGGGAACGGAAGCCCGCCAACTGGGGGGCATTCGTCGCGGGGTCGAAGTTGACCAGCAAAAGGCGGCTCGCCGCGGCGAGGGATTGGTTGGTTGGGAAGTCATATTGGATGCCACCACGCACCCGCCAGACATTGGTGGGATAATTCGGGTCATAAAGGCGCAGGGTGCCGTTGGTGGTGCTGCGCAGTTCGACAAACTCGTCGAGGGTGTTGTCGTTGGTGCCGATTTCGGGCGGATGATAGTGAATCTCGGTGATGATGAGGGGGCCGACCATGGGATAGGCATTGCTGCGCCCCGTGCCGAGGCGGAAGGCCCCGACGGTGGAGGGACTGTCGGCGCCAAAGGTACGGGCGGCCATGGGCACCAAATCGCTGCCGCCGTCGCTCTTGACATGCCGCCCGAAGGAAACGCCGCTGGCGGCGCTTTCCAGCACCTTGACGTTGCGGCGGCCCGTGACCGTCCCACTGGCCACTCCCTCGGTCAGCAACACATCGGTCCCATGCACCGCGTCGAGGGAGAAATCGGGGGCGCGCCCGGAGCCGGAACGGTTGAAGCCGGGGGTGGAGGAGGCCCCATTTGACTGGTTTTGCTCATAGAAGACCTTGAACCCCAGGGCGGGCAGGACCGTCCCGGCCGGGATGCGGAACTTGAGGGGGAACTCCTCGCTGTCACTCAGGTACCAGTGGCTGATGTCGACCGGGAATGGGTTGGGATTGAACAGTTCGATGGCATCCTCCAGCGGGGACGTGGCCGCGGTGAGCACCTCGTTGATCACGATATTGGTGAGGGACTCCCATTGGTTGGCATTGCCCGGCGTCATGTTGTTCGTCCCGACGAACTGGAAGAAGGCAGGCCCGCCGTCGGGCAACCGCCCCATGGAGACATCGCCGGACTGGGGCCCGAAGGAGACGCGGTCAATCAGCGTGAACAGGTCGGGCGCATAAAAGCTGAGGATTTCCCCGGAGCTGCTGCTGAGCTTGATGGGCAGTTCATTGCCCTCGTTGGTGGCGTCATTACACCAGAACTGGAAACGGTCACCCGCCGCAATGAAGCTGAGCGGACGGACGTTCGGGGCCAACAGGTTGGTCAGGGCATCGGTAATCGCGCACAGGCTGATATCGACGATGCCGTTGGTTGAGGGGTTGTAGAGTTCCAGCCAATCGAATTGCGGTCCGAGGGAGTTGGTGGCCAGCCATTCATTGATCCGGACGGCATGCAGGCTCCCGAAATTGGTGGCCGCCAGGCTGCTGTTCGCGGCGGAGGGTGAGGCCAAGCCCAGCTGCCAGGGGCCGGATCCGTCCGGGACCCGCACCAGCGGGCGGTCAGCCAACTGGGGACCGAAGAGCAGGCCATCCACCAGCGTGTTGGTGTAATAAAGGCCGAGCGATTCCCCGGAGGCCTTCAGCGTGAAGTTGGTGGTCCAGAGGTGCGGGGCCGGCATGGGATCCAGCCAAAGCACCACAAATCCATTTGCTGGGATGGCGACGCTGCTGGGGAACTTGTATTTGTCCGCTCGGTCCGGGTTGTCGGAAAGGCTCCAGCCTGCCAGGGTGACGCTGGTCGCGCCGGGGTTGTAAATCTCGACGTAGTCCGGGGTGGTCCCGACGGGCGAGAAGACGGCTTGTTCGTTGTCGGCGCACACCTCGTTGAGGACCAACTGCGCCCGGCCCGGCTGGGGTTGGGCCAGACACAGGGCCAGCGCTGCCCCCCCCAGCAAGCGCAGGGAGACGCAGGGCAGGCACGCGGACAGAAAGGATGAAACACGCATCGGCAAGATGGCTAATGGCAACAGGGCGAACATGCGGACCACCCACATCCTGCGGGAACACCGGATTACCTTCCTGGCCGGACGTCACAATCATGTAACAAAGGACCGGCAGGAAGACCAATCGGAAACACGCAAATACGCAGAAAATGGGCGGCGCCAGGGAGTAAATCGGCGGAACGGCGCCGTTTCTTAACCTCAACTCCACGTGAGGTTTGCATCGAGGCACCTCCTGGCCGCCGGCCCCAGAAACGGCCCCGCCGGAGCCGAGTACCTGACAAGGCACCGGGGATGCACGGGGGAAGGTGGAACCACGACTCGCCCCCCGACCCATCCGGGGCATGGAATGCCGCCTGCGGCGACGCGCCCCGGCCGGGCCTGCTTCAGGCTTGGCACGTCCCGCGGGGCTGCCTAGCTTGCGGCCATGCCATCCGCCGTGCCGCCCGAGCCCAGCGAGCCCAAATACGAAATCCTGCCCAAACGGCGCGAGGATGGGTCGATGGATGGCGACCTCCTCGAGGTTTCCATGGGGCCCCACCATCCCAGCACCCATGGGGTGTTCCGGATGGATGTGGTGCTGGACGGGGAGACGGTGGTGAAGCTCAAGCCGGTCTTCGGCTACCTGCATCGGAACCACGAGAAGATTGCCGAGAACACGACCTACCTCGCCTCCATGCCGTACACGGACCGGCTGGATTATTTCTGTTCCCTGACCAACAACTGGGCCTATGCCTTGGCGGTGGAGAAGCTGGCTGGGTTATCGGTGCCGGAGCGGGCCGAGTATATCCGCGTCATCACGGCGGAATTGACCCGCCTGATCAATCATACTTCGCTGGTGGGCTTCCTGCTCATGGACATGGGGGCGCTGGGCACGCCGCTGATGTATGCGTTCCGGGAACGGGAAAAGATCCTGGACCTGTTCGAGGCCCTGACCGGGGCGCGCATGATGTGCAATTACATGCGGTTTGGAGGCTGCCGGGTGGACCTGCCGGCCGGCTGGCTGGAGGGGGCGCGCCGGGTGGTCGCCGAGTTCCCCCGTTTCCTCGATGAGTTCGAGAACCTCCTGACCAACAATGAAATCCTGATGTCCCGCTCCCAGGGGGTCGGCCGGTTGCCCCGCGCGCTGGCCGTGAGTGCCGGGATCACCGGCCCGATGCTGCGGGCCAGCGGGGTGGATTACGACCTGCGCAAGGTGGACCGCTACGGCATCTACGATCGCTTCTCCTTCCGGGTCCCGCTTGGCGACGAAGGGGATGTCTACGACCGCTACATGGTCCGCGTGCTGGAGATGCGTGAGTCGCTGAAGATCCTGGAGGGGGCGTTGGCCGACATCCCGGAGGGGCCCATCATGGACCCGAAGGCCAAGCTGAGGAGTTTCAAGCCCAAGGCGGGGGAAGCCTATGGGCGCATCGAGGCGCCGAAGGGGGAACTGGGGTTCTACCTGGTCAGCGACGGCAGCGCCAACCCCTGGCGTTACCGCGTGCGGCCACCCAGCCTCATCAACCTCACCATCCTGGAGGACATGTGCCTCGGCCAATCCGTGGCCGACGTGGTGGTCATCCTGGGCAGCGTGGACATTGTCCTCGGCGAGGTCGATCGCTGAAGGGGGTTGCCCGCTCCGGCGCTCAGGCGCCCGGCTTGCTCAGGATGATCTGGGGCACGGCGGCGCGGGTGGTGAACGCCGCGCGGTTGGCCCGCTCGATCTCCTCATAAATCTCCTGGCGATGGACCGGGACCTCGGCCGGGGCTTGGATGCCAAGCTTGACGAGGTTGCCCTCGGTGCGCACCACCTTGATGACGATGCGTCCGTCGATGACGATGTTTTCGTTGACCTTCCTTGAGAGGACTAGCATGGGGTGTAGGGGGTGCGACGGATAGGGTTCAGGCGGCGGCCGCGGGTCGGGTCGGGATGGGGTGCTGGAGACTGAAGGTGCTGACATTGGCCGGCACGCACTGGCGGGCCATCCGGGTGTGGCGGTTCACGACCAGCGGCGCACGCAGGTTGACGGTGGGTTCGCCACGCGGGCCAACCGTGACGAGGTTCAGGACCAGGGCGTCATCCGCCGAGGTCAATCCGAGCGACTCGGCGTCCGGTTGGCTGATGTCGGGGGCATAGCCCGGCACCACCGACGCTCCAGCCACGACCACGAAGCCCTGGCCCTCGTGCCCCTGCAACTCCAGCCAGCAGAAAGGCAGATCCTTCGCGCTGGAGCGCAGCACGAAGTGGTTGGCCTCGGGAAAGCCAAGCAAACCCAAGGGGAATTGAAGGGGCAGGTCCGTGCCATGGGGCACCGTCTGGGGAGCGTCAGTCCTGACTGTTTTCATATTGGCTGATATAGGCAAGCACGGGACGTGCCAAGAAACACCGACCCCCGGTTTCGCTGCAACTCTTTGCTCCAGAGGTGTGAATGAACGAAACCGGCCGAGGAATACGGGCAGTAAAATCCGGCCCGGGCATGGCGGGTGGGGAAAAAGTGCCGGTGATCATGAGTCAGGCGGCCGCAGTCTCGGCCGGAAACAACCGGTGCAGAAGACTGGCCATGGATTGGGCCGAACGCGTGAGCAGATCGTGGTTGCCGTTCGCCGCGCGCTGCACAGCGAGGAAGAGGGCGTGGTTCTCCTCGACCAAGGATTGCAGGAGGGGCCGAAACTGGGGTGGCAGCAGGGGCATGAGTTGAAGAACCGTCGCCTCCTCATGCTGGCGAAGTTCGCGCGCCAAGGCGCGCCGGCGGCATTCCCGCACCCGCCGTGCCTCCAGGATGGACTCGGCCTGGCGCTGCAGCGCCGCCGTGGCCGGGAAGGATAGGTGGGGCGTCGGGCCTTGCACCGCCCGCTCCTGCTGGTCGAGCAGGTTGAGCAGTTCGCCGTATTGCTTGAGCTCCTCGCGCAACGCGGCAATCAGGGAGTTCAGGTCCTGGGTCATGGCAGATCAGGGGCAGGAGGGTTCGAGCAGTCCCCGGTCAACCAAGGGGTCCTCGGCTTCCCGGGTCGGCAGCAGGAAAACGGGCTCCCCTTTCAGTTCCAGGCAAAGATCGCACTGGCAGGGGACGTGCGCCCTGGGCGCCAGGGGACGCGAATGCTGCGGCGGGCGGAGAATATGGGCAGGCGCAATCATCGCCTGCGTGCTAAGCAACGCCTGTGCCAGACTGGAAGGGTCCCACGATGCGGGGACCGCAGGGGCATGGGCGCCCCGGGTGTGCGGCGGGGGAATGAGGCTCCCTACTCGGGCTCAGCCAGGATACGATCCCGCTGCTTCTTGTAGTCCTCGTCCGAGAGGGTCCCCTGCACAACCTGCTTCAGAAGGGCGTCCAAACGCTCCCGCTTCGTGGGAGGTTTTGCCGCTGCGGTTGGGGAGTTGGTGGCGGGAGGGAGCTGGGGGATGTCGTTGGCTCGGATCACCGGTCCCGGGGTGGAGGTCGTCCCAGGGCCTTTTTTGCCAAGCTCCCCGGACGAGGAGGGCGTGGCATTCGTGGCGGAGACCGGGGATGCCGGGGACGCAGTCGGGGCCGGCGCTTCTCGGGAAGTCCGGGTCGCTCGGCCGCCACGAGGCGGCAGATTGGTGGCGGCCAGTTCCTTCTCAAGGTTACGGATGATTCGGTCCGGGTTGCGGGTTTGCTCGGCAATCGTCTGCCGCAACAAGCGGAGCACCTCCGGGTCGGCCGCAGGGGACGCCGGCGCGGGAGTCTGTGCTTGGGCCGATGCCAGCAACCAGCAGGAGACCAACACCACGCAGGGTGAAATCAATCGCAAAACCATGGAGGTTGGGTAGACGAAAGGCGGCGCGCCCGCAATCCCAGAGTGCCCGGGAGTGAGAAACCTCAGCCGGGTTGGGAAGGGGGGCGGGAAGGAAGGTTGGAGGGTCTTGGCGAAACCGCTGGGGCACCAGCTTCGGGTGGATGCGAGTCGTTGGGGGAGGCGGGCACACCGACCCGGACCCCGGCGACAAGGATGGCGCCGCTGAAGACACGCAGGGATCCAGCCTCGATCTTGCCGAAGAAACGGGATCCGGCGCGGAGAGTGACCGTGCCGGAGGCCACAAGGGTGCCTTGAACCTCGCCGGCGATGTCGGCCCCGCCGACCACGATGGGTTCCGCCCAGCGGAATACCGTCTCATCGGTGATGACCAGCAGGCCGGCCTTGAAGGAACCTCGGATCTCCGCCTGCCGATGCAGTTCAAGCGACCCCAGGGCCTGGATGCGGCCGATGACCTTCCCCTTGATGACCGCGTCCTGCATCACGCTGTCGGTGTTGAGGAGGCAACCGCCCTCCTGGAGAACGAAGCGGCCCCGGGTCCGGAAATTCTTCGACTCCGTGTGATTGATGTCGTAATCGCGCAAATCCACGTGGCTGCTGCAACGCTTGCACATGGTGGACTGGGCCGACGGGGAGACCTCGAGGACGGTGCCGCATTGAAAGCAGGCGACCCGGCGGGTGCCGGGGGCCCCAGGCCGCGGGGTGGAGTCTGCCCACCGGCCCGGGGCGGGGCGGACAACATCTTCCAGGCGGAAATGTTCGCCGCAATCCCGGCAACGGGTGGAATAGGCGGCGGCGGGCTCCTCCTGGACGTGGCCGCAGCGGGGACAGGTGACAGCGATACGTGACGGCTTCATCACCGGGCCTCAAGCACGCCGGCCGGAGTCAAGGAGGCCGTCAGCGCAGGACAGGCGGCGCCGAAGGCAGGGGCGGGGCGGCGGGGCGAGGGGCGGTCGGGGTGCCCGGGGCCACCTTGTTGGGGTTGACCTCGGTCTTGCCCACAAAAGTGACCCCCTCCTCGATGACCAACTTGGCGCCGCGAATGTCGCCGAACAACTCGGTCTTGGATTTGATCTCGATCTTGTCCTTGGCGGAAACGTTGCCGGTGACCTTGCCGCGCACCACGACCGAACCCACGTTGATGTTGCCATTGACCACCGCGGAGTCCCCGAGGTGCAGGGTGCCCTCCGACTGAATCTCCCCCTCGAGTTTGCCCTCAAAGGTCATCTCGCCGGAAAACTTGAGGTTGCCCTTGATCTCGACGTCGGCGTTGAGGGTGTTTTTGCCTGCGGGAAGGTTGCTCATAGGATGTTCCGTCATGTTACTGCTGGGTTGCGGCGCGCACTCGTCTGCGCAGTAAGTCGAAAGCGCGACGGGGTGTCAACCCCGGACGAGCAGGCATGATGAGGCGCGCCAAAGCCCGCCGCCAGGGGGCCAGGCACCCTACCCTGCCGCGCCCCCGCCGCCTTTACGCCTGGCAACGAAGCGACTAAGCTTCCCCCATGTTTCCTTGGATGACTTCAATACAGCAGGGCACCTGGCGGCCCGGGCCATATGCCGGGGTCGAACTGCTGGTGCTGCAGCATCGACCCGACACCGGGGGCGTGGTGGTCCTGCGCAAGTTCCACGCCGGCATCACCGTGCCGGCGCATGTTCATCCCCTGGCCAATGAGTCCGTCTACGTGCTGAGCGGGGAGTGGGAGGAGGATGGCGTCGTCCATGGACCCGGCAGCTACTTCTTTGCGCCGAAGGGGGAACGCCACGGACCGCACGTCGCCCGCACGGAGGTTCTCAGCCTCACCGTTTTCGACGGCCCCTTGACCGTGGCGTGAGCCGAGCCACCGCTAGTAACCAAGCAGCCGGGTCGGCTTGTTCACGTCGCCACCCAACCCAAAGCGCGGGAACGCCTTCGAGGAGACGCTGAGGGCGATGCCGTAGTCCGTGCTTCCGCCCACGTCCTCCTGGATCCCGGCCGTCAGCCCCAGGGTGAAACTCCGGAAGTCCCGGTAGACGGTGTAATACTGATACTGAAAAAGCCCGTCGGTGATGTTGTAGTAATGGGATAACCGCAGGCCCCAGTTCTGGTTGAGGCGCAGATAGAGGGTCTGATTGACAAGGTTGTAGCCCTCGGACCCATCCCCGAAAAACGCGCCATCCTTCAGGTAACTTTGGCCCACGCGCCAACTCCAGACGTCATTCGGGGTGAACGTGGCTGAATGGCTGACCGCGTCCCAGCGCCCGTCGTTCGGGTTCAGCGCCAACTGGGAACTGAACGACAGCCAGGAAAAAGGCCTCAGGTCCAGGTCCGAGTAGAGGTCCGAGAAATCCTCCTGTTCCTCGTTGGGATCGAGGCGCCAGTCCATGTAGACGGCCCAGCGCGCCACGTTCTCCAGCAGGCCGCCCCGGCGGGTCTGCAGGCGCTGATCCAGGCCCAGGCGAACCACATTCTGGCTGTCGATGCTGTCAATGGAGTTGTAGTCGAAAAACGTGATCGGCAGCAGCCGGGTGCTTGGAATCTCGTAGTCGAACTGCGGCAACTCCCGCGCCGCCACGCTGGGATCGGGCACCCAGACATAATTGAGGGAAGGCTGAATGACATGCCGCAGGCCATCGATTTGGAAGAAGGCGTTGGTCGCCCGGTCCCAGTTGCGCCAGACCTTGGTCGAAACCTCGGCCCCCGTGTTAAAGACCCAGCGACTCTCCTCGGCGGTGGTGGCCCCCCGCCCGTCCGCCTCCCCATACCACGTCAACCGACCCCCCGCCCGCGGCGTGACATTCAGCCAGCCGAGGAATGTGCGCGGCAACTGCACCTGATGGAAGGTGTCGGCGCGCGCGGCGGAATAGGGCTCGGTCACGTCATAGGCAAAGGCGCGCTCGAAATAACCCACGGAACTCTCGGTGTCATAGTAGAGCGGGCTGGAACCCACCTGCTGGCGCAGGCCGGTCAACTTGAGGTCCGGCAGGCGCTCCACCGTCTCCTGGAACCGGTTCACCCGGGGTTGATAGAAGCCGTTGAGGTTCCAGTTCCCCCACTGCTGCTCAAACTCGACAAAGCTGGAAGGCTGGCTGTCGTCCCGGTACTCGGTCAGGAAAAAATCGCGCACCATCTGGCTGTCGCTTTGGTAGCGCACGGCGGCCCGGAGGGTGGTGTTCGACCCGAGCCTGGCCTGGTGCTCGAACCAGACCCGGTGGCGCTCACTGCTGATCTCGCGGCCCGACTCATCCTCGCCGGGGCGCTGGTCATGGGTGTAATAATACTTGATGGTCCCGTCCCCAAACTCCGGCAGGCGATACTGAAGGTCCGGCCCGGCACCGGGGCCCCGCCGGAGCCGCTCGTCAATGTGGAACGCCCCGCTCAACCGCTCGTTCCAGTAAAACTCGTAGGCGGTCAGCAGGTAGGGGCCATACTTGTTGCGGTAACCCGGCGTGGCTGTCCAGCGGTTCGGAGGCCGCTGCAGGGGAATGCGAAAGGTGGGCCACCAGAACACCGGCACCGACCCCAGGTGGACGGTGGCATTCCGGCACTCCACATACTCCCCGGCCACCACGATGACCTTTTCCGCGTGGATGTGGTGGTTGGGATCCGCGTTGTCGTCGGTGGTGAACAGGCCATCCGCGAGCACGTAGACGCCCTCCTTTTGCTCTCCGACCGCCCGGGCGGCCTCGACGAAGGCCGGCGCCTCCCCCGCCCGGAACGCGTCGGCGGTCAGGTGGCCCGTGTTGAAATTATAGCTCGCCCGCGTCCCCGACCAAAGGCGCCTCCCATCCTGCACCCGCACATTGCCCTCGGCGGCGCACTCGCCGGTTTCCCGATTCAACTCCGCGCGATCCGCGGTCAGGGTCGCGCTGCCGCGCCGGACGGTGACGGCATTGGTGAGGAGAAGCCGGCCGGTGCCAAGCTCATAGCGAATGCCGTCCTTGGACTCGATGAGCCAGTCGGGGTCGGCGGGGGCACCGGCCGCCCGCGCGAGGCAGGACACCACGAGCGCCATCAGGATTGGAATCAACAGGCGGGCCATCAGGTGCGCCAGTGAAACAAAAGGCCGCCCAGCCTGCCAACAGCAAAGCAAGCCTCCCCGGCCGCCCAAGGACTTCGACACTTGACCTGCCTGCAGCCCCCACAATACTTCCACTCAATGAAACCCATCCCCGCGCTGCTGATTCTGGCCCTGGCCGTAACCCTGCCCCTCACACCCATGCATGCCGCCGACGCCCCCAAGCTCCAATCGATTCCCCTCAAGGACATCCAAGGGAAGGACACATCCTTGCAGGCCTATGCAGGGAAAGTCTTGCTCGTCGTCAATGTGGCTTCGCGGTGCGGCTACACGCCGCAATACAAATCCCTCGAGGCTACCTACCGAAAATACAAGGACCAGGGCCTGGTCGTGCTGGGCTTTCCCTGCAACGACTTCGGAGCCCAGGAGCCGGGCACCAATGAGGAGATTCAGCAGTTCTGCTCCAGCAAATACGATGTGACCTTTCCCCTCTTTGACAAAATCCATGTCAAGGGCAGCCAGCAGCATCCCCTCTACGCCGCGCTCACCGGCAAGGACTCGCCCTTCCCGGGCGACGTCAAATGGAACTTCGGCAAGTTCCTTATCGGGCGGGACGGCAAGGTCAGCAAGCGCTTCGACAGCGGCGCCCGGCCGGATGGGAAGGAACTGACCGAGGCCATCGAGGCGGCGCTCGCAGCCAAGTAGCCCTCCCCGCAAGGGCCCTGCCCTCCATCGGTTTCAATCGGTCAAACGGACCCGGCGAAGTCTTTTCGTGGTCGACCGTCTGGCCTTGCCTTCGAGCATCCGCTCCTTGGCCGCCCGACCCCGTGGCCGCCTCTGCCGGCGCAGCTTTTGCCGGGCCGACTCCCGGGCGGCTGACTCGGCGGCCCGGCGTGCTTCAATCTTGTCGAGCAACAACCGACGAGCCGTCTGCCGATTGAGGCCCTGCTGACGGCTGTCCTGGCACTTGACCTGCAGCCCTGTCGGTCGATGGCGCAACTGCACGCAGGTGGAGGTCTTGTTGACATTCTGGCCGCCATGCCCGCCCGAGCGCACAAACGTCTCCTCCAAGTCACACTCCCTCACCCCCAGCGCGGCCATGCGCGCCGCCAAGGCGTCTCGAACCGGGGCGGGTCCTTCCATATAACACCGCGCTTTTAGCCCCTCCTTCCGCCGGCATCAAGCCCCACCCCGCCCCTCGCCGCACCCCGTGGCGTGGTTCAGCGTAAAAAGATTCCAAATACTTGTTGCACCCAAGTGCGCGTTTGTTACTATCCGCGCTCCGTTTCGCCGGTCTGGGCCGCCACGCGGCAGGTCAGCGGCGAAATGAGGTTTCGGCAAAACCCGAGACAAGAACATCTATGAGACCGCGCCTCTACGAGAAATACGTCAACGAAGTGGTTCCCGCCCTGAAGCAGAAGAGGGCCTACGGGAATGTTCACCAGATTCCGCGGCTGGAAAAGATCGTCGTCAACATGGGCGTGAGCGCCTCGCTGGAGAAGAGCGCCATCGACGACGCCTCCAAGGATCTCGCGGCCATCACCGGGCGCAAGCCGGCCATCAGCAAGTCGCGCCACAGCATCGCCAGCTTCAAGCTGCGCGAGGGCATGCCCATCGGATGCCGCGTGACCCTGCGCCGGGATGCGATGTACGAGTTTTTTGACCGCCTGGTTGCCACCACCCTGCCCCGCATCCGCGACTTCCGCGGCGTGTCGCCCCGCCATTTCGACGGCCGCGGCAACTACACCATGGGCATCGCCGACCAAACCGTGTTCCCTGAAATCGAACTGGACAAGATTAAGCGCCAGCAGGGCATGGACATCACGATTGTCACCTCCGCGCCCACCAACGAAGAAGCCTACGACCTGCTCAAGCTGATGGGCTTTCCCTTTTCCGACACCGGCAAGTAACCCCTTCCACGACATTTGTATGGCCAAGACCGCCTGGATTGAACGAAACAACAAGAAGCGCGCGACGGTGAAGAAGTACGCCGCGCTGCGCGCCGAGCTGAAGAAGAAAAAGGATTACGCCGGCCTGAGCAAGCTTCCGAAGAACGCCAGCCCCGTCCGCGTGGTGAACCGCTGCGCCAAGAGCGGCCGCCGCCATGCCTTCCTGCGCAAGTTCGGCTGTTCGCGGCTCACCTTCCGGGAGGACGCCCTCTCCGGCCTGATCCCGGGCGTGGTCAAGGCCAGCTGGTAAACTGCATCCCCGCTTTTCCCATGACCGACCCGATTTCCGACATGCTCACCCGCATCCGCAACGCCACCCAGGCGATGCAGCCGACTGTCCAGATGCCGCACTCCCGCCTCAAGGAGAGCCTGGCCGGCATCCTCAAGCAGGAAGGCTACATCACGGATGTCGCCGTGGAAGGTGCCTCCGTCAAGACCCTCAAGCTCAAGCTCAAATACCAGGGCAGGAAGGGCGTCATTGAAGGCTCCCGCCGCGTGAGCCGCCCCGGCCTTCGCCGCTATGTGGGCGCCACCGAGATTCCCCGCGTTCGCGGCGGCCTTGGCACGGCCATTGTCTCCACCTCCCAGGGGGTCATGAGCGGCCAGCAGGCCCGCAAGAACAACCTGGGCGGCGAACTCCTCTGCTACGTCTGGTAGGCACCAACCCCCCAAGAGAAACGAATCCCATGTCCCGTATCGGCAAACAACCCGTCACCATCCCGGCCAAGGTCAAGGTCGAGATCAAGGGCCAGAAAGTGAGCGTCGAGGGCCCCAAGGGCAAGCTTTCCTGGGAACTCCCCGCCCGGACCACTGCGAAGGTCGAGGGCACCAGCGTGCTGGTCTCCCGTCAGGCCGAGGACGCCTCCTCCCGCGCCCTCCACGGCCTCAGCCGCGCCCTCATCAACAACATGGTCCAAGGCGTCAGCGAGGGTTTCTCCAAGAAACTCGAAATCAACGGGGTTGGGTTCAAGGCTGCCGTGGCCAAGACCCCCGCGGGCAACGTGGTGACCATGAACCTCGGTTTCTCCCACCCCATCCTCTACACCGTGCCCGACCAGATCACTGTCACGGTCGAGGAGAACACCAAGATTCTTATCGCCGGGCCTGACAAGCACCTCGTCGGCAAGGTGGCCGCGGAACTCCGCAGCTACTACCCGCCCGAACCCTACAAGGGCAAGGGCGTCAAGTACTCCGACGAGACCATCGAGCGCAAGGAAGGCAAGACCGTCCAGTAACCGCCGCCCGGCAGCGTTCCCACCCTTTATCCCTATCCGCCCCGGCCTTGCCGCGGCCCCCCGAACATGCAGAACCAGAAAAAGAGACAGCTTCGCCAACTGCGCAAGTGGCGCATCCGCAAGAAGGTCACCGGCACCGCCGAGCGCCCGCGCATGAGCGTGTGCTTCACCGGCGAACACATCTACGTCCAGTTCATCGACGACACCAAGGGCCTCACCCTGGCGAGCACCTCCACCCGCCACAAGTCCACCCCTGCCCGGGAGGAACTCTCCGCCAACGTGGAGAGCGCCAAGAAAATTGGCACCCTGGCCGCCGAGGCCGCCAAGGGGAAGGGCATCGCCGCCGTGGTCTTCGACCGCAACGGCGCGCGTTACCATGGCAAGGTCAAGGCGCTGGCCGATGCCGCGCGCGAGGCCGGGCTGAAATTCTAACAAACGAGGATAATCACCGTGCCTGACGAGATCATCAAAGCCACCCCCGAAGAAACCGTCGAAGCGCCTGCCGCCCCTGAAGCGGCGGAACCGACCGGCTATGCCAGCGCAGGCGGACGCGGACCCCGCGGACGCGGACCCCGAGGGCCCCGCCGCCGCGGGCCTGGAGACGGTGATGACGGCAAGTCCGAGAACGAGTTTGCCGAAAAGGTCGTCTTCATTAACCGCTCGGCCAAGGTCGTGAAGGGCGGCCGCCGCTTTAGTTTCAGCGCCTTGGTGGTCGTCGGTGACCGCAAGGGCCGCGTCGGCGTCGGGTTGGGCAAGGGCGGCGAGGTCGCCGACGCCATCCGCAAGGGCGGCGAGATTGCCAAGGGTTCCATGGCCGCCGTCGCCATCAAGAACAACACCATCCCCCACGAGGTGACGGCCCGCTTCTGCGGCGCTTTCGTCCTCCTGCGGCCGGCGTCCCCCGGCACCGGGGTCATCGCGGGCAAGACCGTCCGCGCCGTCCTCGAGTCCGTTGGCATCAAGGACGTCCTCAGCAAATCCCTCGGCTCCAAAAACGCCGCCAACGTGGTGAAGGCCACCTTGGGCGCCCTCCACCAGCTTCGCCTGCGCGAGGAGATCTTGAAAAACCGCGGCATCGAGGTTCGCAAGGCCTCCCCTGCCCCCGCCCAGTAAACCGTCCCATACCCCCCTTTTCCTACTATGATGCGCCTGCATAATCTCAAGCCCCGCCCGGGTGCCAAGCACCGCCGCAAGCGCCTTGGCCAAGGTGAGTCCAGCGGACGCGGCAAGACCAGCGGCCGCGGTGGCAAGGGCCAGACCGCCCGCTCCGGCAGTTCCATCCGCATCGGCTTCGAGGGCGGCCAGATGCCGCTCATCCGCCGCATCCCCAAGCGCGGATTCAACAACGCCCGCCATGCGACCCGCTACGTGCCGGTCAACCTCGAATCCCTCAACCAGTTCAAGGATGGCGACCGCGTCGACGTTGCCGCCCTTCGCAAGGCCGGCTTGGCCAACGGGCCCGTCAAGCTCGTCAAGATCCTCGGCGAGGGCGAATTGACCCGGAAACTCTCGGTGGCTGCCCACGCCTTCAGCGGTGCCGCGCGCACCAAGATCGAGGCCCGCGGCGGCTCCTGCGAGGTCGTTGCCTCCGCGAAGACGGGCCCGGCCAAGGCCTAACCTGCGGCCCCTCCTTCCGAAGCCATGCTCGAGAACATCCTCAACACGTTCCGGAACTGCTTCAAGATTCCGGAGTTGAAGTCCCGCATCCTCTTCACCCTCGTCGTCCTTGGCGTGGTGCGGGTGGTCTCGGTTATCCAATGCCCCGGCCTGGATGGAGCGGCGCTCTCGGAATACTTCAACAAATCGGCCGGCTCGGATGGGGGCGGTCTCCTCGGCATGTACAGCATGTTCACCGGGGGGGCCCTCGAGCGCTGCGCCGTCGGCGCGCTCGGCATCATGCCGTATATCAGCGCCACCATCATCATCCAGCTCCTCACCGCCGTCATGCCCCAGCTGGCCAAGCTCGCCCGCGAGGAGGGCGGCCGCACCAAGATCATCCAATACGGCCGCTATCTCACCGTCATCCTCTGCCTCGGCCAGGGAGCCGTCACCGCCCTGGGCTGGGAAAACGCCAGCAGCTTCCTACCCGGCTTCGAGGGCAATCTCGTCCTCTACGAGAATCTGTGGTGGTACCGCATCCAGACCACCCTGATCATCACGACGGGCACCCTCCTGCTGATGTGGCTGGGTGAGCAGATCACCGACCGTGGCATCGGCAACGGCATCTCGCTCATCATCGGGGTCGGAATCCTCGCCCGGGTTCCGCAGGCCATCCAGGCCCTCGGCGACATGTTCCGCACGGTCGATGAGACCGGACTCCAGATCGTCATCTTCAAGAGCCTCGCCCTGCTCTGCCTCCTGCTCTTCGTCACCGCCGGCGTCATCTCCATCACCCAGGCCCAGCGCAAGGTTGCCGTCCAATACGCGCAGCGCGCCATCGGCCGCAAGGTGGTCGGCGGAACCACCTCGTATCTGCCCCTGCGCCTGAACTTCACCGGGGTCATGCCGATCATCTTCGCCGGCGCCATCCTCTCCCTGCCCCAAAAGGCCGCCGAAATCCTCGGGCGCAAGTACAACAACAATCTGCTCATCCAACTGGGCAACTCCCTGATGGAAGGCTCCACCTTCTATCTCATCGTCTATGGCGCGATGATCCTCTTCTTCTCGTATTTCTGGGTGGCCACGCAGTTCAACGAGATCCAGATTGCGGACGACCTTAAGAAATACGGCGGTTACATCCCCGGCGTGCGCCCCGGCCAGGCGACCGCGGACTTCCTCCACAATGCCATGAGCCGCATCACGCTGGCCGGCGCCGTGTTCATGATTGTCATCGCCGTCATCCCCATCCTCCTCAACCGCGCCATGGGGGTCGACTTTTCCATCTCCACCTTCTTTGGCGGCACCAGCATCCTCATCCTCGTCGGCGTGATGCTCGACACCATGCGCCAAATGGAGTCTCACCTCCTGATGCGCCATTACGACGGCTTCCTCAAGAAAGGCCGGGTCAAGGGCCGGGCCTGACCGCCGGCCGCCCCCCTCCATGATTCCCATCAAGACCGAGCGGGAACTGGCCGTCATGCGGCAGGCGGGGGTCATCGCCCAGACGGTGCTGGAGGAAGTGTGCGCCTTCGTGCAACCCGGGCGCACCACCAGGGAGATCGATGACTACGCCGCCGCCCGCATGCGCGTCCACGGTGTGCGCAGCGCGTTCCTCGGCTACAAGAAGTTTCCCAGTCACCTCTGCCTCTCGGTGAACGAGCAGGTTGTCCATGGCATCGCCGGGGAACGCAAGCTCCACTTCGGCGACATCCTGAGCATCGACTGCGGGGTGGTGCACGACGGCTTCATCGGGGACACGGCCCGGACGGTCGCCGTGGGCGGCTGCAGCCTCGAGGCACAGCGCCTGATGGACGTGACCGAGCAGGCGCTCTACGAGGGCATCGCGCAAGCCCGGGCAGGCCACCACGTCGGCGACATTTCCCGCGCCGTCCAGCGCTATGTCGAGGGGCACGGCTACAGTGTCGTCCGCGAGTTTGTCGGTCACGGGGTCGGCCGCAGCATGCACGAGGAACCCCAGGTGCCCAACTTTGACGACGGCCGGAAGTCCCCTGCCCTGCGCCCCGGCATGACCATCGCCATCGAGCCCATGGTCAACGCCGGAGCCCCCGAAGTAAAAGTGTTGAATGACCGCTGGACAGTGGTCACCAAAGATGGTTCACTCAGCGCCCATTTTGAGCACACGGTGCTCATCACGACGGGCGACGCGGAGATCCTGACGTGCCGGGCGAAGACGCCATCCGTCTCGACGGTCTTGTGACCGGGCGCCCGTCGGATCGACTGGTGCAGGTGACCCTGGCCAACGGCCATGTGGTGCTCGCGCACGCCGCGAGACGCGACCACCAGCGCTTGGTCGGTCTGGTGGCGGGCCAGCGGGTGCTGCTGGCCATGACACCTTTTGACATGTCGGTCGGGCGAGTGGTGTTTGAGAAGAATCGAGATTTAGAATAGTAGAACCAATGAAAGTTCGCGCATCCGTAAAAAAGCTTTGCGAAAACTGCAAAATCATCCGGCGCAAGGGCGTCATTCGCGTCATTTGCACCAACCGCCGCCACAAGCAGCGGCAGGGCTGATCCAACAACATTCACCGCTGACCCCTTAAGAAGATTATGGCACGCATCATGGGTGTGGAAATCCCCGGCGAAAAGCGCATCGACATCGCGCTTCGCTACATTTACGGCATCGGGCCGACCAACGCCAACGAGGTGCTCGCGCGCGCCGAGATTGACCCCGCCATTCGCGCCAAGGACCTGAACGAGCAACAGCTCTCCCAGATTGTCCACGCCATCACAGCTGGCAAATACGTGATTGAGGGCGACCTCCGCCGCGAGCTCGGCCTCAACCTGAAGCGCCTGCAGGCCATCAAGTGTTACCGGGGCGTCCGCCACCTTCGCGGGCTGCCCGTCCGCGGCCAGCGCACCAGCACCAACGCCCGCACCCGCAAGGGCCCGCGCAAGACCGTCGGTGTCCAGCGCAATCCGAACGCCAAGACCGGCATCCACTAAACCTCCTCTCCCAAACACCAACTCCCCTGCCGCGCATGGCCGACGAAACGAAACCCAAGAAGGAAGCGAAGCCCGCCGCCGAGAAGGCGCCCAAGGCGGAAAAGACCGCCAAGCCCGCCGAGGCCGCCCCTGGCGCCGCCGAGGCCGCTGCGCCCGCAGCTGCGGCACCCGTGGTTGCCGCACCCACCGCCGCCGAATTGCTCGGCGATGGTGCTGACGCCAAGAAAATCATCAAGGCGAAGCATGCCAAGAACGTCACCCACGGCATTGCCAACATCCTCGCCACCTTCAACAACACGCAGGTCACCATCACCGACATGCAGGGGAACCTGATCGGCTGGTCCACTGCCGGCCGGGTCGGGTTCAAGGGCTCGCGCAAAAGCACCGCCTTTGCCGCCCAGCAGGTCGCGCAGGACGCCGCCCGCCAGGCCATGAGCCACGGCATGAAGGAGGTCGAAGTCCGCGTGAAAGGCCCCGGATCCGGCCGCGAATCCGCCATCCGCGCCCTCCAGGCAATCGGGCTCGAGATTTCCACCATCAAGGACGTCACCCCCGTCCCCCACAACGGCTGCCGGCCCCGCAAGAAGCGCCGCGTCTAACCCTCCTCACCGGCCCCGTCTCCACTTACCCACGATTTCCGTATGGCTCGTTACACTGGCCCCCGCGTCCGCATCAGCCGCCGCTTCGGCATCCCCCTCTTCGGCCCCACCAAATACCTCGAGCGCCGCAACTACGGCCCGGGTGTCCACGGGCCCAAGTCACGCCGCAAGACCACCGAATATGGCTTGGGGCTCCTTGAGAAACAAAAGCTGCGCTACTTTTACGGCCTCCTCGAGCGCCAGTTCCGCGGCGTTTACGAACGCGCCCTCCGCCGCCGTGGCGTGACCGGCGAGCAGATGCTCCAGATTCTCGAGACCCGCCTCGACAACATCGTCTACCACCTCGGCTTCGCCAACAGCCGCTCGGCCGCCCGCCAGCTGGTCAACCACGGCCATGTCAAGGTCAACGGCCGCAAGGTCAGCATCCCCTCCTTCGCCGTCAAGGTGAATGACGTGGTCGAGGTCCGCGACAATCCCAAGTCGCGGCAGATGGCCACCAAGAACCTGGAGGCGGCCACCAGCCGCGCCGTTCCCGACTGGCTGTCGCTCAACAAGGACGCCTTCAAGGGCACGGTGATGCGCATCCCCACCCAGGAGGAGATCAACCCGATCGCCAATGTCCAGGCGGTCGTCGAGTTTTATTCCCGCTAAACCCAAACCCCGCCCTCTCGTGAGGGCGGGATCGCAATTACACGGGCCGCTCCCCGCCGCGGGAATAAGCATCGGGGCGAGGCCAGATTAAAATTGCAACCCCAGGAAAACCCATGCCAGTCCGTCTAGGCCGTTTCGAAATGCCCAAGCGCCTCCAGAAGGAGGACGCCGGCGCCACCGACACCTACGCCAAGTTCGTTGCCGAGCCGTTTGAAACCGGCTACGGCCACACCATTGGCAACTCGCTCCGCCGCGTGCTGCTCAGCTCCCTCGAGGGCGCAGCCATCACGTCCGTCAAGATTGACGGGGCGATGCACGAGTTCACCGCGGTCGATGGCGTGGTGGAGGACGTCACCGAAATCGTCCTCAACCTCAAGAAGGTGCTTTTCAAGTGCCATGTGCGCGAGCCCCAGACCCTGCTCCTCTCCGTCAACAAGGAGGGGGCGGTTCTCGCCGGCGACATCGAGCTCAACCAGAACACCGAGCTGGTCAACCCAAAGCAGGTCATCTGCACCCTCGACCGCAAGAAGAAGTTCGAGATGGAGCTGGAGGTCAAGGTCGGCCGCGGCTTCTGCCCGGGCGACGAGAACAAGAAGCCCGACCAGGCCATCGGGGTCATCGCGATCGACTCGCTCTTCAGCCCGGTCACCCGCGTGCGTTACAGCGTGGAAAGCGCCCGTGTCGGGCAGCGCACCGATTACGACAAGCTGGTGGTCGAAATCTGGACGGACGGGCGCATCACCCCCGATGACGCCCTCACGCAGGCCAGCGCCATCCTCCAGCATCACCTGGACGTGTTCGTCGGCTATGACAAGAACGCCGTCGAGTTCGAGCAGGAGACCCGCCGCGAGGACGACGACAAGGCCAAGATGCGCAAGCTGCTCAACATGTCGGTCAATGAGATCGAGCTGAGCGTGCGCGCCGCCAACTGCCTCAACAATGCCAACATCACCACGGTCGGCCAGCTGGCCATGAAGACCGAGCAGGAGATGCTCAAATACCGCAACTTCGGCAAGAAGTCGCTCAACGAAATCAAGGAGAAGCTCTCCGCCCTGGGCCTGGCCCTCGGCATGACCTTTGAGGCTGACCTGCTCGAAAGCCCCAAGGAAGACGCCTCCCAGACGCCCGCCCTCTAATCCGAAGTCCCCATGCGACACCTCAAGCGCACCGCCAAACTCGGCCGCCAGTTCGAGCACCGCAATGCGATGCTTGCCAACATGGTCTGCAGCCTGATCAAGCACGGCCGCATCACCACCACCCTGGCCAAGGCCAAGGCCGCCCGGTCCGTGGCGGAGAAAATGATGACCCTCGGCAAGACCGGCACCCTGCACGCCCGCCGGCTCGCCGCCGC
This sequence comes from Verrucomicrobiota bacterium, assembly GCA_046048995.1. Classification (GTDB taxonomy): domain Bacteria; phylum Verrucomicrobiota; class Verrucomicrobiia; order Limisphaerales; family JADJPG01; genus JBJOEZ01. Next base: position 26,769 of record JBJOEZ010000012.1, on the reverse strand, counting down.
CCGGCTCCGCCAGCAACCCCGCTCCCACTTCAAGGGAACCCCGAAGACCAAGGGTGCCACCAAGCGGGCCGCATGGCGCAAGAACGAGGACGTGGTCCACATCCTCTTCGATGAACTGGCCCCCATCTTCAAGGGCCGTTCCGGCGGCTACACCCGCATCATCCGCCTGAACCAGCGTCAGGGTGATTCCGCCCAGAAGGCCATCCTTGAGTGGGTCGACCAACCCGCCGAAGCCCCCGAGCCGACCAAGGCCGAGGGCGAAAAGAAGGCCGCCACGGCTTCAGCCTAAGCCGCTCACCGGTTTCCGCCAGACCGCCCAAGGTGCACCTCGCGCCTTGGGCGGTTCCGCTTTCTGCCCCGCCCTCGCGCCCTGCCCCGCCCTCGCGCGTCCAGCCTTCCCTCAGGGCTGGGGTGCAGCTCCGAAGAGCTCGGCCAGGAAACTCCGCATCGCCTCCCAGGAACGCCGGTCCGACCTCTCGTGATAGGCCGCCCCGCGTGCCTTGTCCCCTCCGGCATTCCAGTCGGTGAAGCTGTGCACGGCCCCCCCGTAGGCCACCAACTGCCAGTCCACGCCCGCCTGCCGCATCTCCTCCTCGAAGCCGGCCACCTCGGCCGGCGGCACAAAAGGATCGTCCGCTCCATGCAACGCCAGCACCCGGCACCGAATCGCCTTGGCATCCGCCACCTGCGGCGTGGCCAAACCCCCATGGAAGCTGACCACGCCCGCCACCTCGGCCCCGCTCCGCGCCAACTCGAGGACGGTGGTCCCCCCAAAACAATAGCCAATGGCCGCCACCCGAGTGCCATCCACCTCGGCTTGCGCTTTGCAGGCGGACAAGGCGGCCTGCACGCGGGCCCGCAACAGCCCTCGGTCCGCCTTGTACTTGCCTGCCAGCGCGGCGGCGTCCTTCGCGTTGTCCGCCCGCACCCCTTTGCCATAGATGTCGGCCGCAAACGCGACGTAGCCCAACCGGGCCAGCATCTCGGACCGCCGCCGCTCATAGTCGGTAATGCCCTTCCACTGATGGACAACCAGGACAGCGGGACGGCGGCCCTTCAGGGTGTCGTCCCAGGTGAGCACCCCTTCCAGGATGCTACCGCCTTGCGCATATTCCACGGGTCTCGTCTGGATGGCCGCCATGGCCTGAGGAACCCATACCAGCAAGCATAGGCTCAAGACCAAAGGCAACAACCCAGGGCATGAAGGAGGCCGGGAAGGAGGGTGCATTTGCATGAGGCATTGTTCTGCTGCGGCGCTCGCCGTCAACCGGAAGGTTGCGCGTGAGCGCGGCACCGCCCGGCCTGGAAAAACGAGGTGTTGTTCGTTGCCGTTCAGTCGGCGCCACCAACCAGGAGGGACGCTGATGGCGGCGGGGGAGAACGAGGCGTCCAGCGAGGAGCCGCCCCAGAAGGAAGGTCTCTCCCACGAGGAGCACCACCCAAGGGGTGACCTCTTAGGCACTGGGCAAGGCTACGCCGAAACTCGACAACCTGCGGGGATTATCCTCAAGACCCTCCATTGCCTGACGATACCTGATTCTTGCCGGGTGAGGATGAATCCTCGCCGGTTCAGGCTGCCGGGGTTGGGGAGAATTGGGTTGTCCCACCCGTCGATTGCGGCCAGTCTCAACTGTCTTATATGCAGCAGGTAAACATTGGTTTGCTGGGTGGCGGCACGGTGGGAGGCGGGGTCTTCCGCGCGGTGCAACGCAACGGCACGCTAATGGCAGCCCGGCTGGGGGTGAGGCTGCGGGTGACGCGCATCGCGGTGCGCGAACTTCGCAAACGCCGCCCGGTGGCCATCCCGCCCCGGCTCCTCACTGCTGACTGGCAGGCCGTGGTTCAGGATCCCAAGGTCCAGGTGGTCGTGGAACTCATGGGCGGCACCTCCGTCGCCCGTCAGGCCGTCCTCGCCGCCCTGCGCGCCGGCAAGCCGGTCGTCACCGCCAACAAGGCTCTCCTGTCCGCACACGGCGAGGAACTGTTCGCCGCCGCGCAGCGTTCCGGCGCGAATCTCTATTACGAAGCCTCCGTCGCCGGCGGCATCCCCATCATCAAGGTCCTCCGCGAAGGCCTCGTGGGGAACCGCATCACCCGCCTCTACGGCATCGTCAACGGAACCTGCAACTACATCCTCTCCCGCATGAAAGCCGAGGGGGCGGACTTCGCCGACGCCCTCGCCGAGGCCCAGGCCCGCGGCTATGCCGAAGCCAACCCGTCCCTCGATGTGGACGGATACGATGCCGCCCACAAGACCGGGATCCTTGCCTCGCTTTCCCACGGTTTCTGGGTGCACCCGCAGGACATTCACGTCGAGGGAATCCGGGGCGTGACCCGGCTGGACATGCAGTTTGCCTCGTTCCTCGGCTACACCATCAAGCTCCTCGGCATCGTCAAGGCACCCACCGCCGGCCGCGACCCAAGGGTGCAGGTCTCCGTGTATCCCACGCTGGTGCCCGACACCCACGTGCTGGCCTCCGTGAACGACGTGTTCAACGCGATTCTCGTGCGCGGGGACATCGTCGGAGACACCCTCTATTACGGACGCGGCGCCGGCCAGGACGCCACCGCCAGCGCCGTGCTGAGCGACCTGGCCGACGCCGCCCTCGATCTCAAGTGCGGCACTCCCCGCCGCATCCCCCCCTTCGTGCCCCACGCCCGGCGCGGGGCGGTCCTCCCCATCGACGAGATCGTCAGCCGATACTACGTCCGCCTGAGCGTCATCGACCGGCCGGGCACCCTGGCCCGCATCGCCAACATCCTCGCCGCCAGCCGCATCGGCATCTCCTCCGTCATCCAGCCCGAAGGCCACCAGGGCGCCAGCGTGCCCTTGATTCTCATGATCCACGACGCCCCCCATGCCGCCATGCGCAAGGCCCTCGCGGCCATCAGCAGGCTGCCCGTCATCAAGGGCAAACCCGTCATGTTCCGCGTCGAAGATTTCGCCTAGCCCACCCCATGAACCTCCCGAGCGCTCCCTGGCCCGGCGTGATCCGCCGTTACGCCGAATACCTGCCTGTCACTGCCGCCACCCCGGTTGTCACGCTCCTCGAGGGCAACACGCCCCTCATTCCCGTCCCCCGCTTCGTCGAGTCCATCGGCGGCAAGTGCCAGCTCTTCCTCAAATACGAAGGCCTCAACCCCACCGCCTCCTTCAAGGATCGAGGCATGACCCTCGCCATCTCCAAGGCCAAGGAGTCCGGCGCCCAAGCCGTGGTTTGTGCCAGCACCGGCAACACCTCGGCCAGCGCAGCCGCCTACGCCGCCCGCGCGGGCATGAAATGCATCGTGCTCCTGCCCCACGGCAAAATCGCCCGGGGCAAGCTGGCCCAGGCCCTCCTGCACGGGGCAATCACCCTGACCGTGGACGGCAACTTCGACGACGCCCTTCGCGTGGTCCGCGAACTCGGGGAGGCCGGCCAGATCGCCGTGGTGAACTCCATCAACCCGGTTCGGATCGAAGGACAAAAGACCGCGGCCTTTGAGATCTGCGACGCGCTCGGCGACGCCCCGGACTTTCATTTTCTCCCGGTGGGCAACGCGGGAAACATCACCGCCTACTGGAAGGGCTTCCGCGAATACCAGGCCGCCGGCAAATCCGACACCCTGCCCCGCATGTTCGGCTGGCAGGCGGCCGGCGCGGCTCCCATCGTCGATGGTGCGCCCGTCGCCCACCCCGAGACGGTGGCCAGTGCCATCCGCATCGGCAACCCCGCCAGCTGGCAGGGCGCCGTGGCCGCCGCGCAGGAATCCGAAGGACGCATCGACAAGGTCACCGACGAGGAAATCCTGGCCGCCTACAAGCTCATCGCCCGGACGGAAGGCATCTTTGTGGAACCCGCCTGCGCCACCCCGTTGGCCGGCTTGATCAAGTGTGTGCAGGCCGGGCTCATCCCGGAGGGCAGTCTCGTCACCGCCACCATGACGGGCCATGGCCTCAAGGATCCCGACACGGCCGTCGCCCACGCCGGGGCGGAGCCCATCACGGTGAAACCCAGCCGGGACGAAGTCCTGCGGGCCATCGGCCTCTAGGCCGGGCCACCCATCCCGGCCGCGCGCCTACTTCCGCAGCAAGCGCTCACGCTGCACCTTGTACTCCTCGTCGCTGAGGGCGCCCACCTCCTTGGCCCGCTGCAGGTCGATCAATTGCTGGCCGAGCGTCGATGACCCGCGCAGGCCGCTGTTTCCGATGGCGGCTATGCAGCCGGTCAACAGCGGGGCCAGGCAGAGGAGGAGCAGGAGGAGTTTTTTCATGGGAACTATAAGGAGACAGGGGAATCAGCGGCCTGCCGCGCTTTTGGCAAGGGCCGCGCGGGTGGTCGCCTGCAGGACATCCAGTTCCGGCTTCAGCCCCTGTTTGGCGGCGGCCGTCATGCGGTCAATGAACAGGATCCCATTGAGGTGATCCACCTCGTGCTGGATCGCCCGCGCCAGCAAGCCGCCCGCCTTGAAGGCCAGCTGCCGCCCGCCCCGATCCGTGGCCGTGACCTCCACAAAGGCAGGCCGGGTGATCTCCTCGTAGATCTCGGGGAAACTCAGGCACCCCTCCGGACCCGTCACCGCCGCGCCCGTGGGCCGGATCTCGGGATTGACCAAGACCATCGGCATCAACGAATTGAGGTCGACCGGCCGGCCGGCCTGCTCCACGGTGGAGGGGCGGTCCTCCACCGCACGCAGATCCAGCACAGTCAACTGCAGGGCCTGCCCCACCTGCTGCGCGGCCAAGCCAATGCCAGAGGCATCGTACATGGTCTCGAACATGTCGTCGATCAGGCGCGCGATTGCGGGGGTGACGGCTTCCACCCGCACGCCTTTCTGGCGCAGCACGGGGTGGCCGTATTGGGTGATGGGCAGGATCATGCGGGACGGATCACGGGGATGGCCACTGGCGCAGCATGCCGGCCAGATCCTCGATGCCCGGGCTTTGGGCGCTCCGGACGTAGTAGCCGCTGGTGGTCACGCCGCAGAGCAGGCTGGCGGCGGAATCCAGGCCCACCAGGCGTCCCAGGCAGAAACCCGAATTGAAATGGTCGCCGGCGCCGGTCGTGATGAGCGGGCGTTCGACAAAGGGACCATCGACCACGGCCACCTGCCCGGCGGTGCAGGCGAGGGCATAGGTGACTGGATGGACCACGAGGGTGGACACCGGCACGCGCGCCTGGATGTCCTGGGCCAGCGCGGCCAGTCCATCCCGGTTCTTCCGGCCGGTATCCAAGCCCAGGACCGCGCCCACCTCGTGGGCCTCCTTCTCGTTCAGGCCCAGGATGACCTCGAAATACTTTTCGAAGGCGGCAATCAACTCCAGGGCGCGCACCAGGTCGGCCGGTTTTCGTTTCTCGGGGTCGGCCAGGTCGAAGAAGATGCGCCGTCGGCTGCTGCCCTGCAGGGGACAGAACTCCGCCAGGAGCGACGCCCACAGGTCGCTCATGTAGGGGATCATGGTCCAATTGACGAACCCGACCAGGTCCGCGGAGGCAAACTGCTCGGTGAACTTGGCCCGCCCATAACGGCGCTGGATGTTCTCCCAGGTCACCTCATCGAGGGAGGTGGTCTTGGTCAGCATGACCTTGCCATCCTCAAACTCCAAGGCGTCCGTGTGGCCGGGGTCGGCAATGCCATGCACCTCGGCATGGCGGGCAAAGTCGTTGAAGACCGGATGGAGTTGGGGATACCCCAAGGCGCCCACGTAGGTGACCTTGATGCCCAGGCGGGCCAGGGCGTTGGCCATGATCGGGCCATTGCCGCCCAGCTTGATCCGTTGGTTGACCAACTCGATGTTCGAGCTGCGCCCGGCCGCCCCGGCCAGGCGGGCGGACAACTGGCTGATGGTGCGAATGCGCTCGAACCGGTCCGCGCTCTCCCGCTTGTCCACCACATGGATGATCTCATCCACAAATCCGTCCAGGCCCACGAAGGCGCGCAGGCGGCTGACCCGATCCATCGCCATCAGCAGGCGGGCGGCTGTTTGTTCGCGGAATTCCTCCGGCTGGGTCATGGGTTTTAGTCGGGTGAGATGCCAAGAATCTGCAGGATGCGTTCAAGCTCGTCGTCGCTGTAGAAGCGAATATCGACAGCGCCCTTCCCCTGCCGGTAGCGGAGGCTGACCTTGGTGCCCAGGCGCTCGCGCAGCTTGCCCTCGAGGGCGACCACATGGGTATCACGCAGGGGCGGCGTGGCCCCGCCTGGTTCCCGGCCGGCCTTGCCGACCGGCACATGCTGGAGATGGGCCACCAGTTCCTCCGTCTGGCGGACGTTCAACCCGTCCTGCACGACGCGGTCCGCCGCCAAGCGCTGGTCGGCCCCCGTGGCCAGGCCCAGAATCACCTTGGCGTGGCCGACGGACAGGCGGCCGTCCCGCAACTGGGCCTGCACCTCGGCCGGGAGCTTGAGGAGGCGAAGGGAATTGGCCACGACGGTGCGGCTGCGCCCCACCTTGGTGGCCACGTCCTCCTGCCGCAGCTGAAACTTCCCGATGAGCTCGGCATAGCCCTGAGCTTCCTCCATCGGATTCAGGTTCTCGCGCTGGAGATTCTCGATCAGGGCCAACTCAAGAACGGCCCGGTCATCCGCTTCCCGCACAAGGATCGGAACCTCCTGCAGGCCGGCCAGTTGGGCCGCCCGCCAGCGACGCTCACCGGCAATCAGCTCGTAGCCGCCGGGCCGCGCGCGGACGACCAAGGGCTGGATGATGCCCTGGACCTTGATGGAGTCGGCCAGTTCCTGCAGCGATTCCGGGGGGAAATCCTTGCGGGGCTGGAAAGGACAGGGTTGCACGCGCGCCAAGGCCACCCGCTCGACCCGGTCGGCCGGGCCGGCGGCGGCGGTCGAGGGCACCGCGGCCGAAGGCGCGGGCGCGGGAGCACCCGGGGGCGGCGCAGCGGGAGCCTTGGCGCCCGGGGGCGTCCCCCCCAACAGCGCACCCAAGCCACGTCCTAGAGCGGGTTTTGCCATGGGCGGGATCGTAGGCGGCCACCCACAAAAATGAAAACAAATCCTGAACCCCACCCTGCCCCAACCCGAGGTCGTGGCCTGCCACCCGTGGGGCGCGCCTTTTGGCTTTTGCGGATCGGTCGCGGCGGGTATTCCCGTGCTGATGAACCCACCTGACCTGACCCACATGCCGTCCACGGATCCCTTGGAGATCTACCGGTTGCGGGACGGCTTCTATGCCACGGACCTCATAACGGCCGCGCTGGTGCACCTGGACTTCTTTTCCTGGCTGGAGGGACGCCAAGTGGATGCCGCGGGCATTTGTCGTGAGCTGGGGTTGGCGGCGCGGCCGGTGGACGTGATGCTGACGCTGTTCACGGCGCTGGGCTTCCTCGATCCACGGGATGGGGGTTATGCCTTGACCCCGCTGTCGCGGGATTACCTGCTGCGTTCGTCCCCATGGTGGTTAGGGCCGTATTATGCGGCCTTGAAGGACCGGCCGGTCTGCCTGGATTACGTGGAGGTCCTGCGCACCGGGCGGCCGGCCAACTGGGGCGGATCCCGTGGCGGCCAGGACTGGCACAAGTCGATGGAGGATCCGGTGTTTGCCGATTCCTTCACAGCGGCGATGGATTGCCGGGGCCTCTACCTCGGGCCGGCGGTGGCGCGGGCGGTGGACCTGACCGGACGCCGGCGTCTGCTCGACGTGGCCGGGGGGTCGGGGGTCTATGCCTGCGCGCTGGCGGCGCGGCATCCCGGGCTGACTGCCCTGGTGCTGGAGAAGACCCCGGTGGATGAGGTGGCCCGGCGCGCCATCGCTCGGCGTGGCTACACGGGAAGGGTGGAGGTCGCTGCCGGCGACATGTTGCGGGAGGAGTTCCCGGGTGGCTGCGATGTGCACCTGCTCTCCAATGTCCTGCACGACTGGGACGAACCGGAGGTCCGCACCTTGCTGGAGCACTCCTGGCGCGCACTGGCGCCTGGCGGCCTGGTGGTCATCCACGACGCGCACATCAACGCGGACAAGACCGGCCCCTTGCCGGTCGCCAAGTATTCCGCCCTGCTGATGCACTCCACGGAAGGCAAATGCTACAGCCTGGGCGAGTTGGCGCGCCTCTTGGGCGGGGCGGGGTTCAGCGGGATGCGTCACATCCCCACCGCAGCCGACCGCAGCGTGGTGACGGCGGTCAAGGCCTGAGCGGGCTCGGCCGGCTTCAAGGCTGGACGAGCTTGTAGACCTTGCCCGTGCCGTGCAGGCCGTTGCGGGAGGTGGTCATCACGTAGAGTTCCCCTTCGGCATCCTCGCCAAACGAGACCAGGTAGGCGCCGAGCTTGAAGGGTTCCTCACCCGTGCGGGCCATGGGAAGGAAGTCCACCCGCCAGCGCCCGCCGGCCTCCCCGGGGGCTGCCATCAACAGGACGCCATCAGGCACGGCCCAGGACCGGGACCAGTCTCCGAAGACATACCTGCCCTGCAACGCCGGGATGGCCCGGCCCCGGTAGATATAGCCCCCGGTAATGGAAATGCCGCAGGGGACATCCGTGGGGACCGGCTTGTTCTTGGGAGGACGGCCATAGGTGAGGATGGGGTCCCGGAAGGACCGGCCGGCGGCATCGACCGTTGGCGCCTGGGCCGGGGACTGGTCGGGGGAGGCTGGGGAGAAACCGACGAAGGCTTCGCGCAACCGCCAGCCATAGTTCCCGCCCCGTTCCACAATGTTGACCTCCTCGAAGAGGTTTTGCCCGACATCGGCCACGAAGAATTGCCGGGTGCCGCCCCGGTCAAAGCTCAGGCCCCATGGGTTGCGAAACCCCCATGCATAGATCTCCGGCTTGCCCCCCTTGCCATCGGCAAACGGGTTGTCCCGCGGAATGCCGTAGGGCTCCCTGGCATCGACGTCCAAGCGCAGGATTTTGCCAAGCAAGACCTCGGTGTTCTGTCCATTCCCGGGGCCCTCATGGCCGATGGCCGGCTGCGAGGGAGTGCCCCCGTCGTGGGCGCCGCCGCCGTCCCCAAGCCCGACATAAAGGCATCCGTCGGGCCCGAACAACAAACGGCCCCCGTTATGATTGCGCTGGGGTTGGTCCACCTGCAGCAGAACCTTCTCCGAGACAAGGTCCACCCGCCGAAAATCCTCCGAGACCTGGAAGCGGGAGATGTGGCTGGTGTGGTCCCATTTGGCCGGGGTCGCCTCGCGGCGGGCCGCGCTGTAGTAGACGTAGAGCAGGCGGTTCTGCCGGAAGCGGGGATGCAGGGCCAACCCAAGCAGGCCGCACTCGTCGAAGGCCTGCTTCAAGGGCAGCATGCGGGGCCGAAGGTCGAGGAAAAGGTCGGGGTCGAGGGACCCGTCCCGGTTGAGGATCCGGACCGTGCCGGCCTGGTCGCCCACCAGCATCCGCCCGGAACCATCGTCGAGCGTCAGCGCAGTCAGGGGACTCACGAACCCCTCGGCCACCAGCCGGAGGGCCAACGGAGGCACGGGCGTTGCCGGGGCGGCCGGAGCGTGGGTCAGGCCGGCCACGAGGCAGGCGCCCAGTAAAGCGGCCAATAACGGTCGGGAATCGCGTTCCATGGCCCCAAGGCTAACCTTTGGGCAATCCGTCGCACAAGGTCACAACAAACAAGCCGTGCCGGCATGAAACCGGCACGGCCTGAGTCACCCGCGCGAGCGGGATGGAAAAGGGTCAGGCGTGAACCTCGCCGACCTGGAAGCGGACAAAGTGGCGAACGGTGATTTCGTCCCCGAGTTGCTTGGCCACCGAGGCGACATGCTCCTTGACCGTGACCTCGGAGTTCCGCTTCACGAAACCCTGGTCAACGAGGCAGTAGCCCTGGAAGAACTTCTCCAGCTTGCCCTCGACGATCTTGGCGATGGCCTGGGGGGGCTTGCCCTTGACCTGTTCGGCGGCGATGTCCTTCTCCTTCTGGATGACATCGGCCGACACGCTTTCACGCGAGACCACGAAGGGATGGCCGGCCGCGATCTGGAGGGTGATGTCCTTGACCAACTGCTTGAAGTCGTCGTGGGACACGGTGGCTTCCTTGCCGGCCCCGACCTCGACCAGCACGCCGACCTTGGCGCCGGTGTGGATGTAGGCGGCGACGAGCCCGTTGCCCGAGACCTCGATGCGATGGTGCCGGGCGATCTTGATGTTCTCGCCGATCTTGGCGACCGCGGCCACGCGGTCGGCCTCGAGGTCGGTCGCCGGGTTGGCGGCCAGCTTCCGGGCCACCTCGTCACAGAAGGCCTTGAAGGTCTCGTTGCGGGCGACGAAGTCGGTCTCGCAGTTGATTTCGACCAGGATGCCGAGGCGGCCGCCGGCCTGGACATACTGGGCAATGACGCCCTCGCGGGCTTCCCGGTCGGATTTCTTGCCGGCGGAGGCAATGCCCTTCATGCGGAGGAGGTCGACGGCCTTGTCGAGCGCGCCGCCGGCTTCGGCCAGGGCTTTCTTGCAGTCCATGAGGCCAGCCCCGGTCATTTCGCGGAGCTTGGCAACGTTTGCAGCGGAGATTTCAGCCATAATCTGGGAATGGGTCGATGGGTTGGGTGCGCCGGACCGTCCCGGTCAACGGGACGGCCGGCTGGAGACGACGCCGGGTCAGGCGGTGGCCGGGGCGGCGGTTTCGGTCGCGGCCGGGGCGGCTTCCGCCGCCTCAGGCGCGGCCTCGTCGCCCTTCCGGCGGGAGGACTTGGACTCGTACTCGTTCCGGGCTGCGCTGATGGTCTGGACCAGGGCGGTCAGGATGAGCCGGACGGCGCGAATGGCGTCGTCGTTGCCCGCGATGGGATGGGTGACCAAATCCGGGTCGCAGTTGGTGTCCACCAAGGCGACGATGGGAATCTTCAGCCGGCGAGCCTCATTGATGGCGTTGTGTTCGCGCTTGATGTCGACCACGAACATGGCGGCGGGGAAGCGCTCCATGCTGCGGATGCCCTCAAAGTGCTTTTGCAGGCGGGCGTGCTCGCGCCGCAGCATCGACTGCTCCTGCTTCACGTAATTGTTGATGGACCCGTCAGCCTCCATCTTCTCGATGTGCTTCATGCGCGCGATGGAGCGCTTGACGGTCTGGAAATTGGTCAGGGTGCCACCCAGCCACCGCTCGACGGAATAGAGCTGGTTGCAGGCCTTGGCCGCCTCGCGCACGGCCTCCTGGGCCTGCTTCTTCGTGCCAACAAACAGCACCTGGCCGCCCTTGCGCACGGTGGTGGAGAGGAATTCGCAGGCTTCCTCGAGTTGCTTGGCCGTCTTGCTCAGGTCGATGATGTGGATGCCATTGCGGGCGTCGAAGATGAAGGGCTTCATCTTCGGGTTCCAACGACGGGTCTGGTGTCCGAAATGGACACCCGCTTCGAGCAGTTCTTTAATGCCGATGTTCAGCACAGTATTTCCTTTGGTTGTCAGCGGGCCGGGAGGATTCCCAAGCTCGCCATCCCGCGGAACACGGGATTGGTTTCGATGTGGTTGTGGCCGGCTGCCCCCACGCGGGAGCGGCACTATTGATGGCCGTTATCCCCTTGACGAACCCGCCAAGGGGAAGCGGAGGCTAGCAAAGAACCCGTTCAGGGCAACCTTTATTTTTCGACCGACAGGATGCATAAGTAGTGCGATTGCAACATCCTACAGCATCCCAGCAGACCTCGCCGCCGGGCGCAGGGACCCTCGTCGCCTGCATCCTCGCCGGGGGGCGCAGTTCCCGGATGGGGCGGGACAAGGCCCGTCTGCACCTGGGCGGCCGCAGCCTACTTTCCCGCATCCGCGCCACGGCCCTGCGCGTCACGCCCCGCGTGGTGGTCATCCGGAGGGACCATGTGCCCGGTTGCGGCCCGTTGGGCGGAGTCCATACAGCCCTCCTCCAGAACCCCCACGGCCCCGTCCTTTTCCTTTCCTGCGACATGCCTTTCGTGAGTGAGGGGTGGATGGCCCGCATCGCCGGGGAAGCCTGTGCCAGGGATCGCGCCGTCTTCACCTGCCAGGATGGCCGGGTGGGGTTCCCCTTTGCCCTCCCCGCCTCGGCACGCGCCTCGGTCGAGCAACAACTCCAGTCCGGCCACCATGCCCTGCAGGGTTTGGCCCGGCGACTCCGCGCCCGGCGCCTGCGACCGCCCCAAAGCGAGGGACCCGGCCTGCTGAATATCAACACCCCGACGGAACTGCAGGCGGCGCGCCGTGGCTTGCGCAACGCGGTGCCCGCAGACGGACCCATCCCGTCCAACGCCAGGCCCCGGAAACGCCGACGGGGTCAGAGTTCAAAGACCCGCACGCGTCGCAGGCCCAGCTGATAGGGGACCACGCCTGCCAGGACGGACAGGGCGGCAAAACCGCTCAGGGACAGCAGCACACGCAGGAAGGAGGCGGCCTCCGCCCTGCCCCAGGGCGCGGCCAGGCCCAGCAGCACCACCGAGGCCAGGATGTAGAGGAAGCTGAGCACGAGGCAAAAGGTTCCGCCAAAGCCGCTCACAATCTTGCTCGGGTTATCCTCCTTGAAGTTGGGATACAACGCCCCCAAACCGACCGACAGTCCATTCAGGGTCAGGGTCATGACCGTGATGGCGCCGCCAAAGAAGAGGGTGCGCCCCCAACCCAGTTCCAGCATGTAACAGGAGAGGGTGATCAGTCCCAGCGTCAGGAGCAGCGAGGTGATGGCCGCCAGCCAGTACTTGGTTCGCACCACATTGACCAAGCCGAGCGGGGCCATGCCGACAATCCAAAGCCGGCGTCCCTCCAGGGAGAATTGCGGATAGACGAAGCGCGTGGTCAGCGTGGCCAGATTCAGGGAGCAGGCCCCCAGGTTGAGGAACGACACCAAGTGGGTCCAGAAGGGGCTCTGCAACTGCTGCGAGAAATGGCGGAGATTGAAGATGTAAACCGCCAGCAGGCCAAAGAGCATGAGCGACTGCGCCCATTGCGTGGTGTCCCGCCAGAACATGCGCACATCCTTGACCGCCAAGGCCCGGATGTCCGGACGCAGGAAGGATAACCGCGCCACCATTCGCTCCAGCCAACTGGGACGCAGGTCCAGCTCCCGGCGGCGCCCGGCCCGGGCCTGGAACCAGGCCCAGCGCCCAAACACGCTGGCCCGGCTCTGCACCGCGGAGGCTGCGTCATAAAAGAGCCCGCCCATGCGCGTGAACACCAGCAACCCGAAGAAACTCACGTGGCTCAGCAGCACGAGGACAAAGAACCCCGCCGCCAGCAGCGCCCCTTCCGCCCACTGCAGCACACTCGTGCTCAGCCAGTAGCTGGGCAGGAGCGGAAACTGCGCGAACTGGGTCCGATACAGCATCTTGTCCAGCACCGCCAACACACGGGTCTCCGTCTCCTGCTCCGACACGGGCTCCGGTCGAAACCAGATGGCCGCCCCCACAATCAGCGCGGCCATGGCCCCGACCGCCACCACCTGGAAGACCCGCCGGTCGAGGAAGCGCGCCAGGTTCACCGCACAAAAGGCCCCGGCCGCCGCCGGGAGGGCAATGAAGAGCGCGACCAGAAACGGCGTCACCACATAGAAATGCCAGGGGACCCCCCGGGTCAGTCCAAACGCCGCCAGCAAGGGCGCAATCAGGAACAGGAAGGCCCACGAGGCCAGCACGGTGGACTCGATCCACTTCCACTGAAAGATGGTGTCCGTCCCCACCGGCAGGGTCAGCAGGTAGGTTGTTTCCCGGTTCCGAAACAGGTTCGAGTAGCTGATGACCAGGTTGCTCAGCAGGAGCAGGAGCAGCAGGAAGGCGAAGAGCAGGAACATCAGCCGCTCCGTCAGCACGGTGCCCAGGCCGGGAAACCGGGCGATGAAGCGCAACCCGGCATAGAACAGCCAGAACGCCAGCGCGAAGTAGCCCGCCAGGAAGAGCCCGATGACAGTGGTCAACAACCGGGACTGCTCGCGCACCCCCTTGAGGCGCCGCAGCAGGATAAGTCCATGGACCCCAAGCAGGAGCCGCAGCGGCGAGGGAGGCGGGGAGCCGGCCAACTCAGCCATGGTCAGGAGGACGCGGATGGATGACGGCAGGCAACCCCAGCCCCCTCCGCGACGGGGACTGGCGGCCGTGCGCGCCCGTCACTTGCGGGCACGCCGCGAACCCTTGTGGCGTCCCTTGAAGGTCAGTTCAGCAATGCCGCTCTTGTCGAGCTCGCCCAGGCCCTCCTGCGTCATGCGGGCGTATTGCTTGTAGGTCGCGGCGGCCAGGGGCAGGTTCAGGCCCTGTTTCTTGGCCAACGCCAGCGCAATGCCGGAATCCTTCGCCGCGTGCGAGGCGCTGAAGAAGCACGAATGATCGCGGTTCTGCATGTCCTCGCCATCGGTCTGCAGCACGCGGGAGTTGGCGCCCGTCTGCGAAAACACCTCGCGCAGCATGGCCAGGTCCAGCTTGAAGGCGGCCCCCAGCCCCAGGCCCTCGGCAAGCCCGGCGGTGTTGATGTTCATCACCATGTTGACCAGGGCCTTGACCACGGCCGCCTGGCCGGCCTTGCCGATGTAACGCATGGAAGCGCTCAGCTTTGCCAGGATCGGCTGCACGCGGTTGTAGGTGGCCTCGCTGCCACCGCACATCAGGTAGAGCGTGCCCTGCCGCGCCTGGGTGATGCTGGAGGCCATGCAGGCTTCCAGGGATTCCGCCCCCGCCTTGCGGCACAGCTTCTCGACCTCGACATGCACGTCCGGGCTGAGGGTGGCGCAATTGATGAACACGCGCCCCTTGGCCCCCGCCAGCAGCGAATCCCCCTGCTTGGCCGGGCGGAAGATGCGATGCATCGCGGCATCGTCCGTGACCACGGTGATGATGACATCGGCCAGGGCGGTCACCCGGGCCAGGGACAGGCAGACCTCCGCGCCCAGTTCGCGGGCCAGGGACTCCGCCGCCGCCGGGCGGACGTCATACACGGCCGTGACGGGATAGCCCACTTCCTTCAGGCGGCGGGCCATGTTCGCGCCCATGCGACCGACGCCGACGACTCCGATTCTTTCTGCCATAGGTGGATTTGCTCTGGGGTTGGAACGGACCGGGTCCTAATGGAACTCCGGGTAAAAGGGGTTGTGGAGCTTTTCCTCGCCCACCGTGGTCAGCGGGCCGTGGCCGGCGCAAACAACGGTGTTGTCCGGCAGGGTTAGGATGTGGCGGCGGTTGTTGGCGAGGGCATCCGCGTAGCTGACCATGCCTCCGCCCATGCTGCCGGCAAACAACGCGTCACCCACCACCGCCACTGGCTGGGCCAGCCCCTGGATGACATAGGTGATGCCCCCGGCGGCATGCCCGCTGGTTGGGCGCGCCTCCATTTGCAGGCCTCCCGCGGCGAACTGCTGCGGGAGCGTGAAGGGCTCGGCTCCCGGCGTGGGCTCCACTGCACTCACCCTTGCGACCGCCCCGGTGGCCGCCTTCAGGCGCGCCAAGTCGAGGATGTGGTCGGTGTGGATGTGCGTCAGGAGAATCAGCTCAATCTTCAGGCCTTGGGCACGCGCAAACTCGAGCATCGGCCCGCAATCAGCCCCCGTGTCAAAGGCCACCGCCCCCCCCTGCCCCGGCTTCCACGCCAGGTAGCTGTTCACGGTCATGTCCTCATAGACCGTGTTGAACTGGGCCAACCCGGCCACGTGCCGGGGCTGTGGCTGGTAGGCCTTGCTGGCCATGGCAACCAAGCGCTCCGCGCCCAGGCCGAGCGGAGCCGCCAACGCCCGCAGGACGGCCGCATCCGCCTGGCCCGCCTTGGCCGCCGCCAGGGCCTCCGGGGCCACGCCCGCCTGGCGCGCCAACCCCTCGTCGGACAGCTTGAGTCCCCGCTGGGCCTTGCCCACAATGTCGCTGGCGCTGTCTTCGAGTGGAATGGCACTCATGGATTAACGCGAAAATAGTGAGGCCCTCCAGTGAAGGGAACAAAAAAGTCGCGACCCAGCCCCACGCCCCTTTTCCCGCTCGACACCCACGGAACCTTGCCTTTTCCTCTGCGGGACATTTTGTTCCGCATCCTGCGCCCATGAACGCCGATACGCTGACCCGCGCCAAAAACCTCGGTTTTTCCGACCGCCAGATAGCCCACCTGACCGGCACCACCGAGGAAGCCATCCGAGCCGAGCGGCAGCGGCTGGGACTGGTGCCCAGCTACCGGCTGGTTGACACCTGCGCGGCCGAGTTCGAGGCCTACACGCCCTATTACTACAGCACCTACGATCGGGGTGACGACGAGATCCGCCCCAGCACGCGCCGGAAAATCATGATCCTCGGCGGCGGCCCCAACCGCATCGGCCAGGGCATCGAATTCGACTACTGCTGCGTCCACGCCGCCTTCGCCCTGAAGGAGGACGGATACGAGTCGATCATGGTCAACTCCAACCCCGAGACGGTCTCGACCGACTACGACACCAGCGACAAGCTGTTCTTCGAGCCGCTCACCCTGGAGGACGTCCTTCACATCTACCAGCGGGAGAAGTGCGACGGGGCCATCGCGCAATTCGGGGGCCAAACACCGCTCAACCTGGCGCTCGGGCTCCAGAAGAACGGTGTCCACATCATCGGGACCAGCCCCCAGAGCATCGAAATCGCGGAGGATCGCAAGCTGTTCGCCGCCATGCTCGACAAGCTGCGCATTCCTCAGCCTCCCAACGGCATCGCCACCAACGAGGCCGAGGCCCTTGCGGTAGCCAAGCAACTCACCTACCCCGTGCTCGTTCGCCCCAGCTTTGTGCTCGGCGGCCGCGCCATGCAAATCGTCTACAGCGACGCCGAACTGTCCCACTACATGCGCTTCGCCGTCGAGGCCTCGCCCGAACGGCCCGTCCTGGTGGACAAGTTCCTCGAGGACGCCACCGAGGTGGATGTCGATTGCATCGCCGACGTCGGCCAGTTCCCCGACCCGGCCCAGGGAACCAGCGTGATTGGCGGCATCCTCGAGCACATCGAGTTCGCCGGGGTCCACTCGGGCGACGCCGCCATGGTCCTCCCCCCGCACACCCTCAGCCCGCAGGTGCTCCAGACCATCCGGGATTACACCCACGCCATGGCGCGGGAACTGCGCGTCATCGGTCTCATGAACGTGCAGTACGCCGTCAAGGGCGAGAAGGTCTACGTCCTCGAGGTCAACCCGCGCGCCAGCCGCACGGTCCCCTTCGTCAGCAAGGCCATCGGCGTGCCCCTGGCCAAGCTCGCCGCCAAGGTCATGGCCGGCAAAACACTCCGCGAACTGGACTTCACCAAGGAAATCACCCCTGCCTATTGGGCGGTCAAGGAAAGCGTCTTCCCCTTCAACCGCTTCCACGGCCAGGACATCCTGCTCAGCCCGGAAATGCGGTCCACCGGCGAGGTCATGGGGTTGGACGCCGACCTCGGCATCGCCTACGCCAAAAGCCAGATGGCGGCGGGCGCCCCCCTGCCCCTCAAGGGACGCATCTTCATCAGCGTCAGCAACGCCCACAAACAGCACGTCGTGCCCATCGCCCGCCAGTTCGCCGACCTTGGCTTCAAGCTCTGCGCCACCTCCGGCACCGCCGATGTTCTCGAGGCGGCCGGCCTCACCGTGGAACGCGTCCACAAACTGGCGGAGGGCCGTCCCAACGCCATCGACCTGCTCAAGAACGGGGAAATCCAAATGGTGCTCAACACTCCCGAAGGCATGAGTCCCCGCGCCGACGAAGTGAAGATCCGCACCACCGCCGTCTACACCGGGACCCCCATCATGACCACCCTTAGCGGCGCGCGCGCCGCCGTGCTGGGCATCGCCGCCCTCCGGAAGTCCGGCTACGCCGTCCGGGCGCTCCAGGAATACCACTGATCCGCGGCCTCAGGCCGGGGATCGGGCGGATTCGATGAGTTCCCAAAACTTGGGGTTGTCCTGCAACGCCTCGTCCTCCCCTGTGGGCAGGCTCGACCGAAACAGGAAATCCTTCAGGCTGTTCCGGCTCAGGATGCGGTGCACCACCACCCCCAGGTCGTGCCGCTCAAAATACACCCGGTAATCCCCAATCCGGAACCGGTGCAGGGCGCGCCCCCCGCGCTCCAGCTTGCCGAAACGCTCCAGTTCCGTGGTCCTGACCTCCTGCGGCAACCCGCGAAACTCCCCCAGGATACCCAACTGCAGCTCCTTCGGCATGCGCGCCAACTCGGCGGCACTGGTGGGATTAAAAATGATTTGGAAGGGCCTCATGCAAGGAAGTGCTGTAATGGACCGGTCTGTGGATTGGGGAGCACGCAAGCCGGAGTGCCGCACCACACCACCCACCGCAAAGTGGCGCGAGCCTAATGAAGCCATCCCAAGGGTCAATGCGGAAAAGGACACCCATCACAACCATGCATTCATGGGCAGCCACTAAGGCATCGCTCAGCCAGCGCGGGTGGACCTCGGGCAGCAACCTCGAGTTGAGCCAAAACGACGCGTCCAGAACCTCTGCTCGCATTGGAAAAATGACGGGGGTTTAACCTAGGAGCCCCCCTCCGCAGATGGGCCCGGGCGGGGTTGCCCATCATCAACCCGGACCAATCTGGACCCACCCGGACCAGCGAGGATGAGCGAAGGGAGTAGCAAGGAAGTCCGAAGGAAGTCGGACGGCATTCCGGGTGGGCAGTAGCGGCCACGGCACCTAGGGGATTCGAAGGGTGGAATCGACCCGCACTGGATAGGACCGGGTAGCGGCCGCCCTGCCGGGACTGGCGGCAGCCTCACAGGAGTTCCGTCCTCGAGGGGCGAAACCACTTCGACCCTCTTCTCGTGGGTCGTTCGGGCTAAGCCGCTCCCGTGGCAACTATACTCCGGCCTGGGGCACAGGCATGGATCCAACCCTGAGCCCACCCCACTCCGCCATCCCTCAAGTCAGCTTGCCGCGTCAGCGGCGCCACCGCTATGCCGAGTTCGATTGGGTGGACGAGTCCACGTCGCAATTCAGCGCCTGCCGGCACAGCTGCAGCATATAGGCGGCGGCGCACACGCAAACCGAGGGCCGATTGCGGGAAGGCCTGCTGAAGATGGCGGCGCGTACGGGAATCGAACCCGTCTTTAGGCCTTGAGAGGGCCCCGTCCTAGCCGATAGACGAACGCGCCAAAGAAGGAGGGAAAGAGTAGTTATCCCGTCTGGTGCGTCAATGGCAAAAAAAAGAGAGCCGCTCTTGCGAGCGGCTCTCGTGAGAGGATTTCAGCCTGGATTACTTGCGAATCCGGCGGAGGAGCAGAGCCCCGAGGCCGAGGGCACCCAGAGCGATGACCGAAGGCTCGGGGACGGGGGCCGCGACCAGGTTGAAGCTCCGGAGGCCCGTGAGCAGAGGCGGCGTGGCCGGCGGCGTGCCGGTGCCACCGAGCGGACCCGCGTCGAACAGGGTCGACTTGCCGGAGGCAATCGTGGGGTCAGCAAGGACAGCAGCCCACGTGGTGATGGTGCCACCGCGGTTGTCCCAAGCGCGAACCTGGAACGTGCCGGAGTAGGCGTTGCCATCGATCGGCGAGTTGGGAACCGTGGCGGTCACGGCGGTCATGAAGCCAGCGGCCGTGCCCGTGCGGAACGAGGTCGTGGCGATCTGGTCCAAGCTGGCCTCAGTCTGACCGGTGCCAACCTTCGCCCAGAGGGCGGCGGTGTAACCAGTGCCGGCTGCCAGTGCGCCGAGGTAGGTCTGGGTGCCAGCAGGAATGCCAGCGCCCGTGTTACCCTGTTTGAACTCCTCGCCCGCGGCACCGATGTAAACCGGAGCGCGGAACGCGGTGCCGCTGTTGTTCACGAACTGAACCGTTCCCTGAGCATGGGCGCCGATGGCGCTCATGAGCAAGGCGGCCAGTATGACTGTCTTTTTCATGAGTAGTTTGAGTTTTTGGGTTTGTTTACTGAAGGGATAACCTGATCGGCAACAACATCAGTTCACCGAGAAGGTCCGGGTCCAGCTGGTCGGAGAACCAGGCGCACGGCTGAGCCAGACGGCTTCGCCAACATTCAGGCTGGGAACGCTGGGCAACCACGCGAGGTCGAACTCGTCGAAGGTGTAGACCGTGTAACCGCCGGGATTGGCGAAGCGATAGATCTGGTCACCAGGGCCACCGGTCAGGCCGAGGGTATCCACAGGACCAGCCTGGGGAACCTGGGACGCAACCATGTTGAAGCCAGTCGGCGTCGGGGTGGTCAGGGTGCCCTGGGGAACTTCGCCCAGGAAGGTGACGGTGAACGGGGTCGTGCCCGCGTTGTTGAACCACACGCCGCGGCCCAGAGTCAGGGCCATGTTGGCCGAGGTCGCAGGAGCAGCGTAGGTCCAAGCGAGGTCGAACTCGTCAAAGGTGGCAATGTTGTAGCCAGTGCCAGTGAACTTGAAGATCTGGCTTCCCGGAGGAGCATTCGGGATCAGGGCCTCAAGCGTGCTCGAGGTCGGGTTCAACTGATTGGCAATCATGTTGAAGCCAGGGTTGCACGTGATGTTCACGTAGCCCACGGCGTTAACCGAGTAGACTTGGGCCATCGAGGAGGCAACGCTCATCGCGCCCACAGCCAGAGTAAGGATGATCGATTTGGTTCTCATGTGTGTTGTTGGTGTGTTGGAGGAACTGTGTGTGGCGATACCATCTCAGCGGTTGGCGTCACTGTCAATTTTTTTCCGATTTTTTTTGAACACACAGGCAACACTGTTCGGAGCCAAGGTGACCATCGGCGACTGGCACCAAAAAGTTAATCGAAACCCCCAAAAAAAACACAACCCTCTTTGCACCAACATATTCCAGTCATACAACCAGATGAGGTCCGATTGGCGGGAAGAACTCCTCGAACCGGGGAACAGCCGGCGCAGCAAACCGCGTTTTCGTTCCATCAATCTCTAAATCAACAATTTGTGCATGCAGCAAATGCTCTTTGGTGAGTAATTCAGCCTCTTGGTTGGCGGTTAGGGCGCCCACAACGAAGGCCAAATAGAGTTCTTCATTACCCCCGTAGATTTTATCACCCACTATGGGATGCCCCACATGGGCCAGGTGAATGCGAATCTGATGCTTGCGACCCTGCAGTGGCTGGACACGCAGAAGGGAGAACGGTCCCTCCGGCCGATGGAAGTGGCACAGGAGGTCAAAGTTCGTCCGGGCTGGCAATCCATCCGCGCGCACGCAGTCCTTGATGGCCACCCGGCTTGCGACATCTTTGCCGAGCGGCGCCTCCACGCAACCCGAGCTGGCGGCATGGCCGTGGACGATGGCGAGGTAGGTCTTGCGCACGTTGCCAGCCTCCCAGGACCGTCGCCAGTGGCGGGCTGAGGTTGGGTTCTTGGCCACGATGACCAACCCGCTGGTTTCACGGTCGAGGCGGTTGACCAGTTGCGGATCTCCACCCGGGCCAAGGTGGAGGCGCACGCGGCTGATCAGGCTGGAATAGGCGTCGCCCTTGGTAGGGTGGCAGACCAACCCAGCCGGCTTGTCAACCACCAGCAGGTCGGAGTCCTCATGGACGATATCGAAAAGGAATGACATCGGGCGGCGGAACCAAGCGCCTCCCTCGCGGAGGCGGCAACACGCCTAGCTGAGGCGGCTGCTGGCTGTCGAGCCTTCCGCATGATCCATCCTGCCTCCGCAGGTGGACGACCCTGCACGGGAACACCCCAAGTGGAGCGTTGGCTTGCCAGCCCGGCGCCGGCGCATAACATCACCCCGCGTGAAACAAAAGCCCAGCCCCAGCATCTGGCTGCCCGTGGCATTGATGTTGGCCTTCGCCCTGAGCCGCTGGCCGGGCGCCCTGCCCAACAATTTCAGCGCCGCCTATGCCTTGGCCTTCTGCTGCGGGGTCTTCCTGCCCGGGCGACTGGCTTGGTGGCTGCCTTTAAGCACCCTCATCGCGACCAACGTGCTGCTCACCCATTTCTATTATCAGATGACCATCTGGTCCTGGAGCCTGCTCTACCTGTCGATCAGTTATGGTGCCCTGGTCTTTCTGGGTCGCCGGTTTCAGCCCGCGGCAGCCTGGTGGAAGCTGGTGGGGGGAGGCCTGCTGGGGGCCGTCGTCTTTTACCTCATCAGCAACACGGGAGCGTGGTTGACGGAGTCGACCCAGCCCTACCCCAAGACCTTCAGCGGGTGGATCCAAGCCCTTACGGTGGGGACCCCCGGGTGGCCCCCGACGTGGACCTTCTTCCGGAACACCCTGCTCAGCGGCGGCCTCTTCACCGCCCTGTTTGTGGGCGCGATGCGTTTGGGAGAATCCTTGACCTCGGCGGCACCGGAGGAGGAAGCCAGCGCCGAGCCCAGCCAACCGGGATCGTCGTCCTCCAGTTCTTCCGAGGAATCGGCGGCCCAGGCCCGCCCGTGAAGATCGGGGTGGTCGCCGACACCCACGGATTCCTCGACCCGGCCCTCCTGAAAGCCTGGGTGGGCGTGAAACACATCCTGCATGCCGGGGACATTGGCCCCCCTGCCCTGCTGGCGCATTTGGAGGCTCTGGCCCCGGTGACCGCCATTCGGGGAAACAACGACCCTGAACTGCACCTGCGCGAGACGGAGGTGGTGCAACTCGGCGGGCACACCCTGCTGCTGCACCACATTGTGGAGCCGGGGCGCCTCGCCCCGGAGGTGGAGCGCCGGGCGGCCCAGGCTGGGGCAGGGATCGTGGTGTTTGGGCACACGCACAAACCCTGCGCGGAACATCACCAAGGCCGGTTCTATTTCAACCCCGGCTACGCCGGGCGCCAACGGTTTCGGCTGGAACGATCCGCGGCCCTCCTGCACCTCGAACCCGGCCGGATCCGGCACGAGTTCATCCGACTCTGAGTTCCCAGCCTACTCGCTGGCAGGCGCCTGGGGACCGGCCTGGTCCAGGGCGTCCAGCACCGTCTTGAGGTGGAGCAACGCCATGCCGACAACGTCGGGCGCCGCCTCCGGATCCTCCGCATGATCCGACATCAACCCCTCGAGGAGGGCCCCGAGGAGGGGGCTTTGGTTGTAGGTATCGAGCAGGCGGGCCATGCCCTCCGCAAACGCCATCTCGGATCCGGCCTCGAGTTCCTCGAGGAATCGGATGTTCGCGCTTTCCGCCGCCTCGAGCTGTTCCTGCGTGACCACGGCCAATCCCGGGTTGCCGGTCGAGAGGGCCTGCCAGACAATCAAGCCCATGATCAGCAGGCCGCCCCGTTCCTCCGGGGGCATCAGCACCTCCTCCATGGCGAGCAGGTAGGCGCCAATAAAGGGCTGCTCCTCCATCATGCGGCCCAGCATGGCCTGCCCATCCTCGGGCGTCGCGTCGTTGACGCGACGCCAGACCCGTTCCACGGTTTTTTCCGGCACGGTTTTCATCAGGGGTGGGGCTACTTAGGCACAAAGCGATGGGTGCGCCCATCAAAATGTGGCACCCAGGCCCATCCGGGAACTCGCTTGCGCGCCGCGGGCCGCCCTGCAACTTTGCCCCACGCCAACCGGGCACGCCCCCTTGGCACACATGCACACACCGTGGTTTTGCCGATGAAACAACTTTTCCTTCTGCTCGGCCTGCTGGCCATGCTCGCCGCCACCTCCTGCTCCAGTGGTCCCACCACCTACCAGGTCAAGGGCACCATCCGCCAGGTCATGGACGACCGAAAAACCGTGAAGATCGCCCACGAGGCCATCCCGGGCTACATGCCGGCAATGACGATGGACCTGACCGTCACGAACGAGGCCGAACTGACGGGGCTGAAACCGGGTGACATCGTGACCTTCCGCATGGTGGTCACCGAGGACGACGGGTGGATCGACCAGGTGCGGCGGGTGGGCTGGACCAATGTGCCGGCGGCAACCGCCCCGGATAACCTGCGCCGGGTTCGCTACGTGGAACCGCTGTCGATTGGCGACCCCTTGCCGGAATACACGCTGACCAACCAGGCGGGCGCGACCATCCGCCTGAGCGAGTTCAAGGGCCAGGCCCTGGTGCTGAACTTCATCTTCACCCGCTGCCCTTTCCCGACCTTCTGCCCGCGGGCCAGCAAGGGACTGCAGGAGACCCAGGACCAGTTGAAGGCCAGAGCAGGCGGCCCCACCAATTGGCACTTCATCAGCGTGACCATCGACCCGGCCTATGACACCCCATCCCGGCTGCGTGGCTACGCGAAGACCTATGACGCCGACCCGCGCCACTGGAGCTTCGCCACCGGCACCCTGGAGGACATCACCGCTCTGGCGGAACAGTTCGGCCTGCAATTCTGGCGCGAGACGCCGGAGGCCCTGCCCAACCACAACCTGCGCACCGTGGTGATCGACGCCAACGGCCGTGTCCAGTATGTGACGGTGGAGAACGAGTGGAAGACCGAGGCCCTCGTGGAACAGGTTGTGAAGGGCGCCACCCTGCGCTGAGGACAACGCCGGCGCCGTCCCCTGCCCTGTCGGGACTCGGCCTTACTTCTTGGTTTCCTTGGCCGGGGCCGCCTTGGGAACCACCGCCTCCAGGCGGCGCTTGAGGTCGTCGAGTTCCTTGCGGAGATCCCGGTTTTCCTGCTGGAGCTTGCTGACATCGCCACGCAGGGAGCCCAACTCCACGGAGGGTCGCCGGGCCTCCCGCAACGCGGTGAGCGAGCGTTCCGCGGTCGCTCGCTCACGGTTGTCAGCCGGCAGGCTGCTGAATTTTTCCAGCACGGCCATCGCCTTCGGATCGCCCAGGGTTCCCAGTCCGGCCAGGGCGGCCTGCTGGACACGGCGCCGCGGGCTGTTCACCCTCGCCACGAGAAACTCCCGGACCGCATCCTTCTTGTCCTCCTGCCGCGCCAGCCAGGCGAGGGTTTCCAAGCCTTGCCCCACCACGCCCGAGGGCCAGTCCTTCTCCCGGCGGGCGACCGTTTCCAGGACCGGCTGCAGGTAGGACGAGTCATCCTGGCCGCGGATGCCCGTCAGTGCCCCGGCCGGGACTTGGCCCCGGTAGGAATCCATCCGCAAGCCCTTGAGCAACTCGGCCCGCACCCCATCAGTCCCCTGCCAGGCGCCCAAGGTGGCCAGGGCCGAGGCCCGGATCTCCGGGTTCTTCTCCTCCCGGGCCACGCGCAGGGCAAACTCCCGGGCCGCGGGCTTCAGGAATCCCCCGATGTCCTGCACCACCTGCCGGCGCACGCGCGCGTCCTGCTGACGGGCGGACCGGACCAGGGCTTCCAGGGCATCGTCCGTGCCGATGGCCCGGATGGACTGGGACGCCGCCAACCGCACGCCCCAGAACGTGTCATTGGTCAGCACCCGCTCAAGCTTGCCGAGCGCCTCCGCCTTGCCGCTCAGTTGCTCCACCGCCAGCAGTCGCCCCACCATGTCGCCGCCATCCTGCAATTGCCGGTCCAGCATGCCGGCCGGCGGCGTGAACTGAATCTTCGCCAGCAACTCCGTGTCCGGGTCCATGCGAACGCCCCGTGGAGTCTCCGGCAGGGCCACATAGAAGTCCTCCTCCTTGGCCTTCACCCGCAGCACCCGGTCCACGTGCCCGGTCCCCCCATGGAACCGGACCTTCAATGGCACATTGAACAGGAGCACGTCCTCGCTCAACCGCTGCACCTGCGCCACCGAAATGCGCGCCAGGCGCGTGCGCTCATCCCAACTGTAGCTGATGTTCAGCGCCGGCTGGTGGGCGTGGTAGACATACTGGTTGAAGAACTGGTCCAGGGTGCGCCCGCTCAATTCCTCAAAGACCTGGCGCAGGTCGTCGGTGGTGGCCGTCCCGTAGGCGTGGCGATCGAGGTAGACCTTCACGCAACGCCGGAACAGCTCGGGCCCCAGCTCGGAGCGCAGCATGTGCAGAATCCACGCCCCCTTGGGGTAGGCATGGAAGCCAAACTGCTCTTCCGGGCTGTTGAAGTCCCGGCGCACGATGGCGTTGGTGTCATTGGCCGTGGCCATGAACCCCTTGGCCGCCTGGCGCAGGCCGTAGAGCATCGAGTCGCGCCCGCTCCGGTGCCCCTCGTAGAGGTGGGTGTAATAGGTGGCAAATCCCTCATTCAACCACAGGTGGCTCCAGTCCTTGCAGGTCACCAGATCCCCGAACCACTGGTGCGCCAGTTCATGCGCCACCAAGCCCACGCTCTGCACCAGATTCTCCGTCTCGGACCGGTGGAGCGTGCGGTCGGTCAGAATAGTCAACGTGGTGTTTTCCATGCCGCCCCAGCTGAAATCATCCACCACCACCTGGTCATAGCGCGCCCACGGGAAGGGCACGCCAATCTCGCGCTCAAAAAACTCCATCATCTCGCGGGTTTCCCGGAAGGAGTTCGTGGCCTCGGCGAACTGGGAGACCGGCGTGTAGAACCCCAGCTCCAGGTCGCCATGCCGGTCAAAAATCCCCTTCACATGCCCGGCCACCATGGCAATCAGGTAGGCGGTGTGCGGTTTGTCCTGCAGCCAGTGGACCGCCTTCAGGCCCGCCGCATTGGTGGTGGGCTGGCCCACCCGCCGGCCGTTGGAAAGCACCGCCATGGCCGGGGGCACATGGCAAATCACCTCGCTGGTGAACTTCTCATTCGGGGCATCCACGCACGGAAACCAGTGCCGGGCCTCAAACGGCTCGCCCTGCGTCCAGACGTGCATGTCCTCCGGCCTGTAGCCCATGGCCGGGGTCCGGAAGTAGAGGCCCTTCTGCGGCACGGCCTCGTAGGTCACCACCACGGTCGCCTCCCGGCCGGCGGGCAGCGGCTCCGCGAAGGTCACCACCACCTCCTGACCCGTGGACTGCCACCCGGCCACAGGCACGCCACTGGCGGTTACGGCGCTGACGCGCAAATCGACCCCGTCCAACCGCAACTCAGCCAGCGGCTTGCCCACCGGCTGGAACCGCACCGTGGCCACCCCGGCCACCGTGCGCTGCGCGAAGTCGGGCGTCACCTCGAGCTTGAGATGCAGGATGTCCGCCTCCCGGTCCGGCGCATACTTCAGGTGCCCCGGCGACTCGGCGGCCGACGCCATCCA